>JBIOHG010000020.1:0-60279 GCA_044448765.1 Sphingobacteriales bacterium | reverse complement strand
GGTAACCACCAACAAAAGCCGCCTTGCAAATGAAAAACTTACGCTTATCTTTACTGTCACGAACGTTCTTTATGGCATCGAAAAGGTGCAAAACGGAAAACAGCCAAAAACTTGAAAACTTTGTGGCAGCCAATACGATTACGGCGCAAGGTTCTATGATCCGGTGATTGGAAGGTGGGATGTAGTTGACCCTAAAGCGGAATTGGATAGGCGATTGTCTCCATATAATTATGCGTTTGACGATCCCATGCGATTTACTGATCCTGATGGCATGTGGCCGGATTGGTTAGATAATCTGGGTAAACAAGTAAAAAACACCTATCATAAAGCTGTCACTGCAACTAAGAAATACGTTAAAGCACACACCTTTTCGGTTGAAGGAAAAGTTACCTTTGGAGCACAAGTGGGTATAAAGACTCCCTTATATTCGTTTGACGCTTCTGGATTGTCTACAACTTTGGTTACTGCAAAGGAGTCGCTTAAAAAAGGAAAATATGATGGTTCCGCAAAGGTAGGTCCTGCTGAATACCAACATAAAGACAAGAAATGGACCAATACCGGAACTATGCAAATGGAAAATAAAATTGGTGGTAATTTAGGCCCAATAAAAGGTGAGTTAGGCGCAGTAAGTAACTGGACAGTAAAAGGAGCCGATTTAGACGTCGAAAGCACAACCGGATATACTAAGTATGGAGTATCTACCCCATCGGGAACCGGTTCCACAACTACAAACAAGGAATATAAAAACGAATTTAATGATAAACATACGACCACAAGCTCTAGCGAAGTTACGATTGGCTTTAAATTCTTAGTTGGAGTTGAAATAACTTTTAAAAAGGATTAAAATGAAAAAAAAGCTTTTAATTGAATTAATACCATTGTCAATATTCATTGGTGCTGTAATTTTAAGGTTATTAAATATCCCTTACCTATCATGGATAATTTTTTTTGATGGGCTATTGTTGACTATATTATATCTGTTTTTTTCTTTTTGGCTCTTTGATGATCCCATAATATTTATCGTTTATAAAATTTTGATTGGTTTAGTCTATGCATTCACAATTTTAGTTTTTATCTTTTTTTTATTTAACTTATATGGATTTTTGCTGGTTGTAGGAGTAGGTTATACTTTTCTGATAGGCAATTTCCTAAATTGTTTATTTAAGATTAAAACAAAATTTTATAGGGAACATTTTTATAGGAGTTTGCTTTTTTTGATAGTGTTAACTCTTATTTATCTCCATCATTACTATTAACTCCCTATAAATACATGAATATTTTTCTTCGCCTTAAGGCTTTTCAATTGTTTCTAATTTTTATTGTCTCTGCGTTATTTGCGTCTAGTTCGATTTTTGGTAAAACTGTAGAATGTTTGTGCTTTTGTATTTATATTGGTTGGATTTATTCTATCGGAACATTACTGAACGAGTTAATCCCCCAAAATTACAGACCTAGAGCCAGCTATTTTAAGGTAAGCTGCTTATTGGTATCCCTTTGGGTCATAGCAATCATAATGATATTAGGAGGGTATTCCATAGATCAAAATAATTACCGCAGTTATGGGGATTGGCTTTGGTTACTTTTACTTGCGCATACTTATTTAATATACAGCTTAATCTATATAATTTATTTTGCCGCAAAAATGTTAACATCAGTAATTGAGGGAGAAATTGCTGACTTTAGTAAGAGCTATAAAGTGTTTTTTGCTATTTGGATTTATCCAATAGGGCTTTGGTATATACAACCAGTCGTTCAAAAAATCCTAACAAAGCCATCTGAATATGACTGTTAATATTCGCCTGAAGTTGGTAATCAATTATGGCGTTTTAAAGATAGCAATAGTAAATATGATTTTGATAACGCACAAAGCCGGCTCTTGCCTTTTATTCTTGATACAACGGTAGCCAAAGGCAAATACATCGAATCAAAATCACACCTACTACAATCCCAAAAAAAGATGATCAGAGGCTCTATCATACTCGTGTGAAACTGCTTCTTGTGCCTATCAATATAATGGTTCGTTGTCGGCGGCTTGATGCGCAGTACAGCTACTGAAAACTATTGCTCATCTGGAACAAGGGCAGGTACATCGATATTAAAATCACGCCGACGATCAATCCCAAAAAGACAATGATCAAAGGCTCCATCATACTGCTTAACGTCGATGTTTTATGTTCTACCTCTTCAATATATTGTTCCGATGTTTTACCAAAGAAATAATCGAGCTGGTTGGTTTCTTCGCCTACCCGGATCAACTGGATCATTTTGCGGGGATAGATGTTGAATTGCTGGAGGCTTTGATGCAGGGTCTTGCCATTTAAGATGTCGTCTTCCACTTTTTTTAATGATGATTCAACCGGGTAATAACCGACCATTTGCCGGCTTAACGCGATTGCGCGGAGTAATGGCAACTTGGCGCTGATCAATAGCCGCATGGAATTGCAGAACCTGGCGAGATATATTTTTTTTACGAGGTTACCGACCACGGGCACATGGAGTAAAACCCGGGAGGCGAGTTCCCTGAATTTTTCTGTTTTGCGCACCGAATAAATAAATATTATTATTGCTGCAAGCAGGGTGACAAACCAAAAGAAGTTGTTTTGCATAGACTGTGATATGCCGATGATCTTTTCGGTGATCCAGGGTAAGTGCCCGCCGAACCGCTTGAATACGTCGCCAAACATGGGTACGACGAATTTGAGCATGAAAAACACGGCGCCGAGCGAAGTGCACATCACCACGCAGGGGTAAGTCAGCGCAGAGGTGATCTTGCGGCGCTGTTTGATCTTGTTCTGGTAAAACCGCGCCAGGTCCTGCAACACCTCGATCTGCTTACCGGTTTCTTCGCCGATCTGGAGACTATAAACCTCGTATAACGAGAATTTGCGCGTTTGCTGCAAGGCCTTGGAAAATGTGGCTCCGCCCAAAACAGCATCCTGGATGCCTTTAAAAAGCGTTTTGTCTTTTTCGGTTTGCTGGTCTTCGGTGATCAGTTCAAAGCTGGTCTTCAGATCGATACCGGCGTGCAAGAGCGAGCTCAGCTCCAGGTAAAGCGATTCCTTTTTTTTATCGCTGAGCTCTTTATTTCCAAAACTGATATCCCGGTTAAGGAAGGCAACGAGGCCGCTCCCCTCCTTTCTTATCGTTTTAGGTTGCTTTTTCTTTTCGTATCTGCTGAGATCAATGGCCGGCATCGGGGTTCCTTTCTATCAGGTTTACTGAACTGTATAGCTTATTATAACGACAGGGTATATTTCCGTCCTTGAATACCAGGGAAAAGGTAAGCTCGTCGATGCGAGTTTGCTCAATGACAGGCACATTTTCAAATTTAGTACGCACATCCCCGGTTTGAACCTTAAAGGTATCGTTTTTGGCAGATATACGAATGATAAAATCCGGCCCAATCTGGTATTTGATTTGCGAGGTATCTGTTTTTAAAATGACGCCATCCTCGTTTTTTAAAACGATGCTTGCCTTGTCAAAGTCCCTTTTTAATACATGGTCCAGGTTCACTAAGACCGCGGTCGCATCGTTCTTGGTTTTAAATGATAAGTAAGACTTGTATACAATGGAATAAGAAGTATACGTTATGCCGATCAGCAGGCCTGCAATCAGCATCGTGACGACCACTTCCATGATGGTAAACCCTTTAATTTTCTTGTTCATGGCTGATTCAGGATGAGTTTTTGGCATTCGGCTATTTTTAGCTGGTTCTGGTCGTACGCCGTCAGGTGTATAAGGGTTAAAGCGTTGTTTTCAGGATAGGGCTTAACTTCCTGCTCTATCCTGAAATCACCGGCCGTAAGGGTTTCGGTCGTATTGGCCGTGTTATGTTCCGCGGTAAACATTGCTTCCTGTAACAGCGCCTGGGCCCTGATCTTTTTAGCGGATAAAGACAAGCGCATGACATTGGTAAAGATCATCATCGCGATGCCAAAAACGATCACAATGATGACCATAGATACCACCACTTCCAGTATGGTAGAGCCTTTAACGGCGTTTTTTAATTTGCTTCCAGCCATTGCAATATTTTTTTCTTCTTTTTTGAGACGGGCAATAGCTCACTGGTCAGATAGTATTGGGAAAGCGCATTCGAATTCAGGGTCGTATTGATGAGGTAGTTTTCATACAGGGTGAAGGAATTTCTGTAGAGAAAACGGCTGGTAAACACACTGCCATCCACCTCGGTCGAGTCTTTTAGCTCCACGATCCCCTGTGAATAAACCTGCCCGGTGACCTTGGCGTGCTTACCGAGCGCAATGGTTGGTTTTAACGGGTTGTCTGTTTTTTCATACGTAAACAGGATACCGTCAAAATCCGTGTTTTGCCCGAGTGTGATCCGGCCCTGGGATTTATTTGATGCAGGCTTACACCGGAGTATACCGGCACATGAGGGGTAATCAAACCTGCAATTATTTTGAATACTGACCGAATCGGTAGCAAATAGCTGGGCATTGCCGCGGAAACCCTCTTTGACGACGATCGTCTTTGCGAATATTAAAATATCCGACAGGTGGGCCGTGCTGTCGATAGTTATCGTCGTATCCGAAAGTAAGACAATATTTCCGCTGAGTTTAATATCACCTATGGTTTGTACCCGCTTTTTAAAATTAACATACCGTGTAGGGCGTAAAAAAGATTGGCGGACCGAATCCCGTTTTAACAAAGTGGAGTCGTTTAAAGGAGATCGCCTATTAAGCTGGTCTAATCTTTTTTGATCGAGCTGCGGTAATTTTTTCGCGCTATTGTATTTATGGCCGGTGACAAGCCGCTGATCGCCCTGGTATGCTTTGTTGTCGACATATGCGGTGGTTACGCCTGCTTTTGGAATGAAAGCATCCCCATTGACCGACGTTTTACCGCTCAACGATAAGGGGCGATCCTCATCGATCACATAGAGTGCCGCCCACTTGGACGAATCGATGGTATTGGCAATGCTAAAAGTTTTGAACAGGGTATCTTTTTGTATAAATGCCATGGCTATGCCGACATCATATATCCCCCAAGGTATGCGCCTGATCATTACGGAATCGGCGCCAGTACCAAACAAACTCAGCGTCTCCCCGTCCGCAAGCGTGGTATCTTCACTGGCCATTAAAATATTGATCCCGGAGCTCAGGTTGTTTTGTAACTGATCATAGCGGAATTTCTTTTGATATTGGGCTTTATAAAAGTAAGCTGTAGCGATCAGCGCCGCGCAGATCACCCCGATGACCAGGCTGATGATGATAACGATATACAGCGCCGAGGCTTTCAGCATATTTTTTTAAACCACTTGAATATATTGATCCTGCGCCAAAACGAAACCGGGCCCTTATTGAGCACGCCGTTTTTCCATTTCTCCGCCTGGTTTAATGTCCCATCCTCGTTCCAGGTCCGCCATATGCCTGTTTTCACGCCTTTATTAAACGTTCCCTGTTCTTTGATGTTTTTATTCAAATAGTATTCGTCGTACTGGCCGTTCAACAAGGTGCCGCTATAGCTGCCCTGGGTGGTATGGATCGCGTCGGCGCTGTACCAGTAATAGAAAACGCAGGGTTTAAGATGGACCTTGCTGTTGATTTCTTTGATCTCGGCGACGACCGTCTTGTCGTTTCCGTAGATATGGATCTTATATAAACTCAGCTCAGGCATTTTCTGGGCATATACAGCGCCTGTGCTGACTAATAAAAAAATGACGAGTATTCTTTTCATATGATTTACTTTAACGCTATACACTTGGTCAGCCCATTAAAGCTGACCTTGATCGAATCCCGGAAGTTTTTAATAAGCTTGACCCGCTCCTTCGATTCACCTTCAGCCAGGGTCTCATTTTTACCGTTGATGGTGACCAGGGCAATCAACTTTTTTGAGGCAGGATTGCGAACATAACCTGCGTATTGAATAAACCCCCAGTTCATGGCCGGTTTAATTAACGCCGGTGCCGGACTTTTGTGCAAAATCCTTTTTACGGGCATTGCGTCCGTATCTTTAAACTTAACCAGGCCAAAAGGGTCCCGGTAATTTAACAGCAGGTGCGTGGTGTCTTTCGGCACGCTATAATCGTTATAAGGTTGCTTTTTTGTTGATCCTGCGAAAACGGGCGCAGGGTCATCGTTGCTTGCAGAGCTGACGAGCCTGTAAATGATCAACCCCCACACCAACACGACAACTACACCCAATAAATACGTCATTTTTTTATGTTTCATCGGCGCCTTATTGCAAAACAAAGCTTCTTAGGGTACTTGCCGTGCTTTCGTTGCCCGCAGCATCCAGGGCCGTCACCTTCCAATACACTTTATCGCCGGAACTTCCCATCGTAAAGCTGTAGCTGGTCGTGGTCAGCTGGGCCGGGAAACTTTGATTGTAGATGGTCGTCGAGTCGGCTTTAAAAATATAGAGCTTATACTTTACCGCAGAACCGGAAGCATTCCATTGCAGTGATACCGGCGAGCTGATCGTTTGACCGTTCGCGGGTGCTTTTAAGGTGACTTGTGCCGGCGGTGTGTGGTCGTAAGTGATCGAATTAATAGATGACCATTGGGCTTGTGCCGTATCGTTCTCCGCCCTAACGCGCCATTGATAGACCTGGTCTTTGGGAAATGTAAAAGTAATTTGCTGGCCCGGGATTAGCTGGTCGGCGACGATCGCAGCCGGATTGGCAAAATTATTGGTATCGATCTGGAAATGATATTTCGTCGCGCCGTACAGGCTTCCCCATTGAAAAACGATCGTGCTTTGATTGGTCAAATAATTGTTGCCGGGGGCAACAAGCTGGACCGTTTGCTGCTTTATAGAAGAAGCCAGAACCGTCAAATTTCTTGGCGAAGTAAAAGCCGTTTGCGAGCTCCCGTTTTGTGCGAGCACACGCCATTGAAACCCGCCCGGGCTAAGGTTATAGGTGAATTTGTTTGACTTAATGACCGTATCCAGCACTAAATTTCCCGGCGCCGCAAAAGAGGGATTAACGACCTGCAGCCGGTAGGATAGCGCATGGTCGACCTGGTCCCACCAAAAATTCACGGTGTAGCTGGTACTCTGGTACTGGCTAGCCGGCGCTTCCAAAATCACCTGGCTTTTTATAATGGACGGTTCAATGATATCGTCGCACGAATACAATAACGTAATTCCGATGCACAAGACCATTGCTTGCAGTAATAACAGTTTGGTTTTCATTGAGACTAATTTAGGGATAGTTTGGTTAAATAGATAACCAATAGGAAAAAAATATTGTTGACAGCCTGGCGTGTATCCCGATCTCTCCAACAATCCTGTCTTTATACAACGTTAATTAAACTTGCGACAAAGCGTAACAAAAATATTACACGAAAACTTTCGTTTAATGTAAAAAAACATTTCTACATTAGGTCAATCACTTGCATCTCACGAAACCATTAACCAATCACAAAAATGACCGTTTTAGAAAAGCCCGCACATCGGTTGTCCAAAAAATCCGGATAACCTGCCGCTATTTAGTTTCAGGCAATAAAAAATTTAACGCTAATTAACCAAAGGTTGAAGCATGGGATTGCTTTGCCCAAATTTCTCAACTAAGTACTTCAAAATCATAAAAATTATGATAAAAAAAATTACCCTCCCACTCCTGCTGCTTGCAATACTCATATTGCCCGTTTACGCCCAGCAATCTAAAATAGTCAATGTTAACCTGTCCACAGGCACAGCGGGAATAAACATTCCATTGTTCAATGTGCATAACGGCGGCGTTTCATTGCCAGTGAGTGTGGGATACAGCGCCATCGGAGTAAAAGTTAAGGATATCGAGGGTACCGCTGGTATGAACTGGCAACTGAATGCCGGCGGCAGCATTACCAGGCAACTCAGGGGGCTGCCCGATGACTGTTCAAAGAATATGCACAGTCAAGCGCGTTTAGGGTGGCTCTATAACACCAACGGATCATATATAAATAGCTTTAGCATTAGTAACACAAACAATCCTTCCACCTGTACAGGTGAATCAACGGATCTCAGCTATATCAGTTCTCACTTTTCGGGGTTAACCGATACCGAGCCGGATGTATTCAATGTAAGCGCACCTGGCCTAAATTGCCAGTTGGTTTTTGACAATGCGCACACCATTCGCACAATTCCATACCTCGACGTGAAAGTAAGCTATACCACGGCATCGGATAGTAGTATCAGCTCATTTACCATAACAAACGACAGGGGTATTAAATACGTGTTTGCCGATAGCGTCAAAACAATACGGACAACGCACACAGGTGGCGGAACTATCAATTATCTCACTCAGGATTATAACCAATATACCGGCGCTATCGGCGGCGTAACTCCTGATCATGGCATCATTTATAACAGTTCGTGGAACCTCACACAAATAACAGACGCAAGCGGCAACTTCATCAAGTTGTTTTATAACTGGGGAGCCGATGACCCGGCCGTAAGCAATGGCATGTATATCTATTCGGTCGATACCGTAAATATGTACGTTGGCGCGGCATCAAATACCTATACGAAGGCTCATCAATATGAAATACGCACGAAAACGCTCCCGCATCATTTAGAAACCGTTACATACGGCCACAATACGACGACGTACACGGCCTTAAACTTTGTATTTGGTACCGGAATTAGTGGTGCACCCATAATCTGTGCGATTAACGGATATGGAAAGTCCATTAAATTGACGTATCTGTTAGCAGACAAAAAGCTTTACCTTAAAAGCTTTACTTCTTCAACGGGCGGGTGCGTTGATCCTGATAGCTATCAGTTTGATTATATCAATATGGTCAAAAACCATGGTTCTGACTCGCTCGCCAACCCTTATAGTGTAGGTATGCCGGATTCGACCTCAGTGAAGATAGATTATTGGGGATATTATAATGCAAGCAGCGCAACAAGCCTTGTTCCTCAAATGTATGTCAACCCGTCAGGCGGAAGCTATGAACGATACAGGACCATAACCCCAACCAATACCACTTCCAGCTACCCGTACTTATTATCGGGCACATCCAGAAGCGAAAACTCAACCACCGTGCTTTACGGCACATTGAATAAAATCACCTATGCGGGTGGCGGTACCACGACACTCACCTATGAGCCTAATGATTTTTATGATAATACCGCCGGAACGGTTATCCAGGGCGGGGGCATCCGGATTAAGCAGCTAACAGATTATGACGGTATAAGCACGGCGAACAATATGGTGAAAAATTACGCCTATGTTGATCCGGTCACCGGATCCTCGAGCGGAAAACCCATAGCGATGCCAGTGTTTGCTTTTACAGTACCTTATACCGGTTCCGGCAGCACCCTCGATCAATGGAATTATTCAACCGTGCGTTCAACGGACAATCTATCGCCCGAAGATAACTCGATCTTGTATACGTATGTGAAAGAAAGCCAGAATGGTGCGGGAAGCACCGCCTATCAATTTATCGAACCGGCAACCAATTGGGATGCCAGCGCATCCCCGGACTGGAGCCCTACGGTGACCAATATCGGCCGAAGCACCTGCGCGAGCTATGGATTCATGACCGGTGATAAAAACACGTATCCTTTTCCCCCCAATACGAATTTTGAGTTTGAAAGGGGGTTAATGAGTAAGGTCACCAGTTATAAAGACAACGGAGACGAAGTGTCAGAATCTTCCTACGCCTATAGCCGTACGGGGTCGCCGACCGTGATAACCGGGTTTAAGTTTGACAACAACGGAACCACAACAGCCTACGCAAAATATACCATTTATGCCAATACCAGCGAACTGGACACGATGGTTACGCGGAAGATATATGATTCGCAAAGCCAGGCAAACGCGCAGCAATCAACTATAAACTATTACTACAATTCTGCACAGCATAAACTCGCACAACTTAAGACGACCAACAGCAATGGTATTATACAAAACACCTATTCAAAATATGTTAAAGATTACACCGTGTCGATAGGCGCCGATTCAACAGCCAACGCCCTGTATCGGCTCCAGCAGTTAAACATCAATGCGCCTGTAGAAACGTATACGACAGTGACGCAAAGCGGAACAACCTTAACGACTGCCGGTAACGTGATGAAGTATAAAACCTTTAATCCTACCGGCAGCGCTTATTTATATCTGCCCGTACAAACATTAAAGTTTGTTTCCGTTAACGGAGGTAGCTTTATTCCGTCATCAATCTCAGGCGGAACGTTTGTCAATGATGCGAATTATGTTCCGGTCGAAAACGACCTGGCGTATGACTTTACAGGCTTTCCGCTAAGTATCGACGATAACAATAAGCATGTGCAAACGCTCATAACCGATCACATCTCAGGTTCGCCCGTGGCCTCTATTGCCAATGCACGTTACGATGAAATCGGCTATAACGATTTCAACAGCGACATCACGCCGGTGAGCTTTACGGCCTCCAGCTATACATATTCCGCGAACAGCCGCACCGGCCAGTATTCGCTGTCTCTTCCCGCATCGACGGCAATGTCGCGAACAGTCAACAAAAATCTCCTCGCAGGCAAGTATATCTTTTCCATCTGGATTAATTCGGCAACAGCAGGCACCCTCACCATATCACTCACCAGCGGCTCCAATACCAATACCGATACCATCAGTTACGCTGCAGCCTTGGGGCAGTGGCGATATTATGAAAAGAAAATGTCACTGACCAATATGTCCACGTCGTTTACGGCCCAGTTTCAAAGCAATGTTGCTATCCTGATCGATGACGTATCCTTTTACCCGGATGCAGCCGAGATATCCACCAGTGCCTATGATCCGGTTACCTTCCAGCCGACGGCTCACACAAATACAAACGGTGTCTCCAACTATTTTACGTATGATAGTTTTAACCGCCCAAAAGTAACTTATGACCAGGACAAAAACATTGTAAGCCGGAATGCGTATCATCTTAATTATGGTTCTTCTACGACTTTTACCGCATTATTCATCTCTAACCCTGTAAGTATATATACGGGTACCCCAGCTGGTTTTTCAGTTAGCGGGCTCCCCGATTGTTTCCAGGATGGCCTGACAGCAGTTTGGTCTTTTGGGGACGGTTCTTCCAGTGTAACGGCAAAAGCGCCAACCCATACATATACTAGTACGGGCACAAAAACCGTTCAAGTGACGTTGACATCTTTTTTGTTCCCCACGCAAACGCTGACAACAACGTTTACGGTATCTTCGCCGCCGCCGGTTTTGATACCTATATATTACACAAATAATGTAAGCGACCCAACCCGGGGTAATATAACTTCGATCACATTTACCGGAGTCTCGCATACCTATACATTTACAGAATCCGACCTCCATGCCGGACAAAGTATTTACCAGGATAATTACAGCGTATCCCTGACGATCGGGCCTCCCACCTGCCGCTTTGGAACAGCCTTAACTTTAACAATGGATCAGATATTGCCTGCTGGCCAAGGAGCTCGGGCGCAAGCGGCACGTTGTCGCCCGTAGATTTATCAACTTCCAGCCAGCTCAATTTAACGCTGAACACATCGAATTGTTCTTTTTAACATTTAACGAATCACATTAACGATCGTTAACCTGTCACGCAATGTATCATAAAGTAATTAAGAATATAGGACTGACGCTATTGGTAGGTTGGTTCAGCCACAAGGCAAGCGCCCAGTCAGTACCTTTTGTCCAGGTAGATATTATAAAGACCAGCGGCGTGGCTACTGAAGGCCAAATAGACGGGCTGGGAATTAACAATAAGCAAACTGTGCGGTATTACATGGACGGGCTCGGGCGTGCGGTGCAAACGGTAGCCTTAAAGTCAGGAGCGAACACCGGTATGGATGTCGTTGCGCCAGTTGCCTATGATACCCTGGGCAGGCAAATTAAAAGCTACCTGCCCTACCTGGAGTCGGACAGTAGCGGCAGTTACCGTTCAGGTGCCCTCACCAGCCAGGGGTCTTACTATACTACAACGTCCGATAAAGTGGCGCATGACGCCAGTCCGTATAGTCAGCAATTGTTTGAAAACAGCCCGATCCAGCGAATACTCTCGCAGGGCAGCGTTGGTGCGGGCTTCCAGGTTGGGTCCGGCCAGCATTATCAATCAATGATCTACCGCCCTAATACCATTACGGACAGTGTGGCGATTACATACCCCGATGGAAGTTTTTCAGGTACCTATGGTGCTAATACATTGTCCGTCACGGATGCGACAGACGCCGATGGCGGTGAAGTGCTTGTTTTTAAAGACAAACTGGGCCGGGTGGTTCTAAAAAAACAGCTGGCTTCAGGCTCGGCGTATAACTATACCTATTACATTTACAATAACGCCGGTGCGATCAGTTACGTTGTGCCGCCAAAGGCCTCGCATTTAATACTAGTAAACGGGTATACGCTCACCCAAACGGCTGTTAGCCATCTTATTTTCAAATATGTGTACGATAGCCTGGGCCGATTGATTGAAAAAACGGTGCCCGGTGCAGCAGTGATGTATATTGTTTATGATCCATTGAACCGGCCAGTTCTGATGCAGGATGGAAACTTGCGGGCGGGCAACCAATGGAACTATGTTAAGTATGATGCCAAGGGCCGGGCGATCAGCCAGGGTATATATACCGATACCAGTCCCGCCGACACTAGCAGAACGGGTATGCAATCGTATGTTTCCGGCCTTTCCGGCTACAGTACAGCCTGGTACGAAACACGCACGAGCTCCGCTAGTTTTAGTAATTATTACACGAACAACATTTTCCCGACAACGAATATAACACCGCTGGCCTTTAGTTATTATGATGATTACGACCTTACGCAAAGCGGCAGCGCCCTTTATACCTACCAGTCCCAGGGTCTGACCGGCGAGGCAACATCAACTAAGCTTACGCGCGGTTTGCTCACCATCACACTTACACGTAGCGTGGGCCCCGGCTTTAGCAATATCTGGCTGACGAAGGCGTATTTTTATGATAAACGGGGAAACGTTATACAGGTGTATAGCAACAACCAGCTTAATTATACGTTTAATACGCTGACCGATACCAAAACCATGGTGCCTGATTTTACCGGCAAGGCCCTGGTAAGCAAAGTAGTAAAAGTAACGTCAAGCAGCAACACGATCATTACGACACCAACCTATGATTCACATAACAGCCGAGTGATTGCCGTCGACCAAAAATATAATTCACAGACAACGATAAGGATTGCGGCTTACAGCTATAACGAATTGGGGCAGCTGATCAACAAAAAGCTGGGCAATACCTCGGGCAGCAGCTACCTGCAGTCACTGGATTATTTATATAACATACACGGACAATTGCTAACGATCAACAGCAACAAACTCACCGGTACATACAGTGCCGCCGCATTCGGGATGCAGCTGCTTTATGACCAGGCGGATGCTACGATCGGAAACACGGCGTCGTTTACAGGGAGAGTGACCGGCGTTAAGTGGATGACCAAGGATGGGACGGGAACTACGAATACGAACGAACGCAGCTATAAGTACAGCTACGATGTATTAAACCGCATTACCGCCGCGAATTATGCGGAAAGGCTGGCAACCGATGCGGGCAATTTCACATTAAATAGCGGAGGTTTTGACGAAAGCGGTATAACCTATGATGAAAACGGAAACATTAAAGCGTTGCTGCGAAACTCGTCCACGGTCGGGGGATCATCCCATACCAACATCGATAACCTGACTTACACATACGACAGCACCAACCCCAACCGCCTGCAATCGGTCGCTGATGCTTCGGGCAACGCCTCAGGGTTTATGGCTGGGTCCGGCAATTATGCTTATGATGCTGCAGGCAATTTAAAGACCGACCCTTATAAAGGGCTCCATATCAGTTATAACGTATTAAACCGCACCGACACGATAAAAGTTACTACGGCCACCAACAGGTTTATTAATTATACCTACGATGCCTCGGGTACGCTGATCCGTAAGCAGCAGTACGATAACAACACTATACAAGCGACAACGGACTATATTGACGGTTTTGTGTATATTGGCGGTACAATCAGCTATGCATCGATGCCGGAAGGCAGGGTGCGCAATACCGGATCTGCATTAAAACCTGAATATGTGATTACCGACCAGCAGGGAAACGCCCGCTTAAGCTTTGAAGATAGCGGTTCAGGCACGACAACAATACGCCAGGAGAACAGCTATTACGCCTTCGGCATGACCATGATAAGTGCCGTGTCAATACCAGGCATGCCAAATAAGCAATTATACAATGGCGGCAGTGAATGGCAGAACGATTATACCAGTTTGCCGGATTATTATCAGACCTTTTACCGCAACTACGATGCGGCCTTAGGCCGGTTTATTGCAGTTGACCCCGAGCCTGAGAAAGACGAATCAACCACTACGTACAATTACTCGGGTAATAACCCGATCATGTTTAATGATATTTTGGGAAATACCAAATATCAATATTCGCCCCCGGTTTCCTATGTTACCGGTTTGACCGATGGTACTAATCGTATGCCTGGAGACGACCTTTTTGACGGTCTTTCTGGCACCGGCGGTGGCGGCGGCGCTTTTGGTTGGGCTAGTTCAATTTCGTCTGATGTAAGCGCTTATTCGGCAGAATCCGACTATAATAACTTTTTGAACGACGTTTTAACCGATGCCGTAAGTTATCTAAAGTCGAGTGGACCGGACGTTCATGCCGACTTAAACAGTACGCAAATTGCTGGACTCTATAATAAGTGGCAAACCAGCGGTGATAACGGATCTATTGCTACTGCTATCATTAATAGCGATTATATACTACAGGGGTCAGCCGGATCCGATGCTAATGGTGTTATAGGTGGTTATTACCATACCTCAGACGGACAACCCACTACAATTAATAACGTAAGTGGAACTTTTGCAGCTGTCCATTTTTACGGCGGAGCGCAAAGTACCGTTGTAGGATCATTACGTGATGCCAATCAGGGGGGTAGCGAAAGTAATGGTAAAGCATTTGATGTTTCAGAAGTATTAGATAAATCTTTAAATCTTACAACAGATGCGATAGTCGGTGCTCAGGCAGTAGCAGGGGTTGGATGGAAGCAAATGGTTAGGGAGGTTCCCATTTTAAAACAACTTGGGGTTGCTGCAGGAATAGTCGGGTTTGCTAATCATGCCGTCAATTTTTATAAGAACCCAAATTGGAAAGACGGATTAGAAATGGCAGGACAATTAGGTGTTTGGGGCCTTAAAATTGCCTTTCCTGAATCATACATAATAGATGCAGTGGAATTTGGTTACAACAATGGAACAATGGTTTTTGACACAATATGGGATCATATTCATAAATAACAGAGAGGATGAAATATATATTTTATTGTATTTATAATACACAATATTTAGACGGTAAAAACAAGGTGAATAAAACTCCTTGGTTTGATGCATTAGGATTAATGATAGCGGGCACTTTTTGTTGGCTGGCGATAATTGTTGAAATACTATACTTTTATGTTTTTAATAGAAACTTTCCGACTATTTCTATAATTGGGATTATTGTAGTTTGTATTTTACTCTCCTACATACATTACTTGGCATTGATTAAAGATCGTAAATTCGAGGACATTTATGAACAATATAAATCGTTTGATAATAGTAAAAGGAAAGTCGAAAAGTTGATATGTATTTCATATATTTTTTTTCCTGCGGCATTAAGTATGTTAATTGCAATGGTATGGCATAAGGTTATCTAACTGTTAGTCGGTTTTCATAGCAATACAATGATCACTCATTACGCCCAACCTAACCCATGTATTGAGTTGGAATTGTCGCTGAGGGTAATTGCCCTTACACGATACCTATGATGAAAACGGCAACATTACGGGGTTGCTGCGAAACTAGGATATCCAAAGGCGTGAACAGCAACATACAAAGCCTCAGAGAAATAATTACGGAACGCTGTCTTATAGCTACACCGTAACCGGCTTACCACATTAAGCGGCTTTAAACCAGGGACAAATGTTTACGATGTCAACGGAAATCTTCAAACCGACGGCACCAGGGTGCAAGCTTACCTATATGCTCAACCTGCCGCGAACGGTTGCCGCATCGGCTGTGAACCTTACTTATTTGTAGATGCACACGGAAATAAACTCAGAAAAATAAGCAGCGGCAATGCGACTGATTACATAAGCAGGATACAATACACCAACGGAGCCATAGACTTTATACAAACCGAAGAAGGACGCACGATAAACTCTGCCGGAACTTATAAATATGAATATACGCTGACCGACCAGCTGGGCAACAACCGGATAACCTTCGACCAGACAAACGGCAAAGTGGGCGAAGACGATTATTATCGTTTTGGACTAAACATTCACCGGCAGCAAAATGCAGGGAATAAGTATCTTTATAATAAAAAGAACTACAGGATCAATTGACAGAATACGATTATGGCGCACGTTTTTATGATCCGGTGGTAGCAAGGTGGACGAGTATTGACCCGATGGCGGAGATGATGCGTAGGTACTCGCCTTACAATTATAGCTTTGATAATCCTATCAGGTTTGAAGACCCTGATGGCATGGTTCCAGGTGATTATTATAACCAGAAACGTGAGAAAGTCGGAACTGACCATATTGATGATCATAGAATGTATGTAGTTACGGCTCAGGAGGAACTGGATCAGATATCAGCGGACAAGGGAAATGTTAAACCAAGTACCATTGGCTCGGCTGAAGAATTATCAAGCTATGGTGTTAGACAAGAAATGGGTAAAGCAGTGGCGGATTCAAACAACGCCAATAAAGCAGTTGGAGATCCGGTTGGTGGGTTTCACGAAGAGGGCGGAACTGCAGGCACAGCTGCTGACGGAAGGAGCATGTAGTGAGAGCAGCACCCGGGGAGGGCGACCCAGGTATGAAAAAAGATGGGTTAGGCGTTCAAACCACGGTCCCTGCTAATCCAAGTACAGTAGCTGAAGGGTATGTACCTAATCTTACATCTCATGTTCATCCTAAAGGGAGCATTTTTGACGTAACTACAGGAAAAGGAGAATCTTATCAACAGTCAGCATCAAATGCTGATATTAGACATGATGGTAAACGATCAGGCTCAATTACTAGGAATTACGTTTTAGGTGCAGGCGATAAGACCGTGCGTATATATGATCATTCTGGTAATCAAGTAGCAACATTTCCTTTAAATACATTTATTTTTACTAAACCGTAAACATCATGAAGATTATTCGTTACTTATTATTTTTTATAATTATTGTCAATTCAAACTGTAGTAAGTCAAAGTATAATTTAACTATTCATTTTCGAATTGATGATAAGAACATAAATATAAAGAATGAGTTTAGAATATATTTCTTAGAAAAAAACAATAAGTTAGAAGCAAAGGTTAATGGAAATTTCTTGACTCTACCAGATTTCTCAAAAGATACAGTCACCGCATTTTTCCTATATAGAAATTACAGGTTGGAATTTAAAACTATTGAAGTCAATAGATTACGTCTTAATCAGAATATGGATTGGACATTCAAAATATTGAATACCAATGTTGATCAACTATCAGCTTCATTAAATTTAGGTCAAGTAAAGAAAATATACATCTGGGAATTTAATCCGTTGGATCATGGCGGTGGAATAGATATAACTGTTCCAGTATATAAATAGCGCAACCCCGCTGTCCCCGCAGATTGTAGCTACGGTTGGCTTAGCAAGTAGCCTGCGCCTACATTATAGAGAAGCAAGAAAGAGAAACGGAGCCTGGCCAAATAGCGCCGGGCTTTGCTATTTAATGGGCATAAGCCTTTTGTGATTCTGTATCCCGTAAAATAGTATTAATCAAAAAAACAGCTTTCATTAACCGACGAGCTTAAATCTTCAATATCCTGCACGCGTCGTACCGTTTTCATCAAAGTGAGCATTAATACCTCACCGGCCAGATAATCTAATGATACATCAAAGGCTTGGGCGATCTTTCTGGCCACTTCAATTGATGGTACAGCTTCTTCACCTTCACACTTGCCAATCATCACTCTCCAATGCCGCTTTTGGCAGCTAAATCATTCTGCGACCATCTCTTTGTGTCCCTTAACTCTGAAATGATGTCATAGGGACATCATTGAAAGTGGAATTTATTAGTCAATATGGCTTACTTAAAAGGGCATAGGCATTATGATCTACAATACTACATTGGCGATCAATAATCACGACGTCCCGCAGAATGCTTACAATAATAGCCTGATCGCAATCAATCGAAATTGCACCATCCTTAACTTTAATATGCCTTTCAAGGTAAATACCCAGCGCTTAATTTTGAAAAGGTTAAAAATATCCTCAATAGAATAATTTAATTCGTTCTAGGCACATCATACCATTAAAAGATCAAGAATTTCTAAAGAATGAATAAAGGTTTGAGAAAGAAATGCGACGCGCCTTACAGAAAGACTTTTATACTATTTGGAACTAAAACAAAATAAAAAGTCATGAAAGCTATCCGGCTTACACCGCCCCATTCAAAAGCGGTGCAAGGAACTACGGCATAATTGCGCGATCCTTTGCACCAGTCCATTGATTCCATTCCCCTCGCATGCAGGCCCCCAGGTAACACAACTAGATCATTGTTGACTACTTTTAAAATCACAAGAAAGCGCATACGTGTGTTTAAGCAGATATACTTTTCGTAAACTTTGTAAACAAGCGATTTAATAAGAATGCCCTTTCCAATTTCTAGCCAAACTGGGTGCTTTTGCTTAAGTATTAAATTTTAACCAGCAATTAGTATATTGGCGGTGTAAATGCGTCCCCTTTTTAAACTATTTTTTCTTGTACTCCTATTTTTGTCATCCAGGGCACAAAGCCAACCAGGGGTCGACCTTTATTTAGCGGATCATTATTTGTCCGGACAACGCGTTATTAAACTGAGCCGGGATTTTGACGATGGCTATATGTGGATACTAACGTCGAACAACGGATTATATCGTTTAAACACCCTTACCAAACAATTGGATGACTACACTGTGCAGTTTTCGTCCTTAAGTAATTACCAGATTTTCGATATTGCCGGCATCAATCCAAATATGGTTACGATTGCCATTAAGAATAGTGATACCGCCCTGATGGTAAACTACAAAAACGGGCAAATAAATTACCTCCCGGCGCTAAATAATTACAATTTCCATGGCAATGTGAGGGCGATTGATGCTTCGTCATCAGCCACCGAAGGAACTTTTGGATTTGTTGATCGTCCGGCACTTCTGATCGCTACGGACAAAGGGTTTTACCGCTACAGTTATAATTCCGGCATAATTACCTGGAATGGTGAATTGCCGTCGCAAATATATTCCGCCACCTATCGCAACCAAATGTTTTTAGATCGTGACAATCTAGATACAACGGGTGTGAATCTTATACCGGTACTGTCTACTATGATGGGTGCCGGCCCCTATTACAACGCCGTGCTTCGCACCGGCCCGCCGTTTGGCGATACCATCATTACCGCTTATCCTACCGAAAATCAGCTGCCCAAACCCCAATATTTCACACCGGACATATTTTGGGGCAATGCGAACGGCATGTTCCAGGCAAAGGGAAGGAATGCGCGCCCATTTTTAAGCCCCTACAAACATTATCTCGACAACATAAAAGTCAATAAGATAACCGATATCTATGGTCTCGCCGCTTTTGGCAACAGCCAGGCCAAAGAAAATTTATTGGTAGGTACCGATAAAGGCCTGTATTATAGTAATTCATTCCTTCATGCAGGACTGGACACGACATTGGATAACATCACGCTGTTTCATTATGACGCACTGGGCAACATCCCGATTAATTTTATTGAAGTCAACTCGGCAGCGTACCTCGCGCAATATCTGGTTGAACCCATTTGCGAAGACGGCATCTGGGTGGCTACAAATGATGGTTTTTATCTTATTAAACCAGACTATAAACCCTATCTCGATACCAGCAGGGTTAACGCCATCGGATTTAAAGACCCGGCAGCTGACACTTTAAGCAAGCATATTTGCGGGGGCGACTCCGTTATTGTTCAAACGAATGTGGATATCAGCGCCAACTCCATACAATGGTTTAAAGACGGCGCTCCATTAAACAATGAAAGCAATACAAGCTTGTCCATAAAAGCGACCGGAAGTTATTATGCTTTCTTGTATAACCCCTGTGAAGGGACCCATGTAGAAACCAATCATGTAAATGTAACGGTTACCAGCGGTCCTGTTTTCTCCTTTAATTACCCCGGTAAAATCCAGCGTTGCAACAATGTGCCGGATACCCTCAAAACAGATTTAAACCCCGGCTACCGTTACCGCTGGTACACGAACGGCGTTTTAAACGGAGATACGACATCCCAATTTATCGTGAAGCAAAGCGGTAAATATAAAGTGGAGTTAAGCGCGTGCACAAATTCGTGGGTGCCGTCAAAAGAAATCGAAGTCGATCTTATTACACTACCTGTTCCTTCAGTTACCATGGACAAAGTGATCTATTGCGCAGGAGATACGGCCGCACTCACCGTAAATGTTCCCCGGGACGCGAGCTATAACATTAACTGGTACCGGGATGGCGCGATAGTGCCGCAGTTTAAAAACCAAACCACAATAAAAACGTCAGCAGCCGGAAATTATAACGTTGTATTGGCCAGCACGATTTCAAATTGTACGCAGGCATCTTTAACCCGCCAACTGGCATTTACGCCCTCGCCAATGTTTTCTTTTAACTATCCTGACAAATTAACGTATTGCGACGGCACGCCAGTGATATTGCAGGCTACACAGAACAGCGCTTATCGTTACCGCTGGTATAAAGACAATGTATTAACCGGCGACACATCAGCTGCACTCAGTATTACAAATACAGGGAGCTATAAAGTTGAAGCCAGCGCGTGTGCCGGATCATGGGTGCCATCAAAAGCGGTACAGGTTGACTTTATTAAAGTTCCAACACCTGTAATTAAATCCGATAAACCGGCCTATTGTATAGGCGACAATGCTACGCTTTCGGTCAATATACCATTGGACACGGCTTATACCATAAACTGGTACCGGGATAACAGCTTAATGGCTTCCGATCAGAATCTAACCTCCATTACCACCATAAATCCCGGAAATTATAGTGTGATAGTGACCAGTAATCAACTGAATTGTTCGCAATCTTCGATTGTGCACGCATTACTCTTTAATGCGCCGCCAACCGTTGCCATTGAAAAAATAGTGAAAACAACATTATGTGACGGGCAAACGGTTGATTTAAAAGTTAGCTTCACAGGGGGCACTGTCCAATGGTCAACCGGCGAGACCAGCAGTCAAATCGGGGTTACCGCTTCAGGAACGTACAAGGCCACCGTAACCTCGCAGGCGGGCTGCCTGGCTGACACCAGCATCAATATTCAGTTTTTACCAAACCCAACGCTGAATGTAAAAGATACCAGCCTTTGCACATTTACCCGGCAAACCATTGAGCTTACCGCTCCGCCGGGTTTTGCAGCCTATAGCTGGAATAACGGAATGGCGACAGGACAAACGTATTCGGTGAACTTACCTCAAACTGTGAGCCTGACCGTAACTGATAGCAATGGATGCACAGCTACGCAACAGATCATCGTTGCGAGCCAATGCCCTGATGTACATATTCCAAACACCTTCACGCCAAACGGCGACGGCATGAACGACTTGTGGGTGGTTGGCGGGTTGGAGAATGACGCAACGGTTTCAGTAAGGGTGTATAATCGCTATGGTAGCTTACTTTACGAAAGCAAGGGATATTGCCCGGCGTGGGACGGCACCTATCAGGGAAGTAAACTGCCCCCCGGCGTGTATTATTATACCATAAGCGCAAAAAACAATAAACAAAAATTCAGCGGGCCGGTGACGATTATTTACTGAAAGCTATTGCTCATCCGGAAAAATCCGGTATCGAGGTTCATCATATTGGTGTATTTTCACGAGTTGGCTAAAAATCAGCCTTTCATTTTATCGTCTACTGATCTCTATTATTAAAATCTAAATCGCCACTGCATTTCAACGGTTCGTCGAAAACACCAGCTGGGTTTTCTGAACTGGCATAAGCCCCTGCTAGTCTCAAAACAGCAAAGCTGATTCATGACCCTACAGGAACTCTAAGCCATATATTCTTCGGCCCTACCGCCCTGAAGGACAAATAATTGTCCAAAATATTGTTGTTTTCAAAAATATTTATAGTATTTTTATAAGTGTAATCACTTTACACACAACCTATTAACCATCACAATTATGAAACCGATCTTCCTGGGTCTTTTATTCGCGTTTGGCATAGTCAACACGACACTTGCCCGAAATCAGCAGGTGCTGGATACCGCAGGGCCGCACCAAGTACCTACTACCGTACCAAGTGTCAAAAACCTGCCGCTTCCGGTTGTCACGCTGATCAAATCGGATTACGATGGCGACATACAGGCCAGGAACGCAAAGCACGAAGACAGCGTGGTTGTCATTTATCCAGGCAATTACCTTTCATTCGCTGTCCATAATCCCCAGGCTTTCCTGAACACCAAGCCGACGGATAATGCGCGGGTCGTGCTGTATGTGAATGGCATCGAAATGACCGGGATATGCGCTGACTGGCAGCGGAAAGCCACCCGCCTGCAGCTCAACAGCGGGCAAATCACATTGCCGGAGGTCGACACGGTCCGGCTGTTGCTGGCCCGGAATGACTCGACGAAGTATGCCTGGCATTATTTTTACTCCAAAACTGCTCAGTCTACCAATAATTTCGCGGTACTGGACGCATCCATCGGCTGGCAGACGATGTCAGCGCTTCCGACAGCAGCTGTCAAAAAGATCAAGATCGTTTATTACTGGCCTTTTGAGTTCTGGGCCTGGCTGGGTGTTTATCTGCTAATCCTCGCCGGCTTTATCTACCTGGCGCTCAGAACCAATGTGCTGATGGATATGACGGGTATCGTTACCGATCCCACCGCTGCGGGTTATGACCCTACCCAAAAAGGGGTTTATAGCCTTTCGCTCACCCAGCTGATGTTCTGGACGACACTGGTCATCGGTGCCTTTATCTATTGTCTTGTGCTGACCGACATGACCAGCTCGCTGAATCCATCGGTAATGCTGCTGATCGGCATCAGCGTCACGACCACCGGGATCGCCTACATCGTCGACAGCAGTTTTGCCAGCGCTAATCCAACGGTGCCGGTCAAGCAGCACCAAAGCTTTTTTAAAGATGTACTGAGCGACGGCACGAGTTACAGCGTTCAGCGCATTCAGGCGTTTGCCTGGAACCTGGTATTGGGACTCTATTTCATAATCTTCACCATCGAGTATAAGACGATGCCGGAGTTCTCTACGACCTTGCTTTTCCTGGCTGGTATCAGTTCGGCTTCCTATCTTGGAGCTAAAACGCCGGAAAACAACAATGCGAAAGCGGCGGCGGCAAACCCTAATCCATGAAAAACATTGTAAAAACCGTAGGCCTTGCCCTCATCTTTTCGTTCTTTCAGACCGGGGGTTTTGGGCAGGGCCTGCCGCAGGCGGCTATGTATGCCCACTTTATCAATGTCGGCCAGGCTGACGCTACCCTGCTCGAATTCCCCTGCGGCGCCATCCTGATCGATGCCGGTGCGCAGGACGCCAATTATGAGCAGCAGCTCCTGCAATACCTGCGCAACTTTTTCGCCCGGAGGAGGGATTTGAACAATACGCTCGACCTGGTGTTCGTCACGCATTGTCATATCGACCATAACCTGGCGCTGGACAGCGTGGTGGCCGATTTTCATGTCAGAGAATATATCGATAATGGCGTACAGACGGGTTCCGGCAGGCGTAACCAGCTTTGGCTGGAAAAAAACGCGGCCAGGCTGCACATTGTCAGCACCAGCTATTCCTATGAGCAGGCGACAGCGGACGGGCAGCACCGGGGGATCACCAACGACACGATCGAACCCTTGCATTGTTCTGTGGTCACGCCGCAGATATACGTGCTATCGGGCCGGTTTGCCCATATGCCGGTTGGCTGGTCGAAAGTGGTGTTTAATGACGGCAATAACCACAGCCTGGTGATCAAAGTGGTCTTTGGCAAAGCATCTTTCCTGTTTACGGGCGACCTCGAGACCGATGGCATCCAGCAAGTCATGAACTATTATGCCGCAAGCGGTACCCTCGACGTCGACGTGCTGCGTGTAGGGCATCACGGCTCTGTCAACGCGACGACAGCGGCCTATCTAAACGCCGTCACGCCGCTGTACGCAGTCATTTCCTGTGGGCAGTGGAACTATGGCATCGGGCCGCCGCCAAAGGCATTCACCACGTACACCTACGGCCATCCCGGCGGCCAGACCATTGACCTGTTGTCAGCGGTAATTCCCGGCAACCGCACTATTGCGGTAAAAGAAAAGGCCGGATACGGGGCGAAGATATTCCGCGACATCACGGTGAGCAAGAATATCTTTGCCACACCGTGGGATGGTACGGTCACTATTGAAGCGACAAGCGATGGCAGTTATACCGTCCAGCAATGACACCTTTATTATCTAATAATATCATACGTTTCAGGAAGTAGTATCTAATTCATGCACATTGTAAATATTTTTCATCATCTGCGCACCTTTTTGGAAAACAGTGACATGGAAAATTGCATAATTGTGCAATCCCTTGCTGTACATGTTTATAAGCTCGATTAAAAAACGGTATTGTGCATCGGGGGAATACTTTGTGACGGTCTGATGTAGACCGAGGTCAAGATCATCTTCCAATACTTTATACTTTCCGTTCTCCAATATATATAGTGTAACATTACAAGTTTTTCTTTACCGGGGCTGACGCTGTTCACACCAATCTCAAAAAGTCTATAAAAAGTCTGGTACCAGTTTTTTGAAATAAATTTTGTCGCGCCCAAGACTAGCGGCCTTGGCCAATGCAACCAACTTGAATAAATTATTTTAAGGCCTATGCGAAATGAAATTTTGTTATTACTTTGCTTTAAACAATTAATATGAAAAAACTTTTATTAGCCTCACTAATCATTTTAAGCATCTATTCTTGTAAAAAAAGCAGTACATCCGCGAATACCTCGTCGACAACATGGATTTCGGGTAAATGGCAAAGAGAAGCTTATATAGACACCGTATTTAATGGTAAGTCAGTCGCCGGAATAAATTCTTTTCCGGTGGACCTTAATCCAAATGAATTAAACTTCAGCGGAACAACAACCGGATCAACCTCTGTGTTTAACGCCGGCTCGTTCAACTATTCGCTGAAGGCATTGACAGTAACCTATAGCTCCGGAGTTAGCTGGAAAATTGTCCAGTTAAGTAGTATAAGATTCAAGTTGATCATGCACAGCAACTCGTCAAACGAAGGTTGGAGCGATCAATATGTAAAAGAATAGCCGACTGCAGCCTACTGCTCCGGATATTCCGTTAAATAGAGCTCCCAGCTCCCCGGATAAAGCTCATTATTAACCATTTTTGAGCCACATTTTGGAACCTCGTGAGCTACAAATCTTTGTTTCAAAAATAAACCGGATGATTGCGTTATGCTTTTGACGTATAAATCGGTATTAAGTATCGAAGTAAAGAAGAAATCAACCGCATTCAATATCGCCCGTAGGTTGATTGTCTTTATCCAATGCCTGGATAGCAAGAATACTGTCTTCAATTTCTAAAATAGCCTTTGAAGCAGTCGCTGTATCGGGTTTACGAATTCTTTGCACACTGACTTTAAAAGTAGTTGCCAAGTGCAATTTATGCTAATATTTTTAGTATTTACAAACGATTTCTGTATATTTGTTTATATGCCAGATAATTCAACATTTATAGCAATCAGCGCCTTCTCCGGATTGGCGGGTGCACTCCTTACTCAAACGTTAACGGGCTTGTTCGGCTATTTTAGTGAAAAGAGAAAATATCACAACGAGCATAAAAACCTATATAAAAGCCGGAAAAGCGATATCGGTGAAAACTTTTACTACATGACCGGAGAGCGCATGGCCATCATCAGCAAGAATATAACCTACTGGAAGAATTGGAATAACTCGAGGAGCGAAACGAGCCTGGAATTCTTGAATAAGGAAATGGTCAAACTAAACAATTATCTCGAAAAACTGGATAATGATAACTGGAAATTCAACCTCATCAGTTTATATTTCAACGTATCTTTAACAAACGATAACGTTATTACTTCAAATGCAAAGTCAAAGCAATTATATCTAAGGGTATTAGATGTTATTCATCAATTAAAAAACACCGCCGGTCCGGATAAAGAAGAACTGTATAAGCGATACGCAATCGCTCTATTTGATATGTGTGCTCATTATGAGGAACTCTATTTAAAAATGCAGCAGGACATGAATCTGATCAAAGCCGAATTGTTGCAGGAATATGCCACCCACGGTTAATTATGCCGCAGCTTTGTCTTACAATTGTTTGCTTCATTAAATTGCGGCAGGACGTTTTCCTTGCCCCATATTTTTTTACCCGCTTTTTGAGGATTTTCGAGGTAGTATTGATTTCGCTCCATAAAATAACGATCAATAGCGGATTTGCATTCATCAAGCCCCCCATAGTCGCTGTTATGGATCACCGATTTTGCCATGCCGCTGAATACCGATTCAATCACATTCAGGTATTGCGCTGAGGAGGGCAATGGCGCCAGGACAACTTTTGGCGTATGGTGTATTTCGCGATATGCTTTCCGGTTAATTTCTATGATGCGGTCTTTTAACAATTTGGAGTTATGCCAGGATGCGCAATCCCAGGAAATATATAACGTTCGGCTTCCTTTATACTGCTCACAAAGCAATTCGATAAGTTTAACAGTTTCAGCCGTGTTTTTAACGGTTGAATAAAAATGGGTAATTTGGTTGGTCCCCAATTCAAGCGCTGCCGTCAGGATATACCAGCCTTTGCTTTTCTTAAGATAGGTGGAGAGGATTTTCGGTTCATTTTCTTTGGCATAGCTCCACCCGACTTTCATATTGACGACAGCGGGACCATATTCGTCAATAGAAAAGAACTTTTCATCAGCTTTCAAATTTGCCAGAATGGATGTTATTCTATCCATCTTTTCCCGGAAGTGCTTATCCGGGCTGACTAAGCGCTCTCTTGATTTTTGAAACTGGTATCCCATGTTACGCAAATGATGACTGATAGCGTGTGTTCCCAAGGGCGAATGGTATTCCTTTTCGTAGGTTCTTGATAAGGCGGTCAGGCTCCAGGCGGTCCGGTTTACATCAAATGCCTTTGGCGTCTGCTGAATGAGCTTCAACAGGTTTTCCCGTTTAATTTTGTTGGATGCTACCTTTTTTGGATCCGGTGTAAAGTCCTTATGCTCCAGAGCCTTAATGCCGCGTTCTGTAAAACGTTTGATCCAAACCAGCATCGTCGGTACGCTGACTTCCACCTGGGCTGAAATCTGCAGCATAGGCCGGCATTTATACGAATCTAAAATAACAACTGCTTTTCGCCAAAGCTGAATATTTTTTGAATTTCGCCAATGGTTGAACTCCGTTTCATCTTCTGAAGAAAGCGCTTTTACCCGTCGATGGTGGAATCTGCAAACATTGTTTTCGCGTTTCCAACTATTAAAATATCGCGAAAAGTGATAGAGATGATAGCCGGCCGGATAGAGAATTCTATATTGCTCCCAAAGACGGACGATCTCCAATACATTTGTCTGAGCGTTTTCGATTAACCGGGGAAACACGGCAATAAGTTCATTATATCGCGGGTTGGGTTTTGCCGGCTTCGGCAACATGAACGTAAAGTCCTTCAACTTTTTCGGATACAGGCGCTCAATTTCTTTAAACTCGTTGATATACCGATAGGCGGTATCGCGTTGTATATGTAATGCTTCGGCGATCTTAGCGCCGCTTAAACCGCCCGTGATATAATGTCTTCTGATGACATTAATTTTTGTCTTTGATAATCTGTCCATAGGTCATAATTTACATTGATGAGGTAATCATTCCGCAAACATTCAATCCTACTACCCATTTACTACTGTTTCCGGTGTTTAGTCATGGTTAATTTGACTTGTAATTTATAATTAACCAAAAAGAGGAGGCAGTGACAAAGAGTATAGATTCAAAAGCGCAGGTTACGTACCTGCGGTGGCAGAAGCCACCCTTATACTAAAGATGGACATTTATTAAGGTATGATGAACCCTGTCAGAGCAAAGCTTATTACCGGCATACGTTTACTGTGTGTATTTCTATTCGTGTACACGGCTTCTGCCAAGATCATGGATCATGAGCGTTTTCTCAATGGCCTGGCAAAAGTGGCTATATTAAGCGGCTTTGCCGCGTTGCTTTCATGGGCCGTTCCGATTCTTGAGATAATCATTGCGGCCTTGCTGATCATTCCGCGGTTTATAAAACAGGGGTTTTATGCCTTCACCGGGCTGATGACCCTATTTAGCGGCTATATCCTCAGCATGCTGTTATGGGCAAGGCACCTTCCATGCCGCTGCGGCGGCGCCATCGAAAAATTAAGCTGGCCGGAGCACCTTTGGTTCAATGGCGCGTTCATCGCGCTGGCCATCGTTGCAATCCAGCTCATTCATTCACCCAATATTAAAAAGTAAAAACATGAAAAATTTTAAACAAATCGCCTTAGGCCTCCTCGTAGGGGCTATGGCCATCGGTTTCAGCGCATTTACCGGCGCAAAAAAGTTAACCAGCAATTTCTATGAATATACCTCCAGCTCCGTACAGAAGGCGGATATTCAGAATATTAACAATTACGTCGCGACCGCTGCCGACCCCTGCAGCGGCACAACCGACGTTTGCGGAGTAACCCTGGCCACCGCGCACAATGTCGGCACCACCCCGGACCCTGGGGAATTTTCCGCCGAACAAGACAACCTTTGGGCCTCGCAGGACGATGGTCTGGCTGCTGATGGAAATATCGGCATGAAAGACTAAAAAAGAAAAGGGGCAGCCGGCTGCCCCTTTTCTTTTATGGATTTTGTACCAGGCCGCTGATGCTGACCGCATTCTGGTCGATCTCAAAAACATACCTCGGGCTTCCCGGTTCCAGCGTATAAGCGGTGCCGTTCAGGTTCCGTAATAAAACCGCCGAATAGCTGGCATCTTTATTAAGCCTTCTCAGGTCCGTCCATCTCAGCCCCCGGAAGAGCAGCTCCTTCCGGCGTTCCCGGAGAATGAGGCCGAGCAGCTGGGAGGCATCCGTGACGGTGTAGGGAGCATACGTCCCTGTTTTCCATCGCGTTACCAGTAAAGCGTTCAGGCTTTGTAAGGCCCCGGAGACATCGCCGTTCCTTGCGGCAGCCTCCGCTTTGACCAGGTATAACTCATCGGTAGCAATGCCGGTAAACAGCGATGCGTTATTTAAGCCGGTATAATTGCCCTTAAAGCCGTGGCTCCCGTTCGCATTTGCTTTAAAAAAAATCGTTTTTCTCAGATCGCTCGCCGCAAAACTTGCGTACAGCACGGTGTCGATACGCGCTTTTGCGGCGGAAAGGGCCTGCGGCGCCGGCGCCCTGGAATCATAGATAACCTCGTCGTTAAATTGCGGAAACGGGATCGCCGCTTTCGCGTTGACCGTATTGTAATCGATCAGCGTGCTGTACAGATGAAGCGCCGAATCCGCGTACAAACCGGCATTCTTATAGTCGCTCATCGACAAATAGACCCGGGCGAGCATCCCGTAAGCCGCGGCCTTGCCGGCCTTATACTTGACGCCGGGATCGGCAGGCAGTAAAGGGACCGACTGTTGCAGGTCGGTGATCACGGAACCATACGTTGCGGCCAGGTTTGAACGCACCGGCTTCACGGCAATATCGGAGGTGAGGCGCAGGGCTATGCCCAGATCGCTGCCCGCCGTCGCTTTATCATAGCCCTTTGCAAAAAGCTGCGCCAGCGCGTAATGGTAAGACGCCCGGATAAACAAGGCGTTCCCCTCAATGCCATTTCTTTCCTGCGGGCTGCCGCCCGATATGTTGGGCAGCGCGTCGAGGATGATATTGGCGTATTCAATGGCGGAGTACGAGGAAGTGTAATCCGCGCCGATGTCATCCGATTTTTGCCAGGTATAAAAATTACGCTGGCGGTCATTCAGGCTGTTCCAGTCCGTCTGCACCAGGTAATAGCTGTCCGCGCTCACTTCCGACGCCGAAGGATAGCGCGCATTTACAAAGTTGTAGTTGTCGAGGATCCCTTCCAGGTCGCCGATCGTTGAGGGCGTGGTAATGGATTGGTCCGGCTTTGCGCCGAGATATTTCCTGCAGGAGACCTGCGCCAGGCAGAGGCACCCCAGGAAAAAAAGATAGGTTGTTGTTGTTTTCATGTTCTTATACATTAAAGAGTTGCTTTGATACCTATGGCATAATTTACCGGCGGTTTTACGCCATACAAAACATCCGGATCGACACCGGCGGCATTCGCCCGCCAGAGCAGAAGTTCCATCTGGCTGGCATAGAGGTACAGCTGCAGCGATTTTAACCTCCGGGTTTTAACGTCGTAGCCCAGGTAAATATCGTTCAGCTCAATATTGTCCCCGCGGAGCACATTGACGGACGCGTAATGATAAAACGAATCCCGTAAAGGGTCGTCGGGGTAAATAAAGGAAGGGACATTCGTATGCAGCTCGTCACCCGGGTTCTGCCAACGCTGGTCATAATCGGTATAACCTTGCCCGGTCGTAATCAGCGCGGCATAGCTGGTGGTTGGCTTCCTGAAATAATAATTTAACCGGTAGGTGATATTAACGGCCAGGGAAAACCGCTTCCAATCCATGCTGTTCCTGATCGTCCCGAAAACCGGCGGCAGCGCCGACCCGCTGATCACCTGCGCGCTTAACGGGTTTTGTTCGATCGCCCGGTAATCCTTGCTAACCGCCCCGTTCACATAGCCCTGCGGGTCGCCGCTCTTCGGGTCGAGGCCCGCCCACTTATAGCTGGCGATGACATAGGGGTCGTAATTCAGGGCCGGAAATATATACGTCCCGTCGCTTACAAATCCCTGTGGGGACGGCGGGTTGAGGTTTTTAACGGTTTTAAAACTTACATAATTAAACAGGACAGTGGTCCGCCACCTGAAATTCCCGTCCGTGTTCAAAGAATTCAGCACCACATCCATTCCTTTTGAATAGATAGCCGCCGAGTTCTGGCTGGCATTGGGGAAGCCGACCGTCGGGTCAAGGAGCACGCTGTTGATCAGGTTCTCCGAATGCTTGATATAGTAATCAACGGAACCGGTCACCCGGTTGTTCACCAGGCTGAAATCGAGCCCGGCGTTCCAGTCCTTTACCTGCTCCCAGCTCAGGTGCGGGTTTGGGGGCGAGCTCACCCCGACGAACGGTATGTTGAGCGGCGATTGCGGCGCCGGAAAATACTGGATCCGGGTAAGCGCCGAGGCGTTCGGGGAAATGTTCCCGCTCACCCCGTAGGTCAGGCGCAGGCTTAATTGCGGCAGCCATGAAACCGCGTAGAATTTTTCGCGGCTGATCTTCCAAAGGCCGCCGGCCGACCATAACGGCACCCATTTTTGGTTGGTGCTCACGCCGAACAGATTGGAGGCGTCCCTTCTTGCACTGGCCGATACCGTGTACCGGTCGTCATATGTGTAGGAGCCGTTGGCATACACGGAGACGAACCGGTTCAACAATTCGGCAAACCTCGTCCCGTTAAAAATATACGCGTTCCCGTACAGGCCGTCATAGGTCGGGTATTGCCGCGTAAAATCAACCGGCGTGGTGGTTAACGTATTGGGATCATAGCCATAAGTCAACGCTGTGGTAGAATTGCTTTGCGTTTCCCGGATCTCGGATCCCAGGATCGCGGAGATCTCGTTTTTTCCGCGCCATGACCGGTTAATATTGAACTGGCCCCGTATGGCCTGCTGCCGGCCGATGGTTCCCACGGTGTTCAGGATCGCATTTTTGGGAACGCTGTAGGTAACCGTATTGCCGAGGACCTGGGTATAGGTGTTGATCTCGTCCCGGGCCGAATAGGAATTGATATTTTCCAGGCTGTTCATGTCGTTCCACGACTGCTCGTACTGGTATTTGACCGCTGCGCTTAACCAGGTAAAAACCTTGTAGGACGACCCGAGATTTAACAGGATATCCGCCGAGGTGCTGGTATTGTCGTTATTGGCCAGTTCCTGCAGCGGCCGGTATTTCCAGTCCAAAAGCTTACCGGTGCCCGCGGTATCCGTAAAAGCTTTGCTGTAATACAGGTCGACGGCGGCCGGCGAACCGTCGGCGTTAACCAAGCGCGCATACGGGGAAATGCCGGCGGAAGGGGTCTTATAACTGCCGTACCCGCCGGGGCTGTTCGCGGCGGCGGCCGACCGTGTAAGGACCAGATCGGTTTGCAGCTGCCATTTCCTGCTGAGGTCAATGGCATTATTTGACCGGATCGTCAGCCGGTCGTTGCCGTTGCCCCTTAAGTTCGTTACATCTTTATCATATCCCGCAGAGACCAGGTAACGGACGTTATTTCCCGAGCCGGCCAGGTTTAAATAATACTGCTGGTTGACGGAATTTTGATACAGGTATTTTTCCATATCGTTCCTTACGTCCTGCCCCCTTAACTGGCCGATCGCCTGGCCGGCCTGGGAAGCGGTCAGCAGCCCGTTCCTTTGCTGGTTAAGTATATCGGCAACCCCCGATACCGGCGGGAAAGACGGATCGGAAAACGCCGCGTCGTAATAACCCCGCCCGAAAAGGTATTGTTCAAGGCCGATGTAACTGCTTACAGGCACCTGGTTCGCGGTAAATAAATTTGGCCGGGGCGCCAGCGTCACATTGGCATTAAAGCTGACCAGGAGCGGCTGCCCGGCCTTCGCCTTCTTGGTGGTGATCACGATCACCCCGTTCCCGGCACGCGCCCCCCAGATCGATGAGGCCGCCGCGTCCTTCAGGATGGTAATGCTTTCGATATCGTTCGGGTTGATGTTGCCGATATCCCCTGAATAGGGGAAATTGTCCAGGACAATCAACGGCGATGCGGCGGCATAGTTCAGGGTACTCAGGCCGTGTACCTGGATCAGCTGCTGCTGGGTATCGTGGTGGTCGGTCAGCAGCCCGCTGGTTACGCCGTCGAGCCGGCTTAGAATATCCGGGCTGACGCGCTGGCCGAGCAGCTGGTTATCCAGCTTGTAAAACGACCCGGTCGCCCTTTCCAGCGGGATATCCTGGTAGCCGGTGCTGACCGTCACTTCCTTTAATTCGGTCACCAAAGGAACAAGCATCACATGGACCGGGTACCGGGTGCCCGGGCGGATGACGGTGACCGCCGCCCGGTAACCGATATGGGTGACCAGCAGGGTATCCCGGCCGTATTTTAGCAGGATGGTAAAACGGCCCTCCTTATCGCTCACCGAACTGGACAACCCCTTTTTTAAAATGACCGTCGCGCCGGCGACCGGCAAATGATCGTCCGTGCTTACCTCCCCGTAAATTTTCAGCGGGGCCTGTGCCTGTGCAAGGGGTACGGTACATAAAAGAACAAATAACAAGCTATAAAAGTTTGATTTCATGTTGTTGGTTTTAAGGTTGATTAATGGGCATAGTCGTCTTTCAGCGGCAAATTGGGGTCTTCACCGTTCAGTATTTTGGTGACATTCTCAGCGGAGACCGCATCCTTGCCGGTAATGGCCGCTACGACCCCGCCAGGGCCGATCCATACACAATGCGGGACCGAGCGAAACCGGAAGCACCGCGTTATCGCCGTATCCTGCAATACCACCGGCAGGGCCAGGCGCTGGTCCGACCAGGCGTTCACCCGGTCGATAACGATCCGGACACTTTTTTCGGCGTCATTTTCTCTTGCAGGGTTGACCAGGAAAACCTGGATCCTGCCGGCAAACCGCTTTTGTAAAGCATTCAGCTCGGGGAAGCCCGCGATACAGGAGGAGCACCAGGACGACCAGAAATCGAGGATGACCAGCTTTCCCCGGTAATCGGACAACTTCGCCGATCTGTACCGGGCGTTGATGATATGGGTTATCCGGACATCAGGCATCCTGCCGCCAACATTTACCGGTAAATGTTGACTATTGTCCTGCGCCCTTGCCCCGGAAAAAGGGCAAAGCGCAGCCAGTACTATGAATAGCATTATTTTTTTCATGTGTGTTGAATGAAGGTTAAAATTGACTGGACTAATACATGCGGATCAATCCCAGCATCACTCCGGCGGGCAGATCAGCAACAGCCACGAGTGCACCGGATAATTACTCATCCCCGCCCCCTTCCTGCCCCGTTTGCAGGGCCCTGTTCGCCTGGTGCACCGTGTACGCCGCGGCCACCAGGTCCGTTAACTGATCGAAGAACAGGGCCATTTCTTCATCCGATATTTCGGCCTTGATATTGCACTCTTTGGTCACCCAGCACTGGAACATCCTAAAGAAGAGTTCCTTCACCGATTCCGGCGTATTCACCCCAAAAAAGGTCTCCATCACCTCTTTGAGAGGTAATTCAAAATTAAAATCCTTATGTGCAAATACCGCTTCCATACAGACCGTTTGCAAGCGGGAACCACGAAAATAAATAAGGCGTGGAACCCAACTTACTGCTCTGGAGGTACTGGTATACCGGGAACGAATAAGTGAGCCCACGCCTATGGCGTGAGCATTAATCACTTATACCTCGTTCCAATGTGAAATTACCAGTTTCCCAGAGCGAGTATTAAGTGCGAATGCTTCTATTGATTGTGAAGTTTCGCAAAAATAATTATTCTATCATCAAAATGATTTTAATTATAATTTACTAAGATAAAACAATTTTTTTAATGGTACATAATTATGTACCATTAAATTTTGAAAGTAACCTGATATTTCACTAATGTCTAATAAAATTGAGACGTTTAAAGAAACGTTAGGTAAGAAAATCGAATCTTTAAGAACTGACAAGAAATTCGGGGTAAGAGAATTTGCGCTTATCGCGGATATAGAACATCACCAATTAATTAATATAGAAAAAGGCCGAGTTGATATTCGACTAAGTACTCTGTTAAAAATTGCCAAAGCGCTTGATGTTGAACCAAAAGAACTATTGGATTTTTGACAGGAGTTCAATTCCCGACGAGAATATAAAATTAGCCTCATTTACATAGTTTTGGGTTCAAATGACATCAAAATAATTCAAGATGATCAATCTTAATATCATTCGAATTTTACCCATTTATTGCCTTGGACTGATGTTGGGTGAGATTCCGTAGGGGAATTATCCTGAAGCAGTTTACCTATAATTGGATGTCAGTTGAAGTCAAAAAAGTGCCTTTGATACTGTTTTGAAGGTCATTTGAATTTTACCTATTTACTGACAATACATTCGTATCGTATCTACGACTTTAAAATTAAGCTAATTTTAGATTGTAGCATGGCCTCTATGCAATTCAACTTGAATCCTAAAACAGGACATTCAAATTAACAAGCCGATATGTCATCGCTGGAACACTAACGTCAAACGAGGTTGCGAGAGTGTTGATTACTTCAGATTCGGATTGAGCTTCAGTTTTAGCAAGTTCTGTCATAATCAATTCTTGAGGCATTAATATAGAAGCTGCAAAAGCATTCGCCTCCTGTTCCTGTCGAATTTCCAGCTCTGAATAAGGTTTATTACTTCGATATTTAACAATAAAATCCCTGTCCACGAATACATTACTATTGCTTTCCTTATGCAATATAAAGTGCCCTAACTCATGTGCAATCGTAAACCTTTTTCTTTCAGCGCTTTGCATGGGATTTAGCGCAATTACAGCATCATTGCCATTGATTACAAGCATACCTGAAATTTCGCTGCCCAAGTCTGTTTCAACGATCGCGACTCCAAGGTCTTTTGCGATTTTCTCAATCGGTATGCGAGGTTTGTTAATATTCATTTTGCCCACTAACTCGGAGGTCAGATCAGAGATGTGGCGAAACTTAACATTTGAGATTGCTCTGGACATCGTGTTAGTATGTTGATTTTATTTTTTAAGAATAAAAGACTTTACGAAATCAATCGCCTTTTCACCAGAGTCGGGGCTTGATCCGGTCTCTTTGTGAATTTTATTAATAATATTCGCATCTAAATCATTTGCAATATTTGGGAAAAGCTGAGGCAACAATTCTTTCAAAGGGACTTTTAGGAAATCGGATATTTCAATTAAAACGTGGATCGGCGCTCTTTGTTTTCCATTTTCGATATTTACTAATGACACCCTGGATATACCGAGATAAGTAGAAAGTGTTTCTTGATTAATATTCTTCAACTTTCGTGAATCTTTGATTAATTCGCCAATTTTTTGGTAAAAGACTATTATTTGCTCATTACTCAACATAGTTTAAGCCTGTCTAATTCCTTGTAATCAAAATCTTTTATAAATATACAAAATAGTTATTTAATATAACACAAATTTTGTAAGAATTTATTTGCAAAAACCATTTTATATTCTGACATTTGTTAAGATAAATTTATAATAAAAAAACCAAGCAGGAAAACCCGCTTGGCTAAGATTTTGAAACCGGATCAGACTTGCTAATCTTATCTGTCCGCCTCATTTGTAATTGACACTTCAAATATAGGCAGAACTTTCAGAATCACAAGCCCTGAGGTCATTTTTTGTGGCGTTCCTGCCTGCAAACCCTATTTTTTAAATTTTTAAGTAGCAAAACGAGTTGTTTTATTTAGTAGCCTACGAATAACAGATGAACGTCTGTAAGGGTATTTAACTTGCTTTCAATAATATTATACTTAAAAATTTAAAAAAATGTCAGAAGAAAATAAACATCTTAATGCCGCAAATGGAGAAGAGTCGGCAGAAGTAATCCTAATCATAGATATTGAAGAATATTTTTTAGCAGGAAGTGAACATCCTGAGCATGACCCAGGAAAAATAATTTTATATCGCATCAAAATTGATGGAGATTACTATGAAACGCGCCACTCTCATCTGATTGGTGAAAAAATCCTTGAATTAGCTAACAAGAACCAAGAACACTATTTGTTAAAACAAAAGATAAAACAAAACGGTGAAGTTAAGTTAGTTACAGTTGCCCCGAAGGAAGTGATCGACTTTTCCAAGTTAGGTGTAGAAAAATTCCTTACCGAAAAGTTGTATGAGTTTTTTATCGATCAGAGGCCAGTTTTTAAAACGGTGCACAGTCATTTAACTGTCCGTACTATTCTTGTCGAATATGCTAAAGTTGATCCGCTAAAAGAATTATTAGCTGAGAAACAGGATGGCGGTTTCAAAGAATTCAAAGACCTTGATGAGGAACTCAATCTGTCGCACATCCGGCATTTCACATTGTTTGACATTGAACCAACTCCTGTATCATGAGTTTTGGTGCCGAACGAATGATTGAAGACTTAAAAAGTTTAGGCTTTGATCGGGCGTCGTTAATTAAAGATGTCGAAAACACTACTTATGCTTTAATTCCCGATTACAAGATTCCAGCGGGTAGTTTTGAGGGTACGTTTGTGGACTTAGCCATACCAACGCCTTCCGATTTTCCGCGTAGTACAGGCGCGTCAATTCATATAAGAAGAAACCCACATTTAGTGGGTTTTGGCAACGTGCCCGGCGTCAGAAATGTAATAGTAAGTAAACTCGGAACGGAATGGCAGTACTGGAGTTATCGGTTCATCCTCAGTTCTACCACGCCTACATCACAATTATTGAGTCAAATTAATGGAATCTTTAGAAAAAATTAATCATGAGGAATTTAGTGTTGCTATACCAGCGACACTAAATTTCGACTTAATCAGGCATCTTTTGCGCGAAGATAAGCAAGAAGACGTTGCTTTTGCATTGTATAAACCGTCGATAGGCCAATTTCGTTACACCGCGTTGATTTATAAAATTATATTACCAGAAGATGGGGATCGCGATGTACATGGCAACGTTGATATCAATCCGCAATATTTCAAAAGGGTCTGTAAGTCTGCAATGGAAGAAAAATCTGGCGCGATATTGCTGCATAGTCATCCTGATGCAGGTTGGCAAGGCGTGAGTCAGGATGACTTCAAAACCGAAAGAACTTACGCGCGAACTGTCGAAACGCTTACAGGTTTGCCTTTCGTAGGTCTTACACTCGGAACTGATAACGCTTGGAGCGCACGTGTGTGGGAACATATCAATAACTGGCACGAAAAAAGGTGGGCTTCGACGGTAAGAGTTGTGGGCAAAAAACTGATGGTGACTTATCACGATGGAATACGACCGAAACCGGAATTCAAAGAAATCTACAAACGAACGGTTACGGTTTGGGGCAATGAAAACCACGCAAATTTAGCTCGATTGAGAGTTGGCATCGTAGGGTTAGGAAGTGTGGGGAGCATTGTTGCTGAAACACTGGCCCGCATGGGCTTAGAGCGATTTGTTTTAATTGATTTTGATGAAGTTCAGATACATAACCTGGACAGGCTGCTCGGAGCCACCCTCCAAGATGTTGGCCACCCGAAAGCGCTTGTTATGGAAAGGCAGATATTGAAAGCTTCCACTGCCACTAAACCAATCGTAAGGGCAGTTCTAAATGGAATTACCGAAGAAATTGGTTACCGCCATGCTTTGGATTGTGATGTTCTATTTAGTTGCGTTGATCGACCTTGGCCAAGGCAAGTCTTAAACCATATCGCTTACAATCATTTAATTCCTGTAATAGATGGGGGCATTAAAGTCAAACTTAATATTTATAGCGGAGAGTTTGAAGGAGCAGACTGGCAATTACAAACGGTTGGACCTGAACGCCCTTGCTTACAGTGCATAGGGGCTTTCAACGCATCCGATGTTGCGACAGAAAAGGATGGTTTATTTGAGGATCCAACCTATCTTTCGGGTTTACCAGTCGACCATAGCTTTAAACGAAATGAAAACGTTTTTCCGTTCAGCACAAGCCTGGCGTCTTTAGAGGTGTTTCAGTTCATTGAGATGGTTACGGGCATTGCTCATAAAAACTATTTCGGCATACAACGCTTTTCTTATAATCATGGTTACATCCGTATTACTGATGAAAAAAGGTGTAATTCAGGGTGCTTTTACCGAGATGGATTAGCAATGGGCGATTCCTGTTTTTCGCCACCTGTCGGATATGATCATTCCGCCAATCTGGCAAGAAACCGGCAAGAAAATTCTCGAAACTAATGAGTCGTTTACTTAAAAATTTAGGTACTTTTTTATGGTCACTCTTAAAATACTTTAAGCGGCCAGTTATCTCAGCCCCAGTGGCTGTTAAAGAAAAAGAACCGGAACTTAACGTACTTTTGCCTGTTATCAACAGTCCGGGCAGATACATATTTTTCTGCCCGGGCTGTATGATGAATCATGTCATCGACACAACACCTACTAATGAAAGAGCTTACCATGTGTTAACGGGTTCGCTATCAAGCCCCACCATTAAGGCATCAGTATTATCAAATCCTAACAACCTTGCTGGTCGACCACGTTGCCATTCTTTCATAACCGATGGCGTGATAGATTTCCTGAACGATTGCACTCACGATTTGGCCGGTCAAAAAGTGAAACTTCCACCAATATAGAGTAACGGTACACTATGCTTGTATTACTTATAGAAATAATAAAAGTGGAATCAAAAATTAAGTTCGATTCCTGTCCAGACTTGACAATTGTCAGAAAGGACATATGGATAACGCAATTATTCAAAAGGTAAGTAATGGTAATTAAATCTTATCGAACATTAAGGCAATAGATACCGGCATGTCGAGACTTCTTCTGAAGTTTAATTCGTGCCGGCATGTTTCCAGGCAGGCGCGCTTCAGGTTCATTTTCATGACAAACGTTAGGGACATTTGCACTCTTTATTCCGAGGCGAATTTATGCAAGTGGGACTTGCACAAAGGTTAGGTGATATTGACGAATGTAATTTTCGAGATCGCCAAGACTTGGAACAGGGCGTAAAGAGCTGTTTGCGATATTAACCACAGGCTTATTAAACCGCACGAATAGGGAGAATGTACGAGCGAACCATTATGACGAGCCCAACCCATGATCAAGGTATCAAAGCCGTGATCGCGTTCGTGATCAAGTTAAACGTATCCTGTTTAAACTGGTCGACAGCGATCTGCGCCAGGCCGGCTTGTTTCAGTGCTGCCAACTCGATCTCGTCCTTTTGGCCAAGTACTAAATCCGTAAATTCGGATTTATTCATCCCACCGGCAGCAAGTTGTTTTGTCCAGTTTTCCAGATCGCCTTCCAGGCCCCTTAAAATCGCCTGTCCGTCCGCAGTGGCTGCTGTAACATAATCCTTGAGGTCCTTTTCGGCGATGCCTATAATACCCTGTTTCAGGCTTTGCAGTACTTGTTGGAAATCTATGTCCATGATGATTTAGTTTGAGGCTTTTTTGATTTTTTTACTTTCCAGTTCAGCGATTTGATCAAAGGAAAAACTGATCTGCTTTTTTTTCTCAGCGATATAAACCTTACCGCACTTATCTTCCTGTTTCCATTTGACCAAAAAACCGCCCAATAAGTTCTTCTGCGGATCGTTCAGAATGGCCCACATCTCGTTTGTGATCTCGTTGTGCGGCCGGTGCTTATCATACTCAATGGCCTTATCAATATTGGCCTGGAGCGTTTTTACTTCGGCGGCATGCGCTGCGTAGCTGTCTGTCGCCTCGTCCATCAGGTTTAACGCATCAACTTTCAGCCCGGTCGTTTGCTGATAAGAAACCTGGTCGAAATTAGACATCAACGGACTACACGCCGTTAAAACCATCGTTATAAAAATAAAGGTTATCGATTTTTTCATTTTTGCTTAAATTATTTTTCCCAGCCGCATAAAGTTTTGCCGCGCTTCTTTGCTTCGTCCATGGTCATCCTGATGATCCGGTGGCTGCAATTACTTAAACCACGGCAATTTGCCGTTAGATGGTATCTTTTTGCGCCCCGGCTGTCACAGATATAAACAGTGGTGGTATCCCTGCACGTGATCCCGCTGAACAAGACGAGAAGCATTAAAAGTATTTTCATATTAGCTGTTGTCTGTTTAACAATACGATATAAATATAAAACTATTAAACATTGTTAAGCACATCCGCCTCTTTGCGTTCATCGGCTTACCGCCTTTCCGGCATTTAGGCTCGCTGTATTGTGGTGACCCGCAAGCCCAGATTGGTAGATTATCTGCACTCGGGAAGCTTTAATAAGTTGTCCGATTTGACATCATCCGCTACTGTCTTTACATATTTTGTTTCTTTGCTGGTTTTCCTGGCCTCAAGCTTTGCTTTGTTCCCATTTGCATCTTTAACATAGGCCTCATTACCAGCGACTACCAAATCATACATTTCAATACGGCTACTAGTTCCGGTTTTTCCTGAACCGTCTTCTACCCAATTCATACTGCTGATCGCCGTATAGGCATTTTCATGATCGCCATTGCTCTTTTTGATACATGTAATTCTTAATGACATTGTTTATTGATTTTAATAAGTGAACGGATAATTGTTAGCTTTTTTATTCCTCTCAGTGCCGCAGCATGGTATTTAGCCCCGATGTATGATCGCATCATTTAGCGCTTCCACTATTTTTTGAACATACATTTTGTCCTTCGAGACGATACTGTTAGCCTCTCCGGAATTAGTACTGATCCGGACCGCGAATTCATTTTTGATGACAAACAAAAGCAGGATGCCGACCCCGAGAATGACCAGGCCCGCAACCCGGAGGTCATCTGACAATAGCATCAACAAACCGATGATCACCATAACGACCGGGAACCTCCTGCTTTTGACGATCTCAAAAAGATGAACGGAGGATATGTTCCTCATGGCGTACGTCTTGGAATGGGTAATGAACCTGGACTGCGTAACGGTGACATTTCCGTCCTGGTAAAAAGTCACCTCCTTTTGCGTTGCTGTTTCCATGTTATTCATGATCGTAAGTTCAAAAATAACCGGCCTCTACCTATTTTTTTTACGGGAAACCGTAAAGCGGCCAATTAAACCGCTTTTATGATATTCTCCGCGAGTAGGCCTTTTTTACATTGGTATTAATGAAGCTATTCAGTCCATCACCGGACCTGGCAAGCGATTTCATCATTTCAATATTGCCCGGCCCGGCGCTCGCATAGGTGTATTCATAAATGACCTCCGGTTTGAATTGCACCCGGATGTAATTACCGCCTATTTCATAGCCGGAGATTCCCGAGTCGCCATTGTTATCTGCATAACTTTCCATATTATTTAATTTTAATGGTTCAACCCGTCAAAATTGTACATATGCGAAGCGCCATCCTTACGGGAAACCGTAATGCGATAAGTTATTTAGAAAACAGGAGGGATCGAGGTCAGATAATGCCCATATCCTTGCAAAAGGCTACAAGCTGCTCGTTGTTCGAAAATTCATAAGCATCACGGATCAGGTTGAGCCGCTTTTCCAGGCTGCTTAAACTGGATGGCCTGACCTGGTTTTGCTCCAGGTAAGACGGGATATCTTTTTGATGCTTACCCTGCGCAAGCAGGCCAATGATCATAATGTCAAACCCGGTGAAATCGTGGGTGTTTTTTTGCCGGATCGTTTGGCGCAAGTGAATAGGGGCGTGTGGTTTGTTCTTGTATACATCAGCGATGGCTGACTTAAGTTCCTGCGCGTCATGCCGTCCTTTGATGACATAGCCATTTATACCGGTATCCTTAAACAGGTGATCGATCACCGCTGGTTTTTTTTCGATCGAAAACACCAGCACTTTTAAATTTGGCTGCACCTGCCGGGCCGCGGCGATCAGCGCTTCGCCGCCGGACAGCCTTTGTTCCCGGCCATCGGCATCAAAAGAGAGATCAGTGATCAGCAGTTCATAAGGCTCACCGCTTACCAGGCCGTTTTTAATCTGCAATAAGGCATCATCACAGTAATAAACATATTCCGGATGAACGATACCCAGGTCCTCCAGGGTTTTCCTGACAGAAATATTGGCGCTTTCGTGGTCTTCGGCAATGAGTATTTTTTTGAACATGATCAGTCTTTAGGTAAGGGTAAAGTCAAATGGAGTTGAACCCCTTTGTTTACTTCAGTGTCGAAACTAATAGTCCCGCCCATAAGTTTAATGCGGTTTCCCGTATTTGTTACGCCGCTGCCATTCAGAATTTTTGCCGGCATGCCGATACCATTATCGGTATAATGAATATCAATCTGCCTATCCGTCCGCTCAAAGCGGATAGCCACGTTCGTAGCCCCACTATGTTTTTTCATATTGACCATCCATTCCTGCAGTATCTGTTCCAATTCAAATTTCACCGGAACACCGATGTTTTCCCAACAGCCGGCGTCATTTCCAACGATCGCAACATTGGTCGCCGGGCCCGCAAAAGCAGTCAGGAGCCGGCTGATCTTTTCAGAAAAATCACCCTCCGGCATCTGAGATTGTTCGTGAGCGAGGTCACGTGACCGGTCGTACAGTACATTTAATTGCTGTACGATGCGTTCTTTCTCAAGGACATGATCGTTATCAACTTCCTGCATGAGCTGGTACAAACCGTTGGCCAGTCCATTATGTATTTTGCCGGACAAGCGGCGCTGATTTTCCTGGATAGCCTGCTGCTTCCTTTTCCGGTACCAATAGGTGATCAGGATCGTGACCACGATGAATAAAAAAACCGAGCTATAGAGGATGATATTTTGTATGGCGAGCTGGTATTTTTTTTCTGTATTGTCCTTTTGCAGCCTGAGGTTATCCGCTTTATTTTTCTCGGCGCCATAGCGGATCAGCGCGAATTGGTTTTTGGCGGCGTTACGGGCACCCTGTACGCTATCGCTGAGTTCCTGGTAACGTGCAAAATACCGCCTGGCGTCCAGTGACGGGCCAAGCCGGATGAGCTTTTGCAGGGCTTCCAACTGGTCATCCGGGCTGTTGACCCGGCGGGCTACCGCGTACATCGCTTTTGAATATTGCAAAGCCGAGTCCGGCTTTGACGTCAGATAATAATCCGACAAGTGGGCGTAGCTCGCATTTTGCCCCCAAAGGTCTTTTTCCCTGCGGCGGATCTCCAGCGCTTTGAGCAATAACGGCACAGCATTATAGGCCGGACTTTTAAGCCACCGGGTATAGGCCATGTTGGTCAATATCCGGGCATAGGTTTTTCCATTTGGCGGCACCAGCAAGATAGCCTTCTGAAAAAGCCTGATGGCCCTGTCATAGTCCTTTTTTTTCTGGAAAGCATACGCCTGATTATTCAGGACCGTCGCTTTAGTTTCTGTGTTATTGGTAAATTTCAGGGCCTGGTCATAAAAGCCGATCGCCAGGTCGTAGTTATTCAAACTGAGGCTGGTCATCCCGAGCTCGTTATAATCAGCCGTCAGGCAACGCTCGTTGTTGTTCTTTCGGTCATTTAAAAATTTCAGTGAAGTGAGCAGGCTTTCCTGGCTTCCGAAATAGTCCCCGGCATCGGATTGCAGCTCCGCCATGCCGTTATACGCCATCGCGATCTGTAGCTTGTCTTTCGAACCGCCGGCCACCTTATTAAAATAATAAAAAGCGGAATCGGGCCGCCTGTCAAAAAAAGATTCCGCTTTCTGATAATCGGGGGATTTGATAACCGCAGACTGCGGCTTTTCCTGATGGCAAGCGAAAAAGCCCGGGAGGAGCGCCGGTAACAGCAATAGTCGTTTTTTCAAAATAAGGCTGAACTGAATAAAGATTAAAGCTACGAATAAAACAGTAAGGCGGGATCGCTCCCGCCTTACTGTTAACTTAAGGATGGATATGTCCGCTATCTCCGCCACTCAACCCTGTGCTGTCTTGCGACGTTTGGGTAGTGACGGTATGCGTAGTCCCTTTATGGCTGCCGCCGCTGAACATAGCGCAGGCCATGGCCATGAGAATGGCCCAAAATATTTTTAACATTTTATTAAAATTTAAATCGTGAATAAAAAGCAGGCGCCCGCCAACCCTATGGGGGCTGCACTGTAACCGCGTAAGAAGCGCTTCTTACTTTTTTTGGGAAGTGCGGGCATCGATCGCGGAAGCTGCTAACTGCTTCCCAAGCCGGTTGTCAACCACCGCTTTCTTTGCCCGTAGAAACCGTTCGGATCGATTTCTGAAGCAAATGTATAGAGGCCCTGAACGGGTAGCAGCAAGGGATTCCGGGATTTCCGGTCATTCCGGCGCAAGTCTGGAAATGCTGTTCGAATTCCGAAAATTCCGTTAGCTTTAGCTTAAAATTCCGTCGATGTTTGATGATTACAAAGCAGCGGTGCTGCAGGATTATAAGATTAAGAAAGCCTCGAACCTGCTTTCGCTTAACCTGGCCTATCCGACCGCGGCCAAACTCAAGGCGGAATGTCTGCTGCTGTGCGAAGCCTATCAAAGGAAGGATGAACAGATACTGAAGTCTTTTTTTGGCGGTCAGGAAGATCCAGCGGGCTATAGAAGCGCAGTTAGAAAATGTGACGCAGATAAGTTTAAGCCGCTGCGTAATTTTTTAAAGGGGCGTACGGGTACGACGGATGAAAAAAATATCGAACTGCTCGCCTGGTTAACCGGTTTTGAGCCCAGGCCTTACCAGCCGGGTTTCGATTACCAGCGGGCGACAGAAATCGCAGCGGGTGGGAAACAAATAAAGGAACTTCGCCAGGATGATTCCGTTATCGCGGCGCGCCGCCGCGGGACCTGGAAGAGGGCTGTTATGACAGGGATTTCTATCCTGATATTCGGGGTCGGAGCTTACCTGCTATTTAATCACTCCACAAAACCTGCGCTGAACATCACTAACGGGAAGGAAAAATGTATGTATTGGGCCGGCGACCACTACCAGCCTGTTTCCTGTAACCAGAAGCTGGGGGATACGCTGGTGTACGCATTGGATGTCATTAAAGTGACTCACTTCAAACGGATCACGGATCCGGATACGCTCACTCGGAAATCTTTGGGCAGGGTCTGGTATCTTAAATTAAATAATAAGATTGAATTTTACACCTCGCCCGGTTTTCACCCGGTACACGTCGAAAAAAGGCTAAAGCCTGTAACCGGCTATATCCTGGATAAGTATGTTCACCATAAGGAATAGGCTAAGCCAAGCATAAAGGGCGCCTCTACCTCATTTCCCGCAGTGCGGAATCAATTAATCGTATTTACTTTTTTAAAACATGATATCCACTTATTAGTTGTTATTTTTTTAGTTTGCAGTTAAATTACAACTTTTTAGTTGAATGATGCTAATTTGATTGGTACTTTTGTGGCGACAACAGATGAAGTAAGTGTTTTCCTAAATGATTTTTTCGCCAAATACCGGTCCTTTGAAATATTTTTCAGGGACGAACGGCAGAAAAATACGATCGCGCTGCTTACTTTGGAAATTACGCGGATGAAAAGACTGGAAATTCTGGAGACCCTGCAAGCACAGGATTATGCAGAAGGGCCGTTAAGCGATAATCTGTATGGGGCCGCCCCGATGTGGATATTTGGAAAATTTCACAAGCAAATAGAAATCTATATCAAAATTTCCATGGGAGCGCCGGGTACAAAAGTGATCTGTATCTCCTTCCATCCCAGCGAACATCCAATGAACTATCCTTTAAAACACACCAAATGAAAAGTCCCGTTACCGGAAAAGAAATGAAGCTGATCAAAGAATTGATTAGTCTCTCTTATCGAAAAGAGAACTTCGAGGTCTTATATCATGTTTATGAATGTGAGGACAGCGGAGAACGTTTTACGGATAACGCATTCGATGAAATTAACACGGTCCAGGTATATAATCAATACCGGGAAAAATACGGGATCCCCTTCCCCGAACAGATCAAGGCGATCCGGGAAAAGTATTCCGTATCTGCCTTAAAGATGTCGGAGATCCTGGGTTTGGGAACTAATTCTTACCGGCTTTATGAATCGGGCGAAATGCCGACCGTCGCTAACGGCCGGCTCATCCTGTCTGTGTCTGACCCAGCTGAATTCCTAAAACAAATTCGCGCCAGCTCGCATATCCTCTCAGAAAAGGAACGAAAGAAATTTACGGACGTTTGCCTGGCGCTTATCAAACAAGAAAAAGAAAACTGGTGGGAAAGAACATTTGAAGACCATATTTTCCAGAACCAGTCACCAAACCAGTACTCAGGTTACCGGCAACCTGATCTTGCGCGTATCGGGCAGGTCATCGCGTTCTTTGACGGGAAACTGGACCTGTTCAAGACTAAACTGAATAAGCTTTTATTCTATTCAGATTTCTGCGCATACAAACAAACCGGTTTTTCGATCACGGGCATTACCTATCGGGCGATTCCCTACGGCCCTGTTCCGTCGGAATACGAAAAGTTGTATATCAAGCTTTGTGACGACAATGCAATAGACATCCAAAATATCCAAATACACCGGACGGGAGATTTTGCAGACCTGATCAAGCCAAAATGGACATTTGATCCGGATAGATTCAGTGCAATTGAAGTTGAAGTACTGGAGAAGGTAGCAAAAGCATTTAAGAGCAAGTCGACGAAAGAAGTCGTGGATATCAGTCACCGGGAAGCAGCATGGTCGGAAAATGAACCAGGGCGGAACAATATTAATTATCAACAATTCGCATTTCTGATCACCTATTTATAGACCAGCCTTTTATGTGATTCTGATTATTGCTCCACCTTGTTATTCGAGACACCTGGCCACGTGATTCCGTGCTTCAAAGTCGTGTGTTTGTTCCGGGGTTTAAGTGTAGTAGAATGATCAACCTCATTCAGGACATCTTCAACAACCAATTCAAGTTTGCCATTATTTTGAGATATAATCTAAATTATTAGGCAATATTTTTTGGAATGCCATTTATAAAATATTATTTTTATTGCTATAACAGGGTGACCATAAGTTTCCTGCTGAAATGGAATTTGATCTGACCGATTGTCTTTAACCTTCATCAAATTATGGCAAAAATACCTTCTAATGACGCCGGTAAGCCTTTACCACCTCAGCCGTCTTCCGGTTCATTTGTAGACCAAAAATCGCTAAAAAATTTCGCAAGCGTGTCTTCAGCATTAACCTTACTGATGAATGCCATTATGCTTGTATATTGGGAAACCAAAAACTCGCCGATCCCGGAATCGGCCCTGGGTATATTGGCCGGTGCACTTTGTCTAGGCTATACTTTTTCCTTTATGAAAAAAGATAGCGCGCTGACCATAGTTCAGTATTTATGGCTAGCGACCTTAAATTCCGCGATTCTCTTTTCGTCCATCACGGGCGCCAATACTGTACTCAAGAAAGCCGGTCAAATGTACGTTGCAAAAAATAGCAAGACAGATAGCTTGGCGAAAAAGGCTCGCGGTTTCCTCTATGACCCAAAAGCAACCCATGTCTGGGTAAGCGAAGCTGGTTTCGGCTGGGGAGACTTGAAGAACTTGATTATTCCCAAGCAATCCTGGGTGACCATCGGCTCGTTCAGTACAGAAGAGGTTAAGCAGTTAAAAGCGGAGGCTGAACAAAACAACGCTGCGGCCTTGCAGGCAACCATTGCTACAGAAAAAGTATTAAAAGACGCCTCACAGCTTCAAAAAACAAAAGACGCTAAGGTCGACAGCCTTTTTGGCGCGCTAACTGAAATCAGTAGGAAATATGTAAACATCCTTAATGCTTTGGGCAGCTGCCAGGGAACTACCGACAGCCTGTCGAAAGTGATACAAACCTTGCGCCCCCGTACAATTGCCGCCCCAACCGTCATCCACCCGGCAATCCCGGTGGCGAGCCTGCTGGCCAAGCAGCAGCAACAACAGCAACAACAGCAGCAGCAGCAGCAACAACAGCAACAACAACAACAGCAGCAGCAGCAGCAGCAGCAACAACAACAACAAAACGTCGAAAATACAAGGCGCAAGATGCAGCAACAACAGCAACAACAGCAACAACAGAAGTAACAGCAGCAATAACAATAGCGGAAGCAGTTTTCACTAAATGTGTCGGACAGGTCATTGGGCTTTTTGACGGGAAACTGGACCTGTTCAAGACCGAGCTGAATAAGCTCAGATTTCTGCGCATACAAACAGACCTGTTTTTTGATCACGGCCATTACCTATCGGGCAATTCCCTATAGCCCTGTTTCGTCGGAATATGAAAAATTGTATATCAAGCTTTGCGACGACAATGCCATAGACATTCAAAATATCCAAATACACCGGACGGGTGATTTTGCAGACCTGATCAAGCCAAAATGGACATTTGATCTGGATCGTTTCAGTGCAATTGAAGTCGAGGTGCTGGTGAAGGTAGCAAAAGCATTTAAGAGCAAGTCGACGAAAGAAGTCGTGGATATCAGTCACCGGAAAGCAGCATGGTCGGAAAATGAATCAGAGCGGAACAATATCAATTACCAGCAATTTGCATTTCTGATCACCTATTTTATAGACCAGCCTTTTTCGATGAAGCGACCGGTAAGAATATCATTAGTATCCATGGGCATCTACTTCAGGGCGCCATGGCTTAATAGTCCAAAAAGTTGGCGGTAATGGTAGGTTTGGGACATTAAGAATGTTAATGGCGGACGGATCGTACGTGTCGTTTTTTTTCAACAACTCATAAGCATCACGCAAATATGACTCAAGCGTTGTGTCATCAAATGTTGATTCAACTTGCTCATCGGTATGATCCTCCAGCCATGCTTTAAATGTACTTTTTAGTGCAGCATCATCGTAATCAGGAAAATCCGCAAAAAGCCGGGTCAAATTGGCAATGTTAGGGTCCGTATTCGCATGCGAATAATCGATGTCAAACGTGTGCTTTGATTGTTTATAATAATCGTGGAAGTCATAAAGGGATCGGGTGCTACGCGCTACTTCGTTGATAGCATCCGGTATGACATCGCTGATTTCTGTCATGCTAAAAAAAGCAGATTCGTGCAGGTCCGTTTTTGTAACACGCTCCCTTTTGAACAGGAAAAAGAGGCCGTTTGCAATTTTTTCCTGCATGTAATCTGAAATCGATTCTTTTATACTCGTCATTAAGGCAATATGGTTTTCGATACCGCTGATTCCAAATATCTGTCCAACCCAATCTTTTAATACCCCCTTGTATAAACTTTGGTTGAGGTTTTGATTTATTGCGGTAGAACGTCGTTCATTATTCAATAATGATAACAGTTCATCCAGTTGCCGGTGGGTACATGTCAAAGCGGCATTGTAATATTGCCCGCTAACCGGTTTGTCAATGACATTCTCTTTATTCCTCACATCATCCAGGGCTTTGACAAACCTATCCGCAAAAACACGGCTGCTTGCTATAGTTAAATCATAAATCGAATCAACAGTGGCAACACTCATATCCCTGCAGATGAATGTGAACTTTGCTTTCCTTTTATTCCAGGCGGCGATATGATCAACATCACGATAGAAAATAGCTTTTGAAATCGCGGTGTTTGTGTCAGTAGGCGGGTTTTTACTATGATTACCCGATCAACAATGATCTCAATATAGAGATCTTTTATTTGGCGAATCGTATCGATTTGTCCTGCGGTATAGTTAAACGATACGCGGCTCTCGGTCTTTTCCGCCTCCTTGTTCATTTTCCAGATAATCGCCTGGTCGGAAATTCTTGAATCTGCGTGAACAAACAACGCGATTGCCGCGACCACCTTGAAAGGATAAGAAAACCTGGCCAGCAGCTTTTTGATTTCAATAGAACGCCGGTAGGGGACAAGCTCCAACCAGGCCATGATTGCCATGATACTTAAAAAAAGCAGGATTATAAACTTGAAATGATCTTCATTCAGACGGTTCAGAAAGTAGATAAGATTCGCAAGTGCGCCGGACCATGCCGGAAAAAAATATTTCATGAGCAGCAGAAAGCTGCATGCATAGAGAAAGCAGATGCTTACTGGTTGTACGATATAAGCATTAACAGTCCTCCAGATTTTTATTTCACCGGAAGGAACATCATCGGGGTCGCCGGAGTGCATTATTTTTGGAGGGCCGGGCACCAAAACAGCCAATGAAAAGATGATTAACAGGGACTCAATCATTGTATTGGGTGTATAAAGTCCATGGTTTACCCAGCACAAGATCGATCCTGCGGCCAGGCAAACGAATGCATATTTATCCTCCTTTCTCATATAAATGTAGTCACGGCTGATCAAGATTATAGGTAAAATCGAGCAGGCCCAGCACATTACTTCTTTTAGGGTCGTATTTGATGGCCAGTTTTAGCCAGGGTGTCGCCGGCAGCCTTACCCGGTAATAAGCGTTAAAGTAAAACGTGCTCTTATTGGTTTGTACCGTGTAACCGCTGAGGGCTATATCTTCTTCGGCACCCGCGTTGATTTCCATCACCGATACCTTTTTTTGCAGCGCCAGTATTTTGTTGTAGCCGGCCTGCAGCGCTAAAATATCCCGGCCGAAATTCCGCACTTTTCCGCTTGGATCATTCCCGGATAACGTATCGCTGAGCGAAGCGGTCAGCTCGCCTGTTTTTGGTGACGCAAGCCGCGTCAGGCCCTGGACATATTGAAGAGAAGCAATGTGGCTGCTGAGTACGGTCTCCGTACCGTAGGTATAGGTATAGTTAATCGTCAGGAGCGGCTTATGCGCCGTATATTGAACCAGCGCGTCATAGGCGGACAATATCTTTGTGTTCAGATCAGAGAGATTTTTAGGTTTCAATTTTTGCAATACGCTGTCGTCAGCGACCTGGCGATCGATATACAGCGTGATCGCCTTTAGCTGCGCCGGACTTGCGAAAGTGCCGAGGCTCAGCGGCGATTTACCCATACCGCTGACATACGCGGTGACAGCCGCCCCGAAAAGCGTCCCGGCCAAATTCGCGGACAGCGCACGGATTTGGCGCTGTAGCGCACGGGTTAACGTACTTCCCGTCAAAGCGGTGTTTTTGATATCGGCATTCAGCTGAAGCTGCACGTTTTTAATGTCATAAGCGATAACGACGTCATCCAGCGGAAGGCCGGTGATCGCCGCATTGATTTTATCTTTCAGGGAATCTACCGGGGCATGGCCGTTTTGAACGCTTTCCTGGTAAAGCCCGCTGATGAGTATCGTTAGCTTTTTCCGAAGGGCGCTGTCAATGGCCGGCGCGAATTGCAGGCGGGCCAGATGGATAATAACGCTTTCCCGTGAAAAATAAGCGGCATATGTCTTATCGTAGTACGTTAAAGCGATATCCCGGCGGTTCAGCAAATTATAGCTAAAACCTGCCTGAACGGAATTGAACTTATTATTTTTATCAATACCGCCGCCAAATAGGAACTGGCCGTTCCGCTGCCACGTGGTTTGCCGGTAATAGTCGTTATTATACTTGTGGACGGAGTCCTTGTTGTTCAGGGCGAACCAATTTAACTTTAACTGAATGCCTTTATCAGCGTTGCTTGTAAGGTTTTGGGTGAGTACCTGGAGATAATTCGTCAGTACATCCTGGCTGGCGGCTGAACTGGATTTTTCGCCCTGTTTAACTGCTTTGACAGAATCCTGCGGGCTGACTGTTTGGGCTCTGGTTTCGAAACCATACAGCACCATCGCCAAATAGCTTAGCGCAAGTATCTTTTTCATCCTAAGTAAAATTATGAAGTGACTTCGATCGTATTGTCATCCGGCGGAAAAACACGCGGTCCGTAAAACCTGGGGGACGCGGCAATCACGTCACCGCTGATATCGAGCCGAATATTGCCACCCGATGCGGGCGCAGCACCAGAAGCTGAATATTCGTGAGATCCTGCATCAAGTTGAACATCCTGCTGACCGTCGGCGTTAAAATTAAGGGTAGCCGCACCATCGATGACGATAGCTATCGTTCCATCGCCCGGCGGGAATGTGGCTTTAAAAGTTACAGTGCCCATTGGTTATCCGGTTAAAGTTAAATGATAAATTTAAAAGAATTTTTGGGCACGTCAAACAGGTGTTTTCACGGTATTTGCACGGTGTTTTAACCCTAATTACTTTAAAGCTTGGCAGTTACAATTCAAAACGTTACTTTAGTGATGGGCGGCGCCAACACGGTGAGCCTCCGCCATTATGTTTTGTTTAATTCACTTAACCTTTCATCATGTCACAGCCCGATTTTCCTCACATCAACCATGTGTTTGTACTCATGCTTGAAAATCATTCCTTTGATCACCTGCTGGGTTACTCTGGCATTACCGGGACGGATGCAGAAACCGGTGATGCCACCGCGGTTCGCGGGCTTGCCGGAAATGAATTTAATCTGTACGACGGGGTCCAATATCCTGTTGGGAACCCGGCCGGTTTCTCCATGCCGGTCGATCCGGCGCATGAATTTGCCGACGCGTTGTTCCAGCTATCGGGAGATACGGCACCTTATGACCCGGCAGCAGGTTACCCGGCCATTACCAACAGCGGGTTTGTGAGCGACTACGTCAATAGCCAGACGCCCGGAGAAGGTCATGCCACCAGCAATTTCGGGGCGGTCATGAAATGTTTCAGCCCGGAACAGCTTCCGGTTTTAAACGCACTGGCCAGGGAGTTCGCGGTTTGCGATAACTGGTTTTCTTCCATCCCCGGGCCGACCTGGCCGAACCGTTTTTTTGTACATGCGGCCTCTTCCGGCGGCCTGGATCACAGTCCTACCACGGGCGAGATCCTGGTATGGCAGCATATCGGGGGCATCGCCTTTGAGCACGGCAACCTGTTCGACCAGCTGCGCATCAAATTCGACGATGGCTACCGGTTATACCGCGGCCAGAACTTTCTAAGCGACGTGTTTCCGAATGTCGCTGCGTTAAAGGGCATCACGGCGCTGGATGTCCACAGAATGAGTGATTTTGAAGCGGATGTTAACAGCGGGAATTATCCTTTTCCTTATACTTTTATTGAACCAAGTTATGGCGACGTGCTACATAATACTTATAAGGGCGGGACTTCGCAGCACCCGCTGGATGATGCCACCGGCGGCGAGGCGCTGATCAAAGAAGTTTACGAGGCGATCCGGAAATCGCCCCTGTGGCCCAAAAGCTTGCTGCTGGTCCTTTGGGACGAACACGGGGGCTTCTATGACCATGTGGCACCGCCGCCAGCCATTGCCCCCGGCGATGCAACGGTGCACTCTTCCCTGAACCAATATGGGTTTGATTTCAAGCAATATGGGGTGCGTGTCCCGGCGGTAATCGTTTCACCGTTGATCCCCCGGAACACCATCGACCATCGTTTATACGATCACGCCTCGGTTTCCGCCACACTGCATGATCTGTTTGATACCGAACTGATGACAGGGCGGGATGCAAACGCCAATTCGCTGCTGGCCTTGCTGGACACGGCGAACCCGCCGAGGGAGGATGCCCCGATGACTCTGCCTGATCCCGCGGACTCAGGCCTGTCCTTTGCCACGGCGACGGTCTACCCGCGCAGCTCGGGTGCTGCGGATGTGCCCGCGGATAAAGGCAGCCTGCCCGGGTTTTTACATGCGGCGCTCCAAACCGATCTCGCTATATCGCCGGCCACAGATCATCCGGCGATAAAAACGGAGTTCAGCGCCATCGGCTCGCAGGACGACGCCGCAAAATACATGGGAAAGGTAAAAGAAAAAATGGATGGGCTGGCTTAAGCGCTGCTGGTTTGTTTTTTGAAAAACATTTAAAAGACTATGGACCAACCTGTAAACAACAATTCATTCCCCTGGGAATGGCCCGTCATTGCTCCGGGGCCAAGCTGGAGCGTACCGCGCATCTCGCTTCCGTCCTGCCTGGGGCCGTTACTTCAATACCAGCAGGAATGGTGGTATTATGCGGGTTATGCGAAAGACAGCGGCGGGAACAGCTATAGCTTGCAGTTCAGCATTAATCGTTTTCCAATTGTAGATGCGGACCCGCTTTTGCAGATCATTGCCTGCATCACCGGTATAGGCGACAAGGCGGCCAATACCTACCTTTTAAATACCGCTTATGGCCTGGGTGTTTCGACAGACCCTGAGCTGATCATGGGCTTGACGATTCCGCCAGTAAGCGATGGGCTTTATGATATCAGTACGTCAGCGGGTTTGGGTACGGCTAAAACCCGTGTACAGCTGACCGGTGGCTTTGCAGGAGTCGCGGGATCCACCTACCAGCTCGATTCCTCGGCAACAGGTAAAGACGCCTATGCCGCCAGCCTCCAGCTATCTGATGAAAGGGGAATGGTACTGGAATGGCAGTCGGGTTATATCGGGCCGGGCCCGTCAGATCAGTTCAGCGCATCTTCTTTTGAGTTTGCGCAACCGCGATTGAAGATCACAGGCGGGAGTTTGACCCTGCAGGGGGTTAGAAATACGATCATTGGCGGGATGATATGGCTTGACCGTCAGGTACTGACCTTTCCGAAAAAAACGGATATCCCTGAATTGGCCAGCCTGCCCCCTTTGAGTACCATCCTGGCCCCGGAACACATGAGTAAATGGGGCGCGGTCCTGCAGCAAATGAAACCTCTATACACCGGCTCCTGGATGGGTATCAATCTAAGCAACGGTGTGTCAGTGGTGCTGGCCTGTTTCTGGCAGGCACCGCCCGAAGGTAAGCTGCAATGGGAGACCGGTACGCTGCTTGGCTTGCCGCCAACTGCAACTTATGGCAATGTGTATTTTCCGCTCGAAAGCGATCCGCGCCGGATACCAAACGGTGGCTCTTATTTAAAAGGTATCGAAAATGGTGACCCGGAACCCTATATTTTTGATTTTGACGTCAATATCTTCGACACAAATCACCCGGATACCTCTCCGCATTGGCAATCCCCGGTCCTGGGAAAGGCGACTTACGCAACCGCCTGGCAGATCCGGATGGGAAGTCAATGGCAGGTTTATGGCCTTCCGGCTACCTTTTACCTGAAGGCCCTGGTCAGCGGGTGCGAGAATGTGCTTCCTTCAAAAGAATTGCCTTTTTCAGCTTATTGGGAAGGTGCCGCGGCTATATTCGGTGACGAAGCGCTGACGCAGGAAATAGGGCACGCTTTTGTGGAACAAATGGGATTCAATTAAAACAGCATAAAAAAAATAAAATGGAAACGCCAAACAAACGATCGCTGGTCAGTGAAATATTCTCCGGCACGAGCTTCACCGGTTTGAATACTGCCGCTTTGCTGGCAAACTTTGATCATACTGATCATCTGCTGGCATTTAATCATAAGATGAATAAAACTGCGGCAACCCCGGTTCCGCTCACATCTGACTCCTTTTCTGAAATCCCGGAAAACGGGTGGCTTATCAACCAACCCGGTACCTATACGATGACATCCAACTGTGTGTGGAGTCCCTTATCAGCAGGGTCGGCCATAACCATCGTAGCCCAAAATGTGCAACTGAATTTGGGCGGAAATGTGCTTTCGGTGCAACTTCCGGCTGGGACCACAACAAATCAATACAATGGCATTACAGTTAAACCGGGATCTTCGGAATCAGCCACCAGCGTCACTATTTATAACGGCACGATAAGTGGGGCCAATTTTTATGGTATACAGGCCAACATGATAGAGGGCTTAATTCTCAGTCAGCTGAATATTAATCAAATTAAATACACGAATACTCAAGAGTCATATATAACCCCTGCAGGAATATTTCTGAGTGTATGCGCTAATTTCAATATCAATAGTTGTATAGTAAGTGATATCAATGTGAATACGGCGTCATGTGCCGGTATCCAAACCATCATGTGCTGGGAAGGAGTGGTTAGCGGTTGCCAGGTAAACGGCTTGCAAAATCAGGATGGAGGAGCACAGGGATATAGTTATATTTTCAGTTGGGATATCGGGACATTTAATTGCAGCTGTTCCGGTTTTACGACCAATTATCTGGGAATCACCCAAACTTCGGGTCACACCTCCATCGGGTTTATCCCGATGGCCAGTACAAATCTAATCTTTGGGTACTGCTCAAGTAATAACATTACAGGATGTTGTGATGATGCTCACGGCATGTCCCTGTTTTTGGTTAAAAATGTCCTGGTGAATGAATTTACTGCTAATGGCGTTAACGATGGTCCGTCTCCGTACAACACAGGAGCCAAGGCTACGGGACTTGAAGTATATGGCAGTTTCATCAGTGTTAATAACAGCCAGGTTTCTAATATCCAGGCCACTGTACCACAGGATCTGCAGGCAGCGGGATTCAGTGCCTGGGGTGACACCATACAGTTTACCGGATGTACAGCGACCAATGTTCAGGTGCTCAATGCCGCTGGTCAACCTGATACCAGTTTTGGTTATGGTACCGGCTATGGGTGGGCTCCCGATCCCAGAAAAGCATTCAATCATACTGTGGCCAGCAATGTACAGTACAATAACTGTATCAGCAACAATTGCCAGGTAGGCTTTGATACCTGGAACCATGTTAATTCGGTCTGGAAGGACTTTACAGCGGATCATTGCGGCCAGTTTAATCTGAATCTACCGTTAGGCGCCACACGCTCGTTGAGCATGAACAAATGTTCAGAAAAACCGGCTGATGAGCCGAGCCCGGTGACGATCACAAATCAGGCAACACAGAATACGGTACCAGAAATCTAAATATCCTGAATTTTCAGTTATTAAAGCCCTTTTGAACATGAAAGAAGCGGAGATCTGGTGGGGTATTTCTTAATCCATTCAACTTGAGGACAGTTTATTCGGTTTGCTGCATTGGTAGCTGGTGTAAGTTATACCGGGAGGATCGTATATCTTTTATCCATCAACGCTTTATAAGCATCCGCTTGTTCAGGTGATAGGAAGGACTTATCCAGCCAGTCAAAAGCTGATTGTTTGTTTTTTAAAAAACGGCTGTAGATATTTTTAAGCTGCCGGCTGTTAAGGCCAAGGTTCCGGGCAAAGTTGTCGAAATTTTCAGTGTGCAGCTTTTTTTTACGTCCTTCCAGGGTGAGCGCCAGTTCTTCCTTGTCGGAAGGAACGACGATCGTTGCGTTCAATAGGTCATAGGCAGGTGAAAGCCCCCAATTACCGCCACTATTGATCATAGAGAAATTCTTTAGGTGCATATCGTTATTCCCCGTTAAATAACTGAATAAGGTCAGTTCAAAATAATAAGATAGATCGAGCAATGTATTACTCGAATAAATTTGCAGTGCTTTGCCTACGCGCTCCATTGAACCTTTATACTTATCAAACGCTTCCAGTATCTGGAACATATCCAGCATGTGTATTTTTTCGCCTGTATCGGTCCGGTCTATTCGCCTGGTGATATAGGCTATTTCGCCGGATGCCAGCCGGATCAGGCTGGAGGGCACCGTACGTATTTTGAAAACTTCCTCCGCGATCCGCATGGTGACGTGTTCGTTTTCGGGCATACCGGCGAAATGCTCGGATGGTGGTTTAAAGATGTAATTACCGCCTAATGCGCCTACTACCGTTAGTCTGCCGAGTCGTCCGTCTGCCATCGTGTCGTTTACAATGGTTAGGGATAATTTGGGCTGTACGCCCGGTACGGCCACGCTTCGCTCGACTACGTTCTTAGCGAGATCTGCCATTTGGGCCAAAGAATAATCCAAAACCGGTGGTGTTTTTGTTCCAAAGAATTTCAGGCTGCAACGTTCATGAAAATCTTCCTGGTCGTTTTCAGTTAAAGGCTGATAGCAATATAAACAGCGTTTAGTCATTTTCCTCTTCAGTTATAGGTAAAACGCTTACTGCGCCGATACAATTGGCGCAACATGCGAGTAGTAGTCCCATTCGGTCGTTTTGATTGATCTTCCAGTTTTTAGAAGCAATATCGAGAAGCCAGCCTTCGGGGATCAGTCCTTCAAAAAAGGCAAATAGCCTTTTATCGATATAGGGGTCGGATGCCACCGGCATAGAAAAGGTAATAAACTGATCAGGGTATGCTGCCACATATTCGGGTAGGTATTGGAATTTATAAGTACCTTCATCGGTTTCAGTTAGCTTACCCGCCTCGGTTTCTTTATAGTAGATTCGTGCCGCTCTCATGGTTTTTCGATTTGATCCGGTGATAATAATGCTTTGCTATTTACCGGTGCCAATTCGTGTCCGAACATTTTAAGCACCTGGTTTGCTTTTTCAAGATTTAAATTGCCTTTTCCCTGTTCGATCTTGCGAATGACAGTCAAGGCTACACCAGCCCTCAATGCAAAATCTTCCTGCGTCAATGACGCCTCTTTTCTTTTTTGCTTTACAAACGCTGCTAATGATTCCATGTCGATTTATATGTATTTGCATATAATTAATTCAAATATACTGAAACTATATGTATTTGCATATAAAAGATAAAATTATTTGAAATTATATCTATTTGCATATAAAAAATGAGAATCAATACGCCCGCCCGCCTTTTGCCTGGCAGCTGCATGTATTGGACCGGGGACCATTACCAGCCAGCTTCCTGTAATCAAAAACACGGAGACACCGCGATCATAGCATTAGACAGCCTCAGGCTGGCGCACTTCAAAAAATCATGCAGCCAGATACGCTCACCATCAATTCCGTGAAGAAAGTTTGGTACGTTAAAATAAACGGCGGAATAGAATTTTATACTTCGGACGGTTTTCACCCCGTACATTCAGAAAGAAGGGTATTGCCCCTGACCGTTTACATTTTAGACAAATATGTTCATCACAAAAAATAACGTCTTTTAATATTTCTTTTGCGACACCGGTCGAAGAGACGAAGGCCGTACCATCAATTGATATGTGTCTTTTTCATTTATTAAAATAAGAACAAACAATTTCTATCTGTAACACAAATATTACAAAATAGTCCTTTTATTTGCCAAAATTGATTTTTAGATTAGGTTAAGTCGTTTCGCACCAGTTAAACCTTAAACCCATTGCAAAAATGAACCTTTCCGCAAAATTTTCCAGCAGACTATCCAAAGAATTAGGATAGTTTCCGACTATACCTTTTACCGATAAGCAATGATCTTTAGCGAAATCAACCATTGGTTGATTGGCATACCGCTAAACATGAAATTGTTTTGCCTAAGATTCGGCTGCAAAATAAGCCAGGTCACTTATTATCAGGCACAGCCAATAACCAATTACCAAAACTTACTGATATAAAAACCTACATCGATGCAAACCACCGCAAGCCCGAAATGCCCTCCGAAGAACAAACAATAAAGACGGTGGAGATGAAATCCCAGCAAGCGAAGAACTGGATCGATTAAAAAAAGAAGTTTCAGAGTTAAAAGTCAAAAAATGAAAAAAATCTATTTATCCTTTATCGCAATCGTATCTGCGGTTAACTTCTCTCAGGCCCAATGGACCACATCAGGCTCAAATATTTATAATTCCAACACCGGCAACGTCGGCGTCGGCACAACAAACCCTGTTTTTAAGTTAGACGTTGTTGGAAATTTCAGAGCTACGTCAGGCGGCCATATAAATTTTCTGACGACAGGAGCTGGTTCGGGCGATGGAATAGTAGAAATGAATAACGCTTCCGATGTAGAAGTTGTCCAAATTTATACAAACGGCGTTAGTTTTTTCAATGGCGGCAACATCGGCATTGGTACAACAACCCCGAACCATGCAGGATTTGGTGCCAATGCCCGTGTGGTGACGATAGAGACCGGAAGCAGCGCGAATGAATCGGGG
>JBIOHG010000019.1:0-64084 GCA_044448765.1 Sphingobacteriales bacterium | reverse complement strand
CCATGAATATCCCCTTTCCCTTGGATTGTAGAGTAATCTGCTGGATGTCTGATTCGTATAAGCGATTCTCAGGCCGTCAAATCGATTTTTTTGCAGCTTAATAATTGCCGTCTTTTTTTAAAGGACTTTTTCAGTGCCCTCTAAATTATACCAGGGCTTTTTATTATGAGCAAACATCGGGTAATTGACCAAAATTGCGATCAAAATAAAAGCCCCCTCACTCTTGCAGTTTGGGGGCTTTCAACCTAAACCTTATCACAATTAAACTGGCAGATCGCCAGTTCATATAAACTTAACGCAATTACTATACCATAATTGCATACCTGTTTATTTTTTTGCTCTCGCTCTTTATTAAGCTAAATTGATATTTAATCACTTGGTTTAAGTGTTTGTTTTTAGCAACACTGTGTTTCTTTTGCCATACACTTTTAGGTATTTAACCCGGTTTTGGAGAGTTTTTTTTTCGCAGCCAGGCATCCGTAAGGAATAATGCCAAAATTACATCAAAGCAAAAGAAGCCTTTAAGTAAAGTGCTTGCAGGGAAATTTTTCATGTCAGGCAATTTCAGACTTTCCGGCAGATGTACCGTCCCGCTGGCAGGTGTAAAGTGAAACGTTGACAGCATAAGAATAACCAGCATTAGGATGGTCACGATGAAAAAGCCGCCAATCCCGCGGATGATACGTTTGTTGATGCCGGCTTTAAGCGGCTGAAGCGCATTTTCTGCCCGTATGCCTTCCATTACTTGGTAAGTAAAGCCCATTGACGGCTCATCCAGCTCCATGTTGGCAAATTGCTTGTCGAGGCTCAATAGCTCCTCAAATTTGCTCCGGTAAGTCTCGTCATTGGCTATAAGGACATCAACAGCCTTCCGTTCCTCATCGGTACAGGTGCCGTCAATGTAATTCCAAAGCCTTTCTTCTATCGTATTCATATCAACTCCTTAACTTCGTGTTTTAAATTGTTTTCCAGCTTTTCTTTTAGCCGCTGGCGCGCCCTGAACAATTTTACCTTAACGGTATTAGCTTCCATCCCTAATGTCTGACCTATCTCCTCAAGCGATTGCTCACCCATATAAAATAAAGTGATGATCGCCGCATCATCCGGCAAAAGCTGGCCGATAGCCTGCTGCAAATAATACGACCTTGATTTGGTTTCGGCCATATCGTTTTTCATCCCGCCCGACTGATTCTCCAATTGAAGATACGTATTTTCATCATCAATTGAATCGGTATCCACTCTTTTCTTCCGCAGGAACGTCATCGACGTGGTGTATACAATGGTGTACAGCCAGGTACTGAATTTCGCTTGCTTCTGGAAGGCCGATAAAGAACGGTACGCTTTGATAAAACAGTCCTGTGCTATCTCTTCGGCATCCTCACGGTTCTTACTAAAACGCAAAGCAAGTGTAAATACAAAACGCTGGTGACGCTTTACCAGGTCGGTATAAGCGAACTGGTTACCCGCCAGGGATTGTTCTATCAACTCTATATCTGAAAGCTTGCTTTGCATTATCTATACTCTCTGACTACCGTTTGCTTTCGTAGGTTACACCTTTATGTAAAGATAGTTGTATTAGTTGAAGTGGTTGTAGTTGTTAGTGAGCATAGTAACCAAGGCAACTAATACAACCATTACAACTTTTTTCGACCCAAGTGTAACCTCATCTAAAACCATGTTGTCATAGCTTACAAATACACCATTAGGGGTGATTGAAAAGAAAAATTAACGACTTAAAAATTAAATATCATGAATAATTTAGATACACCCGAATTCGGAATGATGACCGGGATCCTCATTTCACTTGGTCTTTTCGCAATGATCTTCGGCATAATTTACTTGTATAAACGGGAAAGAATGGCCATGATAGAACGCGGTATGGACCCACGCAGGTACAAACCACAAACTGCTCCATATCATACTTTAAAATGGGGTTTATTGCTGATAGGCGCAGGTATAGGTTTATTTTTAGCCTACACTTTAGACCGCACGGTATTTAGCCGGACGGAAGACGATAATGCAGCCATCTACTTTGCACTCATCGCCATATTTGGTGGCCTGGGACTATTCGCATCCTTCCGGATGGAGAAGAAAGAGTCTGACAGGCCCGGGCAGGAATAATTTGCTAGAGGCAGGAAACTAGAACCACAGAGACAAGAGAGGTTTCAGCTTAACAGTTGGAACCTTTATTTTTAGATAGAATCGGAGATTTTGATTCTAATTACAAATATTTCTCGTTAACAATCTTCAAATGATGCAGCTCGTGCCCGGCGGTCATGTAAATCAGGGCACGTACGGATACGGGGTAGTTGCTTGCGATACCTTTTCGAACCAATTGTTCATCGGTAAATGACCGGTAAAGGAAAAGCGTCGCCTCTCTTACAGCTTTATATTCCAATGCCAGGTCCTGGATGGAGCGCTTATTGAAATCGGTGTTATTGATGTACACCTCCTGGTCGAAGCCGGGGAGCTCAACGTTTTCGCGCGAGAATACAAAGGCCCTGAATGAAAACACGCGCTCGGTATCTATTATATGGCCCAGCATCTGTTTTAAAGTCCATTTTCCATCAGCATAACGGTGCATGGCTTGTTCTTCGCTCATGCAGCTAAACAATTTGTATGTGGGATCCTTCAATTGCTCCAGTAACCCGATAACATCTGTGGTGTCAACCAGGCCGATATAGCCGGCAGCATAAGGTGCGTGTTCATCAGCTTGCGGTTTGTGTATCATTTTTTATGCTTTTTAGTACAATGCGAAAAGTAGTGCCCTTACCCAATTCTGAGTCTTTAACAAAAATCTGCCCTTTGTGATAGTTCTCAACCATGCGCCGCGTAAGCGAGAGGCCGAGTCCCCATCCGCGTTTGCGGGTGGTATATCCTGGTTGAAAAACCGTTTCGAACTTGGAGCGTGGAATACCCTTGCCCGAGTCCGTTACATCAATATATACCTGGCTGCGGGTTTTGCTGCCGGTTATTTCAACTTTGATCTTACCAGAATTGTCAATTGCGTTTACCGCGTTTTTTAGCAGGTTTTCCAGCACCCAATCAAACAGAGGGATATTTAACCCTGCTTTAAGGTACGGGTTACCCTCCAGTTCAAATGCGATCTTGCTGCTTACCCTAACTTTAAAATAATCTACAAAATCTTTCACTACATCGTAAACGCCATGCTCTTCCAAAATGGGCTGCGAGCCAATTTTCGAAAAACGATCGGCTACTATCTCCAGGCGCTTAATGTCATTTTCCATTTCGGCTATGAGCGGATCATCCTCAGCATTAAACTTTTCCTTCATCAATTCGGTCCAGGCCATCAGCGAGGATATTGGCGTGCCCAATTGGTGAGCTGTCTCTTTAGCCAGCCCTACCCAAACCTGGTTTTGTTCCGATTTACGCGAGGTATTGAAGGCTGTATAAGCCAGCAGCAGGAAAATGGCGATAACCGACAGCTGTATATACGGGAACATTTTCAGTTGCGTAAGCACAAACGAGTCATGATAATACACATACCAATTATTGCCGATGACGTTGAGCATAATAGGTGCATGCTCTTGTTTCATTGATTCCAGCTCATTTTGAAAATACGCGGGATCGTATTTTTTCGTTTTTTTTACGCCCGGCACATCAGGCACCTTGATATAAGTTTTGTTTGCATCGAGGCCCTTTGTGGTGATGATATCGCCTTTCGCGTCGACAATAATGGCAGGAACCGATAAGCTGTCGCGAACGGTAAAAACATAGTTTAAAAAATCGTTATCATCCGACGTCGTCATCTGTTTTATACTCAATGCCCATATTCCGGCACGTGTTCGTTCAGACCGTTTGATGCTTTTAACCAGGTAGCTGGTGTAAAGCAGGGAGCCCAAAGCAATGACCAAAGCAAAAGCCAATAAAAAATATTTCCAGCGTGCTCGTTGTTGGTATGGGTTCATGTGGTATAGTCAGAAAGTCCGCATAAGTCGGAAGCCCGAAAGACAGACTGTCACAACAATGACCAAATTAAGCAAAAAGTTGTGAGAAGCCGAAGTTTGCGCTCCCTCTTATCTGAAAAACGTATGCGCGAAGAATGTTCCAAATGCCATATAGGCATCCGAATATCTTTCAATGTAAATCACTGTCGAGATAATAAACCCTGAAGCAATGATAAGGTTAGGGATATAATCGTTCTTTTTTACCAGGTCATACAACAAAAAGGCGACAGCTAATCCAACCTGCAAATACAGCGAGACAAAAACTGCGGGATCAAAATCAACCTTAAAATAGTTTATCAGGATCCTGGCAAGGCCAGCGGGAATCATAATTAGCGCGGTGCCTATTATGTACCGCATGTGTTTAGCCGTGTTGCCTTTCCGGATGTGAATGATGGCGAGTAAATAGAACAGGGAAAATGTAAATAGCTGCGGGATGTTTAGGGCTGTGAAAGGAATGATCTCCTTTTCAGGCGTGGTCAGGAGCAGCTTGTGATAGGAAAGTCTAACTATGAGGAACATGGAAGCGACCACCAACGGGGCCAGCAGGTACGAAAGCTTGCCAAGAAACCGGTGAGTTTTATATTTGCCCGCCCGGATAAGCAAGGGCTGGACAATGAGCAGCAACATCCAGCCCGACATCAGCATGCCGTGAATATGATGTAATAGCTTAAACCCTTCGAATTGGGGAAAATGTATGATGTAGGTTTTGAAAAACCCCAATTGCACGAATAGATAGATGATACCAATAAAAATGGCGACGAGGCCGTAATTCGGCGCTTTCGCCTGTCCGGAGGAGCTTTTCATTGTGGGCGGGCTAATTAATTATGGGTCAAGTGGTTTAAAAAACTAAGCTAATGTATTTTATTAATAGCGGATACATCTTTCGTTCCCGATAGCTACCGGGATATGCGGTCTTTCGGACTTCCCGACTAAACGGTATCTTTGCCCCCGCAATGGCAGATAAAAAAGTTAGAGTAAGGTTTGCGCCAAGTCCCACGGGTGGTTTGCACCTGGGTGGTGTGCGTACTGTTTTGTTTAATTACCTTTTCGCAAAACAGCATGGGGGCGACTTTGTGCTGCGTATCGAGGATACCGACCAAAGCCGCTACGTAGACGGGGCTGAAGAATACATAATGGAGTGCCTTAAGTGGTGCGGATTGGCCCCTGATGAAAGCCCTGCCGTTGGCGGCAAATATGCCCCTTATCGCCAAAGCGAACGCAAAGCCATCTACCGCGAATATGCCGAACGTTTGGTAATGCAGGGACATGCCTATTATGCGTTTGACACACCGGAAGAACTGGACAGGAACAGGAAAGAGATACCTAATTTTCAATATGGGCATGCTTACCGCGATACTTTACGTAATTCACTAACGCTAACTCAAACACTGGTTGACCAACTGTTGAAAAACGGTGAGCCGCATGTGATCCGTATCAAAATGCCGGACGATGAAACCGTACATTTTGAAGATATGATACGCGGGCAGGTAAGTTTTAATACGGCTGAGAGCGACGATAAAGTATTGCTCAAAGCTGACGGAATGCCAACTTATCACTTTGCTGTGGTGGTTGACGATTACCTGATGAAAATAACCCACGCCTTCAGAGGCGAAGAATGGTTGCCTTCGGCGCCTGTACATTTATTGCTTTGGGAGTATTTGGGTTGGAAAGCCGACATGCCGCAATGGGCGCATTTGCCGCTAATATTAAAACCTGACGGCCATGGTAAATTGAGTAAGCGCGACGGCGCGCGGCTCGGTTTCCCTGTATATGCTATGAGCTGGCTGGACGAAAAAACCGGCGAACTAACACCCGGTTTCCGCGAACTGGGTTTTTTGCCTGAGGCATTCCTAAACCTATTGGTAATGCTGGGTTGGAACGATGGCACCAACGCCGAGATATTTTCACTGGATGAACTGGTTGAAAAATTCTCTATCGAAAATGTACATAAGGGCGGCGCTAAATTCGATTTTGAAAAAGCCAAATGGTTCAATGCGGAGTGGATAAAAAAACTGAAAGCAGAAAGCTTAAAGGACAAAGTTATAGCTGTATTAAATGAAAAAGGAATTGCTGTAGCAGATGACGATTACTTGCTCAACATTATCGATTTGGTTAAAGAACGCTGCACCCTATTGCCTGATTTTTACCAGCAATCGGCTTACTTTTTTGAGCAGCCGCAGCAATATGATGTTGACGCTGTAAAGTCGAAATGGACGGATGCCAAGACTGTTTTTTTCGAGTCGTTTATTGAATTGCTTGGCAAAACAGATGCCTTGATAAGCGGTCCCGACCTGGAAGTTGCGTTTAAAGCGCTTGCTGAAGAACACGGTATTAAACCCGGTGAGCTGATGCTGCCCCTGCGTATTATGCTGGTAGGCGGCAAGTTTGGTCCGCATGTTTTTGATATTGCGGTTATTTTAGGTTTGCGTGAGACGATTGCAAGGATAAAAAAGGCGCTTGTAATTTTTACCACTTAAAAAAAATCACTTTCGGGCAAAATCCGGCCACGGGATCCGAACAAAAATAGCGATAGGCCTAAACCTATCGCTATAAATAAGTTATTCTATAGGAGCAATATTTTTACAAATTCGCTTTGATGCCGTACTTGGCGGCAAACTTGCGGTAAAGCTGTTTATGCAGGTTGTCCAGGTTAATATCCCGGCCTTGTATAAAGGCTTTTTGTACGTCGATGGTGATCATATCTAATGCATCACCTTTTGATATAAACAAGTTTGCGTCCTTGCCCACTTCCAGTGTTCCGGTGGTTTTATCGATACCTAAAATTTTTGCGTTGTTCAGGGTAATCATCGATAAAGCTTGCTCTTTGGTCAATCCATAGCCACACGCTTCCCCGGCCTCAAAGGGCAGATTGCGCTGGCGCCAGAAACCAATTCCCGTAAGCCCATAAGTTACGCCTGCATCCTGCAGTATTTTAGGCAATTTATAAGGTAGGTAAACATCATCATCGTCCCTTTCAGGCAGCGATTGTGTTTCGCGGATGATAACCGGCACATTATTATTTTTTAGTGCATCAGTAACCAGGTATGATTCTTTACCACCAACGATCACCACTTGTATGCCAAGTTTCTTACCAAATGCAATGGCCTGCAAAATTTCTTTGGCGCCATCGGCATTTACAAAAAGTTTTTTACTGCCATCATAAAGACCTTTCATGGCTTCAAAACGCAGGTTGATCACAGCCGGTTTGGCTTCGGCATAAGCTTTGGCTTCGGTAAATAAATTATAGATCACATCCAATGCCTTTTGCATACGCTCCTCTTGTGATTCCTGCGGAACACCGGGCGCAGGCTGTGCCCTGCGGCGGCCCTGCGGACGGATAACCGGCCAGTTCATGTGAATGGCGATATCTGTTTTATAAGCGGCATCTTCCCAGTTCCAGCCATCCAATTGCATTACGGATGATTGGCCGGAAACCAAGCCACCGGAAGGGGTTGGTTGCGCCAGTAAAATACCGTTTGAACGTACCGTTGGAATAACTTTTGAATCGGTGTTGAACGCTATAAGCGAACGTACGTTCGGGTTAATTTCGCCGGTTTCTTCATCATCAACCGTACCGCGCGCGCCTTCTTCAACTTCAACTAAACCTAATGTAGTAACCGGGCAAATAAAGCCGGGATATACCTGTTTGCCTGATGCATCGATGATATCCGCGCCGTTGTTATTAGCAGGAGTGCCTTCACCAACCGCTGTAATTTTGCCTTTATTAAAAGCTATGTAGCCGTTATTGATCACCTGCCCGTTGCCGATGTGGATAGTGGCCCCGGTGATGATAATAGGTTTTGTTTGCGGCGGCGCAGGCGAAATGTTGGCCTGGCCGTAAGCGAGGATTGTGCCAAGCAATAATCCCCAGATGCTAAATAATGTTTTTTTCATTGTCTTTATTAATTAGGGTTATTGTTTGTTTTTGCTTTGCTCGTCCGTGTTTTTAGTTTGCATGCCGTTGTATTGGTCGGCAACTACGTAAGCGTCGTCTTCGATGGTATCGCAGGTATAGCGTGGCCGCCTGCCGCCAGTCGGTGCCTGTGTTGCAGCGCCTTTGTTTTTAGCAGCTATCATTTTCTGGATGATGCGCGCTTCATCTGCTTTCAAAGTTTTTTGCTTGACGGCATCTTCACTAATGTCCCAATATTTTATGCCGTCGACGTAAGTTTTTTCAGCCACAGCATAAATAGACAATGGGTCGGCCGACCAAACTACCAGGTCAGCATCCTTGCCCGGTTTCAAACTGCCGATGTGATTATCCACATGCAGCATTTTGGCAGGATTGAGCGTAACAAACTTTAAGGCTTCTTCTTCACTCAATTTACCGTAGGTTACAGCTTTGCCGGCTTCCTGGTTAAGCCGACGGGCCATTTCCTCGTCATCCGAATTAAACGCGGTGGTAATGCCAACATCATGCATAATAACACCATTATAAGGGATGGCTTCCTCCACTTCCATTTTGTATGCCCACCAGTCAGAGAACGTGGAGCCGGCAATATTACGTGCCTTCATCTTATCAGCCACTTTATAACCTTCCAGTACGTGCGTGAAGGTATTAATGCGGAAGCCCATTGAATCAGCCACGTGCATTAGCATATTCAATTCCGACTGTACGTAAGAGTGGCAGGTAATGTGGCGTGTGTCATCTAATATTTCGACAAGAGCATCTAACTCGAGGTCGCGGCGCACGTGATTGCCTTTTACAGCACGTGCGGCTTTGTATTCTTTAGCGCGGGTGAAGGCGTCAACATAAACCTGCTCAACACCCATTCGTGTTTGCGGGAAGCGCATGTTCGGCGTGCCTTGCGGGATACCCCAATTACTTTGCTTTACGTTTTCGCCCAGTGCGAATTTGATAAAGCCAGGTGCGCCATCTAATTTCATGTCTTCGGGCAATGCTCCCCAGCGGTGTTTAATGAGCATGGTTTGCCCGCCGATAGGGTTAGCCGAACCATGCAGGATATGTGAAGTAGTTACCCCGCCCGCAAGCTGACGGTAAAGCTGGATATCTTCCGAATCCAATACATCACCGATGCGTACTTCTGAGGTTACGGCTTGTGTGCCTTCGTTAACCCCGCCTGTTACCGCGATGTGTGAGTGCTCATCTACAATTCCCGGTGAAATATGCTTGCCCGTAGCGTCAACTACTTTAGCGCCTGCCGGAGCAGATAAATTTTTACCTATTGATTTGATCTTACCATTCTCGATCAGCACATCCGTATTTTGCAGGATACCGTCTTTTTCGTTGGTCCAAACGGTTGCATTTTTAAACAATGTTGTCTCCTGTTTTGGCAATTCGGTGTTCCCGAAAGGTGCAAAGGGGTAAACCACAGGCCCAACTTCGGTATTGGCTTTGGTATCCGGTTTAGGTTGCGAAGGGGTAAACGGCGTAGTATAAGTTGCCGTCCAGCGGGTAAAAGTGCCATTGGGTAATACAGCATTTCCGCTCATAGCCACTGGTGAAACCGATGTGATGTAACCGCTCAGGCGGATATTGCCTGCTGGTTTATTTTTCAAGTCGAAATAAAGCGTGACGATGTCGCCGCTACGGGTAACAGTACCCTTGGCGCGGGTGCTATCAGCGCCGGTGCGCTCCACGCCAAGTTCATACGAGCCCGGTGTGCCGCCAATTTTAAGTTTGATATTTTCAAGGCCGTCGCCTGCAAGGTTATAAGTGCCGCGCAGATCGGTTACATTCATATGTGTTACTACATACTGCCGCCCCTCAACCCAGTTCTCATAAATAATGTTATCCTTTTTGAAAAGGTCATCTGAAGTGATAATGAAGTTGGCCAGTTTGCCTTTAGCTAACGTACCAACCTTATCGCTGATGTTCAGCAACTCCGCCGGTATTTCGGTTAGTGACATAAGTGCTTGCTTCTCACTCAGCCCATAGTCCATTGCAGAGCGCAGGTTGGTCCAGAAGTCTTTTGCGTTTTGTAAGCCATAAGATGTAATGGCAAATTTTATTCCGGCTTTTTCTAAAGTTGCCGGATTTGTAGGTGCCAGTTCCCAGGCCTTCAATTGTTCATAACTGATGTTACGGGCATCTAATGGATCTTCAACGTCATAAGGTTCGGGAAAGGTGAGAGGGATAATAAAGCTACTTCCTGTACCCTTCATGGCATCAATGCGGCGGTACTCGTCGCCATCAGTTTTAAAAATATACTTTTTGCCAAATTCCTTTGCGATCTTATCCGCACGAAGCACATTCAGCGGGTCGCTGGTTTCAAATATCTGCGGTAACGATTGCTGACTGTTGAAGTCGGCCAGTGAAATGTTATATTCCTCTTTTTGATTTTTGTACCATTCAGCATCATAATAGGTTTGGCGCAGCAGGGCGATATCTCCCATAAGCGATGAAGGATAGTTGGTAGCTGCAGTACCTTTGCTGAAAGAATATTGAGCAGCAGCCTGGTCGTTTATCATTACCTCGTTATCGCGTTCTTCGCCCAGCGAAACTACGACGGACGTGCCGCGTGCTATACCATCGTGAATGAGGGATTGCACCGCGCCAAAGCCGTTCTTTTTTAGCTCTTCGGCTTTTGTGGCATCCACATGAAATACCATTTTGGCATTCATCTCGGGTTTGATGGCTTCGTTCCATCCAAATGCGCCAGATTTTGTTGATACCGGTACGATCTGGAAGTTGCGGCCAAAAGCTTGTCGTGGTGCTTCAGGCATGCCGTAAGTCGTATAGGCATCGATAAGGCCGGGATAAATGTATTTGCCTTTGAGATCGACCACAATATATCCTTTTGGGATAGTTAGCCCCTTACCGACGGACTCAATAATACGGTCTTTTACCAGCAGCACCCCATTGCTGATGGTTTGGTTAGCGTTTACCACAATGTTGGCGTTGGTAAACGCGTAAAGCCCGGGTTTGATATCCTGCGCGCCATTTACCGGGAAAGTTTCCTGGGCATGGCATAACTGGATAGTAAACAGGGCAAAACAAAAGAGTAAGAGTTTCTTCATTATGAGTTCAGTTTGTGCTAAGATATTTAAACATTTGATACACTAAGTAATTTTATCAGCAATCATTTTATATTTGTTACATCTTTGTTACAATATAACAATCAAAAGCTTCGGCCTTCTGCTTAATTTCAAAAAATCAATTTAAAAAATGAGCGCGTATCAATTTTTCCTGTATCTCCATTCCGGTTTCCGGTATATCGTATTACTGCTGCTTGTTGTGGCTATTATAAGGGCATGGGCTGATTGGCTTGGAAAAAAACAATACAGCGAAGGCAACCGTAAACTTAATTTGTTTGCGATGATATCCTTACATACCCAGTTATTGATCGGTTTGGTATTGTACTTTCTTAGCCCGTTTGTTCAATTCAACAGCAGCACGATGAAGGATGATACTACCCGCTATTGGACTGTTGAACATTTAACAGCCATGATAATTGCGATCGCTTTAGTGACCATCGGGCATAGCAAGTCGAAAAAGGCCGCATTGCCGGAAGGCAAACATAAAGCTATTGCTATATTTTATACGCTTGGGTTAGTGATAATAGTGGCGACGATTATTCTAAGTAAGCGCGGATTATTGTCGATGATGCATTAGTACTAACCCCACTATAAACTACCTACTCCGTAGAACTAAATGAATATTTTTTTACAAAAAGTTTGGTAATTCAATTTTCTTTATAAATTTGTGACCGCGATGATTAAAAACTACAAAAATGCAAGCTGGTGGCACCAAGAAATTGGCAGCCGGACGTGTTTTTGATATGAATTACTAATCAATTGTAAACCTAATATGAACCCGGCGCCAACCACGCCGGGTTTTTTTTATTAATGCGAAGCACAAAAAAATGACAACTTATAAAATTACCACTACCTCTAAAAAACTTTTAGCCGATACCACCACACCGGTGAGCATATACCTGCGCCTGCGCGATGTATTCCCTAATTCGCTTTTACTGGAAAGCTCGGACTACCACAGCCGCGAGAACAGTTTAAGTTATATCTGCTGTGAACCCATCAGCGGATTTGTGTTGAACGATGGACAGTTAAAGACGGCTTACCCGGATGGCGTAAGCGAAACTAAGGCGCTCAATACTTTTGACTTAGTTGACGAAATAAACAAGTTTTTGAGCCGGTTCGAAGTAACTGAAAACGCATCGAAGATCATATCAAACGGGCTGTTCGGGTATTTTACGCACGAAGCGGTTGAGCATTTTGAGACCATCAAACTAAAGCAAAGCACCGATGATACCCGGAAGATACCGACCATGCAATATCACATTTACCGGTATATTATTGCGATAGACCATTTTAAAAACGAACTGCATATCTTCCATAACCAGCCTGCGGGTCATGCGGGCAACGGCGGTATCGAGAAACTGGAATACCTGATCAAGAATAAAAACTTCCCCGAATATCATTTCCAAAGCAATGGCGAAGAACAATCAAGCCTTACCGGAAAGGAGTTTATGTCTGTAGTAGATACGATGAAACAGCACATTTTCAGGGGTGACGTTTTCCAGATCGTTCCGTCGCGCCCGTTCTCGAGAAAATTTTTGGGCGATGAGTTTAATGTGTACAGGGCGCTGCGCTCTATTAACCCATCACCGTATTTGTTTTATTATGATTATGGCGATTTCAGAATATTCGGTTCATCGCCAGAGGCGCAGATCACTATCAAAAATAAAGAGGCCAGTATTTACCCAATAGCCGGTACCTTTAAACGCAGCGGCGATGATGTTAAAGATGCCGAGATAGCGCAGCGACTGGAAAACGACCCTAAAGAATCGGCAGAACATGTGATGCTGGTCGACCTGGCACGTAATGATCTGAGCCGTCACTGCGAAAATGTAGAGGTAAAAGCATTTAAAGAGGTGCAATATTATTCGCACCTGATCCACTTGGTATCACATGTGAGCGGTAAGTTACGGCATGATGTATCGTCATTCAAGATCGTAGCGGATACTTTCCCCGCAGGTACCTTAAGCGGTGCACCGAAATACCGCGCTATGGAAATTATAGACGAAAATGAAAAAGTGAAACGCAGCTTCTACAGTGGCGCGATAGGTTATTTTGGCTTCAATGGGGATTTTATTCATGCCATCATGATACGTTCGTTCCTAAGTAAAAATAATACGCTGCATTACCAGGCAGGGGCAGGTATAGTGGCCGACTCGGACCCTGAAAGCGAGTTGAAGGAAGTAGATAACAAGATTGCGGCGTTAAGAAAAGCCATAGAATTAGCGGAGGAATTATGAGCAAGATATTAATAATAGACAATTACGATTCGTTCACCTATAACCTGGTGCATTTGGTTAATGAAATAGGTTTGGAGTGCGATGTCTGGAGGAACGACAAATTTAAAATAGAGGACGTGGATGCCTACAGTCATATAATCTTGTCGCCCGGGCCGGGAATACCATCTGAAGCAGGTTTACTTTTGGAAGTGATAAAAAAATATGCACCGACGAAAAGCATTTTCGGTGTTTGTTTAGGGCAGCAAGCTATTGCGGAAGCATTTGGTGGTAAGCTGTATAATTTGAGCCGCCCGATGCACGGTATTGCGACACCAATAAAAGTGACCGATTCTAATGAGAAACTATTCACTGGTTTGCCGCAAAGCCTTAAAGTAGGCAGGTACCATTCGTGGGTGGTCGACAGAAACGGCTTGCCGGATGTGTTAACTGTGACGGCAATTGATGAACAGGACAACAGCATTATGGCCTTACGGCATCAGCAATATGATGTGCGTGGTGTGCAGTTTCACCCGGAATCAGTGTTAACGGAATATGGCAAGGCGCTCATGCAAAATTGGTTAGGCATCAAATTAGAAGGGGGTATAGAGAAGGCGAAATCTCAATTTGTCAAAATATAATCGGTTGGGATTTATGAATATATTGGATAAGATAGTCGCACATAAAAAAATAGAGGTGCAATCGGCTAAAAAGAATGTATCGTATACCAGTTTGGAAGAATCGGAATACTTTCACCGGGATGTGCTGTCATTCAAGGACTTTTTGCTCGACCCAAATCGCACGGGTATCATAGCCGAATTTAAACGCAAATCGCCGTCGAAAGGTATTATCAACGATAAGGTTTCCGTTGAAAATGTGACCACGGGTTATGCCTCGGCCGGCGCTTCTGCGCTGTCTGTTTTAACCGACCGCCAATTTTTTATGGGACGTAAAGTTGACCTGCAAAGGGCACGCAAGGCTAATAGTATACCTATCCTGCGCAAGGATTTTATGATTGACGAATACCAGGTCATCGAAGCCAAATCATTAGGCGCGGATATTATTTTACTCATCGCCGCCATTTTAACGGCGGAACAAATACAACAATTGGCATCGCTGGCGAAAAGCCTTGATCTGAATGTTTTGTTAGAGGTGCATAACCTGGAAGAGTTACAACGCAGCGTTAACCCGAACTTGGATGCAATCGGCGTAAACAACCGTAACCTGGCTGATTTTACCGTTTCGGTGGATACGTCCTATCAATTAGCAGAGCATATACCATCCGAATTTTTAAAGATATCAGAAAGCGCTATTAGCAATCCTGAAACGATCAAGCAATTAAAAAAGGTCGGCTTTAATGGGTTTTTAATAGGAGAAAATTTTATGAAGCAAGCTGACCCTGGTGCGGCGATGAAGGAGTTTGTGGGGGAGTTGTAGGACCCCTTATTTAAATTTATTTTTAAACTCTCGCATCACGTTGCTATGTGATCTGGTAATACCCTTATCTGACCGGTCATAGCCTGTCATTATTGACCCTTCAAGCGCGCTAGTGCCATTGGTAAGCAAAGCATTGATCATTTCCAAAAACTCGCGATCATTTTTTTCGTGGATTGATTTTTTGAGATCCACTAAAGTCATATTATAAAGTTACGAAATTATTTTATTCCTGCCATTTTAACTGTATTGAACCCTAATCCCTAATTTGGCACTTTGATTGATAAGCTATTATTTGAATGAGACAAAAATTTTATGATACTGCTGTGAAGCAGGAAAAAGTGATACTCGTTGGCATCATCACGCCTGGCGAGACAGAAGAACAGACCAAAGAGTACCTGGAGGAGCTGGAGTTTTTAGTGCAGACCGCCGGGGGTGAAACCGTAAAAAGCTTTACGCAAAAAATGCTGCGCCCGGAAAGGGCCACTTTTGTGGGAACCGGTAAGCTGGAAGAGATCAAAGGCTTTGTTAATTCGGAAGAAATAGATATAGTAGTTTTTGATGACGAACTTACACCATCACAACTGCGTAATATTGAAAATGAATTGCAGGTAAAAATACTCGACCGCAGTAATTTGATACTGGATATTTTTGCTAACCGCGCGCAAACCGCACAGGCCAAAGCTCAGGTTGAACTCGCCCAATTGCAATATTTGCTACCCCGTTTGACTCGTTTGTGGACGCACTTAGAGCGCCAGAAAGGTGGTATTGGTATGCGCGGTCCGGGTGAGTCGCAGATAGAGACTGACCGTCGTTTGATACTGAACAAAATCGACCTGTTAAAAGACAAGTTAAAACTGATAGACCGCCAAAACGAAACGCAACGGAAAAACCGTCACCAGTTGGTGCGTACGGCATTGGTTGGTTATACCAATGTGGGTAAATCCACTATCATGAATATGATCTCCAAATCGGAGGTATTTGCTGAGAACAAGCTATTTGCAACGCTGGATACAACGGTAAGGAAGGTTGTGATCGAAAACCTGCCCTTCCTGCTTTCGGATACCGTTGGGTTTATTCGCAAACTGCCCCATCATTTGGTGGAATGCTTTAAATCGACGCTGGATGAGGTTCGCGAGGCCGATATTTTGATCCACGTGGTAGATGTTTCGCACCCAAACTTTGAGGATCAGATACGCACAGTTAATGAGACTTTGAAGGAATTAGGCGCAGTTGATAAGCAAATGATAACTGTTTTTAATAAGATAGATGCTTATAAACCCATTCAAACCAACCCTGAAGAGCATGCCTCACAGTTAACATTAGAAGATTTTGAGCAAAGCTGGATGGCGAAGAATAATAGTCCGGCGATATTCATTTCGGCGCTTAAAAAGGAAAATGTGGACGAGTTCAGGGCTTTGCTTTATGAGAAGGTGAAGGCGATACATACGGTAAGGTATCCGTATGATAAGTTGCTTTATTAAGCCCCCAACCCCTAAAGGAGAGCAAAAATAACCTTCAGAACGGTTGCAAATTATTCCCCTTTTCAGGGGGTCGGGGGGCTAAGGAATATCTCTTCTTTTATCTCAGGGATTATTCCCTTTTCTCTTGCCGTGTCAAAAAGCAGTTTGATGGCTTTTCGGCCTTCTTCGCCCAAATCCAGAGAATATTTATTCACATACAATTCGATGTGTTTGTACATCACCTCCTCGCTCATTTCCTGCGCATGCAAGCGGATAAACTCCAGCCCTGATCTTGGGTTCGCGAAAGCAAACTCAACAGACTTCTTCAAAACCCGGTTTATTTTGTGCTGAACGTCCAGTGGCAATTTACGATTAGCCACAATACCCCCAAGTGGTATAGCGCAGCCGGTTAGTTTTTCCCAATAATCACCCAGGTCGATGATCTTTTTAAGGCCCTTGTTTTGATAGGTAAAACGGTTCTCATGGATGATGAGGCCGATGTCGATTTTTTCGTCCAATAAAGCATCTTCAATTTCAGAGAAGACTATTTCCTGTTTGTTGCTTGCGTGCGGTAATGCTAATCCTAACAGGAAATTTGCGGTGGTATACTTGCCTGGAATACCGATCTTGTGGTTAGCATTGTTCAGATCCGAAATTGCAAATTCGAATTTCGAAATTAACATAGGCCCCACGCCAAAACCCAGCGCACTGCCGGCATCCAGTAAAACATATTTGTCAACCACATAAGCAAAGGCATGGTAGCTGAGTTTGGTAACATCCAGTTCGCCGCAGAAAGCTTTTTGGTTAAGCGTTTCTACATCGTCATAAAAAACTTCAAACTCCAGTCCTTCGGTGTCAATCTTATGATGGATCAGCGCATCGAAAATAAAAGTATCGTTTGGGCAAGGGGAAAAGCCGAGGGTTAGTTTCATTTATCTAATAATCTCTTGTGATAATTAACCTGCCCCAAATGATAACCCAGGTGGGTTGCCAGGTGAATTAGAAAATATTCTGTTGTCATCGGGTAACCTAAAGGCTCCAGCGGGTAAAGGGCTTCAAACTGGTCGGCGGTTATCGTGTCCAAAACAGAATCAACCATCAAAATGGTGTCTTCAATTTTTTTAATTAGTTCGGTACTGGGGACGTCCTTTGATGAAAACTCGAGGTCCCGGTGGCGGATATAACCAGTACTACCCAGTACAGCGCCAATAAAATGATTGGTATTTCCTATTAAATGCAGGCAAAGGTTACCAGCCGAATTAGAGATACCATCGGCCACAATCCAGATATTGTTTTCCTTTTGGTAGGAGTTGATCTCCTCTTTTAGCTTGGTAAGGTCGCGTTTAAAAAGGGTCTTGAGCGTTTCATTCAGCATAGCAGCAGTTTTAGTGTCAATCCAGTTGCTTCAATAGATCAATAGCAAAGCTATTCAGATTTTTAATAGCAAGCCCTATCTGCCAGGCATCACGGCTGCGTTTTTCCACGTAATTTGACACTGCCCTGATCTGCAAACACGGAACACCGGCCTGTTTGCAAGCATAAAAAAAAGCTGCGCCTTCCATGCTTTCCAATTGAGGGTTTAGGCGGTTGACGATCTTTTGAATACTGGCTTCGTTGCCGTGAACCGTATTTACTGTGACTGCGCTAACTTGTTTTAAGCCGGAGTGCTTAGCTGTGGATATATAAACCCCCTGGCCAAAGCCAAGTTCATCAATAGTTAAAAAGGCTTTATCATCCTCAGCACCTAATTCACATAAATGGTCTTCCACTATTTCTACGACTTCGCCTAAAGCGATATTCCGATCGAAACTACCCGCAATACCTAAATTGATAGCAAGGTCATATTGATTAGTTGCCAGGTGTTTTCCTAATGCAAAGGCAGTGGCCACCATGCCGACGCCGGTTACTAAAAAATTTATGTCTTGATACTTGATACTTGCTACTTGATACAAGTCTTTGACTTCAAATTCCGTTGCAGCAACAACCAACACGCGCATAATGGCTTTATTTTGACAACGAATATAAAACAAACCCCTGTTTTTTGTTTTTATATTTGCACCACAAATATTATGATGATCTATATTACACGCAAAGAGCATTTTAACGCGGCACACCGCATGTACCGCGAGGAATGGAGCGAAGAAAAAAACAGGGAGGTTTTTGGCAAATGTGCCAATCCGCACTGGCACGGGCACAATTACAATTTATTTGTAACAGTTAAGGGCAAAATTACGCATGCCACAGGCTACCTGATAGACCTGAAAGATCTCAAGGTAATTATCAATGAACGCGTGATCGAAAAGCTCGACCACATGAACATTAACCTGGATGTCGATTTTATGAAAGGCAAAATGGCTTCGACGGAGTTACTTTGTATCGAGATATTTAACCAATTGAAGGACCCGATTGAAAAACACGAGGGCGTATTTCTGCATTCGGTGAGATTGTATGAAACTGAAAACAACTCCGCTGAATATTTTGGCGACTAAACCCACCATATGAGCAATAAGGATATTATCCAGGATGATGACGACATCGAAGGATACTTAAAAATTGACCGGTACAACCCCGACCTGATAGAAAAGCTGAGCGAACATTATCAGGGTGTTTTAAACCAGATAGGTGAGGATCCCACACGCGAAGGATTGCTGAAAACGCCCGAACGTGTGGCTAAAGCTATGCTGTTCCTTACGCAGGGTTACGACCTGAATGCGAAGGAAATACTGACGTCGGCTATGTTTAAGGAAGAATACAGCCAGATGGTTGTGGTGAAGGATATTGAGGTGTACTCGATGTGCGAACATCACATGCTGCCATTTTTTGGCAAAGCACATATAGCCTACATACCAAACGGGCACGTGGTGGGTTTAAGTAAGATCCCTCGTGTGGTAGATGTGTACGCCCGCAGGCTGCAGGTACAGGAGCGGTTAACCAACGAAATAAGGGATTGTATACAGGAAACGCTGAACCCGTTAGGCGTGGGTGTGGTAATTGAATGCCGGCACCTGTGTATGAGCATGCGTGGTGTACAAAAGCAAAATTCGGTTACAACCACTTCAGCATTTACCGGCGAATTTTTGAAAGAAAAAACACGCACTGAATTTTTAAATTTGATATCGGCTAAATTAGGATAGTGATTTGTTACCAGTTAACTTGTGATTGGTTTTATGATCTCAGGTTACCCTGACTAACTAATCACTCACCAGTTAACTAATCACTAACATGAAAGCATACATTTTTCCCGGACAGGGCGCACAATTCGTAGGCATGGGTAGGGACCTTTACGAAAAGTCGGACAAGGCACGCGAATTATTTGAAAAAGCAAACGACATATTAGGTTTCCGCATTACGGATATCATGTTTGATGGTACCGACGATGACCTGAAACAAACTAAAGTTACCCAGCCGGCTATATTCCTGCATTCGGTTATTTTGGCAAAAGTATTGGGCGATGATTTTCAGCCGGATATGGCCGCCGGCCACTCATTGGGCGAATTTTCGGCGCTTGTTTCGGCAGGGGCTTTGTCATTTGAGGACGGTTTGCGCCTGGTAGCTGCCCGTGCCAATGCGATGCAAAAAGCCTGTGAGCTACAACCATCAACTATGGCAGCTATTTTAGGCCTGGATGATTTTACGGTAGAGGACGTTTGTGAGCGCGCTACGGATGTAGTTGTGCCTGCAAATTATAATTGTCCCGGCCAGTTAGTAATCTCGGGCAGTATTGCAGGTATTGATTACGCTTGTGAGAAGCTGCTTGCTGCCGGTGCCAAAAGAGCACTTAAACTAAACGTTGGTGGCGCGTTTCATTCGCCATTAATGCAGTCTGCAAAGCTTGAGCTGGAATACGCCATTGAGAATACCGAGATCAAAAAACCAATTTGCCAGATATACCAAAATATCGATGCCAAACCCTACACCGATCCGGCTAAAATAAAGCATAACCTGATAGAACAATTGACCGGACCTGTGCGCTGGACACAAACGATGATGCACATGCTGGAAGATGGCGCTACTTCGTTTACCGAAGTGGGTCCCGGGAATGTGCTGCAGGGCCTGGTTAAGAAAGTCGACCGGGCGGCGGTGACAAGCAGTGCTACGCTGCCACAATAAAATCACAAGCCATCTGCATTAAATTAAAGGTGGCTTTATTTTTTTATTGTATTTTTATAGGATACCTTTTGAAATCTTGACAACTTCTGCAAAAATACGCGTGATGCTGGCCCTGCTATTTGCCAGCTTATTATTTACCGCAATAATCGTCCGGCAAACCTATACCGACAAAAATAATCTTGTTCAAACCGCAGAAACCCTCCAGGATAACCTTCATAAAAAAGAACAGTTTGTAAGCGATGTTTTTAATGACAACACCAGGTTTAACCAGTTAAAAACCTTACAGGACAGCGATAAAGCCGCTCTGCAAACCATAAAAGATTTTACAACAGATCAAAGTATCTGGCTGGTTACCTATAAAAACGGGCGGCTGGCCTTTTGGAGCGGGATCAAAGTTATACCCGATCGGCCCGACCTGATCCACGAGGGTTTTTCTTTTTTTAAGGGTTCAAACGGCTATTACGATGTTTTAAAAAAGACCAGGGGAGATTTTTCGGCACTGGCTTTTATCCCGGTAAAAATTGATTATCCATTCCAAAATCAATATTTAAAAAACACATTTGCGTCCAATTTATTAAATGATAATAACATATCCATAGCCGATTTTAGCGATAAAAACATCTTCGAGGTACATAGTATTGATCAGAAGTATTTGTTTTCCGTAAAGCTTAATCCAAACCAGGTAAGCCATAAATTTTTCTATTTCGAGATGGTTGTATGGTCGCTGTGCTTTATGATTTTGTGCCTTTTAGTTCACAATTGCTGCAATTACATTGCCACAAAAGGATACGTTTATATATCATTTGCAATACTGGCTTTGTTTATTGTCCTGCTGCGTATACTTAACCTGTACTATTCATGGCCCGATTTTACCTATAGGCCCGAGATATTTAATGCCAAATTATACGCCTACGGAAACTTGTTCCCCGCATTCGGCGATTTTTGCATCAACATACTCGCCGTAAGCTGGTTAGTTTGCTTCGTTTACCGGTACCGCGATAAATTAGTAAAGCATATCAGTAATAGGCCGGCGGGTTACGCCATAACACTCGGTTGTATAAGCTTACTCGTTGTTGTTTCGACAATATTATTGCAGCTTTTCTATAACCTGGTGATGTACTCGAAAATTAATTTCGACGTAAATAATGTACTAAACCTTTCAGTGTATAGCATGCTGGGCGTATTGATGCTGTGTTTCGCCTTTTTAATATTTTATGTATTAGTTGAGATATGTTTGACCCTTTGCAACCGTATTGAAACCCCTGCTTATCACCAGGCAGTATTACTGATACTAGTAGTTTTGATCGTCACTGTAATATCGGCCTTAAACTATGGTGAATTCACATCGTTTTACGTTCTTTGGCTGGTTTGGGTACTTATAAGGGGATATGCATACCATTATAAAAATGCCAGGCTCAATTCGGGTGCACTTGTTAGTATAATTCTGGTTTGTGCCATTGTATCGGCACTCAAACTTGATCACTTTCAGTCCTTGAAAGAGCGGAAGAACCGAAAAGAACTTGTTCAACAACTGGAGAATCCGGATGATCAGAAAGCCGACAAAATATTCAAAGTAATAGAGAAAGGGATAAGGGACGACAACGTTATCAGGCGGTATTTTGCCGACTCGGTGCATAATGGCGACTATCTGAAGGATTATATCCAGAAATTATATCTGAACGGCTACCTGGCCCGGTACAACGCGGAGGTTTATACCTATGACGACCAGGATCGGCTTTTATCGGCATCCGGGACAAAAAAATACGAACGCGGTGTTTTTAAAGGGATGATGGAATATAGCGCCAATAAAGTATCCGATAATTTTTCACTGGCAAATGGCTCATTCGGTACCCGGGAATATTTCGCACAAATACCAGTATCCAAAGGCGAAAATAACCTCGGGACCCTGGTTATAGATCTGACTTCGAGAGCAGTACAGGCTGAAAATACTTTCCCCGAAATATTGGTTGATGGTGATACGGAGCAAAGTGATGATTTTAAAGATTACTCCTACGCATTTTATGCCGACAAAATGTTGAAAGCGCAGCGCGGTAAATATGACTACAGCTTTGTAAATAATGAATTTAAAGGAAAAGTTAAGGATTATGTTTATAAAACTACTTCGTTTGCCGATCCTATAGCCCGCAGCTTTTGGGCTACTTATAGTCATTTAATATATCAGCCAAACGATCGCAGCCTTTTAGTTGTTAGTATCAGGGAGAACCCGATCCTTGACACCCTGACCTCGGTAACATTCTTTTTTATTGTGTTCCTTGTTTTTAGTGTGCTTAGTATCATAACCAGCTGGTTGTGGAGCAGGATAAGGATTTTGTATATTGAAAACAACTATTTCCACTGGGCCCTCAAGATCAACCTCGATAATATTCTTTATAAAACGCGTATCCAGTTTTCGATAGTCTTTGCGGTGGTTATTACCTTGGTATTGGTTGGTGTGATTACATACGCCTCTATTGCCCGGCAATATGATGAACAGCAGGACATCACCATAGGCGACAGGGTAACACGTATTGGCAAAGCTTTTGAAACGACCGATTTTGTTAGCGGATTTAATCATATTGACCAGGATTTCCAGACGCGGTTTAACCAATTTGCCAATACCTACTCTGCGGATCTGACGCTGTATAGCAAGGACGGCGCTGAGCTTGTTTCAACACAGCCCAAAATTTATAATTACCGGTTGATAACAAGGCGTATTAATGGCAAGGCATATGTTTATCTTCATAAACTACAGAAAACTGAATTTGTGAATAAAGAAATAATGGGAGCGCTGAATTATAAAGCAGGATATGTGCCTATAAAAGACGCTAAATCAAACACAATTGGTTACCTGGAACTACCCTATTTTTCTAACGAAATGGACTATAGAACGCGGTTAGGCTCGTTGCTTAATGCAATGATCAATATTTATGCCCTGATATTTATTGCTATCGGCTTGTTAGCCATTATCATTGCCCGCCAAATTACCAACCCTTTAAATTTTATCGAGCATAGCCTCAGCAGAACTATATACGGGCAAAAGAATGAGCCGATAAAATGGAGCCGTAATGACGAAATTGGGGCACTCGTGCGCGAATACAATACAATGATAGCTGCGTTGGAGCAAAGCGCGCAGAAACTGGCCCAATCGGAAAGGGAAAGTGCCTGGCGCGAAATGGCCAAACAGGTTGCCCACGAAATTAAAAACCCGCTAACACCATTAAAACTGGGCCTTCAATTGCTTGAAAAATCGTGGCGGGATAAGGACCCAAAATTCGATCAAAAATTTGAACGGTTCAGCAAGTCGTTTGTTGAGCAGATCGAAAGCCTTTCGTCCATCGCATCCGAGTTTTCGGCATTTGCAAAGATGCCCGACACGCGCATCGAGCGCATGGATGTTTTTGAAGTGCTTACGCAGGCGGTAGTTGTGTATAAACAAACTGAGGATATCAGGATAGGGTACCAGGCCCCCGAAAAACCTTTCTTTATCAGTGCCGACCGGGACCAATTGTTGCGCTGTTTTAATAACCTGCTTAAAAACGCTATTGAGGCTATACCTCATGGCACACAGGGGGCGATAGAGATCAATTACCTGCTCACCAGTAAAAATATTTTACTAAGTATAAAGGACAATGGGAACGGCATAGCCGAGCATTTGAGGGGAAAAATATTTGAGCCGAACTTTACAACTAAAAGCTCGGGCACGGGCTTGGGGTTAGCTTTTGTAAAAAACTCCATCGAAAATGCAGGCGGAAAAGTGTGGTTCGAAACGGCTGTTGGCACCGGTACTACATTTTACATCAGCCTGCCTGAAGCCTCCTAAAATTGCATGAAAACATCATAAACAGAAAAGCCGCCCTGATTTTGTTCGAGGCGGCTTTTCTGCTATAACTGATCTTATTTACTTCAGCGTGAAAGTACTTTGGCCCATGGTTGATCCATCGGAATAAAGGATCACTGTATAAGACCCTTTCTGGAATGGTGGCGTAGTAGGGCTTTTCCAGTCGATAGTGAAAGTGCTGGCATCATCTTTAAAGTCAATAGACGTCTTGTAAGTATACTGCAGCGACTGTCCGTCTGCAGTAAAGTTAGTTGAATTAGCGTCGGTGATCAGGTTACCGGTAGGATCCAATACGCGAACATAAACATCATGCAAAGCTTTATCAGCCAGGGTATTGCTGGCAACGGTAAAGTTTATTTTGATCTTTGTTGTAGGTTTCGCACGTGTCTCCTCAACTTCTTTACCACTGTTTTTTACTTTGTAAGCCACAATATTTATCATTCCTGATTTTAAGGCTTTGGCTATTTGTACTTTACTATCAAGGTCTTTGTTCTGGTCTGCCAGGGTACTTGCTTTTTGGCTTACTGTAGTGAGATTGGTTTTCAGTGTATCCCTTTCGTTAGTCAGGCTGGATATCTGCTTCTTTTGCTCCTCTATTTGGGCCGTATAGTTAGCAACAAAATACCGCAGCTGTTTTACGTCCTCTTGTGCTTTGTTAAGTTCAGCTTTGGTTAGTTTGCCTTTGTCCAGTTGGGTGCGCAAAACCCTTATTTTTGATTCAAGCGAATCGTTTTTTGCTCTCATCTCGGCCGACATTTTTGCTTTGCCGGTGCTTACCTGCTCAATTTGTGCTTCCAGGCTGTCTAACTCAACTTTTAACCTGTTCTTCTCATCTTCCTGGTACACAATTTTTGTATCCGATTTGTTTTTTTGTAAATACAGGTATACATCTGTCCCGAGTAAGGCTAAAACCACAACGATCAGAAAATAAATAACATTCGAATTTTTTTTAGGTGGTGGTGTGGATTGATTTTCCATAGCGGTTGTTTTTAGTTTAAATTGAAGTTTTTAATGCTGCTTTTTTTCCGCAGCACAAGGGTCATTACTTCTAAAAAAATTGTTAAAGGGGGTATTAACAATCGTCAACAATCATTACCGATTATTGTTTTACCCCATTGTTAATTATTATTAATTGAAAAATTAATGAATTGTTTTTTTCTCTCACAAGGCTATACTTTTCAGGCAGACTGGTTAAAAATACTTACAATATAGATAAAACACAAGAAACCTTGATTAATTGCTCTTTATAATAAAAAAATAAACCCTGAGTTTATATCTTTGCAGCTTTTAATACAGTTTTCCTGATGCGTTACTATAAATATTTTATACTTTTTACCTCTTCTTTTTTCTACATCAACGCACAGGCACAAATCGATACTTCAAAAAAAATTCATGTGGATACACCAAAGGTGGTTCGCGGAGATACTTTTAATAAAATCAAACCCATACCGGTCAATACCATAGAACCAAAACGTGAATTCAGAGGTGTTTGGATAGCCACTGTGGTTAATATCGATTGGCCAAGTGACGCTCATTTATCAGTCGATCAACAAAAAAAGGAGTTGGTGGCTATGCTGGATGCCGACCAGCGCGCAGGCCTTAACGCTATAATATTACAGGTTAGGCCGGCTGCAGATGCTTTTTATGCCAAAGGCTCTGAGCCTTGGTCAAGATGGCTCACAGGCAAACAGGGGCAAGCGCCCGACCCGGCTTATGACCCACTGGAATTTGCTATTAACGAAGCGCATAAGCGCGGCATGGAACTGCATGCCTGGTTCAACCCTTACCGGGCCACTTTTGACAGTAATTTTAAAAGCTTAAGCCCAAAGCACATTACTAATCAGATGCCCAGTTGGTTTTTTACCTATGGCGGTATCAAGTTATTTAATCCCGGGATACCCGAAGTACGCGATTATATCATCAAAGTGATACTGAACGTAGTTGACAATTACAATATCGATGGGGTACATATGGACGATTATTTTTATCCGTATAGCATTGCGGGTCAGCATATTAATGATGGCGATACATTTAAAGCATACGCCGGGGAATTTACAGACATTAAGGACTGGCGCCGCAATAATGTCGACTTGCTGATACAAGCGCTTGGCGACAGTATACATAGGCACAAACCTTTTGTGAAATTTGGTATCAGTCCGTTTGGGATATGGAAAAATTCGCGGCAGGATCCCGAAGGCTCGCTAACTACAGGCGGCGACTCCTACTACGAATTGTATGCTGATACCCGCAAGTGGATCAAGGAAGGCTGGATAGATTATGTAGTCCCGCAGCTTTACTGGAACATTGGCTACCGCCTGGCGCCATTTGAAAATTTAGTGGATTGGTGGGGCGACAATTCATACAACAGGCACTTATACATAGGGCAAGCGCCTTACCGGGCATTTGAGCCGCACTCGTATGCATTTCACCGGCCAACAGAAATACCGAACCAGATCCGTTACGTGCGCAATAACGATTATGCACAAGGGAGCATATTTTTTAGTCAGAATACTTTGATGAAGGATCCGCTTGGGATAACCGACTCACTCAGGCTCAATTTTTATAAATACCCGGCTTTGCCGCCAACGATGGACTGGCTGGATTCGATCCCGCCAAACGCGCCCAAAAATTTGGTTGCTACCATAAATGTGAAAAGTGTAAACCTGAAATGGCAAACACCTGATTTGGCTCCGGATAAAGAGGCTGTTTATGGCTATGTGATATACCGCTTTAATTTGACAGATACGGTTGACCTTGAAAATCCCAAAAACATACTGCACATACAGTATAATGTAGCTACTGAATTTGAGGATGAAACGGTTGAGCGAAATAAACATTATATTTATGTAGTTACCGCGCTGGACCGGTTGAAAAATGAAAGCGTTCCGACGCCAGAAGTTGCGGTGACAACGAATTAAAGCAGTATTGGGGTTAAAACTCAATAAGCTTTTTGTCGGTCAAATTTTTCAGATAAATGTCGAGTTCCAGGTCGCCCATGCCGTAAATCGTTTCGGTATTCCAAAAGCGTTCGTACATTTCTTGCCGGGTTTTGTAGCCATAATTATAAATATCCAGCAGGGTTTGTTCAACAGAATTTAAGCCCCCGGCGTTAATTTTAACACGTTTGATGTGCGCTTCCATGGCGGCTTTTAGGTAATGCAAGCCGCCCCAAAAAGTAATTTCGTTTAACCATTTCTCCAGCCGGTCCACGTTGCCGGTGACATATTTCTTCCATGCTTCAGCAGCGATGACAAAATCAGGTTCACCCAGTTGTTCCCGGATATTATCATATAAATATTCCAGCTCTTCTCCGGTCAATTCACCCATGCCTTTAAAGTTTTCCTTGCCAGGGAAATCACCCGGGCAAATTAAATAAATGGCTGGCGGCGACAAGTCTGTGTTTTTGGATAACAAGGCCATCACACCCAAAAGATTTACCTGGCAATGCAGATCGAACTCAAACCATAGATTTATCTCTTCATAAGGCTCACTTAATTTTGACAACGGGTTAACCACCTTATCCAAATACTCGTCTGGTACCTCGTCAAAAGTGCTGCATAACCATTTTTCGCGGGCTTTCCAGAAATCAGCAGAAGCGATATTCTCCGTTAATGGCCCTTGCGAAAATACCTCGCGCCAAACCAGGATATCGCCTTCGAGACCAGTGTCGCGGAAGCCGTGGGCGGTTGAATCACCGTTAAGAACGTGAAGGATTCTCATAAGTCAAATATCGAGGTTTAGATTGTCATTCCGAACATTTGTACTAAATGACATTTTTTAAAGTTTATCCTGTCAATACCTTACTTTTGCCCCCACATGTCAAGCCGAAACAAACTCTACTTTGCTTCTGATTTCCATTTAGGTGCGCCTGGTTATGCCATGAGCCGCGAGCGGGAAGGCATTTTGGTGCAATGGCTGGATATGATCAAAGCAGATGCGGCTGAAGTTTTCCTGATGGGCGACGTGTTTGATTTTTGGTTCGAATACCGGACGGTAGTACCTAAAGGGTATATCCGTTTTTTTGGGGAACTTGCCGAATTAGCCGACCTGGGTATCAAACTCTATTTTTTCAAAGGCAACCACGATATGTGGATGTTCGATTATTTTGAAAAGGAGCTGGGTGCGACGATCATCACCAATGAGTTGGTTATTGAGCGCAATGGCAAAAAATTCTTCCTTCACCATGGCGATGGCTTAGGGCCGGGTGATCATTACTATAAATTTTTAAAGAAGTTTTTCCGCAGTGGTTTTTGCCAGTGGCTGTTTGCCAGGATACATCCCAATTTTGGCGTAGGATTGGCCAATTATTGGTCCAGCCATAGCCGCATAGCCAATGAAAAGAAGGATGCACCCCATGATCCTAAAAAGACAGAATTCCTCCCTGTATTTTGCCGGGAGCTGGCGCAGAAAGAACACTACGATTATATGATCTTCGGGCACCGCCACAGGGAAATAGATATGCCCATAGGTGACAGTAGCCGTTACATCAACCTCGGAGAGTGGGTATTGACTTATTCGTACGCGGTATTTGACGGTACAGACCTGAAACTCGAGTATTTTAAACCGTTTGTGACGGCAGTGTAATAACTTACCGCCCTGGCCTTACTCTTCAAAACCTGCTGAATTTTTCGTATTTTTGTGCGCTTTTTTACCGCATGGGTAACGTTTGTGGTACAGGATGTAAAATACTATGTTAGAAAAATTAGAAGCGATAAACCAGCGCTGGAAAGACGTTGAAGTTGAGTTGAGTAGCCCGGATGTAATGTCGGATATGAAGCGGTATGCCCAACTGAATAAGGAATATAAAGATCTGCAAAAGGTTGTTGACGAGTATAATATTTACCGCAACATCATGAGCAATATTGATACTAACAAGGAAATTTTAGCGACCGAAAAGGACGAAGAGTTCCGCGAGATGGCTAAAATGGAGCTGGACGAGTTGCTGGTACAGCAGGACGAAAAAGAAGAAGAAATTCGCCTGATGCTGATACCCAAAGAGCCTGAAGATGCCAAGCATGCCATTGTGGAGATCCGCGGCGGTACGGGTGGTGACGAAGCAGCCCTTTTTGCCGGCGACCTTTACCGCATGTATATGCGCTATTGCGAAAAACGCGGTTGGAAAACAGAATTGGTTGATTTTACCGAAGGCACGGCCGGCGGCTACAAGGAAATTGTTTTTAATGTTCTGGCAGAAGATGCTTATGGTACTTTAAAATATGAATCGGGTGTGCATCGCGTGCAGCGCGTGCCGGATACCGAAACGCAGGGTAGGGTGCATACATCCGCAGCGAGCGTGGTGGTGTTGCCTGAAGCTGACGAATTTGATATTGAAGTAAACCCGTCTGATATCCGGAAGGATCTTTTCTGCGCGTCGGGGCCGGGCGGACAATCGGTAAATACGACGTATTCTGCGGTTCGTTTAACGCATATACCGAGCGGTATAATTGCGCAGTGCCAGGATCAGAAATCGCAATTAAAAAACTTTGATAAGGCATTACAGGTGTTACGGTCGAGGATATACGAAATGGAATTACAGAAGCACCTGGAAGAAATTTCTAAAAAGCGTAAAACCATGGTTTCTACGGGTGATAGGTCGGCAAAAGTGCGCACTTACAATTATCCGCAGGGCCGCGTTACGGAGCACCGTATCGGGCTCACCATTTATAACTTACCCGAAGTGATGAACGGCGGCATACAAGAAATTTTAGAGTCGCTGCAATTTGCTGAAAATGCTGAAAAGCTGAAAGAAGGGACTATCGCTTAACGCCGGCTTATCATTATGTTAATATTTTACCTTCTTTTTTATTAACATATCCACAGGCGGGCCTTTTTCATTTTATTTTCATAAAGGGCATCTACTTTAGTAGATGTATGATGCAGTATTATTTTCTCGGCTGAGGCATCATGGCAAAATTAAACCGTATGGTTTTTAATTTATCCTATGAAATTAAAATAAATACCCATGTTAGCAGTAAAAACTTATAATAACGATCTTAATATTTTCAGGCGTGCATTGCGGCTGATGGGAAACCGGTTTGAGATAAGTGTGGTAGGAAGCGATGCCGTTTGGGCACATAATTGCATTGATAGCGCCGTTGCCGAAGTTAACAGGGTTGAAAAGCTGCTTAGCGCTTTGAGCGATGATAGCCAGGTTACTGAAATTAATCGAAACGCCGGGATCAAACCGGTGAAGATAAGCGCCGAAATATTCCGCCTGATAGAGCGTGCTTTAGAAATATCCGTACTTACACAAGGGACATTTGATATTACCTATAATGCCGCTCAAAGCAATATTGATGTTCAGCACATCGAACTGAAATCAATAAAGTTCATCAATTACACCAATGTGATCCTTAACGCGGAAAAAACGACTGTTTTTTTACAGGAAAAGGGCATGCGCATTGGCTTTGGCGCAATGAGCAAAGGATATGCGGCCGACAGGGCCAAATATGTGCTGCAACTGGCCGGTGTATCAAGCGGGGTAATTAATGCCGGTGGTGATCTTTTAACATGGGGCCTGCAACCGGATGACCAGCAGTGGACAATTGCTTCGGCAGACCCACACCAGGATAATCAGCCATATTCCGAGATCAGGATCAGCAACATGGCCGTTGCAACGTCGGGTAACTTTGACCAGAATACCGAGGAAAACGTTCGCAAATACATGACTCAGATCGATTCAAAAAAAGGCTTTCCTGTTAGCGTTTTGAAGTGTGTAAGCGTGGTTAGCCCCACAGCAGAACTTTCGGACGCTATGGCAACGCCTATAATGGCTATGGGCGTAAACGCTGGGCTATATCTTATTAATAAATTGCAGCAACTGGCTTGTGTTATCGTTGATGACCACGACCGTATATATACCTCAAAAGAGATCAATTATTTAACTTAACCTTCGACTGATTACTTAGCGTAAACGGTTCCAAGGAACAATCCGGCATTTATTTCCTGCTGTTATCAGGCCTGGATGCCTGAAATTTATCATTTTTGAGATATATTGTTTAACATAGAATGCCCGCCTTGTCGGGCATTTGTTAACTTAGACTGGTAATATTGAGTGTATTTTTAAGATTTTTTACTTCAAATGATTAAGTGGTTTGTGTATATCGTTTTCGCGCTGATACTCATACCCTGGCTATCATTTGCTAAAATTACCCGGCCCGTACATCGCAGGAGCGAAAACCCCACCCGGACGGAATTTTCCTATTTCATTGACTCAGCTATTACGGCTGTGGCCGATACTACTCCCAAAAAGCAAAACGACGATAAAAAGAAAATAAAGGAAGTTACAAAGGCTAAACCTGTGCCTAAGCCTGAAAAGGTTGGTGACGGCACTACGCCTGCAAAAGCTAAACCGAAGCGGCAGCGCAGGCCTCCGGGTTTGGAGCGGCCGCCCGAAATTCCAAGACATAATGGCGATTAACCTATTGTTTAATATTATATTGCGTTAAATGAAATGAAACGACTCTGGATCCTGTTTCTCTTTAGTATTTGCCTCAATGCCGGCGTTTATGCCGGTACGCCGCACTTTTTTGCTGATACCATACCCGAGAAAAAAGCCGACACCGATACCGTAACGCGTAAGCAGTCGTTATCCGCAGGGGTAAGCATTGGCAGCGATGCGCAATTTTTTGGGCGAACAGGGCAGATAAAGTATCCGTTTCTAAATGCAGATGTTATTTACAATGCCAAGTCGGGGTTTTTTGTGTACGGCTCAGTTTATAAGGTTTTGACTTCAATACCGGTGATCGACGAAACAGATTTTGGCGCTGGGTATTTGTATCGTTATTCGTCAAAATTTACAGGGAACATCAGCTATACGCGTTTTATTTTTAATAAGAATGCACTTATCATCAAATCGGCTTCATCAAACGATGTTAATTTCAGCAATTCGTACGACTGGAAGATATTGAAATCAAATATTACGCTTGATTACCTGTTTGGCGAATCGAGCGATGTATTTGTGACCATTAATCATTCCAAATATTTCGAAACCAATTTCGGGATATTCGATGATAAGGATTACTTGTCATTTAACCCTGGGTTTAGTGTTATTTTTGGTACGCAAAACTTTGTGCAGAAATATGCCAATAACCACCCCGGCAAATTTGGCCACGATAATGATTATGGCGACCCTTATCTAGTGCCGCCGCCTTTATATCCTCAATATGCCGGTTATAACAGCCAGTTTCGCATGCTGAATTACAGCTTTAAAATACCCATAGCCTATAACCGGCCGCATTATACTTTCGAGTTTGCTTATAAATATTCGATACCGGTAAATGTTGAGGGTATATTAAATAACCGCAGAGAATCGTTTTATAACCTAACATTTTATTACGTTTTTTATTAATACAATATGAATGTTTTAATTGTTGAAGACGAGAAGGCCCTTACAGCCGAGCTGGAACTTTTTCTTACAGGTAATAACTACATTTGCGAAACCAGTTTTGACGGGCGCACCGCTTCCGAAAAGATAGCCTCTAACCTGTACGATTTTATCCTGATAGATTTGGGCCTGCCTGATTATGATGGTCTCGATCTGTTGAAAGAAGCAAAGAGGTATAACCCCGAAGCCGCTTGCATCATCCTTACTGCACGGGCAGAAGTGAACGACCGTATAAAGGGCCTTGACCTGGGCGCTGATGATTACCTGCCTAAGCCGTTTTCACTTCTTGAACTACAGAGCAGAATGCAGGCTATTATCAGGCGAAAGTTTGGGTTGAAAAACTCGGTAGTTATATTGGGCGAATTTGTTATCGATCTCACCAATCGTACCGTTACGCATGAAGGTGCAGTGGTTAACAGCATTACAAAAAAGGAATTTGACCTGGTGGCTTACATGCTGCTGCATAAGAACCGCACGCTTACCAGGTCGCAATTGAGCGAACATATTTGGGGCAGCGTGGTAAACGATGATTACGATTCCAATTATATTGATGCCCACATCAAAAATATCAGGAAAAAACTGAACGCATATAGCTCGCCGGACTGGCTGGAAACGGTGCGGGGCCTGGGCTATAGGATCAACATAAACAATTAGGTAATTGAAACTCGGAACCAAACTAACGCTATTTAATACCATCTCGAAACTGGTAATTGTGGTGTTGTTTGTGTTGCTTTTGCCAATGCTCATCCGGGATATCAACACCAAGTATACCGATAACTGGCTGCATAAGCAAAAGGACAAGGTACTTAAACTGGTGCAGGGGCCGGGTATAAATAGTTACATCAAAAATGGCGAGGGATACGGTAGTTATAACGCACTCCTGAAGGAAGAATACATAAGTATGGATATCGACTCGGCAAACGAAAAGATCGATACTATAGCTAACGAACCCCGGGTTGTTGAGGGTGATACCATCCAGTATCGTATCTTGAGTCATACGTTTAAAGTGGGTAAACAGAGCTACCTTCTTGAGATCGGTAAAAGTATCGGGACCATAAACGAAACAGCCACTCCGCTGCAAAATATAGCCTTCGAGATCCTATTGGGGATGGTATTCCTGACCATACTTGCCGACCAGTTTTATTCGACCTACGTATTGAGGCCATTGGCCAGGATCATTAAGACCAAGCTCATCGCGCACAAATTTCCCACACATGTGCCTTATCGCAAAATACACACCAGCACATCCGACTTTGAGTACCTGGACATCAGCATCCATAAAATGATACTGACCATTGAAAGCGCCTTCCAGAAGGAACGGGAATTTATATCCAATGCTTCGCACGAATTGATGACCCCGATATCCATCCTGCAATCCAAGATCGAAAACATGTTTAGCAGCGAAGAAATACCAGACGATGTAAAAGAACGCCTGGTGGAGATGCAGAAGATATTGAACCGCCTTAAAAGCATTACCAAAACCTTATTGCTGATATCGCAGATAGAAAACGAGCAGTTTTTGAAGGAAGATACCATATCGGTTGCCGCGCTGATACACGATGTTTATGACGAAATATCGATCCGCCTGCAGGAAAAAAATCTCAGCTGCACCATCAATGTGCCCGAAGATTGGTTGTTAACACAGGTGAATAAATTCCTGCTGTTTAACCTGGTTTTTAACCTCATCAACAATGCCGCTAAATACAACAAAGAGGGCGGCGAGATCAATATTACCGGCCGCGTTGAAAATAGGCTATGCGTTGTTGACCTATCCGATACCGGAATTGGCATAAGCGCCGAGCAACTGCCGCAAATTTTTAACCGGTTTAAAAAATTTACCCGTTCGTTATTGCAGGAAAGCTTTGGCCTGGGACTGCCTATCGTAAAATCCATTGCCGAGTTTCATAAGATCAAGATCGAAGTGGCCTCTGAAGAAGGGGTTGGCAGTACCTTTAAGCTCATTTTCCCGGCTGAAATTATGGGGAAATAGAGCACAACCCCCTTGTTATTCATTCTCCGGTGGTGCTTTTTAGGTCAAATGATATTGATTAGGATTATTACTATCTTGTAATCCAATTGCTTAACCTTTCTTTCACGATGCCGATACGCCTTAAAATACCTTTATGCATCATTATTTGCATGCTGCTCCGCTATGCGGCATTTGCCCACGACATTCATTTTACCGCTGCCGAGACGCCGAAAGATAACGAGTTCAATGCCGAGCTCATGACGCATTTTGATAAAAATCTACCAAAAGTAAACGCCATACCGCAGGATATTGGGCGGGTATTACTCAACCTATTTAATAATGCTTTTTATGCTGTAAATCAAAAGCAAAAAACTGCAGGGACTGATTACAAGCCGGAGGTTACAGTAATTATTTTATTAGAAAATGGCAGGGTCATCACCAAAGTAAAAGACAATGGTACTGGCATGCCGGAACATATCCGCGAAAAGATCATGCAGCCGTTTTTTACTACCAAACCAACGGGTGAAGGAACCGGTTTGGGGTTATCTCTAACTTATGATATGGTGGTTAAGGGGCATGGAGGCGAGATCGGCGTGGAAAGTAAGGAGGGGGAGGGGTTGGAGTTTACCGTAATATTGCCGGTCTAATGGGGGTGTCACCCTGAGGCACTCGAAGGGTGAGCGAGGGCCTTTGCTCACATGCTTCGACCCCGATAGCCATCGGGAGCATGACACCTTGCACTCACTGTCATAGTACCTAATTTTTCTTTCGGACTTACGTGGACTTACGCGGACTTTCGGACTATTTTTCCGTACCTTTCCCTGCCTTTTATCACTAAGTATGAGAAAAATAGCCGCTATCCTTTTACTCATTACATTGTATTTGACTGCCAGCGCGCAGCAAAAAACAATTGACAGCCTCAAGAAAGCTATAGCAGCTGCAAAAGATGATACCAGCCGGGTGATGCTGATGACCCGGTTGAGTATGCTTTATATGTACTCGAAGCCAGATAGTGCGCTGGTAATAGCCCAACAAGGTCTGCAAATGGCTAAGACTACCCAATTCCAGGAAGGGGAAGCTTATTGCCTTGCGGATATATCCGGAGTTTTTACACTAACCGGCAACTACTCCAAGGCGCTGAACAGTAGTTTGGAAGCGTTGAAAATTGCTGAACAAACAAATGATCTTCATGCCATTGAAAAGTGCCTTCATGATGTTGGATTCGTGTATGGTTTTGAAGGTGACTACGAGCAAGCTAAAGACTATAGTGCAAGAGCTCATATCGCCGCAGAGGCCTTGCGTGATGACAAGGCCATCGGCCTAACCCTGATAAACCTGGGGGATAGTTACCTGAACCTTAACATGCTCGATTCGGCACTTTATTATACGAAACAAGCCTACAAGCCATTGAAAAAGATTGGCGACATTGACTTGATCGGCACCTATTGGAACAACCTGGGCAATGTTTATTCCCAGATGAACCAATCGGATACGGCCATGGACTGTTACCACAAATCATTCAGGTATCTGAAACAAGCGGGAGACGATGACGGGATCTGCGAAACCACCCTGGGCATGGCTAATATATTCCAGAAAAAGGGGCAGCCCGATTCCGCTTTGTATTATGCCCGACTGTCTATCGCTTCGGGATGGCACGGGGGGTTTACCGGCAGGGTATTGAATGCCAGCCAGTTTTTAACCACATATTTTAAACAGAAGGGGCAGCTGGACAGTGCTTACCGCTACCTTGGGATGTCTGTTGCGGCAAAGGACAGCCTTTATAGCCAGGAAAAATCCCGTGATTTTCAAAACCTGACCTTTGCTGAGCGCCAGCGCCAGTTTGATATCCAGGAACAGCAGGCTGCCAGCCGGGCCACCATGCGCTTTTACCTGCTAATAGCGGTTATTGCATTTTTGGTAGTGATGGCCTTTGTTTTCTGGCGGAACAACAAACAGAATAAGAAAGCAAAAACACAAATACAAAATACACTTGATGAACTGAAAACCACACAAAACCAATTGGTGCAATCGGCCAAGATGGCCTCGCTGGGTGAACTGACGGCCGGCATCGCCCATGAGATACAAAACCCGCTAAACTTCGTTAACAATTTTTCCGACGTGAACCGCGAAATGATCGGTGAACTGGAACAGGAGCTTCGCTTGGGTAACGTTAATGAAGCTCTCGCGATAGCCGCCGATCTCAAAGGGAATGAAGAGAAGATCAGCCATCACGGCAAACGCGCCGACTTCATCGTGAAAGGTATGCTGGAGCATAGCCGCACCAGTATGGGTGAGCGCCAGGCAACAAACATCAATGTGCTGGCAGATGAATTCCTGAAACTCTCTTATCACGGTCTGCGGGCAAAGGATAAGAATTTCAACGCCGAACTGGTAACCAACTTCGACACCTCGATACCGCGAATGAACATCGTGCAGCAGGACATCGGCCGGGTGCTGATCAATTTATTCGGCAATGCTTTTTATGCAGTGAATCAAAAACAGAAAACAACGGGGTCGGATTATAAGCCGACGGTTGAGGTTAGCACCGAGCAGCAAAATGGTTCGTTAATTATCTTGGTTAAAGACAACGGAACCGGAATCCCCGAAAATATCCGCGAAAAGATCATGCAGCCGTTCTTCACCACAAAGCCTACAGGCGAAGGAACCGGACTGGGGTTGTCATTAAGTTATGATATTGTGGTGAAGGGGCATGGGGGGAGTATAAAGGTTGACAGCCAGGAAGGCCAATACTCAATTTTCATTATTACACTACCGCTATCATGAGTAAACTTTTATTGCTGCTATTTCTCCTCTCTTTTTCGGCCGCTTACGGGCAACAGGCTGGTAATGGAAATTTTGAGCTAAAGCAGCTTCCTGCGAACGTTACAGATCAATGGAGATTTCATGCCGGCGATGATCCTGCCTGGGCCGACACTGCGTTTGATGACCACAATTGGCAGTATATTGATGCTACACGAGATTATCATTTTTTGCCCCAGGTAGCCAAGGCCCAGATCGGTTGGTTTCGACTTACTTTGAACGTTTCGCCAACGCTGCGAAAAAAGGCAGTGGCAATGGTAATTAACCAGTATGGAGCGGCGGAAGTTTATTTTAACGGGGTGCTGATCCGCACAATGGGCCGGGTAAGCAACGATTACCAAAACGAGCGAACCCGGTCTGCGTCGCCCGAGCCGCTTACCTTACAGCTCACCAACGCGCCGAAACAATACATCGCCATCAGGTATTCGTTTAACAGCTCCAACCTTGTTATCGGCTATGGCCGGCCAGTTATCCGGACTTCGTTCAGCCAGGTCGATAGTGCCTGGGATAATTTTTTTCTCCGGGTAGATTTTTACACCACGCGTGCCTGGGTATCGGGCGGCTTTATGCTGCTAAGCCTGTTACAGCTCGCAATTTATTTATTTAACCGCGAACGCAGGGTGAATCTTTACCTTTCGCTTTATGCATTGATGCAAATGATTACGCTGGCCGACGGACTTATGATCCCTATGGTGCGTAGCGGCAGCTGGTATAATTTTGAACTCGCCTCGTTTAATATAGCGGCACCGTTAGATTTTGTTTTCCTGCTGATGATGACCTATGTTTTTTTTGGCTATAAAAGGGGGCGCTGGTTTATGATCATAACCGCGTTTTCGTTACCGGTCATGGTCGCGCAGTTTATTGCTGATAATGCTGCTAATGAAGCTGTACTTGCCATTTATAACGTTGTAATTTACCTTACAATTATTGCGATCTCAATAAAAGCCATCCGTGAAAAAAAGACAGGAGCCATGTTGTTCCTGGCGGGCATCGTCGTTTCCCTGATATTCTTCGCTCTCTTTAGTTTCGGCGGCTTAGTGCTATCGCAACCCTTTTTGGCATTGTGTTTCGAGGTGGCCCTGGCTTTTATAACACCCGCAATTATCCTTTCCATACTTCTGGCACGCGAGTTCGCGCACAACCTTGTATCCCTGCGTCAAAAGCTTACAGAAGTAGAAAGTTTATCAGCGCGAAATCTACAGCAGGAAATGGAAAAGCAGCTTATACTGGCCAGGCAAAACGAAGTGCTGGAGCAAAAGGTGACTGAGCGCACAGCCGAATTGAACCAATCGCTGATCAATTTAAAAGCAACCCAAACACAATTGATCCAATCAGAAAAAATGGCCTCGCTGGGTGAGTTGACGGCAGGTATTGCCCACGAAATTCAAAATCCGCTGAACTTCGTCAATAATTTTTCAGACGTGAACCAGGAAATGCTGGTTGAGCTAAAAGCGGAAAGCGCAAAGCCAAAAGCTGAAAGAGATGATCAACTGGAAACTGAATTAATTAATGACCTGATCGAAAACGAACAAAAGATCAACCACCACGGCAAACGCGCGGATGCCATTGTGAAAGGCATGCTGCAACACAGCAGGACATCATCCGCGCAAAAGGAGCTGATTGATCTAAATGCGCTCGCTGATGAATATTTACGCTTAGCCTATCATGGGTTAAGGGCAAAAGACAAGGATTTCAATGCGGAACTGGTCACGCATTTCGATGCTAAGCTTCCAAGAGCAAATATCATCCCGCAGGACATCGGCCGTGTAATGCTCAACCTGTTTAATAATGCCTTTTATGCTACTCAACAGAAGGCGAAAACTGCCGGTGGAGATTATAAGCCACGTGTAGAAGTGAATACTAAATCGCAGGATGGTTCCGTGATTATCACAGTCAAAGATAACGGCAACGGCATTCCGGATAACATAAAAGACAAGATCATGCAGCCGTTCTTTACTACCAAGCCTACTGGCGAGGGAACCGGATTAGGTTTATCGCTGAGCTATGATATTGTGGTGAAGGGGCATGGGGGAACGATAGAAGTTAACAGTGTCGAAGGTGAGGGTTCGGAGTTAATTATTCAATTACCGGGGTGAGATGAAAAAGTACTTTTTAACAGCGTTTCTTTCATTAACTGCAATGGTTTACTGCCTGGGGCAGGTAACGTCCTCTGAAATAATCAGGCGAAAGAAAATGCTTGCAGAAGCAACGAGCGATACCGCGCGCATAAACCTGCTGATCACATTAGGTGGCAGCTATCGTTTTTCAAAGATAGATTCTACCCTCTATTACGATGACATGGCTATCTCCCTGGCGCGAAAGGTTCATGCAACAGCGCTCGAAGCCAAGGCGTTGAGCGATAAAGGTTCAGTTATCCTGGATTCGGGGGATATTCCCCAGGCTTATATTTACATGCTCCAAAGCCAGAAAGTGATCGGAAAAGCCGGCGGCACCAATTTTGACCTGATCACACATGGAGCCGTAGAGAATCGTTTGGGCAATCTTTTCATGGAGTTGGGTGAATACAATACTTCCATCGAACATTATAGGTTATCGATTTTCTATTATGCGAAAACAATATACCCAGCGGTTTACAACGGGTGGTCCAATGTGGGCAACGACTACGAATTGATGGGTAAGCTTGACTCGGCGCGATACTATCAGCAACGAGCTTATGACCAGATAAAAAAGGATAGTTTAAGTACATTTTTCGTCTATGCGGAAACCGAAGGCCGCCTGGGGAATGTGGAACGCGATATGGGGCATTATAACAAAGCGCTCCAATTGTACCGCTACGGTGCCAGGAACGCTCAAAAGAAAAACGACTTCCGTAATCTGTCCGTACTATACCTTGACCTGGGGCAATTGTTTAATAAACTCGGTCAGCGCGACTCAGGTTTTTACTATGCCAGGAAAACTCTTGCAGTTAGTCAGCAGGTATCTATGAAGAAATCCGAATACCAGGCTGCTGAATTACTTTCCCATCTATTTAAGTCTTCACATCAGCCCGATAGCGCATTATTTTACCTGTCTTTGTCGGCGAAAGTAAAAGATGAATTGTATGGGCCAAAAATATTCCAGCAATTGCAACGGCTGGCACTGAGCGAACAACAACGGCAGCAGCAGTTACAGGAGCAAAACGACGAATTGAAATATCGGTACACTATTGTAGGTACAGTAGCAGGTCTGGGTGTAATTTTGCTGATCGCGATCATCATTTGGAGAAACTACCGAAAACAGAAAAGGACGAACTTGATGTTAAGTGAACAAAAAGAGGAAATAGAAACACAGCGCGATAACCTGGGGACTGCGCTGGAAGAACTAAAAAACACCCAAACCCAGCTAGTACAGCGCGAAAAAATGGCTTCCCTGGGTGAGTTGACCGCTGGCATTGCCCATGAGATACAGAACCCGTTGAATTTTGTGAATAATTTTTCGGAGGTAAACGAAGAAATGCTGGAAGAGCTAAAGGCTGAAAACTCGAAGCCAAAAGCTGAAAGAGATGAGCAACTGGAAAATGAGCTGATCAATGACCTGATAGACAATCAAAGAAAAATAAAACATCACGGCAAACGAGCCGGTTCCATAGTTAAAGGCATGCTGGAACATAGCCGTGCAGGTACAGGTGAAAAGCAGCCGACCGATATTAATGCGCTTGCTGATGAATACCTGCGCCTTTCTTACCACGGCCTGCGGGCAAAGGATAAAGACTTTAATGCGGAACTGGTGACTACCTTTGATTCAGGACTACCAAAAGCCAATGTAGTGCCGCAGGATATAAACCGGGTATTGCTCAATTTGTTCAACAACGCTTTTTACGCGGTAAATCAGAAGAAGAAAACAGCCGGGCCGGATTATAAGCCGACGGTTGAGGTAAGTACTTCTACAAAAGATGATCGGATAGAAATCAAAGTAAAGGATAATGGTAACGGCATACCTGAAGGTATCAAAGAGAAGATCATGCAGCCATTCTTCACTACCAAACCTACGGGTGAAGGAACGGGGTTGGGATTGTCGCTGAGCTATGATATAGTGGTGAAGGGTCATGGGGGGAGTATATCTATAAACACCAAAGAGAGCGAGTTTACAGAGTTTATTGTAAAGCTACCTGAATGAAAAGGGAATATAAATAAATTCTACTATTTACATGGGTATTATGGAATATTTTTATGTTTGTATCTCTCTTCTCATAATTAGGTTTTATAATTGGTTTCAGAAACCCCCGCCCATCGGGGGTTTTCTTTTTTTTAGATGGTTTGTGTTGCGGCCTTTCTTTTAGCAAACATCTGCCATATCCATGGGCTGAGAAATATAGCAAGATAGATCAGCGAGATCCAGGGCTGATAATCCACATAAAACGCGTGAGGCGTTAAGGAAAAAGGGGTCTGGATCAATACAAATCCCACACAATCAACCGTCATTGCCAGCACAAGCCACAATAAAGCCAGGCTGAATGTTTGTACCTTTTGCTCAGTAATATTTGAGATTTTGACTTTCCTGAAATAAAGCCCAGCAAAAATGGGCCATACGATGAGCATTACTAATACGTGAAAAGGTACGGTACGAACAAAGACAGGCGCCAGGACAGGGCTGTCACCGGGAGCGGCTGGCGGAGGGGTGGCGATTGCCCCATAACCTAAACTGATGCCTGTTGCCAGGGCAGATACGATAATGTAGGCGGCAAAGAATAGTATTAGCGCCCGGGTAAAATTTAGTTTCATGGCTTTTTCGTTTTAGGGGTTAGTCGCGCTCCTTTTTAAACAGGTTACAGTCCGCGCACCAATAAAAAAGCGGCCCGATGCCGGACCGCTTAAGGTTTAGGAGGGTGATAAGGGTTGCTACGAACAGTTTCTTAATAAGTCGTAGTGTACTGATTACCGGCTAATGAGCTTGCTGTTTCGGCAAGGCGGACAAACTCCGCACGATAACCGTCATCATCGCGGCCCTTGGCATTTTTGGCAATACTAATGGCTTGCTCGTAACTGCCGTTTTGTTTGAACTGCGAATTGCGGAGCAGCATTCCAAATTCGGCAACAGCTGAAGCGAAACGAAAATCGGATGACGTGCTGTTGAATGATGCGGGCCTGTTTTTAACCACCACCTGGCTCAGCTTGCTTTGGTGGGAATTTGGTTGTTTGTAACGGAATTTAACGGTCATCAACTCATCCGAATAAAGTGCAATTGAAGCCGCATTATTAGTTTTCTGATACTTTAGTGGATCAATACTGCCGCTGTAATCATCAATTACTCCGGTGGGTACGATCTCGTAAAAAGCAGTAACGGTATGACCCGAGCCCATGTCGCCGGCATCTTTCTGGTCGTTGTTAAAATCTTCTTTGTCCAGCAGGCGGTCTTCATAACCTACCAAACGATAAGCCTGTACGCTGGCAGGATTAAATTCGACCTGTAATTTTACGTCTTTGGCTACCATGTACATGGTGCCGCCATATTCGCTTACCAAAGTTTTGTGGGCTTCGGTCAGGTTATCGATATAGGCGTAGTTGCCATTGCCTTTGTCAGCCAGTATCTCCATTTTGCTGTCCTTCAGGTTGCCCATACCAAAGCCCATGATGGTGATAGGAACATTGCTGTAACGCTCGCGGCTGATGAGGGTTTCCATATCGCCGTCGCTTGAATCGCCTACATTAAAATCGCCATCGGTAGCCATAATGATGCGATTATTGCCGCCTTTTACATAGTTTTCGCGGGCTATGCGATAAGCCATTTTTATACCCGCGCCCCCGGCGGTAGAGCCGCCTGCCTGCAGTTCATCTATCGCGTCCTTTATCCTTTGCTTCTCATCGCCGGGGGTCGAAGGTAATTTCAAAGCTACCTGGCCGGAATATACTACGATGGCAACCCTGTCTTCAGACCTTAATTGGTCGACCAGCATTTTCATCGAGGCTTTTACAAGGGGTAATTTATTAGCCTCGCCCATGGAGCCTGAAATATCCAGCAGGAAAACCAGGTTTGAGGCGGGCAGCCTGCTCATATCAATAGTGCGGGCTTTTAATCCTACGCGGACCAGTAGATGCCTTTGGTTCCATGGGGCCGAAGATATTTCGGTAGTAATACCTACCGGCTCGCCGTTTGACGGGCTGGCCAGGTTATATTTAAAGTAATTGATCATTTCCTCAACACGCACGGCGTCAACCGGGGGCAACTGGCCGTTATTGATAAAGCGCCTAACGTTACTATAGGAAGCCGCATCCACATCTACAGAAAAAGTAGACAGTGGGTTATCCTTTGCAAGGTTGAAGCCGTTCTCATTAATGGTTTTATAGCTTTCGTCAGCAAGATTAGACGTATTGTTGTTGTATTGCGGTGTAGGGGTATATTTTGGAGATTTATTTATGGTTGCCGCTCCCCGTATCACTACGGATTGACCGGCGGCTGGAGTAGCTTGCGTTACAACGTTAACCCCAACTGCTTGTCCTTGTAATAGATTTTCGGCGCTGGTTGTGTTAAGTTGTTTCGCACTTGCGATATCAACAGATGTAACGCTTCCTGTAAAATCTTTTTTTAGTTGCATTTGATAACCGGTCACCACAACCTCATTAAGAGCAGAGTTCGTTGGGTCGAGGTAAACATTAAGCGTGTCGCTTTTGCCTACGGTTACCGTTTTAGTTTGGCAGCCAATGAAGCTGACAACTAATGTGCTGCCATCGGATGCGTTGAGAGCATACCTTCCGCTTTGGTTGGTTACTGTGCCGGTATTTGTTCCCTTTACTTTTACAGTTGCGCCGGGGATAGGCAGTTTATCATCGGTACCGTAAACAATGCCAGTAATGTGGCGGACAGTATTGCACTTAAAAGCTGCAAGGCCCGCGATGATGAATGTGATTAATATGTACTTTTTCATTGTTATGATTTTTTGTTCTTGTTTCTCTAATGATGCAGGGAAAAGCATATTTCCATAAGCGGATGAAAAATTTTATTTTGTTCGATCAAAATGAAGTTTTTCAAGAGGACCGTAAAGCCAGTAAATACAGATGATGAAGAGCAACTGGACAGCTATCGCCAAAGCGGCGACCTGGCGGTTTTGGGCAGCCTGTTTGAAAAATACATGCCGTTGCTGTATGGCGTGTGCCTTAAATATTTGAAGGATGACGAGGCCGCAAAGGATGCGGTAATGGCTATATTTGAGGAACTTATAACCAAGGTAAAGCAGCACGATATTAAACAGTTCAGGAGTTGGGTATATGTGCTGAGCCGTAATTATTGCCTGATGCAGTTACGTGCCAATAAAAAGGCTGAGACTATTTCTTTAGATGAAGTTGTGGAATTTACCCCCTTTTTGCATCCTGAAGAAAACAATAGTAAAGAAGAAGCCTTAACAGCTTTGGAACGATGTATGCAGAAATTAACGGAAGGCCAGCGCCAAACAGTGAACCTGTTTTACCTCGAGGAGAAATGTTATAAAGAAGTGGCAGATATAACAGGGTATACCATGAATGATGTGAAAAGCTACATTCAGAATGGTAAACGAAACCTGAAGATCTGTTTAGAGAAAAATCGTGAGTAAGCCTAAAAAAGACATAGCGCAAATCAAAAAATACCTGCAGGGCGGGCTGGACAACCATGCCATGCACGAATTGGAGCGCCGTGCTTTGGATGATCCGTTTTTGGCCGATGCGCTGGAGGGCTATGAAAAAACTGGAAGACAACAGCAAAAAAACTTGGATGAGCTTTCGCAGCGGTTACAAAACCGTACCGATAAAAAAGTAAGAAGCATTGTCCCCTGGACACAGCTTTCTATTGCAGCATCCTTGTTAATTATTATTGGTCTGGGTGCATGGCTTCTACTCAGAAATAAAACTGAAAAAACCAATTTGGTTGCGGTGACGGTTAAAACTGAAAAGCAGGTGCAACCTCTATCGGCACCGTCATTAGCATTGCCTGTTACCCGGGATACTACACCAAAGTCAGAAGCCCTTACGAGCCGGTCAGCGCCGGGTAATGCGGCAGCCGTTCCGCCAGCACCGGAAAGTTTCGCAACAAATGAAAAACCACAGGCGGACGTTGCGGCTGCTAAAGCAGATACGACGGCATATCAATCGAAAGCTTACAGTGCGCCGATAGCATTCAATAAAACACCGTCCTCAAATACCGATCAGCAGGCTCAATATAAATCGACTGACAAGCAGGCCTTGAACGAAGTTGTGGTGCAGGATCAAAATAAGCAAGCAGGTTATTTAAGTTCGCAGACAGTTAAAAAGGCCCCGCTTACTAATCCCGAAACACAATTGCAAGGGCACGTAGAGGGTTTGGATATTCAGCCTGCGCATAAAACACTTACAGGCTATATTACCAGTGCCAACGGCGGGCAGCCGCTTATTGGCGCGGTAGTAAAACTGGCAGGTGCAAACTTTGGCGCGGTTACAGATGCAAACGGCAGGTTTGTACTGCATGACGTGCCGGAAAAAAAGAACCTGGTTGTAAACTATCTTGGTTACAATTCGAAACAGGTAAAATTAAATGCCAGCGACTCCATCAACGTGACCCTGGAGCCAAAAGGCGATGCAGTTGCCGAAGTAGCTGTCTCTGCAGCGGCCCCGGTTAAGGCCAAAAGCAATTCATTGTCTGATGCACACCCGAGCGCCGGATGGAAAGCATTTAATGATTATCTGGCCAAAAATGCTGTATTGGCAGACGGCGAAACCGGCAAAGTGCAGCTATCATTTATGGTAGACGGCAAAGGTGCCATGAGTGATTTCAAAGTTCTGAAAAGTCTCAACACAACAGCCGATCAAAAGGCTATTGATCTGATCACCAATGGCCCCGCCTGGGCAGGGAATATTGACGGGGAACCGCACGAGGTTAAGGTGACGGTGAAGTTCCGTTAATTTTTATTTTTAATGTACCACTTTAGCCGCAAAAGAGAATACCTTTTGCATTACCGGGGTTGATCTTGCGCCGATATTCTGCCGGATATTTAATTCTTCTTTGGCTATTTCAACAAACAGGCCATCAATAGTTTTTTGCGTGGCATAATCCGAAATGTCGGGATTCATGTGTTTTACAAAAGGGAGCTTATTGTACTCGCCGGCGGCCTGGCCATAGTATTTGGTGGCGCCTACTTTGTTCAGGCTGGCTTGTATGGCAGGTTTAAATTTAGCTGCTAATTGAGCAGTAGTGGTCTTTCTGAAGTATTGCGTGGCAGCGTCTTTTGATCCAAGTAAAACGTTGCTTACATCACTTATGGACATTTTTTTGATTGCGTCGATAAAAATTGGTTTTGCATCTTTGGCGGCATTTTCTGCCGCGCGGTTGAGCGACAGGATCACGTTATCACAAAGTTTACCCAAGCCTGCCTGGCGCAAAACTTTCTCAGCTTTTTGTGCTTCGGGCGGGAATAATATTTTTACCTCGGTATTGCCAAAAAATCCATTGACTGCAGACAACTGATCGGCACTTTTTGCCGTACCCTGCTGCAGGGCCTGCTTTAGTGCGCTGCCAATTTCCAGCGGCGAAGGGCTGCTTTGGAAGGGAATGTTATTTGCAGGGATATAGGTGTCAAAGCTCGAAAGCGACAGGCTTATAGCCAGCAACGGAAGGACCAGTAATGCTTTTTTCATGATGGAAAATTAGCAAAACATTTTTTTATATAATTGTTTTAATTTCAACAGTTCAAACCTTAATCCCATTGTTATGAAACTATTATCAGCAGTATCATTCTTAACAGTCATCATTATGACATCATTTACAGGCGTGCCCAAGCTCACGGTTACCAGCACCAGTTTTACCGATAATGGGAATATTCCGACCAAGTACACCTGCGAGGGTACGCAAACCAGCTCGGCGTTAAATATTGGCGGAGCTCCGGCGGGGACTAAATCATTCGCACTAATATTAAATGACCCTGATGCCCCTATGGCTGGCGGTTTTACACATTGGGTGATGTGGAACATTGCTGTTGACGGAAATATACCCGAAGATTTCAAAGGCGCTGAACAAGGCTTCAACGGGGCGAAACGGGTGGGATATATTGGCATGTGCCCACCAACAGGTGTACACCATTACCATTTTAAAGTTTATGCCCTGGACACCCAACTTACGCTTGATAAAAGCACTGATAAAGCCGGGCTTGAAAAAGCCATGACAGGGCACATACTGGCCGAAGGCGAGATCGTGGGCTTGTATAAAAAAGTAAATCAGAAATAATTAACCGATTGCTCTTACCAAGGCAAATACCCCGGCTGCTAATAGTGCCGAAATAGGTATGGTAATGATCCATGCCCAGATGATATTGATGGTAAGTCCCCAGCGTACTGCGGACAAACGCTTGGTTAAACCTACGCCGATGATAGAGCCGGTAATGGTATGAGTAGTAGAAACCGGTATGCCGAAGTATTGCGTGAAAAACAAGGTAATTGCACCGGCGGATTCGGCGCTGACACCTTCGAGCGGGGTGATCTTGGTAATACGGGAGCCCATTGTTTTAACGATCTTCCAGCCGCCGGAAAGTGTTCCGAGCGCTATGGCCGAATAACATGCCAGGGGTATCCAGTTGGGCATGGTTGCACCCTCGCCGATAACCTTTGATGCTATGAGCGATACGTAGATGATACCCATTACCTTTTGCGCATCGTTGCCGCCATGGGCAAAGCTTAATGCGGCAGATGATACCAATTGCAATCGTTTAAACCATTTTTCGGCAGTAGCCGGGCGAGCATTTTTACTCAGGTGCAGTACAATAATGGTGACGAAATAGGCGATGACCAAGCCTATAAAAGGCGCCAGTACGATATATGCAATAGTAGTTAAAACCAGTTTTAAATTTATAGCGCTTATGCCATTTGCGCCCATGTACAGGGCATTAGTAATGCCTGCACCTGCAAAGCCACCTATCAGGGTGTGTGACGAGCTTGATGGAATACCAAACCACCAGGTGATCAAATTCCAGCTTATAGCAGCGATAAGGCCCGAAAGTATTACCGGCAGCGTTACAAAATGCTCGTTCACAATTTTGGATATTGTTTTGGCAACATTATGCTCTTTTACAAAAAAGTATACCAAAAAATTAAAGGCTGCAGCCCAAAGAACCGCCTGGAAAGGTGTTAATACTTTGGTGGATACGATAGTTGCAATGGAGTTTGCAGCATCATGAAAGCCGTTGGTATAATCGAATATTAAGGCCAGGCAAACGACAACTACGAGGGAGCTTGTTACCATTTAATGACTATGCGTTTTTAACTAAAATTGATTCCATAACGTTTGCTGCATCTTCCATCCGGTCGGTAGCGGTTTCCAGTACAGCAAGTATTTCCTTATATTTTATCAGGCGTATTGCATCAGTCTCGTATAGGAACAGGTCGGCTACAGCACGATCAAATACATAATCGGCCTGGTTTTCTACGCTGTTAATCCTGATGCACGAGTCAGCGATGGCCCGCACGTTTCTCAGATCCTTCAACTCCTTTACCGCTTTTTCCATATCGATGCTGCCTTGTAATATCAGTTCGGCTAATTTACGGATATGATCGTTCAGGTCCTCGACACGGTAAAGCAGCATGCGATTTGCCGCGCCCTGGATGTTATCCGCCACATCGTCAATTGCACTTGCCAGTGCGTGTATGTCTTCGCGGTCAAAAGGCGTAATAAAGTTTTTGCCCAGCTCCAGGTATATTTGGTGGGTGATCTCATCGCCTTTATTTTCAAGTTTATCGATGTGCTTATAAAGCTCCTCGCGGGCGGCGGGGCTAGCCAGGTTAACCGCTTCGACAAGCGTGTTGGACATGACTACCACGTTATTGGCCGCCTGCTCAAATAGCGGGAAAAATATTTTTTTATCCTTTGGGACGAAATACTGGAAGATGCTGTTCAATGACATGTCGGAGTGTATGTTAGGTCAGATGATATAGCTATGTATTAAATTTGTGCAAAGCTAATATTTACAATGTTAAGTTAATGTTAACTCTTTAAAACTGGTATGGCCGGGAAGGGTATACCCTGTTTGGCCTTTTGTAAAGTGAAGCCAAAAGTTGAACCCAGCCCCCCTGTGCTGCGCACATTGATGGTTTGTTCGTGCGCCTCCATAATATGTTTCACAATGGCCAGGCCAAGGCCCGAACCGCCAATTTGCCTTGAACGGCTCGTATCGGTCCGGTAAAAACGTTCGAACAGCCGGGGCAGGTATTTTTCTTCGATACCGATGCCGTCATCTGTCACTTCTATCAATACCTGGTCGTGCAACTCAAACAAACTCACTGCAGTGCTGCCATCTTCCTTACCATATTTGAATGAATTATCGATGAGGTTTACCAGTACCTGTCTTATTTTTTCCCTGTCGGCATTAACTAAAATAGCATCGTCATATTTTTCCTTAAAAACTAGTTTTATATGATGTTCCTCCGCTTTCAGTTCCATCGATTCAAAAACTTCTTTGATCAGGTCATTGATCTTAAATTTGGTATAATTGATCGGCATTTCGCCCGACTCAAGCTTCGAAATTTCGTCCAGGTCCTTGATAAGGTAACTTAGCCGGTCCACGTTCTTTGATGCTTTTTCAAGGAACTGTTTTGCCATTTCGGTATCCTCAAATTCGTCATCTGCAATGGCATCAATATAACCCTGTATGGCGAATAGCGGCGTTTTAAACTCGTGTGATATATTGGACAAAAAATCACGCCTGAATTTTTCCTGCTTCTTCAGATCGTCAATTTCGCTTTTCTTTTGCCGGGCCCATTCGGTTACTTCGTGTTCCACATCATTTATGGGGTCGGCGCTCACATGTTCGCCGAGGGCGTCGCGCAAATCGCGACCCAATTTAAGGTTGTGTATCAGCTTATAAATGATCTTGATCTTGGAGTAGATGTACTTTTCGAGCAGGATATAAAAGGTGACAAAACTGATAAAAAGAGTGAGGCCAAAAGTTATCCCGACGTCATACCAGCTATGCTTAAAATAATAATTTACTGCCGAAACGGTTATGGCTACCGCCATGGCATTTATAAAAACCAATACGCGTAATTTCATAACATAAAGTTACGACTTATAAGCAATTAACGACCTGAAAAAGCCTTACGTATGTTAAATTTAGGTTATTAATTTGTGGATTTTTTGCGAAGGGCCTCTTACTTAGTGGTCGTAAAATCGATATCGATCTTAACATCGTTTGACATCACCATGCTGCTTTCACCAACGCCGTAATCAGAACGTTCGACCTGGAAATTACCTTTAAATACAGATGTGTTGCCTGTTTGTATACATGAAAAAGGGATCTCGACTGTTTTGGTTGTGCTTTTTATGGTCAGGTTAAATATACCGCTGTAGTTATTGCCAGTTTTATGTTTAAAGGAAACGGATTTTATGGTAATTGCGGGATATTTTACAACATCAAAATAGCTGTCGCTTTTCAGGTGGTCGTTACGTGTGCCGTTATCGGTATCAATTGTATTGGTTTCAACCGAAGCTTCGATGGTGCTGGTGCCTAAATTGGCTGGGTCGAAATTAATGATACCCTTAAAACCTGCCAGGGTGCCATCGACCGTAATACCCAGGTTTTTGATATGAAATACAACAGATGATTTGGTTACTGTTTGAGGCTTAACCTGTGAAAATGCAGCGGATATAAAAAACGAAAGGATCAGAAAGGGGTATACTTTTTTCATGCTTATAAATAAAGTTGCGAATATGTAAAAATAAGACGATTGTATGAATGAATTATTACATTAGTGCTGAAAATATTCTTGAATAGCTTTTAATCTTAAAGATATATCACACTATTCTGAGGTATTATCAGAACAATCGGGGGTTTTGAAATTCAAAAGCAAATTTTACTTTTAATTATGAGCTTTTCGAACCGCATTGTTATCATTTTGTTTTTCGCATTATCTTATCATATATCCTATTCTCAAAGCCCCGATAAAAGCCTTCAAATAAGAATTGATTCCGTTGTCTCAAAACTCAAAAAATCACAAATTGACACCATATGTGTTTATCAGGGCTACTGCGTGGGATGTTTTATTACCTGGAAAGGCATTGGCGGAAAATGCAACTATGATGGTTTTTACACAACAGCTTATATTTTATGGAAGAAAGTCGGCGTGTCCTATATTACCTTATTGAATAGCTGTTTTAATTATAGTACTACAAAGGTTGTACCGAATGATTTATGGACTTTTTGTACTGGTAATATAGAGCTAATAAAATCAGAGGCGATAAAAAGCTTTTCAATAGAACAGTTACAAGATGGAAAAAAAATAATAGTTCCTATAAAGGTAGATCATTCTTATCACGAGGTGGTCCGATTGATTATCAGAAATGAGGAAACGACTAAATATCTGGATGATTACGATTTTGAGAAAACAAATATCAGCGGTAACAAAGCCAACGTGAATTACGAATACAACATTAATACTAAAACATGGAAACTGGCGTTATTACTAAATAGTTGTATCCATAACCGATCACATAAGCTTAAGTTTAAGAAATTGGCTTAAACGATTTAAAACTCCACATGGGCTCGTATGCCGAACACATTTACCGGCCCCCTATCAGCATTATAAGCCGGGTGCAGGATGAACTGGTAGTCGGGTGTTAGCCAAAATTTTTTCTGGTAAACATTGATCTTGTAGTATAGCTCGGCTATCATTTCGGGTGAGTAGTTTAACTTGCCGTCTCCTATCAGGAAGCCGTAGCCGCCTGCCGCTAAATAGTCCTTATGATCTTCGGAAAGGCCATTCACAATGAATGCCAGCCCTAATTCATCATCGCGTCGTTTCCAGGAATTGCCCTTTAACACACCGCCGAAAGTCAGCGAGCGGTCGATCTCGGTAAAGAACCAGGTTTCGGTATGACCATCGTTGATGCTTGCTTTGGCAAACACGCCGAGATCTTTGGTGAGGTATTGGTCGGCATTAATACCAAACCCGTATTTGTGGCGGCCGTATGCCTGCGTACTGTCTACATTTGGAGCCACAGGGTTTTGCTGCAGGGCCAATTTATAATTGCCGAATTTTCCATTGTTAAGGAACGTCAGTATTCTCACTGTCCCTTTTTGTCCCGAAAGGGTGTAGCGCTTTTCAAATTCCAGCGTTTGCGTATTGGCCCGGCCAATTTTTGCATCCCAGGTGGACTGATTGGCTTGGGTAGTAACCATGGTAAGAGCAAAGCGCAGGGTCCATGTGGGTTGCCCGAGTTCGGCAAACAAGCCGAGTACATAACCACGTGTATTGGCAGGGTAATCCCAGGCGGCATTGTCCATCAGTGCCCAGTTCATAAATTGGGTGCGCGGGTCGTGGCTAAAATTGTTGCCATCGAAAAAATCGGCCATGCCGAATTTGCCCAGCGAGAACGAGAAATACTTTTTACTTTTGAGCCCGGCTAATTGGTTAAGGTCATCTTCTACGGTATCCTTTTCTTTTCCCCATTCAAATGTTTGCTTGAAATACAGCCGGGCTATATAAATTTTGTTTTGCACACCACCTACGCGGAAAGTTTCGCCATTGGGGAAACCGGCTATGCCCAATGTCTGGCTTAAACCCGCCCCGCCGGATAATTCGGGGTTAAAATAAGCTTCGGCGCCTTTCCATAAGCGGGTTCCGCCAAATAAAGTAGTGGTGATAGAGCTTTGGGTCTCGGTAAGCGGATTGAGGCTGTTTTTACCGCCGTATGGAGCATTGAATGGCGGCTTATATTGTGTAATAATAGTTTGCTGAAAATGGAAATTAGTGCGCTGCTGCTTTACGGTATCCTGTGCGAGGACAAATTGAGCGGCGGTTGACAATATTGTAATAAGTAGTAAGTTTTTTTTCATAAACAGGGGCAAAGATATACGTACTGCGTTAAACTTGTGTTAACAAATAGCTGTGGTTATTTTTTGGATCTACCCTTAAATTAAAATAATCTAGAAACGTCAACATTATTTAACTTCTTTATAAAATTGATCCAGGTAAGCTTCCATAAATTCATGCCTTTGTTCGGCAAACTGTTTCCCGGTAGCGGTGTTCATTTTATTCTTTAACAGCAGCAACTTTTCGTAAAAATGGTTAATGCTTGGCGCGGTTGAATTTTTGTATTCCTCCTTGCTCATGTTCAAATTGGGAGGAATTTCAGGATTATAAATTTCGCGGCCTTTGAAACCACCATAACTGAATGTTCGCGCTATGCCCATGGCCCCAATAGCATCCAGGCGGTCGGCATCTTGTACGATGTCGAACTCTTTGGAATGGAATGCCGCTTTATCAAAGCCTGATTTGAAAGATATATGCCGGATGATTTGCTGTACACGTTCAATAATAACTGGTGCTACCTGAATACTGCTCAAAAATTCGTCTGCAGTTTTTGGGCCGATCTCTTCATCGCCGTTGTGGAACTTGCTGTCGGCAATGTCATGTAATAAAGCGCCTAATTCGACGACTAAAATGTCGCATTCTTCGGTTTGAGCGATGCGTTTGGCGTTGGTCCACACACGGTGAATATGCCACCAGTCGTGCCCGCCTTCGGCATTTTCCAAAGTTTTGCGTACGAAAGAAACGGTTTTGTCAATAATAGCGGCGTGATCCATATTTTGCAATTGAGCTGCAAAAATAGGGCATCGGAACGGCTAAGCGGAACTTACGGAAAGAATATTTATTGGGTCGATACTTTCGCCGTCGAGTAATTCCGCCGAACTAACTTCTAATATATCAGCGATATGAAAAAGCCTGTCGATTGTAATTTTGGTATATCCAAGTTCGATCTTGCTGTAAGCATTTTGCGAGATCTTTAATTTAGCCGCGAGATATTCCTGTGTATAATTGCGATGCTCCCGAACTTTTCTAATGTTAGCAGCCACCTTTTTAACCCGTAAATTCAGCATATCCTTCATAACAGATGGTATTTTATAATTGGTATTATAAATACTTACGTGTTATGCTGTTACGCGGATTTCTTAAAAGTAAATTTTATTGCCCGGCATCATATTTAACCACGACAGCCGGTAGCAGGGTGGTGAAATTTAGGGGAATCTGGTCGTGCGAAAGGATGGGCTTGTGCTTGGCGTAAAAGTTAAGCTGCTGGTTTTGCGTATCCCTGTCGGTATTGTCACCGGCGTTGAAACTGATCATGAACGGCAGGATAAAATCGTGCAGCTTTTCATGATCAGGATCGGGGATGATCCACTTTTTGTTTGATTTTTTGAGCGCATCAATAGCAGGCGGGGCTAATATAGCGTCGTCGGCATAATAAATAACAACGTTTTTGATAGCGCCTTTTCCATCGACCGAGAATTTGAAAATGACGATGCCCGAAGCCTTTGCCCTTATAATATCGGGCGATACTTTAAGGCTGTCTCTAAAAAACTGCGTCATTGCGGTACTGCCACCTTGAAAAGGGAAGGCCAGCTGTTGCTGGGCCAGGCAATGCACCGAGATAAACAGTGTGATGATCAAAAGTATTTTTTTCATTTCTATTTATACTTCTTTCGGTGCCCTTTTGCTGCCATCGTACAATTCGTATTCCAATAGGCGGCAATCGAGTTTCCCGTTGTAAAATTCAACCCGGCGGGCGGCGGCCAGGCCTATTTTTTTAGCCAGGTCGGGGTTGCCGGTAAATATATAGCCTCGGTAGCCCTTGCAGTTCTGCTTCATAAAATCGCCTATGCGTTTATAGGTTGCTTCCAGTTTGTTATGTACACCCAGGCGCTCGCCATATTCAGGGTTAAACATAATTACACCCTTTTCTTCGGGTACTGCGGTATCCGCAAAATCACAAACGCTAAAATCGATCAAATGTTCTACACCGGCAGTGTTGGCGTTCCTTTTGGAGATATCTATCGCATCCTGCGAAATATCGGTGGCGATGATCTTAAGGTCGAGCCCTTTTTTGGCTTTGTCCTTCAGCTTGCGGCGCTCCACAAAAAATACTTCTTCCTCGTAGCCCATGATGTGCATAAAGCCGTAATTCATCCTGAAAAAGCCCGGACTTTTATCCATCGCCAGTAGGGCTGCCTCAATTGCCAGCGTACCCGACCCGCACATGGGGTTGATGAACGGGCTGTTTTTATCCCAGTTCGTTGCCATAATAGTGCCCGCCGCTAATGCCTCTAACATCGGCGCCTTACCCGGAATTTTACGATAGCTATGTTTGGCCAGCGTTTCGCCGGAGGTATCTAAAAATATTTCGGCGCTGTCTTCCTGCCAGTACAGATGGATGACGGTTTTATTTTGCTCGGCGCCTGAGTTTGGACGTATACCTTTTTTATCCTTTATCCTGTCGACAATGGCATCCTTCACCTTCACATTCGCGAAAAGCGGGGTGGTAATATGCTCGTTATTAACATTGGAGGTTACGGAGAAATAGCCCGTAAAATCGATGAGGTTTTCCCATTCGATATCAACCAAACCTTCGTAAAGTTCCTGCGGATCGGCCGCTTTGAAGCTCTTTATCAAATATATAACCTGGCTGGCGCAGCGCAAGTTGAGGTTGAGTGCGATGCAATCGTTGACCGTTGCCAATAGCTCGATACCGGTTTGAAAAACGCGAACGGGTTTAAAGCCAAGCTCTTCAACTTCCTGTTGCAGGTAGGGTGCAAGCCTTTTGTTGCAGGTGATGATCACCTTGCTTTTGGTGTGGAAAACTTCCATAAATTGTTGGCGAATTTATGAATTAAATACCCCGGTTTTATACCATAACTATTAACTTTACATTTTAAACTTATTAGAAGATATGGAAATTAAGGGTAAAGTACACGAAGTTGCGCCAACCATGCAGGTAACCGACTCGTTAAAGAAGAGAGAACTTATTGTAGAATATATCGAGAATCCGCAATACCCGGAGTATTTGAAATTTGAGGCTATACAGGATCGCTGCAACCTGCTCGACAATGTGCGGGTAGGTGATGATGTTGAAGTTTTTTTCAACCTTCGCGGCCGCCCGTGGACCGATAAAGCAGGCAAAAAGAGCTACTTTAACTCGATGCAGCTATGGAAAATTAATGTATTAGCAGGCGCTAACAACAATACCGTGCCTGAATACGCACCACCAGCTGATTTGGCATCAACTCCGGATGAGGACGATTTGCCTTTCTAAACAGTAGGCAGTTTTGAGTTTGCAGTAGGCAGTGCTTAAAATATAAAAGAGCTTTTCGATGAGGGAGGCTCTTTTTGTTTATGGATATATTTCGCAGGGCTAAGCCCAAACGGTCAAAAATTCTGCCATTAAAGGTCAGAAACCATCAAGCTATTCAAAAACAAGCCTTTAAATCAGTAAATTTAATTGTTAAAAAATGTTAAACAGGGTGCTTATGGGCTTATATAAGATATTTTTGTTGAAACGATGAAGAAAAAGAGTTTATGGTTGATAGTAGGGCTGATGGGCTTTGCACTGTTGGGTGTAATGTCGACGCAGTTGTATTTCCTGCGACAATCGTACCAGATGCAGTCGGACCTTTTTGATCGTTCGGTAAACGACGCGCTGAATAACGTGGTTTCCCAGCTCGCGAAGCGTGACGCGATGGAATTTTTGAATAAGAAAGTTCAACAACGGGATAACAGGATAGCGGCCGCCAAATTTATTAGTAACCAGTACAGTAAACCGGCCAAACCATACATTGCCCAATCGCCTAAAAAGCAACTGACGGCCCGCGAACGCAGGTTAAGCTCCCTGCGTGACAGCCTTGGAAAAGCCATATCGAGCAGTAAGTTGGATGAGGAGTTTTTTAACATGGCGCAAACCGGCCAGCTTACCCTCCACATCCGTTATGAAGAATATACAGATGAGTTTGGCGTGGTGCATCAGCGGATGATAGACCCTAAGATCGTACGGCAGCCAGGCAACTCCATCGTGCTGAAAAAGCCAACTAAGCTGCATAAATACGATACAGCCTTGGTTGCTTATATCGACCCGCAATTTGGCAAGCAGGTGATACCGGTGGTGCAGATAAACCCTTTGTGGCAACGCGCACAGGAGCGGAAAAAGAATGAACGGCAGTTTAATGAGGTGAAAAAGATGATGGAGGCCGACTCGCTCCAAAACCTGAAACAGGGAACCAAATCGAACGTGATTGAGAACCTGGCGCTGGAGTATCAGAAGTCAAACGTGCCATTAGCTAAACGCCTGAGCCCATACTGGATCGACTCGCTACTGAGTTTTGAGCTGCACAATAAGGGTATATCCCTTATTCCTAACTACAGGGTGAGCACCTTTAACAGCGATTCGGTGATATTTACGAGCACAGCTTATAGCAATGAAGGCAAGGCCGATTTTATACCGAGCAATACTTACCAGGTGCCGATCTTCAGCAAGGACGTAATCAATGATCCGGGCAAGCTCATGATATCGTTCCCGCAGAAAAACTCGCTGATACTGGCCAAAATGACCGCCTCGATGGCTACCTCCGGCGGGCTGCTGCTGATCCTGATCATTTGCTTTGGTTATACCATTTTCTCTATCCTGAAACAAAAGAAGGTATCGGAAATGAAGATGGATTTTATTAATAACATGACCCATGAATTTAAGACACCGGTGTCGACTATTATGATCGCCAGCGAAGCTTTAAAGGACAAAGAAATTGTGGAAGATAAGAGCCGGGTTGAAAAGCTTGCCAATATCATTTTTGAAGAGAACCAGCGCCTGGGCAGCCATATTGAGAGGGTGCTGAATATAGCCAGGATAGAAAAGAATGACTTTAAACTGGATATCCGCGCATTGGATGTGAACGAGATGGTGACTACTGTATTGGATAGTATGTCGCTAAAACTGCAAAAGTATAGCGTAAAAGCCAACTTAAACCTTGACGCTGAAAATGCGATTATAGATGCGGATGAGCTGCATTTCTCCAACGTGCTGTACAACCTGATAGATAACGCCATAAAATATAGCCCCGAAATGCCGGAAATTACCATCAGTACCTTTAATAAGAACAACGAGCTGGTGATACGCGTTGCAGATAATGGGATTGGTATGAACCGCGACCAGCAGGCAAAAATATTTGAGCAATTTTACCGTATACCTACCGGCAACGTTCATGATGTGAAAGGCTTCGGGTTGGGATTAAGTTATGTGAACACCATTGTAAAGAGGCTCAACGGAACGATAAGCGTACGCTCTGAAAGGGAAAAAGGCTCGGAATTTGAGCTGAAATTCCATACGGCATAAACAAACAACATGAAAAAAATACTACTGGTTGAGGATGATCCAAACCTGGGGATGCTTTTACAGGATTACCTTCAACTGAAGGGGAAATTTGAGGTTGTTTTATGCAAGGACGGCGAAGAAGGGCTACGTGCTTTCACCAAACAAAGCTATGACCTGCTGATACTGGACGTGATGATGCCTAAGAAGGATGGCTTTACCCTGGGTAAGGAAATAAGGCGCATAAACGCTACAGTACCCATTATATTTGCTACCGCGAAGGGTATGATAGAAGATAAAACGCAGGCTTTTAACCTGGGCGGGGATGACTATATTACCAAACCCTTCCGGATTGAAGAGTTATTGCTGCGTATTAACGCCTTGCTGAAACGGGTAAATAACTCCGAGAAAAGCGAAGAAGAAAAACAGAGCCATTTTAAAGTGGGCCGGTATGAGTTTGATTATACTACCCAAATGATTTCCATCGGAGATTCGCACCAAAAACTATCCACCAAAGAAGCCGAATTACTGCGTTTGCTGTGCCTGCGTAAAAACGAAGTGCTTACCCGCGAGGAAGCACTGCTAAACATCTGGCATGATGATAACTATTTCAACGGCCGCAGCATGGATGTTTTCCTGAGTAAAATACGCAAGTATTTAAGGGATGATACCAATGTGGAGATCATAAACGTGCATGGCAGGGGCTATAAGCTGCTGATCAATTAGGCGTTCGTGTCGTTTGCCGGGTGGCGGACAAACAGGATACCAAACAAAATTCCGAATATGGTATAAATAGCAGTCAGTATCACCAGTTGGTACGACGGGTTGTAGATGCTCATTAGACCCTTGATAAGGGCAAGTCCACCGATCATAAAATGCGACAAGTTGGCTACCACCAGCGGTTTATTATAAATGCCGCCAATAATACTTCCCTTCGCCATCCAGTTGAGTATGGCAAATCCGAAATACAGCGCACCCAAAGCCTGCATCACTAATTGAGAAGTTTTGGATGCATCTAAACCGATGTATTTTGCAATTTCATTTGGAAAGAAAGACAGGCTGATCCCCACCGCAGCAAGCAAAATGGCACTGGCGGTCATAATTAATTTGGTATTCATTTATTTGTGATGTAGGTTTTTGATGCGGCGAATGTAGCAAAATTTCAATTAAGCCGCATTCACATGCGCTCGCCAAAATTGATGATGTTGCCGCTATTATCCAGTACGCTGAACTGTTTCATGCCCCAATATTTTTCTTCCAGTTTGCCGTTAGGATGAACCAGACCGCGCGGCTCGTACAGGGCATAAAGCTTGTCAACTTCGGTTACATTGATGTAGCAGCCGGTTGCTTTGGGTACTTCGGGGTCATCGGTGGGCCATAGGTGTATGTACACGCCATCCATGCTCAAGATGAGGTAGCCATCCCAATTATTGTGGAAGGTAAAGCCCAGCTTTTCAGTATAGAATTTGATGGTTTCTTCGGCGTTAAGCGAAGCTAAAATGGGTACTGCGGATTGGAGCATAACGGTGTGTTCTGGTTATGATCAAATATACTCCAAAACCCTTTCGCCATGTAACAAATTTGTTAATATCGGGCTGAAAAAGTTTGCCATAAAATAAATAGGTTTGTTATTCTTAATTATTTAACTGATCGAACAATGAAAAGAAAACTACTTTTTTCCTGCTTATTTATTGCCGCTTTTTCGGGTTCCGTTTTCGCGCAAAGCGAAGCCGATCAGGCAATGCTGGCCAAAATACGCGACGAAGGCATGAACCGCTCGCAGGTAATGCAAACAGCTTTTTATTTAACTGATGTTTCGGGACCGCGCTTGGCGGGGTCGCCGGAGTTGAAACATGCACAGGAATGGGCCGTTAGCCAGCTAAAAAGCTGGGGCCTGGCGAATGCCAACCGTGAAGCCTGGGGCAAATTTGGCAAAGGCTGGGAAGTTCAGAAAAACTATGCGGCCATGACAGTACCGTATTACCATGCTATCGTTGCTATTCCCAAAGCCTGGACACCGGGTACCAAGGGCGAGATCAAAGGCGATGTTGTATTAGTGAAAATAGATACGATTACTGACCTGGATCAATACAAAGGCAAACTGGCCGGCAAAATTGTGATCACAGATACCAAAACCAAATTAGGTGAAGGTACCAAGGCCGACCTGTCGCGTTATACTGATGAAGAGCTGGATAAAATGGAAAAAGCCGTTGCCCAGCCTGCGGCACAGCGCCGGGGCCCTAACCCGCGGGCAGCTGCGTTTACACGTTTACGCGCTTTGCGCACGGCAATAAGCAACTTTTTTGTGGAGGAAAATGTAGGCCTTGTACTGAGCATGGCACGCGGTACCGACGGTACGGTGTTTACCACCAATGGTGCCTCGTATGCCGATACAGCCAAAGCAGTAGCACCTGAATTGGAAACCAGCGGCGAAGATTACCTGCGCATATTGCGCCTGGTAAAGGGTGGAATAAAAGTTGAAATGGAAGCTGATGTCAAAACCAAATTCTTTGCCGACGATCTACAGGGATACGATGTGGTGGGCGAAATACCCGGCACCGATCGTAAGCTGAAGGATCAGCTTGTAATTATAGGGGGTCACCTGGATTCGTGGCACGGGGCAACCGGTGCTACCGATAACGGGGCGGGCAGCGCTGTGATGATGGAAGCTATGCGGATATTAAAAGCAGTTGGCTTTAGACCCAAGCGCACCCTCCGGATATGCTTGTGGAGCTCGGAAGAGCAGGGGCTGTTTGGCTCGCGCTTTTATGTGCTGAACCATTTTGGCGATCCTAAAACGATGGTGCTAAAACCTGAGCAGGCCAAAGTATCAGCCTACTATAACCTGGATAACGGTACAGGCAAAATACGCGGCATATATTTGCAGGGCGATTCGGCAACCAGGCCAATATTTAAACAATGGCTCGCTCCATTTAAGGACCTGGGTGCTGAGACTGTTACCATCAGCAATACAGGCGGCACGGATCACCTGTCGTTTGATGCAGTGGGTATACCGGGTTTCCAGTTTATACAGGACCCAATGGATTACGGAACGCGTACACATCATAGCAACCAGGATACTTATGACCGTTTAAGCGAGGACGACCTGAAGCAGGCCGCTACGATAGTTGCATCGTTTGTGTATAATACTTCGCAGCGCGAAGAAATGATACCACGCATGAAGCTGCCTAAGGCGCAAGGAACGAATTAAAACTACCTTCAATAGAGCCGCTTTACGAAAGTAGGGTGGCTTTTTTATTTACGCAAGTCATTTGACTTTTCCAGTTCTTTCTTCAGCAGATTCGAAAAGTAGTTACTTCCTCGGGCATTTAAATGGCTGCGGTCTCCGAAAAAAGAAGCCGGTAAATAAGGGCACAGATAAATTAAGCTGACCGCAGGCCCCTGGTTTTTAAAGGAACTAAGAAATGAATTGTATTCAGTTAAATATTGGGTTTTTTCAAGCGCCTTATAGGTGGCATAGTTTAGCGGCGGGGGCACCATCAATACACAGATATGATTTTTTTTTGCCAGCTTGATTGTGGAATCTAAGTATAAGATCAAAACCGGGTTTTTTGAGAAGGACTTTGTGCTTGCTGTTTGCACGATTTCCTGGCTTAATTCATTTGATGAATCTTTTTTACCAAAAAGAACATGCCCCGAGTTTGCCGACATGCTGGCTGTATATGGATCGATCTTTCGTTGGAAAAGATTCCGGACAAACGTTGCCCTAAAGTTATTTATCGGGATGTGATAATAAATGAATCGCCTGTTTAATATGCGTAGCGTTGAAGGAGGCGTATTATCGATTGTAATGCCAAATTTATTTTCTACACTTTCCAGGTCAGATAATTGCGTAATGGTAGGGAAGTTGTAGGGTAGCGACATATCGTGAAAATTATCGCTCACGGTATAATGATATGCTCCATAGGATACGATGAGGGTATCAATTTTTTTGCTTTGCAGGATCTTTTTAAGTGTCAGGTACCCTTCGTAAGTGGAAGCTCCGGCTATGGCTAAATTGGTAAAGGAGTGCCCCATTATGGCAGGATTTATGTCGGCCATTGCCCTGGAGTCGCCTATGATTATATTTCTGCCGATCTTTTCGGGGCTTGCGATCACTTTTTTCTGAAAATCCCACATCACAAAATCAGAATAGTAACCAAGAAATCTTTCGGGCGCAGTTTTTAGAAGAATATAAATGATAAAAGTCCCGGCGACGTAAAGGCACGTTAAATACAACAAGATCTCACGTAAAAATTTCTTCATTTTAAAACTGAAAATAGATGAAACTTTCCTTCTTCCCGAAATAGAAAAATACCAATAATCCCAAAATAGTGTACATCAAAATGGTTAATAATTTGTTTCTGCCAAAGTTTAACGCCCTTTCATTTTTCCTGAAATGCCACTCAACCAGCACAAAAGGAATGACGTAATATCAAACAGGCATATCCCTTGGGCTAAGGCCAAATTGGCCCGGCTGTATACAGTTGAGCATGATCCTTTTTATATAGCCCAAACTGTCTGAAAAATTATGCATCCTAAAAAATATCCAGGCAAAAGTGACAAAGCCGAAAGTGATAATCATTTGGGCCAACTCTTTAATCGTAGGCAGATTTCGTTCTGCTGCTACGATGGTATTTACATGCTTTCGATTCTTATTCAAAAGCAAAAGCGGTAAAAAAGCACAGGCATGTATACCACCCCATACGATAAAATTCCAATTAGCGCCGTGCCAGAACCCGCTGATCAGGAATACGATAAAAACATTCCTAACCGTAATGAGCTTGCCTTTTTTGGATCCACCAAGCGGTATATACAGGTAATCCCTGAACCATGAGGTAAGCGATATGTGCCAGCGCCGCCAAAACTCAGCAATATCGCGCGAAAAATAGGGGAAGTTAAAATTGCTGAGCAGTTCAAACCCAAGCAATTTTGCCGTGCCGATGGCAATATCAGAGTAGCCGCTAAAATCGCAATATATCTGGAAGCTGAAGGCAATGGCGCCAACGATGAGCGAGATAGCGTTGTGGTGCTGGTAGTTTTTAAAAATTTCATCTACGTTTTTTGAGAGGCTATCCGCTATGACAACTTTTTTAAACATCCCCCATAATATCAGCCGGCTCCCTTCTACTGCTTGCGCATAGTTGAATTTTCTCTTGGATTGCACCTGGGGCAAAAGGTGGTTGGCCCTTTCGATAGGACCGGCTACCAACAAAGGGAAAAAACAAACGAAAACAGCGTAATCAAGCAAGCTGATTACCGGTTTTCGGAGGCCGCGGTAAATATCGAATACATAGGATAGGCCATGAAACGTGTAAAATGATATGCCCACCGGCAGTGCTACCTGTATAAAAACAGGATCGAAATGCATCCCCACCAAGTCAAACCCGTGCTCAAATTCGGCCGCGAAAAAATTATAATATTTAAAAATGCCCAAAATACCCAGGTTGTTGATAATACTGAGCCAGAGGAATAGTTTAGACTTTTTCTTATTTTCTGATGCCACACCAAACCCATACAGATAATCCAGCAAGGTTGATAAGATGAGCAACAGCAGGAACTTCCAGCTCCACCAGCCATAAAAGAAGTAGCTTGCAGCAAGGATCAGCAGGTTTTGCCAGCTTAATTTTTTATTAAAAACAAACCAGTACAGCAGGAATACTATGGGTAAGAATACAAGAAACTCAAAAGAATTGAAAAGCATCCCTGGTAAAATTGCGGTGCGGAAAAATACCAAAAAGTAGTGGTAGTATGAATTTCCAACGCCGCGGCTGGCAAAATTTACATCATCCTCCTTGGCCGTTTCTTTTTCTCCGGTTCAAATGTT
>JBIOHG010000018.1:0-64484 GCA_044448765.1 Sphingobacteriales bacterium | reverse complement strand
CGTGCACCCGACTCGACCGCGATAGGAACCTACAGTGTTCCTCGCTTGTATTAATTTGTACCGGCCGTCAAAAAAGTAGAAATCTTTTAATATCTAATGCAATGTACTTGGAGTAGGAGTAATAAATGTCGAAGTGATCTTTGACACCAGTTTGGCATCCTCATAGCCGGGCACTGAACTTATCTTTTTCCATTCAGGATCGCCGCCGAAAGCTTTCCAATGGCTGTCATGCGCGGCCATATCATCAAACGTGACCATATAAGTCAAATTGGGGCGCAGTTCGCCGATGAGTGTTTCAGCAAAAAACACGCGGTTGAAACCAAGCCTTTTGAAAATATTGATCTCGCCCTCATCATTAAACATTTCTATTTTCTTTTTTCCGGCACTTTCACTGGCGCTTTGGTATTGGCGCAATTCAAAAATGCGCGGTTTCTTTTGGGGCACTGCCATTTTAGGGGTGTGGGCAAATGCTTTTAATAATGAGCTTTCGATGCGCTCGTAGGCGGGTTCGGTGGCAGGTGCATTCAAATAGGCAGCGCCTTTTTCCTGGTAAACAGGATTAGCATCCAGTTTATTGGTCATTTTTACGAAATCATCCAGGTTGCTGAATGGAACAAGCACATAAATTTTAGTTTGCCCCGTTGGTTTCAATTCGGTAAATACGCCTATATTTTTTATTCCGAGGCGGTTCAATGCAGGTATTGCGGCCTTGCTTAAATAATCCTCAACCAAAGCCTGCTGCTTGTCATCTTTTAAAAGGTAAACCCGCAACTCATAAAATTCTGATAGATCATCATTTAGCTCCGTCGCAAAAGCGCTGTGGGGTAATGTTGAGGCGGCAACTGCGGCAGCGCCGGTTAGGATGGTAGTTTTAACAAATGATCGCCTGGAAGTCATAGTTTTTCTTAATATGTAAAGATGTAAATGTATAAAATCCGGATATTATTAGGGGCAATTGATGACGATAAAATAGCATTGATATGCCAAAATCAACTATTTGCATTCAAATCGTAGGGGAAGCATCCGATATATCTATCTTGGGTTTTATAAGATGACGGCCATGACTACTACAGCAACCACTGCACCAAAATATCGTATCGAATCCATTGACATTTTACGTGGGCTAATCATGCTTATAATGGCATTGGACCATACCCGCGACTTTTTTCATTTGCATAGCCCCAATGCAACAGACCTGGCCACGACGACACCCATACTGTTTTTTACCCGGTGGATAACCCATTTTTGCGCGGCGTTATTTGTTTTTTTAAGCGGGGTTTCAGTTAACCTTGCCGGTGCGCGGAGAACTAAAAAACAATTGAGCCTGTTTTTGATCAAAAGAGGTTTATGGCTTGTTTTTATAGAATGGGTAGTGGTGACTTTTGCATTTTCCCTCGATCCCTTATTCCACATGATCTTATTCCAGGTGATATGGGTAATTGGCGTCAGCATGATCATCCTGGGCCTGCTGATCTGGCTGCCTATGCCGGTAATTGCGGTTATTGGCGGTTTACTATTTTTTGGGCATGATATACTCGATTACATAAAACTGCCCGAATTGGGCGCTGCAGGCTTTTTGTGGAAGCTTTTATTTACAGCATTTGGCTACTTCGACCCGATCGGTAAAACCCATTCATTACTCATCCTGTATGCCCTATTGCCCTGGACAGGGGTAATGCTTACCGGTTATGTAATGGGGCAGGTTTACAGGCCCTCATTTGATCCCGCAAAGCGGAAGCAGGTGTTGCTCTCGTCAGGAATTATCCTTATCTCGCTGTTTGTTTTTCTCCGGGCATTTAATATTTATGGCGACCCGGCGCCGTGGGCGGTTCAAAAAACCACGGCTTTATCGGTTATCTCGTTTTTCAACGTAAGCAAATACCCGCCTTCATTGATGTACCTGTGCATGACAATTGGCCCCGGCTTGCTGATACTTTCTGTCACAGAAAAAATGAACAATAAGCTGACCCGCGTACTCATAATTTATGGTAATGTTCCTTTTTTCTATTATATCCTTCATTTTTACCTGCTGAGGGCCTTCAATATCATCCTGTTTTTTATACAGGGGTACACTATAAAGGATATTATATCGCCGGGGCAAACTTTTGCTTTTCATCCTGCCGGATTCGGGGTAAACCTGTTTGGTGTTTATATGGTTTGGTTCATGGTAATAGCAACTTTATACTTTCCATGCCGCTGGTACAGCAAATACAAAAAAACGCATTATCAATGGTGGTTAAGTTATTTGTAGGACAGTTGTTTTACTTGTTACTTAACTACGCCTTTTTTATATTCGCTTTCACAATTTTTCAAATCACCTCATTATGACAACGGCCACAGTGCCTGTAACCAGCAAAATTGCCGTACTTTCCCAACCCGCGACCAAACAACGTATTGCCTCCATTGACATTTTACGGGGCTTGGTGATGCTGATCATGGCTATTGACCATGTGCGTGATTTTTTTCATCACGGGCACCCGGACCCAACTGATTTAGCTGTAACTACGCCTTTTTTGTTTTTTACCCGCTGGATTACCCATTTTTGTGCGCCCATTTTTGTATTCCTCAGCGGCGTATCAGCTTATTTGGCAGGTACACGAAGAACGAAAAGAGAGCTAAGCGCTTTTTTGATCAAGCGGGGCTTATGGCTCATTATTATTGAAGTTGTGCTTATCACTTTCGCCATATCGTTAAATCCCGGCTTTAATGTCCTCATTTTGCAGGTGATATGGGCCATAGGGGGAAGTATGGTGCTGCTGGGTTTGCTGGTGTGGTTGCCACTGCCTGTAATTGGCCTAATTGGCGCTATTGTATTCTTTGGGCACAACCTTTTAGACCTGGAAAAGATAAACGCTGTTAATAATACGTTAGCGGGGAAATTGCTGTTTTCGGGCCACCAGCGCGACTATTGGCCCCTCAATTCAACGCACAAACTGAATATTGCCTACGCACTCTTGCCATGGACAGGGGTTATGCTAATCGGTTACCTGTTCGGTTCGTTGTATCAGAAATCCTTCGATGCGGTTAAAAGGAAAAAAGTTTTGCTTTACTCAGGGCTGTCCCTGTTTGCTTTGTTCCTTGTGTTCAGGTATTTCAATATCTATGGCGACCCTTCGCCCTGGTCGGTTCAAAAAAGTACCGCTTTAAGCATTATCTCGTTTTTGAATGCCACCAAATATCCCAGCTCGCTTTTATACCTGTGTATGACGCTCGGCATAGCGCTGGTAATGCTTGCGCTTACTGAAAAGATCAGTAATAAATTTACTGCAATTCTGGTTATTTACGGTAACGTGCCGTTCTTTTATTATTTGTGCCACTGGTATCTGATTAAATTATTTAATATCATCGTCTTCTATGCATCCGGGTACAATGCCAATAAGATCGTGAACCCTCACCGTGGGAACTTATTTCAACCCGATGATTTTGGCTTCAATCTGTTTGGGGTTTACCTGGTGTGGTTTTGTGTTATCACGGCTTTGTACCTGCCCTGCCGGTGGTACTCTAACTATAAGCGTACCCATCAGCAGTGGTGGCTAAGTTATTTGTAAACACGTGTTTAAACACGCATAAATAGCTAATAATTTTAGTATTTTATTTGATTATTTCTTATATTTGTTTATCTCAATCACAACCTTAATATGACAATAGCTGCCTCACTTGCAACCAGTAAAACCACTGCACTCGCCGAACCGAAAACAAAATACCGCATTGAATCTATCGACATATTGCGCGGTTTGGTGATGCTGATCATGGCTATTGACCACATAAGGGACTTTTTCAATTTTCATCACCCCGACCCGACGAACCTTGCCATAACCACCCCGTTTTTATTTTTTACCCGCTGGATAACCCACTTTTGCGCACCTGTCTTTGTATTCCTGAGCGGTATGTCGGCTTACCTGGCCGGAACAAGACGCACAAAAAAGCAGTTCAGCACGTTTTTGATCAAGCGCGGGTTATGGCTGCTGGTGGTTGAAGTGGTGTTCATCACTTTTGCTATAACGCTGGACCCGTTTTATCACCTGTTTATTCTGCAAGTAATTTGGGCCATAGGTGGCAGCATGGTACTATTGGGTTTGCTGGTGTGGTTGCCGACACCTGTTGTTGCTGCTATAGGCGCTGTTATTGTTTTGGGCCACAATTATTTTGATCTGCATCCCACGCATTTGGTTAACGGCACGGTTGAGGGAAAAATGCTGGTATCGGGTGCTGGATTTGGTGGCTTTGTTAAGCTAAGTGAAACCCGGGGCATGCTAACGGCCTACGCACTGTTACCCTGGGCAGGTTTGATGATGATAGGCTATTCATTAGGCTCATTGTACAATAAAACCTATGATGCAGTTAAGCGCCGCAAAATATTACTTTATTCTGGATTGAGTGTATTGGCATTATTTTTTATCCTGCGTTTTATCAACGGTTATGGCGATCCTGCACCATGGTCGGTACAGAAAACAACGGCTTTGAGTATTATATCTTTCTTCAATGTAACTAAATACCCGCCATCGCTGATGTACATGTGTATGACGATAGGCGCGGCGCTGGTAATATTGGCGACTACTGAAAAGATCAGCAACAAATTCGCTTCAGTGCTTATTGTTTATGGCAATGTGCCATTCTTTTACTACCTCTGTCACTGGTACCTGATAAAACTCATTAACATCGTTGTTTATTTTGCATCGGGATATACCACCAGCCAGATATCTACATCGCACCAGTTTCCGCCAACTTTTCAGCCCGATGATTTTGGGTTTGGCCTGGGCGGTGTTTATTTAATATGGCTGATCGTGATAGCTGCCCTTTACCTCCCATGCCGCTGGTACAGCAAGTATAAACGGACGCACACCCAATGGTGGCTGAGTTATTTGTAGTGTAAGTTGATTGAGTCGGATTGAGTTCTGATAGGGTTGAGGTGATAACTTGATCAACCGCCTAACTTAACATCAAATAAATTTTTCGATCACCTGTTTTAATGGGCCTGCCTGCATTACGCCGCTTTGGCGCCATTTGGTCTCACCGTTTTTGAAAAGCATTAGCGTAGGTACGCTTTGTATTTTGTACGCGCCGGCAACGGCGGGGTTTTTATCAATGTCGATCTTAAGGATAGTTAGCTGATCGCCCATGCTATCCTTTAACTCCTTCAATATTGGCGGCATCATTTTACAGGGGCCGCACCACTCAGCCGAAAAATCGATCAGTACCGGTTTATCAGCATTTATTATTTCCTGGAAATTTGCCATGATGTTGTTGAAATGTTTGAAAGTTGCAATGTTGTAAAGTTGGAAGGTTTGAAAGTTATTTTTTGTTTGGTGTTTTTTCCTTTTTATTACTTTCAAATCTTTTCAGATAATCAATCAAACTTTTTGTTTTACCGGAGAACTCGATGCTTTTTAGATTTAAAGCATTAAATGTATCGTTATTTATTTTGCCCGCTTTATTTAAAATGATGAGCTTGTTCCGAAATTCTCCGGATGATCCTTTTGCGTAAATCAAAAATCTGATGAAGTCAGGATTATTATTGTATTTAAAGCCTTCAGCAATATTATCAGACATAGAGCAAACTGCCCGCCTGATCTGATCTTTCATCCCCCAATCAGATTTTAAGGGTTCTTTATCACACAATAAATAGATTTCAACAGCCATGGAAATAGCGAGTTTCCATATCTCTAATTCTTCAAAACTTTCAATTTTCGCCATATTATAACCTTACAACTTTTCAACCTTACAACTTTCCAACAACTAATGCGTTACCTTTGGCCTTTCGGGATTTGGTTTAAAAAAATTATTATCCTCCAGCCAATCGGCCATGCGCTGCGGCCAGGTGTTTACCGCTTTTAGTTTCGAGCGGTTACCCATATTAAAACCGTGGTCGCCACGCTCGAGGATATGTGCCTCAACGGGTACTTTGGCTTTACGATATAGTTGCAGCAGTTTTACGACGGACGGCGAACAACACATATCATCATTGGCAGCCAGCAAAAATATGGGTGGCGCATCGGCAGGTATTTCGTCTGGTATATAGCCGGGGCCGGGATATATCTGGATCAGGAAGTCGGGCCTTGCGCTATGGGAATCAATTAAATCATTTTTAACCATAAACGACTTATCGTTGTCAAATGCCACCATATCCACTACTTCACCGCCTGCCGAAAAGCCCATCATGCCGATGCGGTTAGGGTCGATGTTCCATTCTTTGGCGCGTGTCCTTACCAACCGTATGGCCCGCTCGCCATCCTCTTTGGCATTCTCAATTTTATAGGGCGAATTGGTGTCACGCGCTAAACGGTATTTGAGTACGAACACCGTCACACCCAGGTCAGTAAGAAACTTCGCAGGCTCAACGCCTTCGGCATTATAAACTAACAGCCGATGACCGCCGCCCGGGCACACGATAACCGCCGAACCATTTGCTTTACCTTCAGGTGGCAGGAAGACGGTAAGGGAAGGGTTATTGATATTTTTTACCCAATAATCTTTAGCCTGCTCGGGGATATCTTTTAACTTTTGAAAGCCCGGTGCACCGCCTTCCCACAAAGGAATGACGGTTTGTGCAAAAGCCAGCGATGGCAAAAAGTATACGAGTAAGGCAAGTTTTTTAAGCATAGCAATTATGTTAATTGATATAGTGACTGGGTTACAGTTTGTAATTTAGCAGAAACATTCGCAATGCACAAGTGAAAAGCCTGCTTACATCCCCGGCTTCTTAGCAGCCTTTATCAATGTTACATCTTCAAGTTCGAGTGATTTCACTATATTCTTTACCGTCTCTTTGTATTTTTTAAAATGCTGGGTTTCGATATGTGCTTTGTAGGCGGCGGTATCGGCGTATATTTCAAGAATGGTAATGTGCGATGGGTCGTTTTTATCGGCAACAGCATAATAGGTTAGCACGCCAGGTTCCACGCGGATCGCAGTGGTCATCTGCTTTTTTAGTGCGATATTATATTGATCCAGTTGTGCCGGGTCGACCTGGATCTTTGCTAACCGTACCATTTGATGTTTTTGCTGCGCCATAACGTTTTTACTCACAGAAAGCGATAAGATAAATGTAGCAAAAAACAGGATGTGGTATTTGCAGCGCGGTAAGTGCATGTTGTTGACTTTTGAGTCTTATCTTTTTTGTCTGAACACGATTTACACGATTTTCAAGATCAACAGGACAATGAATTCAAAAATCGTGTAAATCGATTAATCCTGTAAATCGTGTTCTGACGATTATATCCCCATCGCTCTTAAATTCTTATAGCTGGTGGTAATGCTGGCAAAAGCGTCGGCAGGCATATCATGCTCCACAAAATAGTGCTTTGCGCCGGCAGTTTTCACGGCAGCAAATATATCTTTAAAATCAACAACTCCCTCACCAACAGGCTCCAATGTTTTAAAATCGGCGCTGATATCTTTTATGTGCAGTAAAGGGAAACGGCCGGGATGTGCTTTAAACAGGTCGACCGGTTTTACACCTGCTTTGGTAGCCCAGGCCAGGTCGAGCTCCATTTTTACCAGTTCCTTGTCCGTTCCGTTTAATAATAAATGATAAGGTATTTGCCCTTCCACATTTTTGAACTCCATATCGTGATTATGATAACAAAGCTGAATTTTTGCTTTTTTGCAGGCTTCACCGGTTTTGTTGAGTATTTCTACCGAACTTTTGATATCATCTAAAGTTTCAGTAGGAATGTTGGCGCAAACCAGGTAGGGGATACCACCTTCGGCAGCTTCATCTACTATTTTTTGCATGTCGTCCTTCAGGTTGTTCATGTGGGCAGGCATGGTCATGGGCTTGCCGTCCGCGCCCTTTGGCATTTTATAACCTTTAGGCAACTTAAATGGCGCGCCAAGCACGTGGTGCGATTTCCAGCCTAAGCCTACTTCCTTGCATAAGGCAGCAAATTCCTTGGGGCTCATGCCATAATAATGAGGCAGCTTACTGAAGGCCGATTCCACTTCGGTATAACCGATGCCGGCAATTTTCTTCAGGTTACCTTTTACATCGTCTTCGATTTTACCAAATAAGGTAAAAAGCTGTACACCGAGCGCGTGCTGACCGGCTTCGGAAAAAAACGCGGATGCCATTTTGGGTATTACCATAGTGCCCAGGGCCGCCGCGCCTGTACCTATTAGAAATTTTCGTCTGTTGAGCATGTTTTTGGGTTTTATGAATTGAATTCTGAAAGATAATCATTCATTGCGTCTTTGCAACACAATAGGTAATTATTTTTTTATAAGCTGCAAAATGGTGATCGGAATTAAGTCTTTATAGGCTCTATAACAGCAGTTTAAGCATAAATATTCTATTGCAAGAGTTAAAAGTTTTTAATAACTTTAACGTATAAACCGATTGCCATGAGAAGTGTTTCCAGATACATCGTATGTTTTTTAGCGCTCACGCTTTTTTCGAACTGTAAACAACAAACCTTAAAACCTACACAGGTTACCGTCGTATCAACGCTTGCCGGCGCGGGGACACGCGATTCGGGTGTTGGCAACAACGAGGATGGAATGGGCACCAGCGCGTTTTTTTCCAACCCCAATGCGCTGGCGGTGGATGCAGCAGGCAATGTTTATGTTGCGGATGACAGGAGGATCAGGAAAATCTCGCCTTCGGGTTTGGTTACTACTATAGCAGGTGATGGCTCGTACGGCACGGCTGACGGGCAGGGACTGAGCGCCACTTTCTTTGCAGCTAATGCCATAACGGTTGACGCCGGCGGAAATTTGTATGTAGTGGATAACCAGAGTATTAGAAAGATCACACCATCAGGATTGGTTACTACGCTTGCAGGAAGCGGCGACCATGGTTCGGCTGACGGTACTGGTATAGGTGCCAGTTTTAACTACCCGGGTAATATTGTGGCTGATGCGCTTGGGAACTTGTATGTAGCTGATGCACAAAATAACGAGATCAGGAAGATCAGTCCTGCAGGTACAGTATCCACCTTTGCTGGGAGTACCACAGGAGGTTTTACGGACGGCGCGGCAGGCGAGGCCAGGTTTTCGGGTCCGATAGGGCTTGCTATTGATGCTTCGGGTAATTTATATGTGGGCGATTCGTACAATAAAGCTATACGGAAAATAACGCCTTCGGGCACAGTTTCAACTATAACTACCAATAACCAATTGGCCAATATATACGGCATAAGTGTTGACCATAACGGCAATATCTATGGGGCCAACAATGTGAGCAACCAGATTTTGAAATGGTCGCCATCGGGTCATATGTCTATTATTGCAGGCAGCGGGACACCAGGCGATACCGATGGACCGGCGTCAAAAGCCAGTTTTAACGGCGCGCTTGACGTTGCTGCATCAGCTTCAAATGACCTGTTTGTTGCAGACACGCATAACTTCAAGATCAGGAAAATAGCTACATCGGCTAATTAACATCTGTTATCAATTCTCATCCTTTTTATGCCCGGTACCCCGGCATAGGTGTAATCACTATTTAATTTCACGTAAAAACACGTATCAAATACCGTGTAAGCACTGCCTTTTTTGTTTTTGATTATCTACAATTTTGACGGTAGAATAGTTAAATAAATTATGGTGATCATCACACTGGTATTGGTAAGAAGCATGCGGCGAATTGGCTACCTCAATTATGCCTGCGCCGAATTGCTGTACCTTTTAACCGGTGTATGATAAAGGGTGTGAAGTGAATATTGCGAGAATGTACATTTAATACGCCTGTGATAAAACAACAGGATCATTAGTTAGGGTCTAAATTTCCTGCTTGTTTGGTAGCGGCCGTTGCGTAAGCAACGGTTTCGCTGCCAATATTTTAAATGAATTTGTTAACCTCCAAATAGAATCATTGTCCTGCGCCTGCCCGGGCATACCTGATTGAACACAGGTAACCAGGAACGATGGTTAATAGTTAGTTTAGTTTAGTGGATAATCAGCCGTTACGCGAGGTAATGGCTGTTTTTTTTGTTAGGTATCTAAGCTACAGGTGAGGGGCTTTAAATTTGTGCAGTAATGTTTTGTTGCGAAAATATTATTTACGCGGCTTCTATAAATGAGTCGTCCTTTGCACTGGCATAGCCCGGAATTTTTTTACCGCACTTGCTGCATTTCACAGCGTGATCGTGCTCTTCCCAATTGTGATTGCACGGGGTTTTGGTATTTAACCTATGGGTAACGATAGCAATTACTGCTATTAATAAAATGAATAAGGTAAGATAAAGCATGGCATTGGTATTTGCCTGAGTAAAGGCAAAAGTTAAGCCATTGTGTATTTACCTTAAAGTGCGCATAGATGCTTAGAAAAAATTCCACAACATCAAGATCAATTACCCAAATTGGGGAGAACGCAACCACAGTATAAGGTAGTTACGGGATTTATATAAACCCCGTAACTTTGCTGCGGCGTTTTGGTTATTTGGTTACTACCAACACTTTAAAGGTGCCGGGAATTGTAGCCGGCCTGAAATCGCCCTTTGCCTTTGGTTTGAATTTGGCAGTGGGTAAGTATAACTTGTGTGTTTTTTGATCGACAGCACAGGTACGGGCACCCTCTTCGGTTTTTGCGTTTTGAATGACAGTAAATTTATTAGCAGATACCTCTTTTATCACCGTAAGGGTACCGTCGCCATTTGAGGAAAACACAGTTTTCAATTTGACGTCGAAACCTACGGCATCGCATTCGTCGCCAATAGGCAAGGTGGTAACTACTTTACCGCTGCGGGCATCTACTACAGCCAGCATTTTATCGCCGCCGGAAAATAAGCGCATGGTGCTTCTGTCCATTGCCAGGCCCGACGGCCCTTTTACCGGCGCTATGGGCCAGCTATTTACAACTTTAAAAGTGGTGGCATCAATAACATCTATCTCGCTTTTTTCGGCATTATTGACATATATTTTTCCCGCGCCATCACTTGTTGCAGCTTCTGGCCAGCCGGTTAGCTGGATGGTGGCAACGGCTTTGTCATTAGTTGGGTCTATCACCGTCATATTTTTGCTCCTGCCATTGCACGAGATCACTTTTTTAGAGAAACTATCGTAAAAAATGCCGTCGGCAAATTGGCCTGTTGGTACAGTTCCCAGCACTTTGTTTGTTTTAAGGTCGAATACCACCACGCAGTTATTGCCGCCGTTGGTGATATACCCCTTACCCAGATCGGGCACCAGGGCAATACCATGTACATCTTTTGTGGTTTTGATAACGCCTATCGAATCACCGGTGGTTTTGCTGATGACATTTACCTGCGTGCCATGCGACACATACAGGTTATCAGATGCGCTGTCAACCGTGATATAATCATACCCTCCGCTACTTTTTATTGGAAAGGATTTGGCCACCCGGTAGCCGGTTGGTTTTTGTGCGAATAATGCGCCTGCTGCAAACAGCAGCGCGATACTTAAGGATAACTTTTTCATTTGGTTTATAATAATTGATGTGTTCTAACTAATCTCTGATCTGTAAACTATATCCATTTACCCAAAAACTGCCCGAAGGCATCTTTATACTGATCGCCAACGGTGATGTATATTTTGCCGATCTGAACGGAGTTTTTGGTCATTGAAGTGATTTTATCCAACGCCACGATGAATGAGCGGTGTACGCGCATAAAGCGTTTGGCGGGTAGTTTTTCTTCGAGGGCTTTTAAGCTGGTCAACGACAGGGTAGCTTTTTCAACCCCTTTCAAATGCACTTTTACATAATCCTTCAACCCCTCGATGTATAAAATGTCATCCAGGGCAATTCGCACCAACTGATATTCAACTTTAAGGAACAAATACTGTTCATCGGCACGCTCAACCTCATTCACAACTGTAGTAACGGTTGCGGGTTTATTGATCAGTTCGGCATAGTTATAGGCTTTTTGTGCGGCCCGTAAAAACTCTTCGTAATTGAAGGGTTTTAACAGGTAATCCAATGCATCTACCTTGTACCCGTCGAGCGCAAATTGATTATAAGCTGTGGTAAAGATAATACGTGGTTTATCCGCGCCCTTATCCAGTACGCGGGCCAGTTCGATACCGTTAAGGTCGGGCATCTGTATGTCTAAAAATATCAGGTCTATCTTTTGGGAATGGATCGCTTTTAAGGCATCAACCGCGCCGGAGTAACGGCCCACGAGATTTAAAAACGGTGTTTGTTCAATAAACTTGCAAACCAGGCCCAGCGCCAGGGGTTCATCATCAACAGCGATACAATTTAGTGTCATGACAAGTCGAGAGTTAGGTGAACGGTGTACTCGTTATTGGCATTCAGCTCGCTTACTTCCAGATTATATTTTCCGGGGTAAAGCAGGTCGAGCCGGCGGCGGGTATTTACCAAGCCTATCCCGCTATTGGTATCTAAGCTAACACTATTATCCTTCATTATCGAATTTTTTACCGTCAGGTTGATCACCTTATCCTGCTGAAAAATAATAATATCGATATGGCTTTGCTGCGTAGCGCTAACGCCGTGTTTGAAAGCGTTTTCGACAAAAGGCAAAAATATCATCGGCGCAAGCGGCAGGTCCTTCAGATTGCCTGGGGTATCGATATTCACTCTCACCACATCAGTCAGGCGCAGTTGCATCAGGCTGATATAATCTTTTACGAAGGCAATTTCCTGGCTCAGCAGGGTTTGACCCTGTTGCGTATCATACAATAGATAACGCATCATACGTGACAACTGGTGAATAGCCTTGCCGGCCACGTCGGCATCAACCTGTGTTAATGCGTATATATTATTCAGTGTATTGAAAAAGAAATGCGGGTTTATCTGTGCTTTCAGGAACGACAGTTCGGACGTCACTTTATCTTTCTCCAGTTCCTCACGCTCTTGTTTATCCTTTTGCCATTTTTGTACAACAGTAACGCTCGTGCCGGCGCCAACTACCAATGTTATGATCACTAAGAGGCCTGTATTCCAAAAATGATTATCATCATTGTGACGTCGTTTGGGCGGGGGGCCGGCTTTGTGAAAAGCTTCGGCAAATAGCTGGTGTAAATTTAGCAACCGATCAACATAGCTGCTCAAAAGCATAATGCCCATGGCGATAACAACCAGGAAAAGTAAATAATAGCCGGTATGGTTTTTTAACAGGAATTTTGGGACAAGGACGGTTGAATTTAAATAGTATCCCGCTATTAACATACCCAAAAGCAACGACCGCCCTATCCAATACTGGTAGGGAATAGTTATATTGGAAAAGAACGGTTGGTAAAAAACCACAGCCCATCCAAATACTGCCCATATCAGAATATGAATAAGGATGGTTATCAGCTTGCTTTTAGATCTTTGTAGTATCATTACGGGTTAATTTACAATCATTTATAACAGCAGTTGTGCAACATATCGGTTACAATATTACGTATCGGCATATTATTAATAAACTGAAACCGCCGGGCAGGGTTTTTTTGCCGACGAATACCTTATTATAATCTTTAAACGAGCCGCTTCAGGATCCATCGGTAATACAAGAGCTTTTATAGGGTAAAATAGCAGTTCTGTCTACAATTAGCAGGCCGTTGTCTATTGTATTTTATGATGTAGAAATAATACGATTGTTTTGCATCACCATAACTGAAAATAATAGATATGAAACTTAAATACTTCTTAGCCGCAATTCTTTTTATTATAACCGCGCAGGTTTATGCGCAGGGAGGCAGGCAAGTTAGCGGGGTGGTAAAAGATTCCACCGGCGCCACTTTACCCGGTACAACCGTAAAAATGCTGACCGGTAAGGACAGCAGTACTGTATCTACAGACATGAACGGTAAATTTGTTTTCCAGGGCGTAACTGTCAACCAGTTTTCCCTCGCCATTTATTCTATAGGTTACCAGGGTATCAAACGTAGGTATACTTTAAATGCAACCAAAGCTGATGCAGATCTTGGGTCTATCGTTTTAAAAAGCGACACCAGGCAGCTTGCCCAGGTTAACATTGTGGATGTAAACGCTATTAAATTAAAAGAAGATACGGTTGAATACAACGCCGCCGCTTATAAGGTGCGCGAAGGCGCCGTTGTGGAAGATGCAATAAAGAAAATGCCCGGCTTAGATGTGGATAAGGATGGGAACATTACCGCACAAGGTAAAAGCGTTACCAAAGTGCGCCTGAACGGTAAAGATTACATGGCCGGCGACGTAACCAGCTTAACCCGTAACCTGCCCGCCGATTTGGTGCAAAGCGTACAGGTAGTGGACGACTACGGCGACCAGGCCAATATAACCGGTATTAAAACCGGCGACCCCCAAAAGGTGCTGAATATTAATATCCGTAAGGATAAAAACTACGGCTATTTTGGCCAGGGAACCTTAGGCGGCGGCCGAGACGCCATACCCGAAGTGGATGGTACCAAAGATGGCGACCGTTTCCAGGCTTCATCAAATGTGTTCAGCTTTAATGGCGACCGCCAGATAGCCGGATCGTTAAATCTTAATAACACCAATACCAACCTGTTCAATTTTGGTGGCGGTGGCGGCAGGGGCGGAGGCCCCCCTGGAGGTAATAACGGCAGCAACGCCAACGGTATAACCACGGCACATTCTTTTGGACTCAACTATCGCGACAGCTGGGGTAAAAAAGTAACCGTTTACGGTAGTTACAGCTTTGCCGATAATACGTTAAATGCCAACACCCTTTCTACTCAAAATTATTTCTCGCTGGGCCAGGCGTCAAGTTCACTGGGCAGCAACAGTGTTGAGAAAGACGTTAAATTAAACCACCGCTTTAACTTTAATATCGAATGGAGGCCCGATAGCCTGGATTATTTCAAAATAACCCCAACGTTTTCGTACGGCGGTGTGCATACCACGCAAAATGCGAATTATACGCAAACGAATGCCGATACCACTACTTCTAATTATTCGCTTGCTTTAATGAGCCATTCATCGGCGCCAAATTTTGGTTTAAGTATTTTATTTAACCACCGTTTTGTTTCGCATCGTAACATTAGCGTGCTGGTTACTTCGGGTTCAACAACCAGTGATGTGTACCAGGCGCCAAATTATACTTACCTGGCCGGCAAAGCTAACGCTCCGTTACACCAGCAAATTACCACCAACAGCCGCACGGATAGTGTGGGTACATCGTTCTCATACCTGGAACCGCTGGGCAAACTATCATACCTGGAATTGAACTATGGTTATCATTATTCGCACACCAGCGCCGATAAATTGACCGATACCATTGCTACTGATGACGGCTCAATAAATAATGATCCGCTATTAAGTAATGATTATAGCTATAATTTTATCACCAACCGTTTTGGAGTAAACTTTCGCTATATCGACAAAAAATTCAACTATACTTTGGGTGTAGCAGCACAGCCTACCTTACTTGAGGGGTCATCCGCAGTAAGTGCGCCAACACATAATACTACTTTTGATGTTTCGCCGGTGGCCAGGTTTGTTTACAATTTCTCTCGCAGCCAGGCATTAAGTATTAATTATGCCGGGTCGAGCAATACGCCTAGCTACACCTACTTGCAGCCTGTTACCGATTTTTCTAATGCGCAATTCCCGGTACAGGGCAACGCCAACCTGAACCCCGAGTATAGCAACATATTAAACATCAGGTATAATAAATTTGATTTTGCATCAGGCAATGTGTTTTTCTCAAACCTGAACTTTACGCAAACCAATAACAAGATAGTAGCCAACTCCATTACCTATCCTAAAAATTATGCTTCAGACCCGGCTCCCGGTATCGACCCTAAATTGGCCAATACCACGCTGACGCAATACCTGAATGCAGGCGGCTATTACCAGGCATCGGCATTTTATCTCTTTGCTAAACCCTGGGATAAACGCAAATTTACCTTTTTTATCAATGGTAACTTATCGTACTCCAATAACATCTCGTACATCAGCAACGTAGACCCAACTACTTTTGACGAAACCACGGAGAAGAATATCGCGAAAACTTTGGTGTTTACACAAGGCGCCCGCTTTAGGGTTGATATTACCGACGTGATTGATGCCGAGTTAAACGCCAGCTACGGTATCAACCATTCGGATAATTTGCTGCAGGTAGCTAATGTTAACAATAACTACCGCACCATTACGCTTGGCGCAAATGGCAAGCAATATATTTTGAAGGACTGGACGCTGAGTTACGACTATACCAAAACCATTTACGAAGGGTTCAACGGGTCAACCAACCCTAATATTCTGAATACTTATTTGGAGCGCCGCTTTTTAAAGGGCAATGTAGGCACACTGCGTTTTGCCGTGAACGATGTGTTTAACCAAAATACAGGTTACACCTCGCAACAAACAGCAACTTTCAATTCGCAAAGCAACGTGAACCGCTTGGGCAGGTATTACATGCTCACATTTACATTGAGGCTGCAAAAATTTGCAGGTAAAGGCCCGCAAATGGGCCCTGGCGGCCCACGCGGTTTCCGTGGACCGGGTGGTGGCGGTCGTGGTCCGGGCGCTGATTAAGCCCCACCCAACCCTCCCCTAAAAGGGAGGACTTGATGTTAAAAAGTCTCGCCTTTTAGGGGGAGATTTAGAGGGGGCAAAAGACCTTTCCATCCATGAGAAAGATGGTGAGACGGGTAATCGTTTAAACATGAGATGCCTGGGATTTAGTTGATCGCGTTCCGGAGTGATATCCGGAACGTTTTTTTTGTTATTGATAATCAGCTACTGACACACTTGTGTCACCACTTTAGCGATGTATTCTTTGTAAATTGTGGGTCTTAGCTGAGCCTGTTGATAGTTTAGGTTAAGGCGTTCTTTGACATTACTTCGTATGCAGGCGCTCGGCGATCTGGTCAACGGTGTATTCAACGTACTTTTTGGTACGGTCGAGGTAATCGGGGCCGTTTTCCAGCAGTTCATCCAGTATTGATTTACCGTTCTCTTTTTCTTTGGTAAGATAGTACAGGCCGTAACCGACAGCGGCGCCTATGGCCATAAATCTGATGATACGCATGATGATACTTTAAATAAAAAATAAATTTACGAAAATGATGCCCGTAAATATCAATAGAAATTTTAATTTTTTTCCAATAAAAAAGGGCGCCCGGCAAAAACCAAGCGCCCACTGGGTAGATATAGATAAAGGGGAATTATTTTAAGCGGCGAGAACGCTCTGAAAGTAAATAATTCCTCTTTGAATACAGATTGCATGCTAATTTAACGTGTGTTGCTGAGAAAACCGGTAGGGGGGACAATTTAGGCGTACGGCTGCCTGGAAATAGGAAATTGAGTAGTGAAAATGCCATAAGTTTTATTAAGTCAATGTAATTGTAACGGGTATTTGACAACTGTAGTATGTACACGCTAAAATCAATTAAAAGAATAATCCTGGAATTAAACTATAAAAATGAACGCGAAATAAAAGACAATAACTTCAATAAACTATTGACCGTTAGTATGATAAGCAGTCCTGCGCGAATTAAATTGATAAATTTAACTGCAATATTTTAACCTGTTTTTGGTTATTCATAAAATATTGTGTTAATATTTGCTTAATATTAGGCAGGATGAAAGTTTTACAATTTACTATCCCGATTGCGCATGACCGCAGTGTGATAGCTCAACAGGAGGATCAGCCTTACTTTTATCCGCACCTGCACCGGCATAAAGAGGCACAGGTAACCTGGATACAGCAAGGTGAAGGCACCCTCATCGCCAGTAACAATATGCACGCCTTTAAGACCGGCGAAATTTACTTCCTGGCTGCCGATCAGCCGCACCTGTTTAAAAGTAACCCGGAGTATTTTCAATCAGATAACAAAAAACACATCAAAGCGCTAACTATTTTCTTTGATCCGAACGGGGCACTGGCATCGGTATTTGGGCTGCCTGAGATGAAATCCTTTCGTGACTTTATTCATCAGCATCAGCAGGGTTTTATGCTCCCTGGCGAATATGTCGAAAAAGTGTCCCGCGCCATGCTTGATATACAACATAGCACAGGGACGGACCAAATGATACAGTTTTTGCAAATGATGAAGGTATTAAGCGCTGCACACGGTAAAACGGAACCATTGTCATCATTTGGCATTTCGCCGGGGATTACCGAAAGTGAAGGTATCCGGATAAGCAATATCTATAATTACATTTTACAACATTATAACCGGGCCGTAACGCTGGATGATGTGGCCCGTGAAGCCTGCATGACCCCCCAGGCTTTTTGCCGTTATTTTAAAAAGCACACCCGCCAAACCTTTATTGCGTTCCTTAACCAGACCCGCATCAACGAAGCCTGCAAAAAACTGGCGGGTAATAAGTACGAAAGCGTTTCGGTAGTGGCTTATAAATGCGGGTTTACCAGTATTACCAATTTTAACCGGGTATTTAAAGGTGTAACCGGTGATACGCCGCGAGGGTATATGGAGAATTACCTGAGTAAGGTAGGTTGATAGTTGGTTTTTATCAGAGATAAATCAATGTTGGTTTAACATTTATTATTTGGGCGAATACTTTATATTGCCTAAAATTTATTTCTTTGTAATAACCAATTATTCCGGCAAGCAATTCGCGGGAAATCTATTTACCAAAACTGATCATGACAAAGAAAAACGGCATTTACGCGGTCGCTCTCATTACCTCGCTGTTCTTTTTATGGGGCATATCGCTTAATCTTAACTCTATCCTGGTGCCGCACTTAAAAAAAGCTTGCCAGCTTACCGACCTGCAATCAGCTTTCGTAGATTCGGCTTATTATATCGCGTATTTCATTGTGGCTATACCTGCGGGCTTATTCATGCAAAAATATGGGTACAAAAAAGGGATCGTCCTCGGCCTGCTACTATTTGCTATTGGTGCATTTCTTTTTTACCCGGCCGCTGGCGCGCGGGTATATGGCTTTTTTCTTTTTGCGCTGTTTATAATTGCCAGCGGGTGTGGAATGCTCGAAACAGCCGCCAATCCTTATATCAATAACCTGGGCGATCCAAAAGATGCTACCTTTCGCATCAATTTCGCGCAATCCTTCAATGGTCTTGCGGCATTTCTCGGACCAATCATTGGTGGAACCTTCATCCTGTCGGGTAAGGATTTTACCCCGGCCCAGGAAAAAGCAATGAGTGTTCAGCAATTGCACAATTATTTGCAGGGTGAGTCTGACGCTGTCAAAATACCTTATATAATTATCGGTCTCGCGGTACTGGCAGTCGCATTTTTGATTTGGACAACATCACTGCCTGATATCAAAGAGCATAGCGAAGGTGACTCGCACGCCGATTGGAATTCGGTATTAAAAGAGAAAAATCTAATGCTCGGTGTAGGCGGTATATTCTTCTATGTGGGTGCGCAGGCGGCGGTCACCAGCTTTTTTATCCGTTACTCCAAATATGTAGGAGCCATCCTTGAAAAAGAAGCGGCAAGCTTGCTCGCACTGGCTATGCTTGGTTTTATGATCGGTCGCTTTGCGGGCAGCGTCGCTATGCGCTTTATGCGCCCTGTGGTTTTATTGGTTACTTACAGCGTAGTTAATTGCGGACTGCTGGTATTAGCTTACGTACTCGACGGCAGATTTTCGGTTTATGCCATTATGGGTGTGCCGTTCTTTATGTCAATCATGTTCCCAACTATTTTTTCTTTGAGCATCCGGGGGTTGGGCGAAAAGACCAAAAAAGGATCTTCGCTTCTGATCATGGGCATCGTTGGCGGCGCAGTGATCCCACTACTATTGGGCCGGGTTTCCGATATGAGCAGTATACGTATCGCCTACCTGATGCCGCTTATCTGCTTCGCTTATATCTTCTACTTCGCTCTAAAAAATATCAATGTTAAAACTGTCCAACAGGCAATCAACCACTAAATATGAAAAGTAAAATCTCAATCGCGCTATTGCTGCTGTTGTTTACGGCATCTATCGCATCGGCCCAGAAAAAACGTATCGGTAATGAAACACCGGCGCAAAAGAAAAAGCGCATGGAATGGTGGACCGACGCCCGTTTCGGTATGTTTATCCATTGGGGATTATACTCGGAGGCTGCCCGCCACGAGTGGGTAAAGCACAATGAGCACATGACCAATGAGCAATATCAAAAGTATTTTGATATTTATAATCCTGATCATTTCGACCCGCATAAATGGGCAAGGGCTGCAAAAGCGGCAGGTATGAAATATGCTGTGCTTACCACCAAGCACCACGAAGGTTTTTGCCTGTTCGATTCAAAATATACGGATTACAAGGCGATGAATACGCCCGCTCACCGCGACCTGGTGAAGGAGTACGTGCAGGCTTTCCGCCAGGAAGGTTTGAAAGTAGGGTTCTACTATTCACTCCTGGACTGGCACCACCCGGATTATACTGCCGACAGCGCTTACCCACTAACACAAACCGATACTACACAAGCAAATTACGATAGGATAAACAAGGGCCGCGATATGAACAAATACCGCGCATACCTGCGTAACCAGGTAAGGGAATTGATGACCAACTACGGTAAAATAGATATCCTCTGGCTGGATTGGTCGTGGAATAAGGGTGATAAACACGGAAAACGCGACAAGGATTGGGACGCTGTGAATTTGCTGAAAATGGTGCGCCAGTTGCAACCCGGTATCATTGTTAACAACCGCCTTGGGCTTGAAGATTACAGCGATGGCGGCGATTTTGAAACACCCGAACAAGTGGGTACTAAAGAATTGGATAAATACAAAGGCCACACTTTCGAAACCTGCCAGACTTTTTCGGGCTCATGGGGCTACTACCGCGATGAAAACTCGTGGAAAACACACCGTCAATTGCTCGACTTGTTGATCACTTCGGTAAGTAACGGTGGGAACCTGATATTAAATGTAGGTCCAACTGCAAGAGGCGAGTTTGATTACCGTGCAACCAACGCGCTGGATAGCCTGGCTTACTGGATGCATGCCAACAGTAACGCCATTTATAACTGTACTTACGCTCCGGACACTTTTAAAGTTCCGGAAGGTACAAGGCTTACCTATAATCCGAAAACTAAACACCTGTATGTGCACTTATACAATTACCCAGCCGATGGCAAATTAATATTGCCAGGCTACGAGGGTAAAATTAAATACGCCCAGTTTTTGAATGATTATTCGGAGTTGAAGTACAAACCGGCTGCAAATGGCGATTTGGAATTAACGTTGTCTAAAGATAAACCGCGCTACGAGATACCGGTGATTGATCTGTTATTAAAATAAGATGAAAAGATACTGTTTGACGGTCGACCTGAAAGATGATGCTGAACTGATAGCCGAATACGAGACCTATCATCGCGAGGTGTGGCCCGAAATAAAAAAAAGTATTCTTGATTCGGGCATCATAAATATGGAAATTTATCGCTTCGGTAACCATCTTTTCATGGTAATGGAAACGGACGATTCCTTTACCTTTGACCGGAAGGTGGCGATGGATGCATCCAACCCCAAAGTGCAGGAATGGGAGCAATTGATGTGGAAGTTTCAACAGCCGCTACCCGGCTCAAAACCCGGCGAAAAGTGGGTGTTAATGGATAAGATATTTGAGTTGAATGGTTGATTCAGTTTAGATTAATCTGTGTAATCATATAAATAAGAATAAATCTGTGATTCAGACAAATAGTTATTTAAAAATACATAAAAATGATAATGTCCTGGTTGCCTTACGCGACCTGGAACAAGGAACGACTATAGAATTTGAGGGGCAAAATTTTACGCTGATTGACAAGGTAGCTGCGAAACATAAATTCACGTTAACGGCTCTGTATCCTGGTGATTCTATCTATATGTATGGTGTATTGGTGGGGAAGGCGACGAAGGAAATCCCAAAGGGAGGGCTGGTCTCTACAGAAAATATCCATCATGCATCGAGTGAATTTCATCTCGGTCAGCGCAAGCTGGATTGGCACAAACCAGATACTTCAAAATTTGAAGGGCGGACATTTAATGGCTACCACAGGGCTGATGGCTCAGTGGGCACAGCAAACTATTGGATAGTAATCCCCCTGGTATTCTGTGAGAACCGCAACATACAGGTAATGAAGGAAGCTTTGGTGGACAAACTCGGTTACAAAAAAGCTAAGAGTTACGAAAGCGAGGTGGAGCAGTTGATGGGCCTTTACCAAACCGGCAGATCGACACAGGAAATATTGAATGCTGATATGCAGGTAACTGCTGATAAAGCCGACACCAAAAGGCTATTCAAAAATATTGACGGTATTAAATTCCTGACCCACGACTTAGGTTGTGGCGGAACGCAGCAGGATTCGCAGGCTTTGTGCGGGTTGCTGGCGGGTTATATAACGCATCCTAACGTAGCGGGGGCAACGGTATTGAGCCTTGGTTGCCAGCACGCGCAGGGACATATTTTGCAGGCTGAGATCGCCAAACGTGACCCTGATTTCAAAAAACCAATGGTTATTTTGGAGCAACAATTACTGGGTACCGAAAAAAACCTGCTACAGCAGGCTTTGAAGCAAACTTTTGCCGGACTGATAGAAGCTAATCAGAATGAACGTAAACCCGCATCTATATCAAAGCTTTGTATCGGGCTGGAATGTGGAGGGTCAGATGGTTTTTCCGGTATATCTGCCAACCCGGCTTTGGGCTATGTATCGGATATTTTGGTGTCGATGGGCGGCTCGGGAATACTGTCAGAATTTCCGGAACTATGCGGCGTAGAACGGGAGCTAAGCGACCGCTGTGTGAACGAAGACACCGCCAAACGCTTTATGGATCTGATGGTCACGTATAACAAAAGGGCCGAAGAAGGTGGTTCGGGTTTTTATGCTAATCCATCCTTTGGAAATATTAAAGATGGCTTGATCACCGATGCTATTAAATCTGCAGGAGCTGCAAAAAAAGGCGGAACATCTCCTGTTGCGGCGGTGTTGGATTATCCCGAAAAGGTAAACAAACCCGGTTTGAATTTATTATGTACCCCTGGCAGCGATGTGGAAAGCACCACTGCCGAGGTTGGCTCAGGCGCTAATGTGGTATTGTTTACAACGGGATTGGGTACACCAACAGGTAATCCGGTTACCCCGGTTGTTAAACTATCCACCAATACAGCACTTTATAAACGCATGCCGGATATTATCGACATCAATTGCGGGACTATCATCGAGGGCACAGAAACTATACATGAAGCGGGCGAGCGCATACTGGATTACGTAATAAAAGTAGCCAGTGGCGAAGAACAGCCAAAGGCCGTGCAATTGGAGCAGGATGATTTTATACCCTGGAAAAGAGGAGTATCATTGTGATTTCGGATTTAGGATGTTCGATTTTGGAATTTATAATTATAAGACATTCGCAGCTATAGATAGACAATAAAAAAAACAAATCCGAAATCGAACATCCGAAATCCGATATACAGAATATGTTTTCGTTAAAAAATAAAACAGCAATCATCACCGGCGGCGGAAGCGGCATCGGGAAAGCTATTGCCGTGCTTTTTGCGCAACAGGGAGCCGCAGTGCATATCATCGAATTAGATGAAAAAGCAGCCGCTGAAACGGTAAAGGAGATTGGCGACACCGCTGCTTATCATATCTGCAACATCAGCGATCAGCAAAAGGTGATCGAACTTTTTAACTCGATCCATAAGATCGATATATTGGTAAACAATGCTGGTATAGCACATATTGGCAAAGCGGATACTACCGCAGAGGCTGATTTCGACCGGGTGATGAATGTGAATGTAAAAGGTGCCTACAATTGCCTGTTTGCCGCTATTCCCGTGATGAAAGAAAGTGGCGGCGGCGTGATCCTCAATTCGGCTTCCATCGCCGCAACAGTGGGTATTCCTGATAGGTTTGCCTATTCTACCAGCAAGGGCGCTATTGTTGCCATGACCTTGTCTGTCGCTAAAGACTACCTGCACGATAATATACGTTGCAATTGCATCTCACCGGCGCGCGTGCATACGCCTTTTGTGGATGGATTTATCGCTAAAAACTACCCGGATAATCAGCAGGAAATATTTGATAAGCTGTCCAAAAGTCAGCCCATCGGCCGCATGGCCAAACCCGAGGAAGTGGCGGCCTTGGCTTTGTATCTCTGTTCGGACGAGGCAGGCTTTGTTACCGGCTGCGATTACCCGATCGACGGTGGCTTTACACGAATTAATAATTGAAATAATATACCTATGAAACTGATACGTTTTGGCGAAGCCGGCAAAGAAAAAACAGGCGTTATTATTAACGACCAACGTTATGATACCTCGGCCTTTGGCGAAGATTACAACGAACAATTTTTTGAAACGGACGGCTTAAACCGTTTGGCCGATTTTGTAAAAAACAGCAACCTGTTAAAAGTGGGCGACGATGTCCGATTAGGCAGCCCGCTTGCACGGCCGTCAAAAATTGTATGTATCGGTTTAAATTATATCGACCACGCCCGCGAAACCAATGCCACGCCACCGTCTGAACCGGTTATTTTTATGAAATCGACAACGGCTATAGTTGGTCCGAATGATGATATTATTATTCCCAAAGATTCGGTGAAGACCGATTGGGAAGTTGAATTGGCAGTAGTTATCGGCAAAAAAGCAAGGTATGTTGACGAAGCCGAAGCGATGGACTATGTTGCCGGCTATGTGCTGCATAATGATGTATCGGAGCGCGAGTATCAACTGGAACGTAGTGGCACATGGGACAAAGGCAAAGGCTGTGATACCTTTGCACCGCTCGGTCCTTTTTTGGCTACAGCCGACGAAATAAGCGACCCGCATAACCTGCGCCTTTGGCTCAAACTAAACGGGAAAATGATGCAGGATGGCAATACATCAAACTTTATTTTCAATATCCCGCATCTGATCGCTTACACAAGTCGGTTTATGACGCTTTTGCCTGGCGATATTATCTCGACCGGTACACCTGCTGGTGTAGGATTAGGCATGAAGCCAAACGTATATTTAAAGCCGGGCGATGTGGTAGAATTAGGGGTTGACGGATTAGGCATGGCCACGCAAAAACTCGTAGCGTATGCAAAGAATTGATGCACATCAGCATTGCTGGCAGTTTGACCCGGTTAGGGACAACTGGATAAACGAAGAGATGTCGGTCATCAGGCGCGATTTTATGCCGTCAGATTTAAAACCTTTGCTTGGACGAAATGATATTGACGGAACCGTGCTGGTACAAACTTGCCAGGCGGAGTCAGATAATCAATTTATGCTGCAATTAGCCGCAGAAAATAATTTTATAAAAGGCGTAGTGGGCTGGGTTAATTTACAAGCTTTGAACATAGCCGGCAGACTGAAGTTTTATAAAGACAATCATCCCAAAATGAAAGGCTTCAGGCATGTACTGCAGGCCGAGCCGGATGAACAGTTTATGTTGGGCGAAGGTTTTAAGCGTGGTATTTCTTTGTTGAGTTACCACGATTTTACTTATGACATCCTGATCTACCCCGATCATATTAAATATGCCTCGAAGCTGGTAGCCGAATTTCCGGAACAAAAGTTTGTGATTGACCATATTGCTAAGCCATACATCAAAAATAAAGAGATCGATCAATGGGCGCATGATATTGAGGAGTTGGCGCAATATCAAAATGTATATTGCAAAGTCTCAGGTATGCTTACAGAAGCCGATTGGTACGGCTGGCGCACGGAGGATTTTACACCCTTCCTGGATGTTATCTTTCATGCATTTGGTACGAACCGGTTAATGTACGGCTCCGACTGGCCCGTATGTTTGCTGGCCGGCGGATATAACCGCGCATTGGAAATATTGCAGATATATTTGTCGAGGTTTTCGCCCGAAGAGCAAGGGCAGTTTTTTGGCGGGAACGCAATCAGTTTCTATAATTTATAACCAGTCCCGTAGGGACTAAATATTGGTAGAAAAATGGATTTACAATTAAAGGATAAAATAATAATCGTCAGCGGCGGGGCCAAGGGCATTGGCGAAGGTATCGTAAAGGTGCTGGCTGCCGAAGGCGCAATACCAGTAATTATAGGTCGCAGCGAAGAAGACAATTTGAAGGTGGTTAACGAATTGAATGGCAAAGCCTCGCATTTTGTTGCCGAATTAACCGATCCGCAGCAATGCGAACGATCTGTAAAAGCAGTCATTGAAAAATACGGACGTATAGACGGCCTGGTGAACAATGCCGGCGTAAATGATGGCGTAGGTTTAGAAAGTGGCAATTACGAAAAATTTATCGCTTCATTACATAAAAACCTGGTGCATTATTACCTGCTGGCACATTATGCCCTGCCGGAATTGAAAAAAAGTAAAGGCGCTATCGTCAATATCGGCTCAAAAACTGCCGAAACAGGGCAGGGAAATACATCAGCTTATGCCGCGGCCAACGGCGGACGTAATGCATTGACAAGGGAATGGGCGGTAGAATTATTACCATTTGGCATTAGGGTAAATGCCATCATCGTAGCCGAATGCTGGACGCCTTTATATGAAAATTGGATCAAAACATTACCCAACCCGGAAGAGAAACTCAAATCCATCATATCCAAAATACCTTTGGAGCAACGGATGACCACTGCGGAAGAAATAGCCAATATGGCCGCGTTCCTGTTGTCAGAAAAATCGAGCCATACCACCGGGCAATTGATACATGTGGATGGTGGGTACACGCATTTGGATAGGGCGATAAGTTAAAAAGAATGAGCGACAAAAAACTACGCAGCAGCGAATGGTTCGGCAGAACAGGTAAGGACGGGTTTATATACCGCTCGTGGATGAAAAACCAGGGCATTCCGGCACATGAGTTTAAAGGCAAGCCTGTTATCGGTATCTGCAATACCTGGTCGGAGCTGACACCTTGCAATGCGCATTTTCGCGAGCTGGCAGAGTCCGTTAAGCATGGTATTTATGAGGCTGGTGGTTTCCCGGTGGAATTCCCGGTGATGTCATTAGGCGAAACGCTGATCAAACCTACCGCCATGCTTTACAGAAATTTGGTTAGCATGGATGTGGAAGAATCCATCCGCGCTAATCCGCTGGATGGAGTTGTATTGCTTTGCGGCTGCGATAAAACTACCCCGGCGCTCATTATGGGTGCATGTAGTGTTGATATTCCAACGATAGTCGTTTCAGGCGGTGCCATGCTTACCGGTAAGTACCATGGAAAGGATATTGCAACCTCAGACGTATGGCGTTTCTCGGAAGCGCAGCGTGCCGGAAGAATGAGCGAAGAAGAAATGAATGTTGCAGAGGCTTGTATGTCGCGCAGCAGGGGGCATTGCGCAGTAATGGGCACGGCATCTACTATGGCGGTAATGGCTGAGGCGCTGGGTTTAACTTTGCCGGATAATGCAGCAATTCCGGCAGCGGATTCAAGAAGAAAAGTGTTAGCCCATCTATCGGGCATGCGTATTGTGGATATGGTGAGAGAAGATCTGAAACTATCCGATGTGTTAACGAGAGAAGCTTTTGATAACGCCATCATAACCAACGCTGCCATAGGTGGGTCCACCAATTTTATTATTCACCTGTTGGCCATTGCCGGACGTATTGGCGTCGAATTAAACATTAACAACTTTAATACCAGTGAATTAGGTGTTCCTCTTTTGGCCAACCTGCAACCATCCGGTCGGTATTTTATGGAAGATTTGTACTATGCCGGTGGTATTCCCGCAGTAATGAAGGAACTGGATAAATTCCTGTACAAGCAAACCATAACCGTAAGCGGTAAACCAATGGCTGAAAACTACGGAAATGCAGAATGCTACAATCGCGATGTGATCGCAACGGTCGATGAGCCGTTCAATAAGCTGGCTGGTGTCAGCGTACTTAAGGGCAATATATGTGAGCATGGCGCGGTGATCAAACCCTCGGCGGCGACACCGAAATTAATGCAGCATACCGGAAAAGCCGTGGTTTTTGAAAATATTGATGACTATAAATCGCGGGTGGATGACCCCGATCTGGATGTGGATGAAAATAGTGTGATGGTACTCAAAAATGTAGGCCCAAAAGGTTATCCCGGTATGCCGGAGGTTGGTAATATGAACATCCCGAAAAAGTTATTGGATAAAGGGGTACACGATATGGTTCGCTTGTCAGATGGCCGTATGAGCGGCACAGGTTTCGGTACTGTGGTTCTCCATGTATCGCCGGAAGCTGCTGCGGGCGGTACACTGGCGGTGATCAGGGATGGAGATATGATCACCCTGGATGTTTACAAAGGGCTATTAAATGTCGACCTTTCGGATGCAGAGATCGCGGAGCGTAAACAACAGCTAAAGCTAAATACCGATATGGCTACGCGCGGCTATGTGTATCTTTACCAGCAACATGTAGAGCAAGCGCATTTAGGTGCCGACCTCGACTTCCTGAAAGGTGGCAGCGGCAGCGAGATACATAAGGATTCGCATTGATATGGAAGATAACAAATTCACCAACCAGGTAGCCATAATTACCGGAGCCGGGCAGGGCATAGGCTTTGAGATAGCGCGGCAGATAGCTGTGCAGGGCGGCGCCGTTTTGCTGAATGATGTTGACGCTGGGCTTGCCAATCGTGCTGCGTCCGTTATCAATATGATGGGCGGCAAATGCTACCCGATGCCGGGTGATGCATCGGACATTAGTTTCATTCAGCAAATGGTGGATGAGGCGGTTATCAAATTCGGATTTGTAACTATTGTTATAGCTAACGCAGGTATCACTTCTTATGGTGAGTTTTTGGATTACAAGCCGGAGGATTTGCAAAGTGTCATCAATCTTAACCTTTTCGGAAGCTTTTTCCTGGCTCAAAAAGCGGCTATACAAATGAAGAAGCAAGGAGGCGCGGGCAGTATTTTGCTGATGTCGTCGGTTACAGGTCACCAGGCGCATAAAAACCTGGCAGCTTATGGCATGACCAAAGCCGGCCTCGAAATGTTAGCCAAAAGTTTAGTGCTCGAACTGTCGCCACTCAATATAACCATCAATACTGTAGCGCCGGGCGCCACACTTACCGAACGCACCCTGGAGGACACCGATTATGAAGCTACTTGGTCGCGTATCACACCGATGGGCCGACCGGGAACTGTTGATGATGTGGCCAATGCCGTGTTATTCCTTGTTTCTCCTGCCTCGCGGCACATTACCGGGCAAACTTTGATAGTGGATGGCGGGTGGACGGCAACAAGTCCTTCGCCTTATTAAATAGTAAAGCAACCATACAGTGCGTCTTTGCGTAATTTCTATAGCAAAGCTTGCTGTCCATTCATGCTATTATTTAAACTTTGAGGCATTTTTTAACTGGTATTTTAAATGTACTGGATCGAAAAGAGCGGGTAAAACTATTTTTACTCATCTTTTGGGATGTCATTATTAGTGCGCTCGATATTGCCTTTTTGGGGCTGATGGTGCTGGTTGTTAACTTCTATATTCAGAATGGCAACTTATCCTATCTTTCCTTTTTGCCCTATCAACTTACCGATAAAAACTCGATTTGGCTGATCGCGATTTTTTTCATACTATTCGGTATAAAAAATTTATTGGCCTGGGTGTTATCGGCTTCAAAATTCAGTTTCATCTATCGTGCGGCCTCCAGGCTGTCAGAACGTAACATCCGGCAATACCTGCGGTCGGGTTATTTGGAATACGTTAATGTTGATTCATCTGCGCATATCCGAAAAATAAGCCAGCAGCCCATTGAATTTAGTACTTACATTCTCACCAATTTCCAGCAGATCGTTTCACAAAGCATGTTGGTGCTGTTTACCATTTGCGCTGTATTATGGTATCATGCGACACTATTTGTGCTCCTTTTTCTTTTGCTAATGCCGGCGGTTGGATTTTTGAGCTGGCTGATGAAACGTAAATTAAAGCAGGTTCGCACTAATATTAAAAAAACAAGCGAGCATACCCTGAAGAACCTGCGCGAAGCACTAGCCGGCTACACCGAAAGCAACATTTACGACAAAGAGGATTTTTTTGCCGACCGTTATTCAAGCCAGCAAAAGCAGATGAACCACAATATACGCGTCCAGCAAACCTTGCAGGAATTGCCATCGCGACTAATAGAAGTCTTCACTATTTTTGGTTTTTTCGTGCTGATCGTGTTGAATAAATGGTCGGGTGGCAATGCCTCTATTGATCTGCTTACTATCGGGATATTCCTGGCTGCCGCTTATAAAATAATTCCGGGCGTAGTGAAAATATTGAACAGTGCGGGGCAGATGAAAACGTATGAGTTTACCCTTACCGATCTTAACACCACAAATAAAAGTGAGGAAATAAGGAAGCAACCAGGCGTTAACATTGGCTCTATCCGGCTCGAAAAAATTCATTTCAGGTATAACGGCCAACCGGTGTTGGCGGGCCTTAGTTTTGAAGCAATGCCCGGAGATTTTATCGGCGTATCGGGCAATTCGGGCCGGGGTAAAACAACGCTGATCCACATATTGCTCGGCTTTATGGAGCAGCAGGAGGGAATGGTTTGTATCAATGACAAAATACTTCGCGCCAATGAGCGCAAAGGTTTTTGGAACAGGATATCTTATATCAAACAGCAGCCTTTTTTAATTCATGACACCCTTTTAAGAAATATAACACTGGCGGAGAATGGTCATGATGCCGGTAAATTGAATGAGATAATGGATTTTTGCGGCCTTGATGTCATTCTTGATCAATATCCCGAAGGCTGGAATGGGGTGATAACCGAAAATGGCAAAAACCTGAGCGGTGGTCAAAGGCAAAGGATGATGCTGGCACGGGCTTTATATCATGATTTTGATTTGCTGATATTAGACGAACCTTTCGGCGAAATGGACCAATTGTCTGAAAATGGCATTTTGGAGAAATTACAGTTACTCGTCGGCCAGGGCAAAATGATCCTGTTCATTACGCATAATAAGCAAAGCTTATCCTGGTGCAATAAAATAGTATCATTCGATGAGCAAGACTGATACATTGGTGATCCTGAGTCCTGGGTTTCCGGCAAATGAAGCCGATAGCACTTGTATGCCTCCACAACAGGTGTTTGTCCGAAACCTGAAACAGAATTTCCCGCAGCTTAATATCATCGTGCTGGCATTTCAATACCCATATTACCCCTCAGAATATAAATGGCATGGTGTAACCGTCATTTCGTTTGGGGGGCGTAATATGGGCAGCATTTTTAGGGTATTTAATTGGATAAGAGTTTGGCATAAGATTATGCAATTGAACAGGCAATATAATATCATCGGGTTGCTAAGTTTTTGGATGGGAGAATGTGCCTTTATTGGCAGCAAATTCGCCAAAATGACTAAGCTAAAGCATTATTGCTGGATATTGGGCCAGGATGCAAAACCCGGCAACAACTACTTTAAGTTTATTAAACCGCAAGCAAGCGAAGTGATCGCTCTGTCGGATTTTATCGCTGCGGAGTTTGGGAAAAATTATAATTTAACCCCGGAAAAAGTAATACCTCCCGGCATAGATACAACGATGTTTGAGGAACAACAACACAAGGAAAGATACATTGACATTTTGGGCGCCGGCTCATTAATTCCCTTGAAACAGTATCATTTATTTGTGAATATAGTAGGTATACTGCGGTACTCGTTTCCGGAAATACAAGCAATAATTTGCGGGAAAGGCCCGGAAATGGAGCACCTTAAAATCATGATCAAAAATCTTGACCTGGAAAATAATGTGACGTTGATGGGCGAACTGCCGCATGATGATGTATTGAAGTTGATGCAACGCACCAGGGTATTTGTGCACACCTCGGCTTACGAGGGTTTTGGCGTAGTGTGCCTTGAGGCATTGTATGCGGGTGCACAGGTGGTTAGCTTTGTACGGTCCATGGACTCCGCTATAAAAAACTGGCACTTTGCTTACATGCAGGATGATATGGTGGAAGTTATCAAAGAGCTTTTGGAGGACGGGAACCCTGATCACAACGCTGTCGCTCCCTTCTTTATAAGAGATAGTAATATAGCCATAATGAAGTTGTTTAATTATAGCTACGCCGCAATTTCCTGAATTCGCTTTGCTATTGCTTCAAATGACAGGGTGGAATTAAAATACTGCAGTGATAGATCTTGCTTTTCTTTCATATCCATTTCCGTTACTTTATTCAGGGCATCTAACAATGCTGTTTGATTACCGGGTTCGTACAGCAAACCGCAACGGCCGTTATCAGTTATCATCCTGAACGAAGAAATATCGGTTACAACCGGCACACAGCCGCATGACATGGCTTCACAAACAGCCGTCCCGCTGCCCTCGTAATGCGAGCCGGATAAAATAACATCAGCACTGTTGAACCAATATTGCAGTTCCCCGTGCGGGACCTTGCCGATCAGCCTTATGCTATCTTTTTGCGGCGATTGCACAAGCAATCCATTGATATGTGGAAGTAATTCATCCGTATGATAGATCATGTATAAGTGTGCAGTTGGATTAACTTCAGCGAAGCGCAAAAATGCCTTTATTACCGTTAGTGGGTCTTTGTTATCATTAAGCCGTCCCACCCATAAAAACACAGGAGTTCCTGTGGCGTTGGTTTGCAACCTGGCCTGAGTTTTATTCATAGGCGAGAATATCGAAGACACCTCCATTACCTCATGTATCTTGCCGGGCGATGAAATAATGCCCCTTTCAACCCATTCGGCACCTAACTCATGCGAGGCAAACAAATAGGCGTCCACTAATTTATCAGCCATTCTCTGAAAGAATTTTTTGATGCCGGTGGCCGGTTTCTCAGCATGGTGCTGCACAATTATTTTTGCGGTTTTGTTTAGCCGTACCGCTAATTGAATCAATTGGAAAGGATTGTGTAAGCCCTGGACTAATACAACATCAGGGTCAAGGCTTTTTACAAAACGAATTAATTCACCCGGGAAATAGGTATCCTTTCTCCTGAAATTTGGAAAGTAGTAGTGCACGCCCTTGTGCATGCAGTCTCCATCGTAATTGATCTGTTTGATATTTATAACAGTATTATTTCGTGCCAGGCAAAAGAGAATACCTGCATATCCGGCTGTCCGTTCAAACCAGCTTTCGGGTGAATTGAAATTTAAAGAGGGGCTAAAGGTGACAGAAACATACTTCATCAGAATAAACCCTCAATGTTTTTGTAATTGCCCATTTGGAACTGTAAAAAACCGACATGGAAAAGGGAGGCCGGGTTAGGTTTGATCTTTTTATAGTTGATCACTTTGCCAACCATCAGCATGTGGTATCCCATTTTCCGATGCTGTATGATCTCAATTTCTTTGTACGACCCCGTAAAATCCGGTACCGGGAAGCCAAACAACTCACTCGGGCTTGTACCAAACGGAAGCTTTTCCTTCGCCGTAGGGGAAGTACTGGGGTGCTTACCCAGGTCATAAACGGTTTTAATATCAACCCCATCAGTATCACAAACCATCACTTTTTTTGCTTGTAATATTTTATCTAAGGTCACATTGGTTGTGCGTAATCCAAGTATACATATATCCTCTTCTGGTATATATCCCTGTATATCCATTGGAAAAATATTGTAATACTCCGCATCCTGGTAGGATACAATAATGATACGCCTCGGGTACGAATATAACGCGCTGATAACCTTCCGGTGGTAATAGGTGTTTTTTTTGGAGCGAAGGAAGTAGCCGAAAAGCATTAACCTATGCAGTACGCTTAACTGGTGATTTTTAATCGATTCGATCTTATATAATAGTAACACTCCATGTGCTGTCGCGATCTTTTCAATAATAGATACTTTGATAGAAGCATTTAATTTATTCTCTTTTTCAAAGCGAATATCCACTTTATCCGGGTTGATCAGTTTGAGGTGTTCCTCAGGCAGCCATACCGCAATGCAAAATGGGTCGAGGCATATCATTCCCTGGTGTTGGGTAATGTCAATGCGCTGATGGCCTTGTTTTAAGAATACCTTCTCTTCAATTTCATCGTCATGCAGCCGGGTTATATAGAAGGTCCTGATGAGCGGGTCCTTAAAAAAAAGCTTTCTGACAGGTAAACTCATCTGAACTCTAAAAGGATTATTATTTAAAAGATATCGATATCAGCAAACGTGAACTTGATCTTATCAAGCGGTAGGTTTGAACCAAGGTTTTTAAACAGTACATAAAATGACGGCTCCGCCTCATAACGTTCAGAGAACAAGGCTGCCAGTTGTGTTTGATGGCTGGTGTGAAACTGGATACTCTTCAGCCCCAGTTTAAATGCAAGTTTATACAGCTTTTCCATCATATCATCAAAATCAGCGGGTTCACAATTTATATCGCCGATAATTAACCCGCTATGTATCTTGACCCACAACAACGCCTTGCCAACCTGTATTACCTGCGTATTGTGATAAGTGCGATACTGTAGGTAATGGGCATTGCGATTGATGCCGCCAAACTGATCTTTAAAAGCCGAGTTTTCAATGCCCTTTGAATCAACTAGATAATCTTTAAGTATATATTGCTGGTACTTTTTATATAGTTTTTTAGCGAATGGTAATCTTTGGGTTATTCCTTCAGCGGAAACAATACTGACCGGTATAATATAGCAATCCATCATTTCGGTCATTTGCCACTTCAGTTTTACCAGGAAACCATGCAGTGAATTTTGGTTAGGGAAGCCGAATATGAAACTTATCCCTTCTTCCATCGCCAGGTCATAAGTAAGATTGGCTAATTGAACAAATAAACCTTTAAAACGGAACCTCGGGTGTGTCATCGTATCGATCGACTGGGCGCCCAGGTATAATTGATCATTATACTTTATAAAACATGGGATAACCCCGTAATAAGCGATAGGAACGCGGCCTTGGTCATAAGCGATGTAACCGATATACTCAATCCCCACGTATGCAGTATCATATTTTTTCTCAAAATAACCGGTAGGATGATGTTTGCTATAGACCGCGTAATGCAGCTTATCCAGATCGCAAAGGTTGTTTTTGCGTAGCCGTTCAACAGTATACTCTTTGCTTTGCATATTATCGCTCATAGCTCCTGGTTATGGTGGCATGCATTTGGTTAATAAGCGATATAAATGGGTTAACTGTAAATCTTTCCCTCATCGTTGGATCATTATGGTCTTCCGTAAAGTGAAAATCAGTTGCCAGTAGTTGGTTGTAGCCGGCTTTTTTAGCCGTTTCTGTTACTTGCGGAGTGTAAGTCCCGTAAGGAAATGCAAAGCTATTTACCGCCTTATCGACGATATTCTCAATATACCATTTAGAATGGCGCAAATCTTCGGCAACTTCTTGAATCGGAATGCGCGAAAGATCGTTATGATAACAACTATGCGAACCGATAGTGGCTAGTGGCGAAGCCGACAATTCCCTTATTTGTTTACTGGTCATTTGCAACCAGTAATCAATATCATTCGGTTTGCTTTCCCTGAAGGGGACTAAAGGATACAAAAGTTCCATCATTTCCGCTTTAACGTCAAATACACCAGCGCGCATGATATCCGTCAAACTAAGACCGCTTTTTTGGGAAATATATTTGTTAAACCGGCATTTCCGGAATAACTCATTTTTAAAGCTGATTTCCTTCGGGCCGTATTTGCCGATAATTCCCAAAAAATCGTTCCACAAAATATCATGACCCGCCTCTCTTATTGAAGTTACAAAAAAAGTAGCGGGCAACTGGTACTTCTCTAATAAAGATAGCACATACTTGTGATTATTCGCGTACCCGTCATCAAAGGTGATGCAAACATTAAACTTATCTTTCCTGAAATTCCCTAGATAATAATCATCCAGACTGACGACATTAAAATATTTTTTATAAAACTTAAGGTGCTGTTCAAAAGTTTTTAATGTCAAAAAAATGGGATTAAACCTGGTATGAACTGAAAGGCATATACCATGATAGATCAGTATCCTGCTGCCTCTTGCATTTTTATAAAATTGTTCATCAAACCCGGATATATGGGCAATATCCCTGTACAAATACTTCGTTTCGCGGTATAATTTTGAAACAATTCTTTGAGATAGCGACATAAGTATATGGTCTAAATTACCGGGAAATCAGCTTCGGGATAATGCTGTTTTATTTGCTGCATCAAAAGTGGCAGATCACCCGATACATATTTACAACGCCCTTTTATATATACCCGGCTATAATTATCGAGGTCGATGTTTTTCAATTGTCTATACAATCTCTCATCAAACAGGCTGATAGCTCCCTTGTGAATAACCATTAAAATATCTTCCGGGTTCAGGGCGAAAAAGCTATCGGGACTATCTGCTTTATTTTCTGCTATTACCAGGTCGGCACATTTATTTACGGCTATCTCTCCGCCGTCAAGCTCCCATATCCTGGCAGGATTTGATGTCAGCGAGTCAAACAATTCGGCATCAGTAAGATAATCTGTATCTCTCGCCCTGCGGATATGTTCCCAAAGATTCCAGCTGCCGGTTAAGGTTGAATCTGTTCCGAACAATATCGAAACATCTTTCTTTAAACAATTAACCGGGGCAATATTATTCAGCAAAAAATAGTTCGATTCAGGGCACCACACCAATGCTTTAAAAGCCTTTGCCTGGTTATTGTTCATGGCAACACCATGTATACCTACCAATGGCCGTTTTAACAAATTTCTCTGGATCAATTTGTCAATTTCCTGCCGGGCCGGTATATCTGTTCCCTCACCCGTGTGGATGGCTACCGGTAGTTTTCTCTTTAGAGGATTATTAAGCGCGAGCCACCATTTTTTTTCGAACCGCACCGAATGGATACTCTGGCAATCCTCATAAACGGTGATAGGTAGCGCCTTTTTTTTTATTTTTTTACCATGGTTTACCACGGTAGTAACACCATTCAGCAGGTTTTTATAAACGCCCCATTGTTCGCTCAACTCAGTTGGTATCCTGAGTATCCTGGCAATCTTTTCCCCGTAATTTTTATGGATGTACCGGCCCCATTCGGTGTAGTTTTTATAGGTTCTGTCGCCCAGCGCAGGAAAAAGATTAAAGTCTAAATGGTCATGCGAATTAACCAGGCCCGGGAACACCAGCGCTCCATCAAAATTTAAATTAAACTGGCCCAGTTTAGCCGCAAAAGGTTTAGATGAAACCTCTGCGATATGATCGTCGGCAAGCCTGATATTCATCTGGCTGCCTTTTAAAACCGTCTTTAAATTATTCAGGATCATTGCCCCGTTTTAAGTGAATACCATATATCACCGGGAAGCCTTTGAATCGCTCATACACTGGTAAGGCATTTTGAGCCTGGTAATAATGCTTTACCGTTTCATCTATTATAAATCCTTCTTCAGCTATCAGCCTGAATCCCTTAGCCTGTAATATATTTTTTATCGTATCAATAGGATGGACATAGTTTTTAACCGCCATAGGTTTGTTATTATGCTTAAATGTTCGTTTACCGCCAACGGTCAGCATTTTAGGGTGAAAGTCGGTAATAATAATTTCGGCATTCGCTTTTAGCATCCCGCACCAGGCATTTAAAGCCCTCTCCATATTTTCAATGTGTGCTACGGTGAGGGTGGAGACAATTATGTCAAAAGGAGGATAACGCGCGTTCGTGAACGCATCATCGTCGATCTTGCAAACCTTGGCCAGCGGATATTTTTCCCTTAACTTATTGAGCATGCCCTGCGATACGTCAAACCCCGTCAAGGTCAAAGGATTTTGAATCAGCATCTTACTCCAGTGCCTGCCTGTGCCACAACCAATATCAGCCACGGCTTTGCTTTTCAGATCGATTTTCTCCAGGAACTGCGCAAATAATATCTCGTCCAGGTCCAGCATCAGGTTGCCGGGCTGCATGTCATAATCATCCGACCAAAGGTCGTACGCCTCAGCCGAAGGTTTTTCGGCAACCGGGCGGTTTAACAGGTGTTCGCTGATATAGTTTTTAATTGCGGGGATCAAGTGTTTTGTTCTTTATAACGGAAATACGAGCGGTTTTAAACAAGGGTTGCCATTACAAATTTTATTTGATTTCACAAGCAACCAAGCCCATTTACAGCGCGTAATTGTATTGAGCGTTGTTGTAGATAGTTTGAATGACTTCAGGCATGGCAATGGGGGCGACTCCATTGCCGCCCGAAGTTTTTACCCTGATCCATTAACATGAATAAAATACTGCTATTTAATCCCAAAAGTGCTGTCGCCAAGCACCGTATCCCAAATTCTATTATGAGTATTGCCGCCTCGGTTGAAGGCAAGTATGACTGGGCGATAGTTGACGGTAATTGCGAAACTGATCCCCTGGCTAAAATGGAAAGCTATCTCGCAACTGGCGAATATAAATACATCGGTTTTACGGTGATGCCCGGCCCGCAATTAAGGGAGTCCGTTCCGCTAGCTAAAGCGATCAAGGAGAAATTCCCAAATACGTTTATGATATGGGGTGGTTATTTTCCGTCAACCCAACCTAAAGCTGTTTTAAGTTCTGGCTATGTCGATTTTGTGATCAATGGCCCCGGCGATCACGCTTTTCCGGCCTTAATTGATTCACTGGAAAAGAACACTCCCTACGAATTCATTAAAAATGTGATCTATTATGCCAATGGCGATGTGATCAAAAATCCGAAAGAGGACTTGTTTGAACAGGACCCCTTGCCGCCGTTGCCTTATGATAAACTGCATAATTTCTACGAAATAGATAAATGGTACCTCGGTCGCACCTATTTAGGCGAAAAAACCATGGCTTATCACTCCAGCATTGGTTGCCCTTTTACCTGTTCGTTTTGTGCGGTGGTGCCAATTTTTGAGGCGAGGTGGAAAGCCAAATCGGCACAAACGGTTTATAAAGATGTTAAATACATCAAAGACAAATGGGGCGCTGATGCCATCGAATTTCATGATAACAACTTTTTTGTATCGGAGAAACGTACCGTCGAATTTTCAAAACTCATCAAACCCGAAAAGATGTCGTGGTGGGGTATGGCGCGTATCGATACGATGGACAAATTCAAGGATTCATCTTTAGAGGCTGTGCGTGAAGGTGGCTGCAAGATCATTTTCTTCGGCGCCGAAAGCGGTAACAACCTGATATTGGAACAACTGGATAAAGGTGGCACACAAACCGGCGACCAGATCATCCGCTTTGCCGAGCGTTTAAAAAAGTTTGATATTATCCCTGAATACTCATTCGTATTAGGTACGCCTGCGCCAACGGCGAAACAAGTGCAGGACCAGATAGATTTTGAGATAGATTTTATAAAGCAGGTGAAAGCGGTAAACCCGCGTACCGAAATTGTGCTTTACACATACAGCCCTGTTCCTACAGAAGGCTCGGCGTTGTTTAAGCAGGTGCTGGCTTCGGGCTTCAAATACCCTCAAACACTTGACGATTGGGTAAGCCCGGCCTGGGAGAACTTCGATATGCGCAAAAATCCGCTTACGCCTTGGCTCACACCCGAAATGATAGACAAGATCAGAAATTTTGAGACGGTACTGAACGGGGTTTACCCTACCGTTACCGACATACGATTGAACGATCTGAAACGTAGGGCCATAAAGCTGGTTGCCGGAATGCGTTATAAAGTAAATATCTATCAATACCCTTACGAAATAAAACTATTGCAAAGGCTGTGGAAGTACCGTCAGCCAGAAATATCCGGATTTTAATTGTGTTTGAATTTGACATCGGTATGGTAGCCAAAGAAGCAAGGACCATAAAAACAGATTTCGAAGAACTCTACTTTGCGATAAGGCAAGGTGAAAAAAGGATATATACCGATGACCAGTTGCGTATGCTACCTGATATAGACCCTTTGCATATTCATGCTGCTGAATGGAAGATCAGGAAGCGGTCGTGTATGCATTTGCTGCTTTACCTGTTCAAAAAACACAAGTCTTTACGAATATTGGAGGTGGGCTGCGGCAATGGCTGGTTGTCGTCCAAATTGGCCGATATACCGGGCTCATTGGTGACCGGGCTCGATATAAACGAGCTTGAGATAAGCCAGGCCTGCCGGGTTTTCGACAAAGAGAACCTGGATTTTATTTACGATACTTTTAACGAGGATACTTTCCAGGATGAGAAATTTGATGTGATCGTATTCGCTGCGTCGCTACAGTATTTTCCTTCAGCAAAAGCGATCATCGAACTGGCCCTTTCCCAGCTCAACGGCAGCGGAGAAGTTCATATTATGGACACGCATTTTTACAAACCTGAAGAAGTGAAGAAAGCTTATGCCCGTACCCGAAATTACTACAACAGCCTGGGCTACCCGCAAATGGCCGAACAATATTTTCATCATTCAATAGATGAACTATCCGGCCTCAAGCATCATATTTTATTAAACCCCGATAGTATTCTTAACCTCTTGGGTACAAGAGGCCCCTTTCACTGGATAACCATAGATCAATAAAGTGATATCGCCCCTGCACACCTATCGTCGTTATAAAACACTGCGCACGCATCACATCTCGGCACTGCCCATCGTGATATTGATGCCGCACAGCGCCTGCAATTGCCGGTGCGTGATGTGCGATATTTGGAAGGATAATAAAAACCTGCAGCAGCTTACAGAGGGTGATGTACGCGACCTCCTCGATTCGTTAAAACAGTTGGGGACTAAACAAGTAGTCATGTCAGGCGGTGAGGCCTTACTGAATCAAAACTTTTTTAAACTGTGCGAATTGCTTCATAACGCCGGCATCAAAGTATCGTTACTAACTACCGGCCTCACGATAAAACATCATGCCGAACAACTCATTAAATGGGTGCATGATGTGATCGTTTCACTTGATGGCGACCAACAATTGCATGATGCTATTCGCAACATTCCCGGAGCTTTCCAAAAATTGAAAGACGGTGTAGAGTACCTGCATCAACTGGACCCTAACTATAAAATAACCGCACGCACGGTAATCCACCGTCTTAATTTTTGGAACTGGGCGTCCATCATTTACCAGGCAAAACTTATCGGGCTAAACCAGGTTAGTTTTCTGCCTGCTGATGTAAGCAGTCATGCCTTTAACCGGCAAATGGCCTGGGAAGAACCCCGCCAAAATGAGATACTGCTCACCGAAAAGGAGTTGCCTGAATTGAAGGCAATAATTGAGAGGATCATCGCGGAAAATCGCAGTGATTTCAATACCAGGTTTATAGCCGAATCGCCCGAAAAACTCGTGCATATCTATGATTATTACGCTGCATTTTATGGGTTGAATCCCTTTCCTTTTAAAAAATGTAATGCACCCTGGGTATCTACGGTGATCGAGGCTGACGGGAATGTGCGGCCCTGTTTTTTCCATGATGTGATGGGCAATATCAGGGAAACACAGTTAACCGACATATTGAATAGCGGAAAAGCCATTGATTTCAGAAAAACCCTGGATATGAGTACGAATAGTACTTGTGTTAAATGCGTGTGCTCGTTAAATTTACCTCCGCGGATGAACCCGGTTGCAAATTAATATCCGTTACCATGGCATGACCACAACCCAAATCCGTTCCTGGAAACCAGGTCCGCTGCATTTAATTTTTATACTTGTATTGATGCAGTTGCTGGTGACGCTCTTCAGCAATGGATTTGTGCTATCGTTTGATGAAGCCATGTGGCACTATATCGGCCGTAATTGGTTTCGCCATGATTTGGTCCCTTATACAGGCGGTGTCGATAATAAGTCGCCGCTCATCTTTGCCATTTTTGGCTTGTCCGAAAAACTTTTTAGTGTTAACTATTGGTTCCCGAGGATATTGGGAACCGCGTGCCAAACAGCAGGGTTATATTATCTCTATAAGATATCGAAGCATATTGCAGGTAAGGAAGCTGGTTTGCTGGCTTTATCATTCTACGGCTTAGCTTTGCTTTGGCATACCACAGGCGGTAAATACGTTTCATACACAGAAACCTACGCCGAAACGTTTATTATCGTTGCGGTTTATAATTTTCTAACTGTCGACAGCAAGCGAAGCGCTCTTATCAGCGGTCTATTGATCGGTCTCGCTTTTGGCTTTCGTTTAACTGCTGCTTTCGCGGGACTGGCGTTGCTTATCTCAAATTTTCGCAAAGGCGTAGCTAGTACTTTAATGTTTTGCGCCGGTGCTTTATCGGGCGTCGTTTTACTGCTTACCGTTGCTAGCCTTGTTGGAATAGACATTCATAATATTTATACCAATATGCTGTCTGATAACTTTGGCTTCGGCAGCGCGAGTGACCATGATATAGCCTGGCGGCTCCGCAATTTGTCTGGAAAATTCCTGCATACCGGTATGGTATTGTTTTATCCTTTGTTCATCTATTATATTTCCATCAAGCGTAAACTGGACTTATTCGTTTTATGGCTAATATTCGCTTTTGTAGGGATCAATGTTGTTGGGATATATGACAATGTTCATCTCAAAGAAGTTTTGCCGCCATTGGCATTGATGAGCGCCCTGGCCATGGCTCATTTCATTAAAAGCTTCCGGTTATCTGTCGCAGGTGTTTTGGTGATTATCTGGATCATTTTCCTGCCTAATTTATTTGAACCTATTGGTAATTTGAAAAAATGGGTACTCGGCACTAAAGAGCAATCGCCCAAATATTGCGTGGAACCTTACATCAAACCTGATGAAGGCGATCTCAAAAAACTTGGCCTATGGGTAAAAGCAAACACAGGCGAACAGCAGAAGGTTTTGGTAGCAGGATTTGGCGCACAGGTACAGGTTTACTCCGAGCGGTTGTCACCCTCTGTTTATTTTAATGTGACACAGACCGAAGCTGCCAAAGAGCGTTTTTTTTCAGACCTGAAACAGAATGAACCGGACATGATACTGGTGCCTTTATATTTTGATTACCGCGAACAAGTGGATCCGCATATCCAGTTGATCATTGACAATTTGGTAGCCAAAGACTACTACCAGGATCAGTGTATGTACAATTACAACATTTATCGAAAAGCTCAGCGCTAAATACCTGCATTAAAAAATCATATCGGGCAACCGAACAATAAGCCCAAACGTATTTGGTATAATGATGCAGCAAAAGAGCATTCTTTTTAGCCATTCTTATTTTCTGCGTTTCGATCCTAAACAATGGGCGTTGGGACAGCCATATCCACCGCTAGGCACGCTGTATGCTGCCGCTTTGATGCGGAAGAATTGGTTTAGAGTGTCCCTGTTTGATACGATGTTTGCTACCGGGCCTCAGGAAGTTGAAGCTGCTATAGATAAGCATAAGCCCGACTTCTTTGCAGTGTATGATGACGGGTTCAACTATCTCACCAAAATGTGCCTTACCAACATGCGCGAAGCGGCTTTTAGCATGTGCAAACTGGCAAAGGCAAAAGGATGCAAAGTCATAGTTTGCAGCTCGGATTCAACCGACCGTTACCCGGAATACCTGGACGAAGGCGCTGATTTTGTAATTATCGGCGAAGGAGAGATCACTTTACTGGAATTGACTCGATCTATTACCGATGGCGAAACAGATCATTCAGCTATCTCCGGGTTGGCTTACAAGCAAAATGATAAGGTTATAAAAACACCGGCGCGCCCGGTTTTGAAGGACCTGGATAGTTTGCCATTTCCAGCATGGGACCTGGTTGATATGCCGCAATACCGTCAAACATGGCTTAAACATGCGGGCTATTTTTCGCTGAACATGAGTACTACCCGTGGCTGTCCGTTTAAATGTAACTGGTGCGCAAAACCAATTTACGGCAACCGCTATAATTCACGAAGCCCGGAGAATGTGATCGACGAGCTCAAAATGATGAAAGGTTGGTTCGGCATGGACCATGTTTGGTTTTGTGACGACATTTTTGGTTTAAAACCCGGTTGGGTACAGGAATTTGCCCGGCTGATCAAACAGGAAAGGATCAAAATAAGGTTCAAAATACAGTCCCGCGCCGACCTGCTGGTAGAGGAAGAAACCGTTAAAGCATTGGCCGAGGCGGGTTGTGAAATTGCCTGGATAGGCGCTGAAAGCGGCTCGCAAAAAATATTGGATGCGATGGATAAAGGCACGCAAGTGGGGCAAATACATACTTCAACAGCCTTTATGAAGCAGTATGGCATCAAGCCGTCCTTTTTCATCCAGTTTGGTTATCCTGGCGAGATGAAGGAAGATATCGAGCAAACCATCGATATGATAAACGAGCTGCTGCCTTATGAAATAGGCATCTCAGTTTCATATCCCTTACCGGGGACTGTATTTTATGAAAAGGTAAAAGCCGACCTGAAAACCAAAACCAACTGGACCGATTCGGACGAGATGGCTTTAATGTTTCACAACACTTTCCCTCCAACCTACTATAAGCAATTGCACCGCTATGTGCATCAGAATTACCACCAGCACCTGGCGAAAAATAGTCTGCTGCTATTGCTCAAAAAGCCATTCAATGCCAATAGGGCGAGCATAAAAAAAGCATTGTCAGTATTTTATTATACACCTGCGGTCATTATTGAAAAGTTTAAATTAAGCCGCCTGGAGAAGGCACTATGATGGTCGCAACGAACGAACAAAAGGCTGCTGCAGCATTTTCCGGCCAGGCCCCGGTATTTGACGAATTATATAATTCGGATACCATTATCAATTACAAACGCGACAGGGTCCGCAAACATGTTTTAAGACATCTTAAACCCGATGGCTCGATACTCGAGTTAAATTGCGGTACCGGCGAAGACGCTGTTTATTTTGCGGGGAAGGGCCACCATGTGCACGCTGCGGACATATCCGGCGGTATGCTGTATCAATTAGTACAAAAAGTTGGCAAGTATAAAATGAATAAGAAGATAAGTTTTGAATTGTGCTCCTATACCAATCTGGATGAACTAAAAAACAAAGGCCCTTTTGATATGGTCTTCTCCAATTTTGCCGGCCTCAATTGTACCGGCGACCTGGATAAAGTTTTGGTTTCATTATCATCGCTTTTAAATCCCGATGGCCTGATCACGTTTGTTATATTGCCTAAATTCTGCTTATGGGAGACATTATTGGTATTTAAAGGGAAATTTCGCACAGCATTCAGGAGGTTCTTCAGCGGCCACGGCAGAAAAGCGCGGGTTGAAGGCAATTATTTTAAGTGCTGGTATTACAATCCATCATATCTGACCAAAAGATTAAAAAAGGATTTTGACATGGTTGGCATCGAAGGTTTATGTACCATAGTGCCGCCATCATACATGGAAGGATTTGCTGAAAAGCACCCGTCGACATTCAAGTTTCTGCGTAAATGGGAGAACAGGTTAAAAGCCAAATGGCCCTGGAAGTATATTGGAGACTACTATATTATTTCATTGAGAAAGAAATAGCTCAATGGGCGACAGCGTCCGCACACCTTTCCAACACCTGTTCTACTTTGTGTTCATAACTCGTCATCAGTTTCGCCTGGAAATTAACCGGGTCGGGTTTCGCATAGTGTTTACCCAAGTCCATCGCCATAATAATGCCGTGGTTATTGCGCTTTTTTTGCTGCATCTTCTTCAACCAGCGTTTCGCCGTGATGCTCATTAATATGCCGTCAATGGAGTTGCCCGCGCGATTGTTAAACAGCCATTCAACAAACTTTTTGAAAAGCGAATTTTTTACAGGCTTTGCCGTAGCCACGCGAAGGCATTTATTAGGTAGGTATTCTCTTGTCCAGCCATTGGCAAGATAGAACTGCTCAAACACCGCTTCACCATGTAAAGGCATCAGGGTTGCTACTTCCGTAGCGGTATAAATATTCTTTTCGTGTATTTGCAGGTCTTGCTCATCGATGTAATAATTCATGCAGAAGTAATGCTCTTTTTTAAAGAGAAAGGTCAGCTTTTTAAAACAATGCATTATAGTACGGGCAATCCACAACCTGTTTTTTGCCGTGATGATAAACAAATCGATATCTGAATCATCGTCGGCAAAATTTTTAGAGAGCGAACCCGATATGGCAATGCCCCGCACATAAGGAAAGCGAATAAGCAGGTCGCCCACTTTACCGGCTATAGCTATCATCTCTGCGGCTTTGGCATTGCCTTTTTCGCGGCGCTCAACCAAAAAAAGGTCATTTTTAAGGGTATAGTATTTTTCGAACTTATAGATCAGCTTCTCTATCACCAGGGACCGCAGGGCATAGCCAAATTCCTCAATATTGTATTTTGCAGGCAAAAACAGGTGCGTTTCGTCCATCGTCAAGGGGTAATTGAACAGATCGAAATAGGTAAGTGTAACTAAAATATGTCTTTTGATGTCTGACAAAATATTACTGATTAACCTTTATACTAATGACGGGTCGGCCCTACAATTGGTTGCCATCTTTCTTAAATTTTTATGCCTTTTTATGAGAATTGACAGGCTTTCCTTTTGTTCGGATGTAAACACAAAAAACGGGAAGAAAAAACTGTAGAACATCACACCCTTATCCACATCCAAAATATTTTCGGACAGCGAGACCACCGCCAGTAACATCATAAAGCCAAAAAAAACAATGTCTTTTTTCCGGATAGCTATTCTGAATCCATAGGTCAAAGTTGCCAGGTAAACTACCAACCCCCATATTCCGGATTTGATAATAAAACTCATGTACTCGTTATGTGCATTTAAGCGGTGCAGGTATGAGGTGTAAAACTTCTTCTCAAAATATTTTTCCTGTAACAATGGTATTTCGGAGCCGGCACCATGTCCTATCAAGGGTGCTTTACTGATGAGGTTTACAGCTATTTCCCAACGCACTATCCTCGGCTCAACGGTTTGACTTGTTCTTGCAGAGAAATCATCTTTGAGTTCCGTTAAATAGCGGTCGCGAAAGGCTGGAGTAACGGCAATAAACGTTGCTATTAATAATGTGGCCGACGCAGCGATCAAAACAAAGCGCTTACGGCGCGACCCCTCCAATATTAGATAAGGAAAGGCAATAACTATAGTTAAAATCAACGCCGCAAAAACGGATTTTGAACCCAACTGGATGATTCCTGCCAGCAATACTAAACCGATCACGGTATAAAATACTCGCACTGTTGTCCTTTGTTCTTTGATCAAAAGCGAAACGATATATACCAGCACAACGGCGATTTGAAGCGAGAAAAAAGTAGCATGCATGTCAATAGGTTGTGCGAAATTATGATTAGTGAATGCCTCGGTAAATAACAGGGATAGTGGCAGGCCGTAGAACTGAATAGTAAGGATAGCATTGACATACAGGTAAATGATGGTTGCCGTAAGCCCCATAGCAAATAAAAGCAATATTTGTGACCGGTATTTTTTCAGGTTGAGAGGATTGATGCAAAACAGGATAGGGAACAGTAAGATGCTTATATCAAGGCCCCATTCATTGAACGCTAATGATTTATTGGAGGCATATATCGTACTGATCGCGGTCACAAAAAACACGGATTGCAGCATGAATGTGCGCCAGTTTAATATGGGTTTTACAGCAAGCCTGTTAAAATGTATAAGGGTATGTATAGCAAAGCTGATCAGGATCAAATGACTGTAAAACCGGTCAAATGGGAGGCTGAGCAGGAAAAGCACCAGGTGATAGTAGCTTATCTTATTCGCCAGGTTATCCCTGATCAGAAATAATCCTCTCATAATTCTTGTTCTCGTAACATTCCAGGATGAAAGACTCGTATTCGTCAACTATCTTGTTCCAGTTAAACTGGAAAGCGATTTTATATAAATTATTCCTTACCATCTTTTGCTCGTTGGCATTGCGCTGCACGGTTTCAACTATTTCGCGTACTTCATGCGCATTTGAGAAATAGTAGGCATCTGAGCTCAGCACCGATTTATTGAAAGGATTATTATGTGCCGCGATCAAAGCCTCGCTTGCCATGGCTTCCAGCAGAGACGGATTGGTGCCACCTACGCTATGTCCATGGAAATACAAATAAGAGTTGTTTTGCAGTGACCTTACTTTGGCATTATCAAATATTGGCCCCTTAAACTGGATGCGTTCGTCATTCTTAAAACGGGCTCTGATAAATTTCCCGAAACGGTTACCCGTATCTCCAAGTACCTTAAATTGCTTGCGCGAATTGCTGTTGTTAAAACCTTCTAAGATTGTCTCGATATTATTTTCCGGCTCCATGCGGGCCATCAATAAAAAGTAGTCCTCTTTTAAAGCATCACCTTTGATCAGTTGCTCCCTTTCCTGATCGGTGTACACATCCGCGCCGTAGGGGATATATTCACTGTTGATACTGTATTTATTTTCGAGGTAATCTTTAATTACTCTCGAATCAGAAATATAAAACTCACTGTGTTTTACAGCTAATTTCTCGGCATATTTTAAAAATTGCTGAACCGGTTTTGAGTATTTCGACCGTTTCCATTCCAACCCATCCATGTTGGTAATAATGGTGCTGCTTTTAGGATACAACTTCCCCCATACTGAGCTGCTGGTATAGCCCATCAACAAAACCACATCAAAATTTTGTTTGCGTGCGTCCATCAGGCAATTTAGGTCATATACAAATTGCCCGGCGGTACCGATAAGGTATTCCGGGTCATAACAATGCTTAATGTTGACACCGTTCCAGGTATCGGCCTGATATGGATGATTATGCGAATTATAAACGGTTACAGAATGCCCCTTTTTTACTAATCCCTCCGAAACATATTCCGAGATATGTTCAAATCCTCCATAATGGTTTGGTATTCCTCTTGTGCCTAATATGGCAATTCTCAAATTCTTCATACAGTAATGGTCTGGTATGCTTTATAGGTTTGTAGGGCTGCCTGTTTCCAGGTATACCTTTTTGTGATCATGTCATGCAATTCCTCGTTATATTGGCTTTGGCTTGCCTTTTCAATAGCTCCCAATATGCTTTTGGGTTCTGCAGGGTCACAGTAAAAGGCTTTGCTGCCGAAATATTCTTTGGCATCGCCTTTATCGGTAATTACAATGTTGCAGCCCATAACCGCCGCCTCCAGCGAACTCAGACCAGTAGTTTCAAACCAGCTTGGTAATACATGTACTTTGGCTTGCTGGTAATACTTCACCAACTCCTGCTGCGAAACATGGTTAATGAATGTGATGTTGGATTCTGCTACCCTCCGGCACTCATCATAATAAGCCTTTTGATTAGGGGCGTGTGCGCCGATTATAAGCAGCCTGAACTTCGTATTATTGAGCGCCTTAACGAGATTCAGTTGATTTTTTATGCCCTCTATCCGCGCCACGCAGAGGATCAAATTATTATCCCTGCCTATAAAATGATTTCGTTGGAACAGATGCGTATCCACGCCGTTAGGTATAATGGAATAATTTGCGCAGCAAGGATAGGTTTTTGTAATACGCTCATATTCTGACACCGAATTTGGCAAGATCATTCCAGCAGTTTTTAGTATTTTTAGGATGCTGCTGCGTTGCCCTTTCCACAAATATTCCGTGCTGGCAAGTTTATCGCCGCCCATCAGCCAGCGGGCCACAGTTTTTATGTATTCGATCTTATCGTCCGGCAAAAAACTGAACAGCGATACTAAGCCTTTGCGGTGATTTTTATCGTATTCACTGTAATTGCATAGAATGGTTGATACTACAAATGGCTTCCGCGCCTTTTGACTATGAAATAAAATGTCGGCTGGTCGTGTCAGGTTGAAAAAGTGCAGCAGATCATATTGCCCGTAATCTATCGATTCATCAGCTAATTTTATTTCTGCCGAGACGCCCATACCTTCCAGATGGCGGGCCGTTTCAACAACCTGTACGGTATCTCCACCCGGTACCGTATACAATGTCGACCGTGTAATAAAAGCCACTTTCATGTCTGCTGCTCTCATATCACAATTTGTTAGGGCTTAGTTTATGCAACCATGATATCAGCGATTCCGGGAAATAGCTTACCGCGTAAAGCAGGTAATTATCAAACCGCAAAGGCCGTATGCTAATGGCCTGCCGTACGTGGCTGCGCGCCTTTTTCGGTTGATAGTTATTTGCCAAAAACTTTTTACCGCAAAGCGCATGATAAGCGCCTTCTTTTATTTTGCGTACGTTTTGTTTTTGTATGATCTCAAGCAATTCAGTGCCTTCTTCTTCAGTGATCGAGCCACGGGTAGTAGCTTGCCTTTTCAGTTGTCTGAAACGTTCCCCACGCCATTTTTCATCAATAGTTGATGATGCAGCGTTTAATCTTACCTTGATCAAAGGCTCGCGCAGGTTTTGCATTTTGCCGGTTTTAGCCAGATTGGTCCATAATAAGTAATCTTCAAAATTGTGAGCATGAATATTATACCCGCCGGCTTTCAGCACATCTTCGCGGCGGTACATCACCGATGAATGAATAAAAGGGCAGTACACATACAGGTTATTTTGCACCTCATCATTGGAGTGCGCAATGCATTTGAAATTGAACAGAAACTCGCCGTTCTCTAAAATATACTCCGCATCACTGCCCACCAATACATACTCAGGATGATCGTGCAAAAAATCCAATTGCTTTTCCAAACGGTCGGCCCGGCAAACGTCATCGGCATCAAACCGGGCGATGTAAGGGGCGCTCGCCAGTTTCAGGCCGGTGTTGAGGGCAACAACTATCCCTTCATGCTCCTTATTGATCACCATAATGCGTGGGTCGTTAAATGATAAGGCTATCGCCAGCGTATCATCAGTCGAGCCGTCATTGATGATGAGCAACTCGAAATGCCGAAAACTTTGTTGCAATACCGATCGTATCGCCTCGCGGATATATTTCCCCGCATTATAAGCAGGCATCAAAACCGTTATTTCAGGACGTTCAGTTTGCATGTGCCGGGATGGTTTCGGGTGAACGTTCTTTAATATTTAAAAGCAACAGCAGTTCGAAAAACAGGATAACCGATAACTGTTCGAACCAATAATCGATAAAGAATATCGCTATAAGCATCACCAGGACGGGCAGACCATAAGTAAGCCTTTTATAATGCTTCAGAAAATACCATAGATAGCATACCAGGAAAGCCGCAAGGCCCAGCAGTCCGTATTCAGCGAGTAATTCTTCATATACTGAGCCGGGGTTGTTGGTGAGCGAATGGTTGTCTGAATTCTTGCTGAAAAAATCCAGGTATATGTCCAGGTGGTTTGACAGAAAATCAGGGTTGATGTAAGTATATTTTTGCGGATAGCCACCTTCAATTCCCAACCCGGTTGCCTTAAAAGCCAGTTTGGACGAAAAGTTTCCCATACCGTCGCCGGTGAGGATCTTCACCGGGTGTTGTTTTAAAAAGCCTAAGGTTTGGGCTATGCAGAGTGCTTTGCCGGTTTTATGCGGTTTGGAGTCTTTGCCATCTGATAGCGGCAAACTGGCTTTATGAACATTGATAAAAGCCAATAATTTTTTTTGATAGGCTGTAGTGTCCGCGACATGCTGATAAGGGCGTAAATTTATATTTGTTCCCGGCGTAATGATGCGCCCTGCGTCCGTAATAATAGGGTATTCATGATGCGGTGCTGGGTTTGGATGCTGTACGATATAAATACTGTCGAGGAAAGCCCTGGCGGTTTTTTCTTTCTTTTCGTCCGGTGTTAGCGTGCTGTCAGGCCTTAAAGTGATATAAGGAAGTGGCTTAGCCTGGGCAGCGGCACTATAATCTACAGGTAGTGGGAAAAGGTTATTCTTGATGGTCTCGTGAAGGTAAATAAGATTTTGAGGCGAAATTCGGGCCATAAATACCAGCAAAAACATCAGGCAGACAGCTATCAGGCCTTTTTGATCGCGTATGCTTTTAACAACGAACCATACTACCAGGATGATCAGCAGCACAAGATCAATAAAATTGCTGCCGGTAAGCAGCATAACGGCCATGCACACAAGCAGCATGACCGAGTTTTTTTTGCTGAGAAAGTAAATCACGCCAAAAGCATTCAAAACGGCATTGGTGATCGATGTATCAAAGGCAATGCCCCTGATATAATCGCCTGTGCTAATGAAGTATTTTTGATATTCGCCCTGGTAGGTGTAGGGATTCAGGTGACCGGTATGATATATGATAACTGCGAGATTGATGAAAGACAGAAGCGCGTTCAGCGCAAAAAATATTATAATGGTCCGGTTAATGGTTTCCACATCGTTTTTTTCAACAGAGAGCTTAACCTGGTGCAAGCCTAATATGCATAATAGCCAGAAACTGACTCCGGTTAATAAAACAAGATCATAATTGATGTTGCCGTAATTCTGGCCGATCAACCAGTTGATAATGGCTATACCAATAGCCAGCAAGTAAAATAATGGCAGGCGCGAATTTTTGAAACGGAAACCAAACTTAAAATTGGATTGTAATATGTAGATAAGAATAATAGCTGCGACCTTTACTACCAGCTTTACATCCAAAAAAAGGATAAGGAACAAGAGCAGTTTCCAGTCTGCCAGGTTTTTCAGTCTCTTAAAATCTAAAATACCATTGCTGATAACCATTCAGTATTCTCTTTTTTGTTTAAAGAGATTACGCCCCCGATATGAGATTGGTTGCTTCGATAACCTAAAGAAATGCCGGTTTGGCTACGATTTTAGTTAAGGCTTCTTATTGCTTTAGCATCGCTTAATCTTACCTGCCCTGTCGCAAACAATAAGCCGACGAAACACAATATTGCTGAACCTATTGATACCCAAACATTACTAAATAGTAGCCTCGTCGCAAAAAGACATCCGCAGGCACAGGCAGTGCATATCACCAGGTTGTACATTACTTTATTTAAAGTCTTCAGCTCATTTTTCCAGGTATAGAAAATGATTTGCGCTAAAAATCCGGCAAAGCAGGCAATGGCAGCGCCTTCATTTTTGTAGAGCGGTATCAGGATGATGTCGCCAATTATATTAATTGAAAATGTAATGACAAAACCCTTCAATATCAGTTTCAATTGGCCTTTTGCAAAATAGATCGTCCAAAAGAAATTGCACAAGTATTGTAATGGAATACACAGTGACAGGATAAATAACGTTCGTTCATTTACCAGGCCATATTTGCCATGGGTAAGCGGATCGATAACCGGTGTCCAGCAAATGTTAAGCAGTAAGACGGTGAGGGCAGCTATTATAATTTCCGCCCGCGCCAATAATTTCAGTCGGTCCATATTAGGTTCACCTTCTTTAAACATTCGTGTAAACCAGGGAATTAATATCGGGGCAATGGCCAGTAGGGGCAGGGTAGATAATTCAAAAACCTTATAAGCAAAACTATATTCAGCCAGTTTAATGGCCGATACCACGATGCCGATAAATATCCAGTCGAACCTGGCCAAAGCTGAGGTAATAATAACCACGCCCAGCTGCGGCAATGATTCTTTGAGGAGGCTAATATATGCACCCTTGTTCCAGGTAATTGCCGATGGCAAGCCGGTTTCCTGCTTGAAAAAGTAAAGCCCGGCAAGCAGTTCAAGTACATCGCCACAAATGAATATAATAACAACGCTGTTTAACGTAACCATGTGCAAAATGGCCATAATGAGCAAAGCCAAACCTCGCACGACATTAGTAATAACCGACATGCGGGCCAGTAATTTGAATCGCTCCGTGCCGATAGCTGATTGCTTAAAAACCATGGAAAAATAGATAGCCAGTTTCCCTATGCCAATAAGCAATACTAAATTATAGGTGCCGGTATGAGTGGGAAATAACCCGCGGCCCAATAACAAAAGCCCATAAAAGACAAAGCCGGTTATTAGAACATGGACAAAGTAAAGCGAGATGATATTTTGCGGGTCTTCTCCTGATGCTATTTTGCGAACGGCAACCTGGTCGATACCAAATGAAAGGATGTTGAAACTCGCCAGCAATAAGGCCAGGGCAAGGTTTATTTCGCCAAAACTGTTTTTATCAAGACTGATGGATAAGATATAGAATATAACCAGGCCGGATAATTGATTAATAACAAGCTGTAAAGTATTCGCCGAAAGGTTTACGAGCTTTGTTCTCATTAATGTTCAATTAGATTCGACAACTTTTTAAAGTTGTCGAATCTTTGGACCTAAATCAATATTCAACAACCAATTTATCCTTTATTTGCGGTATTTCGCGATAGTGGTCCTTCGATAGTTTCTTAAGCATCCGGTACTTAAGCCTTGTATGCCGTGATATCATGCGGGCAATGTCCCACCCTTCGCGGCCGTCCATGAAGCCTAAAAATATAATATAGTTTTTAACGAAATGAAACAACGGTGCAAAGTACAACTTAACAAATGTGGCATTTTTTCCACTTATACGATATTTTTCAGCATTTAGCCTGGCATATTGAACGGTTTTTAAATAACATTCACTACTGTCTTTTACCGAATAGTGATGTAGGTGTCCATGAAGCTTTTTTACACGAATAACAGGATGTAATAGCAATGTTTCGTGCACCGGCGGTTCGGACCATTTAACCAGTTTCCGATTAAAAAGACGGATGTGATGATCGCGGCCCCAGGCGCCAAAATGGATCTGTTTTTTACCAAAGTATGATATAAACTTGATGTCATATACAATTTCGGGGTTGCCCAAATCAGCCTTATGAAGCACACAGATCATTTCTTCGTCGGGTACCTCGTCGGCGTCGATGCTTAATATCCAGTCATACCGGGCGTATTTGATGCCCTTGTTTTTATTAGCGCCGTAACCATCCCAATGTTCGTGATAAACCCGGCATCCAAGCCGGCGTGCAATAATAGAGGTGCCGTCTGTACTGTCGTTATCAATTATAATAATATCATCACTGATCTGCTTTGAAGCCTTTACACATGCGGTAATCGCTTCTGCTTCGTTTTTGGTAATAATAACTATGGAGATCGGGGCCATCAAATTCTTCCTTTAAAAACATCACGCTTGCCTGGTAAAAAAGGTTGCCTTTGCCATTAAATAATTTTCTGTTTCCCCGCTTGTCAAATCTGGAAAGGGTTTTATTTAATACTTAAATTCGTATATTAATCCAGTCAGAAGGTTGAACATAGCAAACCTCCTGCAGAATTGTTTATAAAAATAATTTATTGATAATCACGTATTTAACATGCATATTTTCGTGATAGGCAACCTTTAATTACGAATTTTCGTGATATGGGCAGATAAGGTTAAATATTAAGCTAACGGTGATGACCCTATGGGTGAAGAAGAGTTACACCAACTAATCGGGGGCTGCTTAAAGCAGGACAGGGCTAGTCAGAAAATGCTGTATAAAGTATTTTATGGCTTCTCTATGGGTATTTGCCTGCGTTATGCTAATAATCGCGATGAAGCGGCCGAGGTAATGAATCAGGGCTTTTATAAGGTTTTTACCCGTATCGAAACTTATGACCGGACAAGGCCATTTAAAGCCTGGCTTGGTAAGATCATGATGAATGTGTCCATCGACTATTACCGGGCAAATCTGAAAATGGCATATGCCGATGATCTGGATAAAGCCGAGCATTTAAGTGACGGTGAATTGCCCGATAGAAAGCTTAATTATGATGATCTTTTAAAGATGGTACAAAAGCTGCCGCCTGCCTATCGTACGGTATTCAATCTTTTTGCAATTGAAGGTTATACCCATGAGGAAATTGGCGAGTTGCTGCATATATCGCCAGGCACATCCAAGTCAAATTTGCATAAGGCCAGGTTTAAACTGAAACAGATGATAGCTGATGCCGATTCGCCCGGCTCAAATAGCAATTACAATAATGGCATAGATTATTCACCCATTGTAGCTATAAAAAAAACGAATATACAGGGGATGTATTTCGATAAAAATATTAGGAAATGAGACTACATGAACAGCAATTAAACAGGTTCATGACTTATCGCGACTGGAAAAAATTAAATTGATGAAAAAGGAGAAAGACGAGGAGCTGGATAAATTATTTAAAAGCGGCATTGAGGACCCGGTCAATGAACCTGTGTACAGGGAGGCTGATTGGGACGTTATGGAGCAAATGCTCGATAAGCCCAAAAAACGCGGTGGGATGACATTCTGGCTGCCATTGATTGGTAGTGCGGCGGCATTAATACTGCTGCTTTTGGGTTGGTGGTTGTACAGGCCGCCGGTTGTTAATAACAAAACCGAGGAGCATGCATCCGTGGCAAAACATCCAAAAGGAGATACCGGTACAAGCGGCGGCGCCACCGTGCAAACGGCAGATAGCAGCAAACATAAAATACTAATACCTGCCAATTACGCCCAAAGCACTGTTCACCCAGTGAAAAAAAGCAAATCGTTCTTACCCTTATCTGCCGGTGGAAGCCGCCGCCATACTGCCGGTTATGCGTCAACAACTAAGGTGAAGGATAAGATAGAGGTTGGTACAGCTAATGCTAAAAGGATATCGTCGCCAGGTAAAAAAGAATTGATCACTTATGACAGTAAAAAAATATCCGATAAAAAAGAAGTAGGCGTAGCTGATGGTAAAAAGGATAACAGAACCGTTATAGCTAATAACACAACAGCAGTTGCACCGGATAAAAAGGAAGTGGGCATTGCTGATGCAAACAAAACAAATAATAATCCGGCAATAGCCAATAATACTTCAACTCCGACCACTCCTGATAAAAAAGAAGTTGGCACCCTGGATGGTAAAAAGGGTAACGATGCGGATAATACCATTGCAACAACTCCTATACCTAAGGTTAAAGTAAAAGGCCTATCCAACTACCCAAACCGGGCAACATTCGCGATAAGTGCACTGGCATCGTCCGATCTGAATGGCGTAAGTTCTTTCCAGGGAAGCCGGATAGGCGGAAACTTCGGTGGCTTATTGTCCATGACTATTAATAAATGGACGTTTACTACAGGTGCCATGTATTCGATCAAACCATATGACGAAAGCTACGCAAATTATCATACCAGCTATGTCTTTAAGACCAATCCGTCAAATGTCGGTGTAAATTGCCGAATGATAGACATACCCTTCGATGTAAATTACCAGGTTTATCGTGCTCACGGCAACAAAATTACCGTTGGGTCGGGCTTATCATCTTACATTATCCTGCGCGAAGATTATACTTTTAATTATACCAGTGCGTACGCCCAAGGGCCTGCCGGATATAGCGTTATTAATAAAAACAGGAATATCCTGGGCATCCTTAACCTGGATGCTACTTATGAGCACCAGATCAGTTCGAAATTTGGTATTGCGTTTCAACCATATGTAAAATTACCATTTTCAAATGTAGGCGCCAGCCAGGCTAAGCTGCAATCAACCGGTGTAGCTGTAAGTCTCAACTGGAACCTTAACCCGTTTAAAAAACAGAATTAAAATGAAATATCTCAGTATTTTTTTACTTGCCTGGCTACCATTCACCCAGACGGGACAAGATATCTATATTTGTAAAAACGCGAAAATAAGTATCTATTCAAGTGCACCGATAGAAGATATCGAAGCTAATTCAAGCGCTGTAGTGTCGGTTTATAACGCTACCACGGGCGAGCTTGACTTTAGCGTACTGATGCGCACCTTCCATTTCGAAAAGGCTTTAATGGAGGAGCATTTTAATGAAGATTATATCGAAAGCGATAAGTATCCCAAAGCCACTTTCAAGGGAAAAATTAAACAACTGCCCGATTTAACCAAAGATGGCGATTACCCGGTGAAAGTTATCGGCGACTTTGAGGTGCATGGCGTTAAACAAACACGAACCATAGACGGGGATGTGAAAGTAAATAATGGGGCTATAACCATGACCTCGGAGTTTATGGTTAAATGTGCGGACCATCATATCATTATACCTAAGATCGTGTTTCATAATATTGCCGAAAGTATACGCATACGTGTAGCAGCAACTTATACATTGTATAAGAAATAGTATCTAACCAAAGTACAACCCAAAAAACAATCGCCCGATCATGAAAAAGTCAATTATCCTCATTGCACTACTCGCCACCTGTATAACAGCTAGGGCACAGAAGAAAGATACCGTAAAGAGTGTGTCATCAGCAGATTCATTAATGAACTCGTTAAATGCTGATGGTGACAAGCATCAAAAAATGTTAGCGACTTTTAGTGCAACACGCCTTATTTTTTCACCAACGACCGAAACGGTTAGAAAAAAGAATCTGAATTTTTTGGTCATACACCGTTTTGGTGATATTGGTACGTCGGTAGGCGGCCCTAAAACCGATTTCGGTCTCGACGCAATTAACGATGTGTACATCGGCTTTGAATATGGTATTTCGGATAATTTTAACATTAATTTTGGCCGCAGTACTATAGGGCAATTGCTGGAGTATCAGCTTAAGTATGCTGTGCTGCATCAAACCAGTGATAATAGTTCGCCCGTTGCGATAACGGTAGATGGCGGCATGGGTATCAGGCCTTACCAGCAATTTGCCGATTTTACCAACCGTATCTCATACATTGCCGAAGCTATTTTCTCGCGTAAGTTTAGCCCGGCGTTATCGCTGGAAGTATCGCCTGTGTTTATATCAAATAATCAGCCCATTCCAAACCTTCCGGGTTATGAACGTGGATTTATATCTGTTACAGCAGCCGGTAGGTTAAAAGTAACTAAACACATGAGCGTGCTGGTTGATTATGAGCACCCATTCTCTAATTATAGCACTAACGCCAACCGGTTTGAAGATCCTTTGGGTTTTGGCGCGGAATTTGAAACAGGGGGCCATGTTTTTACACTCAATATTACCAATGCAAGAGCCGTTTCGCAAATTAATACGTTAAGCGCGTCGCAGCAGGCTTATGGACGCGGGCAACTGAGATTTGGTTTTACCATATCACGCATGTTTGATTTTAACCGTAAGAAGGATACTGAAAAAAAGTGGTAAATTAGCGGTGTAATATGGAAAGAGCAGATTTCATATCAAAATTAGGTATCGGAATGGTGGTGGTTTGTGTCGGCTGCGGACTGGCATCATGCGGCTCAAAAGGAAACGATCTTTCTCCGTCTGACGGAAATGCACCGTCGCCGCCAACCCAAACCGGCCCCTTATTTACAGTTGATCTGGGTAGCCAATTAAGTAACGTCGGCAGTTCAACGGTATCTAACGGCGTAATCGTTGTCAGGATAGCTACAGGGAATGATAGTACTTCGTTTACTGCCGTACAAGTTGCCTGTACGCACCAGGGGGCGGCCATCGGCTACAATGAAGGGCAGGGCATATTTATTTGCCCGCGCCACGGCAGCGAGTTTAGCAAAACAGGCGCGGTAGTGTTGGGCCCGGCTGCATCGCCATTGCGGCAGTATGCTGTTACCATTGATGCAACTACACTCACAGTGTCAGGGTAATATTACTGCGCGGGGCTACAGTTGCTGTAATTCATTTCCGGCTGCGTATAATAAGCCACATTCTCTTTTGTCACAATATCCAGCGGCAGGTATTTCAATTCGGGTACATTCTTCTTAAATACGAGGTGATTTGCTAATTGGTGAATTCCGCAATAGCCCTGGCCATGTGGGTTTTGATTAATGAGGAAACTAATCTGCCCGTTATTTAAATAATGGAGGTTTTTCGGCAACAGGTCATAACCTACCAATTTTATGTTTTTAATACCCTTTTGTTCCAGCCAGGCAGCTATGTCATAGGCTTTTGAGGTGGTAATATAAATACTTTGTATACCCCCATTATTGTTTATTACTTCTTCAAGTTTTTTACTGAAAGCAGCCGGGTCGCACCTTTGCAGGCTTGCAACAATAACTTTGTATTGCCCGGTTATGCCGTTTTGAGCCAGGTAATCTCTCAATCCCTGTTCTTTCTTTAGCAGGTGTGCTGCGTTGCTGAGTTCCTCATCAATATGCGCAATTAGTATAGAGCAAGGCTTAGGATGCCCGTAATGTATTAGCTTACCCGCAAGCAATCCGCTTTGATACGAATCCTGCCCTACATAACTCAGCGCCCCCGAACCGGCTATATGGGTATTAAATAACACAAAGGGTATATTTTGTTCCTGCCAGTGACTGAAAAACGGCAATGTTTCGCGGTAAAAAATAGGAGAAAGGAATATGCCGTCAACACCGTGTTGTGTAAGCAGCTTTGCTTTTTCGATGTAGCAATTCACATCGTAGGGATTAAACAGGTATTGCTCCACTTGTACGCCGTATTGCCTTAAAGCAGCCTCTGCAGTTTCAACCCCATCTTTTGGCGCTTGCCAGTAATTGTCGTAAGCAGGGTCGGGTATTAAGGCGGCTATACGATACGATTTGTTCGAACCTAATGCACGCGCAATTAGGTTGGGTTCATAATTCATGTCCTTTAATGCCTGCAATACGCGTCGCTCTACATCCGGCGCTACTTTGCCGCGTTTGTGCAATACGCGGTCGACCGTCCCGGTTGATACACCCGCTTTTTCGGCAATGTCTTTAATCCTTACAGAAATACTTTTCATTGTAGGGATAAATGTAATTAAATATTGAATATCAGCGAACAAGGATGTGAAGAATGAGTGTTTTTATCCTTCGCCTGTTTGGTGTACCTGTTAATTAATAACTACGCAGGATACGCTATGACGGGAAGATCAACATCGGTATGCGGATATTTTCAGGTATGACATAAGGACTGTCATGCCCCATCATTTCGTTAAAATGAAACTTGTTATTCACCATTACCAACAGGTCGTTATTCATATCATTTACCAGGATATCGAGGGCCTTGGGTATATTTCTTTCTTTAATATTGCTGAAATAAATATAGTCGCGGTTTGCGGAACTCAATACAGCGTCTTCAAAAACGGATTGGGCATAGTTTTCTTCCATATATGGCAGGCCCTTTTCGGATATGTTTGCTATTAGTACCGTAGCGTTAATCATTTGCGCCATCTGGGTTAAAAACACCACCACCTCGCGGCGGCAAAACCGCAGATCGGTAGCGTAAACCATCTTTTCAAATACTTTGTACGAAAAATCTTTCGGGACCAGCAACACGGGGCAACCTGACTTGGTGGCGCTCCTCAATATGTTTGCTTCTATGTAGCCGGTATGTTCGGCATCGCCTCCAATGCCCCTTACCAACAGCCCTACATCATATTTTTTTACGGTAGAAAGCACATTATCGGTTACATAATTTGTTCCCTCAATAAAATGTACCACGGGCCTCAACCCGGTTTCCCAGTTAAGCCGTGATTCTAATTTCTCTATCCAGGTATGCTTGTCGGCTGCTATGGCTGGTGCCTCTTCTTCGTTCGTGCCGGTTAATACCAGCTCAGCTTTCGGAATAGCCGCATATTCAATAGTATTCCACACATATAGGTTGGCACCTGTTTTACCTGCCAAAAGCAAAGTAATCTCCGCAGCGTGTTCCGCTTCGGACGAAAAATCATTAAATAATAAAAAATTTTTCATGGCTGTCCTCCCGGTAGTATCATTGAGATTTAACATCATAAAATTAACTAAAAAGATTTCTAAAAAACGCTATATTTCTTATAAATATTTATTGACATAATGTTAACTTGTTCGCGTAAAAATGCCTGAACATGAATAGTTTACGTAACTTACTTAAACTTTGTTCAGTTCTGATGAATTTATCGTTGGTATCGGCTGATAAGGAAGATATTTTTCTTATTGGAGGACTAACACTGCAACCTGGTAATTATTTTTATACCTTATATTTTTTTTTCATAAAAGGCTGCTATATCACGCCAGCCTCTTCATTCGTAACGATAGTAATATATTCATCACACCCATCACAACCAGGGCAAAGGCTGTCCATACCACAATGGTAACACCGCCAAATACGGGTTTTATCAGAACAAACAGGCCAAATACGGCCACAACAACGCCGCCTGCTACCAAAAACCACGACCGGGGCGGGCGATTGCCCGAAAGAAGCAGCGTGATACCCCTGAATATGATCCACAAACCCACCACAATACGCAGGATGTCCTCGCCTACTGCCAGGTGGCCTATCAGTGCTACGCCAATTATTAAGTCAAATAGGCCCAATGCCAGGTGCCAGCCGCGATCAGCTGCACTGTTTTCGCGCATTACGCGTATCAATTCGCCTACGCCGGCTACAAATATGATGAGGCCGAATGCAAAGGCCAGGGCAGCAAAACTGTTAGCGGGTGTCGCAAACATATAGGCGCCCAATAGCATAAATAATATGCCGCGCACCAAAAACACCCACCAGTGCCGCCAGTTCCTGTCGACTGAAATTTCCATAAATTGTATGTATATAAATTCACAACTCAACAGCCCCTAAATAGTTTTTGCCGGGTTGAAAATTATCCTGTTGTAACGCTATTTCTACAGCAGAATTAAAACCGTTTCAAAAAAAAATTGTTAACATTGCGAGCACGTTGGGCATGTGCAGTAGTCTGGGGCCCGGCGCGTTTTTATTCACTAATAACAATAACAATAACTATGAAACTTTTAAAATCTGTTCTTACCCCTGCAATCATCTTATCCGCACTTATTTCGCTGGAAGCTTGTCACGCTAAAAAGAAAATTGTACAAGCGCCACCAATGGTTGCCGACACTACTAAACCTGCTCCAACACCGCCGCCACCGCCGCCTGCTCCGCCTCAACCGGCTCCGGCACCAGCTCCGGCGCCAAATTATAATTTCGCCAATATCCAGTTCGAGTTCGACTCAAGCATTTTACGTACCGACTCATACCCTACATTGGATAAAGCCGCCTCTCAAATGAAGCTGGATCCTTCGGTTAGGTTTATACTTAATGGTTATGCATCGTCAGAAGGTACTGCCGCACATAATATGACGCTGTCTCAGGATAGGGCCAACTCCGTAAAAGCATACCTGGTAAATACGGGCGTGCCTACCGCTAATTTAACCACCAAAGGTAATGGTACAGCCGACCCGGTAGCTGATAACGGCACCGAAGCAGGCCGCGTGCTTAACCGCCGCGTTGAAATTAGGAAGCAATAAAAGCAAATAGCCTGTAAACAAAAAACCCGTTTGGTAACATACCAAACGGGTTTTTTTGTTCCCCCACATAGATTCGAACTACGATCTTCAGAACCAGAATCTGACATGTTACCCTTGCACCATAGGGGAGTAAACGCGGCTGCAATGATAAAGATTTTTTTTGAGTTGATAAAATGGGGTGGGGTAAAAGGCGGTAGGTGTGATGGGGGTAACGTCCAAATAAAAAAAAGGTTACACTCACTTATCAACTACAATTTGTGTTTTGTGGAAAACTATCAACAGGCAATAATAATGATAATCGTCATTTTTGATTACCGATGAAATCGTTAGAAGAACTGAACAAAGAAGCCGGCGAAATTAACTTACAGATACGCAGGCTGTTGCTCAATAACTTTAGTTATGACGACGGTATTGCCCACCAACTGACCAAAATAAACACCGTTGCTACGCTGCGCGCCCAACTGGTTGCGATTGAGAGAGAGATACGGCTGCGTTCTGAAGGATAGTTATCAATTCGCAGAATAGTTAAAACTGATAACTGACAACCGAAAAAATTAACTCTTCCCGATAGTGAAAAACATGGCCACGGCGGCTGCGCCCATGGCAATAAAGGTAAACCATAATAAGCCACTGGATAGGATGCCGCTTTTATTTTCGCCCATGATCTTCTCGTTTCGCGATATTTTGATGATGAGGAACAGCAGGGGCACGGCGGCTACACCGTTAAGCACAGCGGCGTACACGAGGGCCTTTACCGGGTCGATACCCACAAAATTGATGGTAAGGCCAATGAGCGTGGCAATGGTGATAACGCCATAAAAGCCGTGTGCATGTTTTAGCTTGAGGTTAAGACTGGCCTTCCAGTTAAAGGCTTCCGATACTGCGTAGGCAGCTGAACCGGAAAGCACGGGCACCGCCAAAAAGCCTAATCCTAAAATACCAATGGAAAAAATGAGCTTCGCTAAAAAGCCCGCATTAGGGAAGGAGTGCACCAGCGGCTCAAGCGCTTTTGCGGCATCAGCAGCGGTTTTTACATCCTTAACCCCGCTTTGGTGAAGGACTGTCGCGCCTACTAACAATATACACCAGGTGGTAATTTCGGAAATGATCATACCCGAATTATTATCGAGCCGCATACGATGTATGGCCAGTTTGGTAACTACGGGTTTGCCTTTTTCGCCGGGGTGTTTTTCCTGCTGTTCCTCCACTTCCTGCGAGGCTTCCCAAAAAAACATATAAGGCGAAATGGTGGTTCCCAATACGCCGGTAATAATAAAAAGGAAGGCGAAGTTAAGTTCGACGTGTGGCACAACGGTTGCCCGCAGTACCGTACCCCATGGCTGGTGTACAATAAATGCAGTAATAGGGTAGGCCAGCAGGGCCAGCGCCAGCCATTTCAATATTTTAGAGTAGACCTTGTAATTGGTAAATATCTCCAGGACAAGTATACTGGCGGTAATAATTAAAGTTAAGATCACAAAAGGAACGGGTATCAGCAGTTCAGCAGCCGAGGCCATGGCACCAATATCAGCGCCAATGTTAATAGTATTAGCCACCACGACCAATATCACCACCGAATACAAAACTGCTTTACTATAATGCTGCTTCACAACGGCAGCAATGCCTTTACCGGTAACCAAACCGATACGCGCACAGGCCTCCTGCACAGAGGCCATAAAGGGCAGCATATATAAGGCAGTCCATAACTGACCGTAGCCAAATTGCGCGCCGGTTTGTGAATAGGTGGCTATGCCTGAAGGGTCGTCGTCAGCTGCACCTGTGGTAAGGCCAGGCCCAAGCAGGGTTAAAAATTTCCAGAATCTTCTCTTTTTGCGAATAGGTTTGTCTGAAGGTTGCATATAATGGGGCTGTTATTGCATTATGTAACCCTCTATAAATATAGGCAACCTAAATTTTGTTTTAACAACCGGGCAGAAGTTTAATTCCGCCCGGTGATTCCTTAAACAAACCTATTGATCAAATTTTCGAGATACTCCTGTTTGCCGCTGATGGTTTTGGGCTCACCATTGGCGATAGCGTAATCGCGCAAAGCTTCCAGCGAAACCTTACCCTGTTCAAAAGCCCTGCCGGTACCACTGT
>JBIOHG010000017.1:0-67767 GCA_044448765.1 Sphingobacteriales bacterium | reverse complement strand
CCCTATGGGACGTTCTAACCCACATATCGTCCCATAGGGACGTCTGGTTGGTAGAAAAGCAATTGGGTTCCATCTTACGTTCCGTAGGAACGTTTGGTGATTACCCGCCTTGTTGCTCCGTTCCCTTTTTTCTGCGATTTCGGCTTACCATAATCCCAGGGGCAATGCAGGCACTTATTTTGGCAGCAAAACCCGCGCTTTAAATGGTACTCTTTAGTGAAAACAAAAAGGCCATCTTCATTAATGTAATAATCTACTCCTTCAACCAGCATCTTAATTCAGCAATTTCACAAATATACGGTCGCCAAAATATTTTTTGATGGGGTTGCCATCGCCGTGTAAGGTCCAAACCTGGGTCGGTTGTGTGCGTTCAATGGTTTGCAGGATGTCGTTCCAGTCGGCATGATCCGATATGTATAAGGTATCGTTTTGGTTCACCTGCAAATTTTTCCAGCCTGAAGCAAATAAGCGCTTTACACCTGTCGCCCGGAAATAGCTGTCGAACGTAAATGGCGGAACGATATATACATATTCGTTTTGGTTCTTCATTAGCTTACGGCTATACAATTGATGCTTGCCAATATCGATCCCCATTTTTTGGTAAATGGTATTCAGCGGCATAATACTATGATGCACCAGGATAGTTTTCTGCGGTGCATAATCGTTCATCATTCGGATCAACCGCTGACTTTTACCCAATCCATAAGCGCCAAGCAGAATATTCATCTTCATATCATTTAGCTTTTTTATTTCGCCAACCGGGTCAGGATGAATAATAGCAGGATTCGCAAACGTGCTTTCTGTTATCAGCACATCGGTTTTTACCCATTCGATGGGCTCACAGGTGCTATCGGGCTGTAGTTTATAATCACCGGTGTACAGGTATTTTACACCCTGGTATTCCATTAATATTTGTGCCGAGCCCAGCATGTGCCCTGCGGGGATAAAAGTGATCTGAACCCCTCCCAATTCAAATGGCTTATCATATGCCCCGATATTAAAAACCTTGCCTGCATTTTTCCCATAGCGCAACTTCATAAACGCAGCCGTGGCTTCGGTACAGTAAATTTCATTATTGTGCGGCACAGCATGGTCGGCATGGGCGTGAGAAATTACAGCTGTACTTACAGGCTGTTTTGGGTCGATGTAAAAATTGCCGTATTTACAGCAAAGGCCGTTGGGATCAATATATAGGAAATCTTCTAAGATCATTTATATTACGTCATTGGGTCATTGGGTCATTACTCTCCGCCATCAAAAATGACTTAATGACCAAATGCCTTAACAACCAATCTTTAGAAACTGCTCGTGCAAGGCCAAAACCTGCGGAATAACCAGTTCCGTATCATCGTTACGGATGATAAAATCAGCTAAGCCTATTTTCTTTTCCTCTGAGAATTGCTTTCCGTTGCGGGCAGTAATTTCTTCGCGGGTTAAGCCATCACGGTGCATTACTCTTTTGATGCGAAGTTCAAGCGGGGCGGTAACCATGATTGTTTTATCACATATTTTGTACGAATCGCTTTCGAACAGCAAAGCCGCTTCCTTCATCACATAAGGTGCAGCTTTAGTTTGCGCCACCCATGTATCAAACGCCCGAAATACTGCAGGATGGACCATTGCATTCAGCTTAGCCAGTTCTTTTTCATCATTAAATACAATGCCCGCGATATACTTGCGGTTCAAGGTACCATCGTCAAAATAAGAGGTCGCGCCGAAGGCGGACTTTATCCCTTCGATTAGCTTCGCATCGGTAGTCATTACATTTTTTGCTGCGTCATCCGCATAAAAAACCGGTATGCCCAATATTTCAAATATCTTGCTTACTGTGGTTTTGCCTCCTCCAATGTTACCGGTGATACCTATTTTGAGCATTTATTTACGGATGATAAAATCTATATTCTGTGGTTCTATCTTCACAATTTTACAATAGGCCGGAAACCTGGCCAGCTTTACCGGTAGCGTGCTGTAATTTCGTTCGCGCCAAAGATCAAGGTCGGCCAAAGCCTCAAAAAAGTCCTCATCCATTTCCGGGTATTTATTTAACGAAGTGGTAAAGGTGATCTTAACCTTTTGCGGGAATATCTTTACGTTGTAGAAATTACGGTTATTGATCAGTTTAACAGGCACCTGTATCGTTTTCTCAGTAAATTCGTCAACCGGGATTTTTACCTGTACCGATTTGGGGTAAATACTTAGATTCCCTTCGCGGGCAGTTTGAAGCGCAAGGTTTGTTCTCACCGTTTCGTCCACACTATCTAAAACCAGCGAATCTGTACTCCACGACTTTATTTTATCGATCACGTTATCCGGGCCGCTTACCGTAACATAAGCGGGGTTGAGGATGATATTATTGGACTGTGCAAACTGATGCTGGTATTTGATAGCTGTCACCAGCTTTACGGGAACTTTCCTGGTGGCCCTGTCCGAGAAATCAAAGTAAAGCGTATCCGGGCTGAATGAAACTATCTGCTGATCAAATTCCTTTTCGTCGTTCAACTGTTTTAGCTGTGCGCTCAGTACAACGTAGTCCTTATTTTCTAACGAATGCAGGTCGATATTGATATTCTTGTTCTGCTCATTCATTTTCTGAAAAAGCATCTGCCAGCCTGTCCCCTGCAGCATGGTAACCACAGTATCAGATTGCAAGGCATGAAATGCACGTTTTTGAGGAGCGTTTTTATAATTAAGAACGATCTTTACGCCAAATTTAACCGGCCCGGTGAGGTTAGTAAATAACCAGGCCAAAGCTGCCAGCACAAGGCAGGTAAAAAACGCCGACATGCGCCTTCGTTCAGTGGCCGATAATTTTACTAAAGCCATTTTTTAAGCTAACAGCGGAAAGAACAAAGGCAAAAGCAATAAATATTTTCGCTTTCTGCTTTGCGCTCTCCGCTGTATGTTTTGTGCCTGCTAATTAAGCCTGCTCTTTGGTCTCTATTTTAGTTTCTTTAGACTTACTCTTAGATTCCGTTTTAGCTGCCGCAGGTGCATTTAATGCTTTTGAGGCTTCCAAAGAAATAGATGATTTATCATGACGTATCTTGTGGCCGCCTTCTGTTTCAATTAAAAAGGTGCTATCGGCAACTTCAGCTATCCTGCCGTGCATACCTGCGTTGGTGATCACTTTATCGCCTTTTTTGAGCTCTTCTACATATTTCTTCTGGTCTTTTTGTTTTTTAACCTGCGGACGGATCATAAAGAAATAAAACACCACAATGATCAATACCATTGGGAGAAACATTCCCAATCCGCCGCTATCCGTTGCAGTTGCTGCTAATAAAATACTTGCTATCATTTTTATAAATTAATTTGCTAAAGTTACTTCGCCAATCAGGTGCACAATGTTTTGTGCAGGGTTGGTATTGGCGGTTATTGTGATCTGTTTATCCTGTAAACCCATTTTTGCCGCACTGTTAAAAGTAACTTTTATTCCAGAGGCCTCGCCTGGTTTAATGGGTGTGTGCGGCCATACGGGTGTAGTACATCCGCATGATGCCCTGGCATCGGAGATGATCAGCGGCGCTTTACCGGTGTTTGTAAACTTAAATTCATAAGTCACTTTGTCACCGGCTTTTATCTTGCCGAAATCATGCGTTTCTTTTTCAAACTTCATCACGGGCCCGTCACCTGCATTAGCAGTAGTTCCATCAGTTGAAGCCGTGCTGCCTGATGAATTATTACAGGCCACCATCAGCATACTTGCAGCCATAACGGCTAAAAACAGCTTTTTCATTTGATTATCTGGTCTTTTATTTGTTTATCTACTCTTCTATCAAACCTCTGCCGACCTTCCTAATTGTATTATCAGCTTTCAATTCGTACAAAATCTTGTCTAAGATACCGTTTATAAATGAATTACTCTTTGGAGTGCTAAACTCCTTCGAAATTTCGAGGTACTCATTTATAGTAACTTTAACCGGGATCGATGTAAAATTAATAAATTCTGTAATAGCCATCTTCATCAATAACGTATCCATCATGGCTATACGTTCAGGCTCCCAGTTCTGCGTCTTTTTGCTGATCATTTCCTGGTATTTGGCATCATGCCTGATGCTTTGCTGAAATAGCTCTATGATAAACTCCCTGTCCTCATCCCAATTGCCGGTAACCTCGGCCAATTTATTCAGTTTGGGATTATCGTTGGAGAAATTCTTGAACGTTTTGGCTATCAGCGCCTGTAATACATCCCTGTCAACAGGCCAGAAAAGGAATTTATCCTCAAATACCTGCTCAGCAAGCATGGATTTGAGGATCACTTTTTTGAAAATAAATTTGATAACGTCCTTGTCTGTGTGAAGTGTATCGTCCGTTTTATCGAGGTACTCAATATATTCCGGCGAACTTTTGAGTATGATAAATAATGATTTTGCCAACTCAGGCTCAAAGTCCCACGAGATCTTATATTTTTTTACAGCGGCTAAATACTCGTCGTTTTTATTTAACGACAGGATAAACCTGTTTTGCAATATTTTGAGCTTAGGCACAAGGTCGTCTGCAGTTGGCAAATGCTTATGTTTCCTTTCTTCAGCATCAATTTCAGCATAATGCACAACTTCCGAGATCAATGAAAGCATCCAGATGTACATTTCGTACACCTTTTCAACGCTTTGCAGCAGGTTTTTCTCATGCTGCTTGACCTCCTTGTTATCCGATTGATGGTAGGCGTATAACGCCTGCAATACTTTTACGCGTAAGTGTCTTCTGTTTAACATGGTATAAAGAACGGTTTAGCCCGCTGGTGAGCAGGCTGGTTTTAATTTAATAGGTTGATTTTACTTTTTTAATATCGGCTATACGTTTTTCGGCCATTTTATTGGCGGCTTCAATGGTCGAGATATTTTCGGTCTTTGAAAGTTTTAATACATTCCTGGTAGCTTCATAAATGTTCTCGGTAAGCTGCATGGTGCGTTTTTTGCTAAAACCCATCAATTCCGAATAACAATTAATTACGCCTCCCGCATTTATAACATAGTCGGGTGCAAATAATATTCCTTTGTCAAGCAACATCCGGCCCTGCTCATATTCGTCATCCAACTGGTTATTTGCCGAACCGGCTATGATAGAATACTTTAACTTGCCAATTGTTTGCGCGTTTATGGTAGCACCTAAGGCACATGGTGAATAAATATCGGCTTCGATATCAAAAATGGTATTATTTGATACAGCCTGGGCGCCATATTTTTTAGCAACCTGTACTATACGCTCCTCATTAATATCGGTTACGTAAACCATCACGTTCTCATCGCGAAGTAAGCGCACCAGGTTTTCGCCTACATGGCCTACGCCCTGCACCACTACAGATCTGCCCGCCAGGCTATCGTTGCCGTAAAGTTCTTTAACAGCCGCCTTGATACCCATAAAAACACCAAGCGCAGCAATGGGGGAAGGATCGCCACTGCCACCTATGGATTCGGGTACACCCATTACGTGTTGTGTTTCCATACGGATATACTCCATATCGCGCGGATTGGTACCCACATCTTCGGCAGTGATAAATTCGCCGTTAAGATTTTTGATGAACCGGCCAAACTTTCGCAATAATGCTTCTGATTTATCCTTACGCGAATCGCCAATGATCACCGCTTTACCGCCACCCAGGTTAAGGCCCGCTATTGAGGCTTTGTAAGTCATGCTTTTGGATAAACGCAAAACATCGTTCAGCGCGTCAGCTTCGGTTTTATAGGCCCACATACGTGTGCCGCCCAAAGCCGGGCCTAAAGTAGTATCGTGAATAGCGATGATAGCCTTAAGGCCGGTGTCCGGATCATTACAAAACACTATTTTTTGATGGCCATAGGCACTCATCTGTTCAAATAGGGATTCGCTGGTATTTTCGGCCGACATTGTATAGGGTAAATGTATCTGTTCAGGATAGCGACAAAAGTATAGGTTTTTTTGATTGCGACAAACTTAATTAGTCAATAGTTGAAGGATAATAGTTTATAGTTAATAATTGCAGCTGTGATTGCGTCCTGACGTATTGCTTAACCACCACCGCCTAAAAAACAAAAAGACCGGTATCATTACGAAACCGGTTCTTTCTTAAGGTTTAGGGGTACTTTCTTAAATCTCGTTATTTGCTTGTTATTAATGGTTAACCACTACAATATTTGAGCCCAGTATTGCACCGTTTTCTACATCGCTTGCCAGTGCCCGTGTCACACCCGTAACCTTTACGCCCGACATGGTGATATTATTAGTAGTAAGACCGGATTTGACATTGTATATCGCTATTACAGATGTTTTAAAGTTAGATATCGATCCCCCGGTTATAGTCAAATTGCCCGGGCAGGTATCCAGCATTACAGCTTCAGTAGCTACATTATTTCCATTAAATATCGTGTTAGTAATTTTCACGTTGCTGGTAGCTTGCATATTAATAGCCTTTGCACCACTGGATGCTGACAAAGTGCAGCCTGTTATTGTTACATTCTTTGTATTCAAATACGTATGTATACACTCCTGTGCGGTGCCCGATATCACGTCGTTTGTTATGGTGATGCCATTACTGCCTGTACCTCCGTCAATGAGTTCGCCAGCGCCGCGTCCGCCCGTAATCACATTATTTAATGCAGCACAGGTATTGCAATCGGCAAATTCAATGGCTTCTTCAGTAGCTCCGCTCAATTTATTACCGCTCACAGTAATATTCGAGCACCTAACCACGCTGCAACCAATTGACCCGGCGGTGAACGTATTGTTACTGATTGTACTGTTTAACATAAAACGTACTTCCATACATTCACCTTCTATACTGGCAGGTGATGCTGGCATTTTAAATGTATTACCGCTAATGGTCCAGTTTGAAGTAGTGATACCCGGTTTGTTTGTGCTGCCCCTGATAGCTACTGCCGATTCGATTATTTTAGAAGCGGGTATCATGCTGCGGTCAACTATATTATTGCTGAACACTCCACCTGAAGTCAGTGCGCTCTCTGCATCAAAATAAAAGCCTATATAGCCCGTATTTGCTATCATGCAGTTAGTTACCGAAAGATTATTGCGAGGGTCGGCTACTATACCATATGCTGAAAACGATGATATGCTTAAGTGCGATACCGAAGTATTATTGGCCGACATCTCTATGCCCTGCACACCGCTTGGATTGCCAGGCGAGGTATTGCTCCAGCTACCGGTAAGCGTGCCGTTAGAAATACTTGCGCCGGTAGCGGTTAGCCTGATAGCTGTACCATAACCATTGGCTTTGGTCATAATAATAGACGCGCCGTTTAAATTAAACGCATGGGGTACCGAAAGCCCGGTAATATAATATGTTTTGCCGGCAACTAAAGTAACATCGCCTGCATTCAGCAATTGCTGCAATGTTTTGGTATCATCTCCGGTGGTTGAAGGCGGCGTAGTTTTAGTAGTAGTTGTCGGAGTGGTTGTAGTACCGGTAGTTGGCTTGGTCGTTGTAGTACCTGTCGTTGGCTTGGTTGTGGTAGTTCCTGTAGATGGCTTAGTTGTCGGGGCAGTTGTTGCGCCCGTTGGAGACGTCGTAGTTCCTGTAACAGGTTTGGTCGTTGTTGTGCCGGTTGTAGTACCTGTCTTTGTGGTCGTCGTAGGTTTGGTCGTTGTTGTGCCAGTAGTAGTGCCTGTCGTTGGGGTTGTAGTTGTTCCTGTGGATGGCTTAGTGGTTGTTGTGCCCGTTGTGCTTGTTACCGGCGGCGTCGTAGTCGTGGTTCCTGTAGATGGCTTGGTGGTAGTAGTTCCGGTACCTGTTGCCGGTGTTGTGGTTGTTGCCGGCGCCGTTGTGGTGCCGTTGTTGCCGGTAGTGCTTGTAACCGGAATTGCAGGTGTATGGATAGTGGATATATCTATCGTAGTATCGTTATGTGTTGTGGTTGGTTTCCCCGTATCCGGGTTCACATTGTCTTTCTGGCAGGAAAACAAAAAAACTAAACAAAAAATTCCCCAAAGCACTGTAATCTTCATCATCATATTCGTTTAAATTATTCGGTAGATTGGGTTCTTATACTGCCAATTAGTTTAAAACGTTACGATAATAGTTGCATTTTTTACATAATAATTAATATACCTTAACTCCATATTTATTTAATATGCTGATAATCAACATTATTCTGAATTTACCTAAATAATATTAAGTTATTAACATATTTTATCCTTGCGATCCCGCTTTTTTATTGCCAGCCGGAACTTCCGACATCATATTGTAAAACGATAGCAAACTCAACTGGCCATCAAAATTTTGGCGCTAAAAATCCTACTTTTGTTTGCACAGTATGAAAAGCCTCGCTTACCTCAATAAATTTCTGTACAAATACCGCTGGCGGCTTATACCGGGCATCCTGTTTGTTGCTATATCAAACATCCTTCAGGCAACCACCGGGTTGGTTGTTCGTCACGCGGTTAATATGGTGACGGAAAATATATCACTGTTTCACCTGTTCTCCGGGTTTAACGAGCAGCCATCCATTTACCGCATATTTGGTTACAGCACCTTACTGTTTGGTTGTTTAATATTAGCGCTCTACCTCGTCAGGGGGGTATTCTTGTTTTTGATGCGCCAAACCATCATCCTCATGTCCCGCCACATTGAGTACGACCAGAAAAACGAGATATACAATCACTATCAAAAACTTTCGCTGGCATTTTATCGCCGCCATAACACCGGCGACCTGATGAATCGTGCCACAGAGGATGTGAGCCGTGTGCGCATGTACCTGGGGCCGGGTATCATGTATACTATCAATACGGTAACGCTTTTCATTATCGTTATCTGTTTTATGCTAACAGTCAGCCTGCGGTTAACTTTGTTTTCAATTCTTCCATTACCCCTTCTCGCCATTATTATTTTTTATGTCCACAACATTATCAATTTCCGCAGCGAGAAGATTCAGCAGCGCTTATCGGCTTTATCCAGCTTTGTGCAGGAAAACCTCTCAGGCATAAGAGTGATTAAATCATACGTGCGTGAAGATTCCGTTCGCGATAGTTTTATAGCCGAGAGCGAACAATATAAAACACATTCCATGTCGCTTGTAAAAGTGCAGGCCATGTTTTATCCTATAATGCTTTTGCTCATCGGTTTAAGCAATGTGATCGTAGTTTATATCGGGGGCGTTGAAGTAATGAAAGGCAATATTAAACCTGGCAATATCGCCGAGTTTATCGTTTACCTTAATATGCTCACCTTCCCTGTGATGGCACTGGGATGGGTTACTTCGCTAATACAGCGAGCTGCGGCATCGCAAAAAAGGATAAACGAGTTTTTGCATGAGCGATCAGATATCGTATCGCCAAATGCACCTGCGCATCAGGTGCTGGGCCGGATAAATTTTGAAAATGTATCTTTTACCTACCCCGATACGGGCATCCAGGCTTTAAAAACCGTAACTTTTGCTGTCGAACCCGGCCAGATGGTCGCCATTATCGGGCGTACGGGTTCCGGCAAATCAACCATTGCCAACCTCATTATGCGCATGTACGATTGTACCGGTGGCGAAATAGCGATAGATCATGCTCCTGTACAGCGCCTGAATCTCGACAATTACCGGTCGCAGATTGGGTTTGTGCCCCAGGAAGTTTTCCTGTTTTCGGATACCATTGCCAATAACATCGCGTTCAGCGCCGACGTATTGGATATGCCCAAAGTTGAGCAGGCCGCCAAAGATGCCGCCGTGTACAGCAATATTATGGAATTGGAGAAAGGCTTCGCCACCCTTATAGGCGAGCGCGGCGTTACTTTATCCGGCGGGCAAAAGCAACGCGTATCTATTGCTCGGGCAATTATCAAACAACCGCAGATACTGATCTTTGACGACTGCCTTTCGGCAGTAGACACCCGCACTGAAGAAGAGATACTGAGCAACCTGGGTAACATTATGAAGGGTAAAACAAGCATTATTATTGCGCACCGGATATCCACCATTAAAAATGCCGACAAAATATTAGTAATGGATAGGGGCGAAATTGTGGAGCATGGCACCCACAATGAGCTGATGGAACGCCGCCGCGTTTATTTTGAGTTATACGAAAAACAACTTCTTGAAGAGGAAGAAAATGCCTGAATTTTAACTAATACCTTAAAAATATCACTTAATGCTTGAAAAAAGGACAACAATATTGTTTTTAATACTTGTACTTTGAAAATTTATTTATATTTATGCCAATCAAAACTAATTACAATTATTTAATATGAGTGATTTTGAAAACAGAGAGCGTGAAGAGGTTTTCTCTAAAAAGGTGAGGGCTGGGAAGCGTACTTATTTTTTTGATGTTAAGGCAACACGATCAAACGATTATTATGTTACCATAACCGAAAGCAAAAAAAGGCTTGAGGATGGCGTATTTATCAAACACAAAATATTTCTGTACAAGGAAGATTTTGAAAAATTCGCCGAAGGTTTGAAAGATACTGTAGAGTATATCAAAGCTAACCAGGAAGTGGTTGAAAAACGCTATGAGTACAGCGAAACTCCAGAAGTAGTCGCCAAAACTGCCGACGACGATTTTTCGTTTGAAATTTGATATTTAAAATAACTAAACTAATACTACAAAAAAACCCGCCAAAAGCGGGTTTTTTTGTAGTATTAGTGCGCTACCGGCAACGCAGCATGTACCTGGTGAAAGACATTGTGCATTACCAGCAGTGCAATGGTGAAGTAGATGGTAAGGCCGGTAACATCAACCAATGTAGCCACAAAAGGAGCTGAAGAGGTTGCAGGGTCGGCGCCAAGCTTTTTCAGCAAAAGCGGCAGCATAGAACCTGCCAATGAACCCCAAAGCACAATACCAACCAGCGCAATGCCAACCGTAACTGCAATGAGGAAAGAGTGAGCACCATAAATATGGCTAAACATGCTCCACACAAATATTCGGGAAAACCCTATCACTCCCAATATAGCGCCCAGCATCAGGCCCGAAAGTATTTCGCGCCGCATTACGCGCCACCAATCGGCTAAGGTAACCTCGCCCAAAGCCATCGCCTGGATGATCAGGGTAGATGCCTGTGACCCGCTATTGCCCCCGCTGGACATGATCAGCGGAACAAAAAAAGTAAGCTGTATCACTATAGCTATTTCATCGTTAAAATACTGCATTGCAGTGGAGGTAAGCATCTCGCTTAAAAAAAGGATAATGAGCCAGCCTACGCGTTTCTTAAGCAATTTGAACAGGTTAATATCCAGGTAAGGCTCATTCAGTGCCTGGGTACCGCCTATTTTTTGTATGTCTTCAGTGTACTCTTCATTCGCCAGCCATAAGATATCATCCACCGTAACTATACCGAGCAAAATATCGGCATCATCTGTAACAGGCAAAGCCACCCGGTTATTCATCCTGAATATATTGATAGCTTCTTCCTGCGGATCGTTCACATTTAACGCTATCAGGCGGCTATCCATTAAAGTACTTACTTTGGTTTCCGGATCAGCAAGCAATATCTCTCGTATGCGGATATCATCAACCAACACACCACCACTATCCACCACATAAAGCACATCTATGGTTTCAGAATCCTTGCCGTACTTACGCACATGTTCAAAAACGCGCTGAATGTCCCAGGTTTTTTTTATGGTAATATAGTCCGGGGTCATTAACCGGCCCACGCTATCTTCTTTATAGCCCAGCAGTTGCAATGCTTCCTTACGGTCATCGGCAGGCAACTGCTGTATAAGCACTTTTACCGTATCGCCGTGCATTTCGCTGAACAGCGCCGTACGGTCGTCCGGTGGAAGGCCTTTAACCAACTCCGCTACTTTAGTACCCGAAACTTTCTTTAATATCCGCTCCTGGGTCGGAAAATCCAGTATCCGGAAAACGTTTACTGCCCGGTTGATGGACAATAATTCGATAAATAAAGGGCCTTGCTCCGGGAATTCGCCTATCAGTATTTCTACATCTGATATGTTCAGGTTGTTAAGGTATGCCTGCAGTTCCGCAGGGTCATTCTGCTCCAGCAGCAATTCTATCTGTTCAACCATTTCTTCCATAAAAGGCCCTCTTTTGTTTACATCTTGACTAATCGGTTTGTTATGCGAAAAACGCTGGGCAAAAGTCGTTTTATTTTTTCGAAATACAAGGCGGGTTTTTTCTTTTATCTTTGCGCGATTTTCTGCACGGAGCGAGGCGCATAGCGCGTGGCGGAATGTGATTAGAATTTAGAGTTTAGAATTTAGGATTTTTCGAAATATGGGACTTCAATGTGGTATAGTGGGTTTACCAAATGTGGGTAAATCGACACTTTTTAATTGCTTATCAAATGCCAAGGCACAGGCGGCTAATTTTCCGTTCTGCACCATTGAACCAAATGTGGGCGTGATAACCGTGCCGGATGAGCGCTTAACAAAATTAGTGGAGATAGTAGTTCCAAAAAGCACGGTGCCCAACGTTATCGAGATCGTAGATATTGCCGGCCTGGTAAAAGGCGCCAGCAAAGGCGAAGGTTTGGGAAATCAATTCCTGGCCAACATCCGCTCTACCAACGCGATCATTCATGTGCTGCGTTGTTTTGATAATGATAACGTGATCCATGTGGATGGCTCGGTGGACCCGATACGTGATAAGGAGATTATTGATACAGAATTGCAACTAAAGGACCTTGATTCGATCGAAAAAAAGATCAGCAAGATCGAAAAAATGGCAAAAACCGGCGGCGATAAAGAAGCCAAAAAGGCTTTTGATGTGCTGACTATTTACAGGAACCATTTACTTGCGGGTAAATCGGCACGTACCGCTCCTGTTGCTGAAGAAGATAAAGAACATATTGCTGATATATGGCTGCTGACGGCTAAACCGGTTCTATACGTTTGTAATGTGGACGAAGCTTCTGTAAATACCGGCAATGCTTACGTCGACAAAGTAAAAGCAGCCGTAAAAGAAGAGAATGCCGAAGTGCTGGTTATTTCAGCTCAAATAGAATCCGAAATTGCGCAACTGGAAACTTATGATGAGCGCCAGATGTTTTTAGACGACCTGGGCTTAACGGAATCAGGTGTTAATAAACTGATCAAAGCAGCTTATAAATTACTTAACCTGGCTACCTATTTTACTGCCGGCGTGCAGGAAGTACGCGCATGGACCATTACCAAAGGCTTTACCGCGCCGCAGGCGGCAGGTGTGATCCATACCGATTTTGAAAAGGGCTTTATCCGCGCCGAAGTGATCAAATATGATGATTTTGTAAAGTACAATGGTTCCGAAGCCGCCATCAAAGAAGCAGGTAAACTTGCTATTGAAGGTAAAACCTATATTGTGCAGGATGGCGACATCATGCACTTTAGGTTTAACGTTTAGGCGGCTGCAATAACATCCCGTATTATTTCGGCAATTCATCTGGCAGATCAAGCCGCGCCACACCTATCCGGTTATCGGCCATACCGTAATATATATCAAAACGATTGGGCATACCCAAATCAATGCGCTGGTCAATCCCCGTTGGAAAAACTACGTTGGCAATAGTCCCTACCTCCTCCTCAGGAAGATCAGGTGTCAGCACAGGCCTTGGCGACCTATATAATATTTTACGTGGCTCATCCTTATCCAATATCATTATTCCGGCCGAATAACTTAATTGACGCTTATTTTTTATTTTAGGCTTTGTCTCCTGCACCCCGTGGTACAATATAAGCCAGCCATGTTTGGTAAGCAATGGTGGCGTGCCCGCACCTATTTTTAATTTCTCCCAGGGAGCTTCGGGGATCGCTAAAGGATGATTAGACACGAACTTAGGTAAATGATATACATTGTCCTGTTGTTTTTTAAGGTGACAATAGGATATCCAGATACATTCGTGGTGTTCCCTAATCTCGCGGTCTTCGGCATTATGCATCGTATCCTCAGGCCTTGTACCAGGAAATAATGGACGGTGCAGCATAGCCAAAGAGGGATGTCCGTGCTTGCTTTGAACGATAGACGGAAACATACAGGCGTCCTTATTATTGATGCCGTTAAATTCTATATCCTCATAAGGTGCATAGGTGGCCAAACCTAAACGCTCCCATTTAAACAGGCCCGTTGACCGCGCCAATGCTATCCGCGGGCCATCAGGAGAAAAAGCCGTATAGGTCATTATATATTCCTTTAACGGCTCAACAAACGTAATGCGCGGGTCTTCACAGCCACCACCATCAGGCCGCTTTTCATAGTCGGCTTCCGGTTCTAACGCAATTCCAAGCCTTTCGACACCTGCAGGGTTGCCGTTTTTATCAAAATTTACCCTGGCAATGCCTATGCGCGAATAATTGCCTTTAGCTACCAGGCGGGGAAATAAATAAAGTTGCCCATCAGGACCGCGAACCGCCGCCGGATTAAGCACCCCTTCAACCTCAAAGGCATTGCCCGGCTCAGGCTCCATTATTATACCTAACCTGTGAAGTTTTATATCGCTCATTTCTTTTTATTTTTTTGTTTAACACTTAAACATGAGATAATGGTTTCGATCACCCTTTTGGTTTCGTCAGGGTCTCTCACCTGTATACAATCCACACCTGTTTTGCGGGCGGGATGATCGTTGCCGCCGTCAAATAGTGCATCCCCGATAAAGATCATTTCTGAGATTTTAATTTTTAACGTTTTCTGGAGTTTATGGATGCCGTACGCTTTATCAATCCCCGGCTTGGTGATGTCAATAGAGGTGGCCCCTCCCATTTGTACAGAGAATTCGGGCAATGATTTGCCTAACCGCTGTTTGATTTTTTTACGCTTAGCGAAATTGGGGTCCCATTTTTTCTTGGCGTCCAGTGGTGCCTGCTGCCCTAATGCCGAAAAAGTGATTTGGCTGCCCCTGTCTTCGATCTGCTCGCCCCAGGTTTTTTTAAATTTGAGTCCCGAAGTTTCTACCGCTTTTTCGAGATTTTCGATGATCTTATTTTTCTCGTCACTTGTAAAATCTTCCGAATACAATTTTTTCCAACCGGCCTTATACCGGTAATACTTTGTACCACAAGCAGGCAATATGGACAGTCGTTTTAATGCTGATTTCTTTGGCAATTTAGATAAAACCTGTTTTTCAAACTGTGGCCAATCTCCCCCCGAAATAACTGCTGCCTTTGCTACTTTAAGCAGTCCGGTAAAAAGTTTAGCCATTTCAGGGTCAAGCGCAGCCTTGCTTTCAGCTAAGGTTCCATCCAGATCGAATACGATCAATTTTTTCATTTTTTATGAGGTTCTGGAACGGCTATTTCTAATATTGCCGACTTGTCAAATGGCTGATAAATACATTCGCCCAAAATGGCCGGGAGTAACATAATATCACCTTTGTTTAAGGGGTAATTAATTCCTTTACTATTTAGCTCGCCATTACCTTCGATGCAAACCAGCACGCGCGGCTCATTTTCTGCGCCAACGGTAAATGCCGGTCCGCTTTTAATACGCCACAGCATAAAATGGTTTGAATTAAACAACAGCTCTTTTTCTGTGGGGTGCCTGTCATCCAAAAGCGGCACAACCGGGCCAATATCTACCTGGTTAAAATCAATACAGGCAATGGCTTCATCTAATTGCAGATCGCGCGGTTTACCGGTTTTAGCATCGATACGGTCCCAATCATACAACCGGAACGTAACATCGCTATTTTCCTGCACTTCAAAAACCACCGTACCGCCAAGCGTGTGCACAGTACCCGATTGAATAAATATGCCATCACCTGGTTTAGGTACAAAGCTGTGCAGTTTGTCGGCTACTTTATGGCCTTCTATCGCTTCCCTTAAATTTTCCTCGTTAGTTCCAGGTTTTAACCCAGCATAAATTCGACTTTCAGGGGTGGTTTCTAAAACCACCCAGGCTTCGGTTTTACCCGTATCTCCTTTAGGAATATATTTCTTTTGATCGTCTGAAGGGTGTACCTGTACGGAAAGCACTTCTTTGCAATCCAGGAATTTTAATAACAAGGGAAATCTGTCAAACCGGTGGGCCAGTTTTCCCATCAATTCTTCAGGGTACTTCTTTAACAGGTCGGCTATCTTGCTGCCTCTAAGAGTTCCATCTTTTACCAGGCTTGGATGATCCTTTCGGTCGCTCAGCAGCCAGGCCTCGCCGATCGGCTCATCCTTGGGCAATGGTTTATCGAGCAAGTTGGATAGTTTTCGACCTCCCCATAAGCGATACTGATAGATCGGATCGAACCGTAAAGGATATAATGAAGTATTATTCATAATATCCTAATAAGGCTATTTTGGTGGTTTATGTTTTACAAATGGCTGTTGTATATAATTATTTTACATAAATAGGATCCGGAAGTGCCACTGTATCCCCAAACAGCACTCACTCCATTTACGCCTTCAACGTGGAATTTAATATAGCCGAACTATTGCAAACGCAGGCACGTATAAAGGTCTATTGCTTAGCAATTATATACCCCTTACTTGTATAAAATTTAAATTTTTGAATCATGAAGATATTGGTAGCCGAAGATGATCAATTGATGCTGAAGATGTTAGAGTACCGCCTTAAAAAAGACGGGCACGAGATCATTGTTACTCACGACGGCCGTGAGGCGGTGGCAATGTTAGCCGAGTTTCAGCCCGACCTGGTGATAACAGACATAATGATGCCTTATTTATCGGGCCTCGAAGTTATTGGCGCTGTAAAAAAGAAATATCCTACCGGTACACCGGTTATTATCCTTTCAGGCATGGGCCAGGAGAACGTTGTCCTTGAAGCATTTCAGCTTGGGGCTGATGATTATATCACCAAACCATTTAGCCCGAATGAGTTATCGGTGCGTGTGCGGAGATTTGATTTTTCAACGGTTAAACACTAAAAAACTTTCAAAATCTTAACCCCTGTATACCTGCTTTAGTTTTTAAACAAAATTGTAAATGGTTAAAGCCTGCTTACTTACATTATTTTTAAGATTGCAAACCCAGGAAATAGCTGTGTTAGGTGTGCTGCTACTTATGGCGGTCATTTTAACCTACATGCTATTTTACATGTATTTTAAAAGTGTTATTGAAAAAAGGCATCATAAATGGCGGCCAATGGTGCATGAGCTTATACATGAAGCCGTATTTTTTGATGAGGATGAAACAGGCCCGTTGACTGTTCCGGAAAATGTGACGAAGCTGATGCAGAATCCGCATTTCAGGAAACTGCTTATTGACGAGATCATGTCAGTTAAAAAAAATATGTCGGGCACAGCTTCTCAAAACCTCAACAAACTCTTTCTGCAATTAAAACTTGAAAAGTATGCCTTAAAAAGCTTAAAAAGCCGCAAATGGTATATTAAAGCAAAAGCCATACAGGAACTGACTGTAATGGAAATAGACGAATTCGCAGCGCTGCTTTATCCTTTTACCAACGACCAGAACGAGCACGTGCGCATGGAAGCCCAAAGCGCACTGGTGCAGTTTAATGGTTTTGAAGGCCTCAGGTTTTTAGATATTGCCACCTATCCTATTTCGGACTGGCAGCAAATTAAATTATTACAAAAACTTTCGGGCGTTCCGCCCTCAAATATTGAGCTGGACGGCTGGCTCAAGTCGGCGAACGACAGCGTGGTTGTGTTCGCATTAAAACTTGCCCGTAACTACCAGCGGTTTGATCTGCACGATGATGTATTACCCTGCCTTGACCATGAAGATACACAGGTGCGCACGGAGGCTATCAATTTTCTTAGCCTGATATCAACTGATGAAACCTCTGATGCTTTTATATCGAGGTTTTTGGGTGAAGAGTTTAAACACCAGTTGGCGATGATCAATGCTATGCAGCACATTGTAACAGAAAAAGATATCCTGTTTTTAGCGGACCTTTTGGGTAACGATAATTATGAAATGAAACGCAGCGCCGCACGCGCCCTGGCTAAAATGGGCGATCGCGGCATGATCGTTTTACAGGAACATGTAAAAAAATCAGGATATCCGCTAAATGAGATAGCCCTGCAAATAAAAGGAGAATTAGCAGCATGAGTTGGCAAACCTTTGTATTGCACTGTTTTACTTATGGCATTTTGCTGTATTCGATATTATTATTGATCTGCTACTTTTTTATAGGTGCATTTTCGATCAGCGAAACGCGCCTGTATCTGAATAAAAACAGTTTTACCGATTACCGGGTATTAGCATCATCGACCGAAGCGCCAAGTATGAGCATTTTGGCACCGGCATATAACGAGGGGGCCACCATCATCGAAAACGTCCGGTCGTTACTCTCCCTGCATTACAATAATCTCGAAGTCATCATCATTAATGATGGCAGTAAAGATAATTCACTGGAAAAACTGATCGCCGCATACGACTTGTATAAGGTTGATTTTTTTGTAAATGAGCAAATAAAGACCCAGCCTGTTAAAGGCGTTTATAAAAGCCGCAACCCTGTTTACCGTAAACTTATCGTTGTAGACAAGATAAATGGCGGCAAAGCCGATGCGCTGAACGTGGGCGTTAATATTGCCAAAAACGATTATTTCGTATGTATCGACGTGGATTGCGTTTTAGAGCAGGATGCCATTTTAAAGCTTGCAAAACCATTTTTAGAGGCCTCGCACGAGCGCGTTATTGCAGCCGGCGGCGTAGTGCGTATTGCCAATAGCTGCGAAATTGAGGATGGTCGCCTCGTGAAAGTAAATTTACCCAAGAAGTTTTTACCGAGGGTACAAACCCTTGAATATATACGCGCCTTTTTATTAAGCCGCATGGCCTGGACAAGGTTGAATGGCTTATTGCTTATTTCGGGTGCTTTCGGCGCGTTTGACCGCGAGATCGTGATTAAATGCGGCGGGTATGACCCCAATACCGTAGGCGAAGATATGGAATTGGTTGTGCGCATGCGCCGCTACATGGAAGAATTGGATGTACCGTACAGGGTAAGTTTTATTCCTGATCCTTTATGCTGGACCGAAGCACCGTCATCCTACAGGATATTAGGCAGGCAGCGCAACCGCTGGACCAGGGGAACTATAGAGACCCTCCGTACACATAAAAAAATGTTTTTTAATCCGCGTTACGGGTTATTAGGGATGCTGAGTTACCCCTACTGGTTTTTCTTCGAATTTTTGGCTCCTATCATCGAGTTTTTAGGCACTATAGGTATCATTATATATTGTTCGCTGTATTCTGTTAACTGGCAAGCCATCCTGATCATGGTCGGCGTAGTATGCATTGGTATACTGTATTCCATTTTTGCCATCATGATGGAGGTTTTAACCTATCACCAGTATAAGAAAAAGAAAGAAATACTCCACCTGGTACTTGTGGCCATTTTGGAACCTTTTATATTTCACCCCTTTGTAGTATGGTCATCCATCCGGGGGAATGTTGATCTGTTGAGAAAACGTAACGCATGGGGCGAAATGACCCGTACAGGGTTTGCACAGGAGCCCAAGCCATCCATAATATTAAGTAATGAAAAGTAAAGTATCACCGGAAAGAAACTTATTTACTAAGTTCACAGAAGCTGCAGCGCAATTTGCACGGCTTTCGGTTGTGTGGCTGATAATCATTTTGCTGTTAAGCGTATTTGAGCTTGTTTATAACGGCGTAGTTCACCAGTTTCCAAAAAACTTTTTTGGGGCATTAGGCTGGTCATTTTTAAACGACCTGTTTTTCTGGCTCAAAGCGCTCATCTATATTTTTTTAATCTATATCCCGCTTAACGTGTTTTCGCAAAAGTTTGCGCGAGCAGTTTATTCGGCATTTATCGTCATCATGGCTGTTTTGCAACTTTGCCTAACCAGCTATTTTACAACCTCGCTGGTACCATTGGGGGCCGATCTTTATGGGTATTCTATAAAAGATATCAAACAAACGGTTGGCGCTTCGGGCGGTATCAGTTTGTTTGATATCATCGCTTTTATACTGATAGTTGCCGGTACTATTGCTACCTTATGGTTCCTGGCGCCGCGCCTCAGGGTAAAGAAGTATTTAACATTTGCGTTGCCGCTGATATCACTGTTAGTGGTATTGATCGGTGTACAAGCATGGGCCGGGCAACCTAATTTTAAATCTGATTATGATAATAACCTGGTTATAAATAAGTCCGACCACTTTTGGGTTGCGTCTTACAAACACTTTTTCCCTGGCGCCGATGAGGTTGATATTTATGCCGACAGCTATATCAATGATTACGGCACCTCAAGCAAAAACAAGTCTTTCGCTTTCAAATACACCGACCCGCAGCATTATCCATTTTTACACAGTGATAGTGTGGCCGATGTATTGTCACCATTTATAAAAAGCGATCCAAAAACACCACCGCACATTGTTATTATATTGGTTGAAGGCTTGGGCCGCGCGTTTACCAATGATGGCGGCTATTTAGGCAACTTCACCCCTTTTATCGATTCATTATCGGGCAAAAGCCTTTACTGGAAAAACTTTTTGAGCGAGGGCGGCCGTACTTTCGCAGTGCTGCCATCAATATTGGGTTCGCTCCCATTCGCCAAAAATGGCTTTTTGGAACTAGGTGATGGCATGCCAGCGCATTTATCCTTATTAAGCCTGCTGAAGTACAACGGCTACCATACCTCGTTCTATTATGGAGGCGATTCGAAGTTTGACAACATGAAAACGTTCCTGGAAAAAAACGCCACGGACGAGATCAACGACGAGAAATCATTCCCGGCAGGATATGTTCGCTTACCGGCTCCAAATGGCTTTTCGTGGGGATATAACGACAAGGAACTGTTCAGGCATTATTTGCTTACGCGCGACGAAAAAGCTACTCAGCCTCAATTGAGCGTGGTTTTAACGGTATCTACACACAACCCTTTTGCTATTAACGAAGAGGATAAATATTTAGCCCAGTTTGAGCAGCGTATGACACAGTTAGGTTTTACGGACGCCCAAAAAGCCGAGCATCGTAACTACAAACTGCAATATGCCAGTATTATGTACCTGGATGACGCTTTGCGCGGATTTATCAACGCGTACAAGAAAAGGGCTGATTTTAACAACACGATATTCCTGATCACAGGCGACCACCGCATGCCCGAAATACCGATGAGCGACAAGATTGACCGCTACCATGTACCGCTGATCATTTATTCGCCAATGCTGACGCGTACGGCGCAAATAGCCTCGGTGTCAACGCATTTTGACATCAGTCCGAGTCTGCTGGCTTACTTGCACCACAACTACAAAATCAAAGGGCCATCATTAGTAAGCTGGATGGGACAAGGACTGGATACCAACCGCAATTTTGAGAACCTGCACAACTACCCGCTGATGCAGACCAAAACGGATATCATTGACTTTATCAGCGGCGAATACCACTTGAATGGCGATAACCTGTTTAAGCTGAACGCTGAATTAGGTGAGGACCCGATACACGATGATGATAAAGCCAACCAGCTACGCAATGCTTTTGACCAGTTCAAAAAACGTAACAACCAGATCGTTACCGGCAACTTTATCATACCCGATTCGATACATCAGCATTATAGTGCGGTGAAGCATTGATTGGATTTGAAGTAAATTAAAACTTAGTTATTCGCCTGCATCGCGCAATACTGTCTCAATCAGTTTCGCTGTAATTCTAAAATCAGTCTGTCCGATTTGCTCCAGTACCGGCTTAAGTAAGATAACCAACCCCTTTTGCTTTGCCTTCAGCAATATGCCTAAAGTTCCGATAACAATAAGGCCTAGTTTTACGGCAAGTTTACGTGCCTGAAGGTCATCAGTAACGAGGTAGTCACTTTCAACCTCATGAGCCAGTGCAATAGCACTGGCTTCGCCAGGGTCTACAATTTTAGCAAACTCATGTTGTCGATTGTGATCAGTTACTGCAATTACCTTTAGCCACATCGGTGTAGCTTTACCAAATTCATCAGCAATTTCAGGTGTAGTGATGATTATATCAAACAATTGTGGAAGTAACTCAAGGTAGCTGATCTTATCCAAAATGATAAGACAACTCGCGTCAGTGATAACCAGGGTTGGTTTAACGGATGGCATTAGCTTCACGAATCACATCTTCAGCAGTATACTGAAAATAGGGAATATCGAATTTGGCAAGGACTTCAGGAAAATCCCATTTTTTCAAACCGCACATCTCTGCCGCTTGTCCCAAAGATAATTTACCTGCTTCATATAACTTGGCAGCCAAAAAACGTACGGTCTCATCATGCTCTTTTTCAAGTGCATCTGGAACCTGGAGTGTCATTGTGGTCATTGTCGCAATAAATCTAATAAGTTAAAGATACGGATAATTAAGAAAAAATAAATCCGAAATCGAAAATCCGAGCGTATTCAGTCCTTCGATCTGTCGCAAGCGTCCGCTAAAACAGGAAAATACTGGGCTGCAACCGACTACTTTTTCGCCGCCGCGCTCTCTTCCAGGAGATGCGTCATCATAGGGCGGTAAAAGGTCCAGAAGAAACTCTTACGTTCCGCCGGGTCATCGGAGTTATAGAATAACCACCTGAACGCGCCAACGCCTTTAAAATAGGAAGTAGTCATGCCGATGGGGTTATCACAAAAATCACCTGAGAAGTAGTAGAATTGGTAATCCTTGTCCTTGTGCATGATGATGGCCGGGAAGGTAGCCGGTATGTTGTATTTCTTTAGTTCGGCTGCACCGTTGGGGTTAAGGCTAATATCAAAACGCGATATGGCATGATTAACCGAAAGATCGGGCGCGATCACATCAAACCAGAAAGGATATTTCATTTTTTCGGGCAGCGAAAGCTTCTTTTGGCCGTAACCGAGGGTTATAATATGCGGTACCGGATCGGTTAAGTGTGTGCTGTCTTCCAGTACCACAACCTGGTCGTCGCTATTTACAAAGGCCAGGCCTGCTTTATGGAAGGGCCATTTACTTGCGTGGCCCCTCTTGTAATCATTAATTAGCCATCTGGGCAGTTCTTTATTTTTAACGGTGTCAAAACTATCGAAATAGCGTGCGGTCCAGCCGGTCCAGTGCATGCCGAAAAGCTTCTCGAACTTGTTGCGGTTATCGGCGTTGGTAGGTGAACCTATTGAATTAAATTCAGTGATGATGAGTTTATGTTTGGCTTTCATATCGGCCAAAAACTCTACGTCCTGGGCGCTCATACCACCATATAAAATACCCGAACGCTCGGTGTTACCCTGCTGGCTGTACCATTCGTTTTTATAAATGCCGTAGGTGTCGGTATAATAGGCCATGTCGGCATCGCTGCTTAACTGGTTTAATTGCTGCGATGAAAATCTTTCCAATCCTTTGATCCTGAACTTTTGATTTTGCTTTGGAAAGAAACCAAAATAGTCATCACCGATCTGGTAACGGTCGGCGCTTGTTTTGGTATATCGCATATTGTTCAGCATCCAGGTAAGCGAAATATGCTCCTGCCCGTCGCGGTCTAACACGGTTTTATCAACGATAGCTACAACCAGTTTTGTTTTGGGCGTAAAATACCAGAACATCCACATCCAAAGCGGAAATGAAAGAAGGATGGGGAATATGTAGAATAATAGGAGGTGCCTTTTTTTCATCCGGTTAAAATCTTCTTAAAAAGCCTACGCCTATATCCAGCTGGTTGCCCCGGGTATTGAATTGATATTCCTGGTTATCCAGGCTGGCAGTTATAAAAAACACGTTTAGGCGCTTAAAAGAATGGTAAAACGCTGCCGATATGTTATCAGATGTCAATTTATAGTTGTTACCACCATTGAGCAAAATGATATTACGCGGATCGTCCGGCGAAACACCGGTGCCTATGCCTAACGACAAATAATCATCAGCCCCTCCGGTGTAATACCTCGCTTTGAGGGTGTATGACTGTGAAACGGAACTATTTGACGGCGTTAAATAAGTGCGGAAATTGATCCAGAAATTGCCGACATACTTACTAACCGAAGCAGTATATATCCAGGTATCGCCTGTAAAATGAAGGTACCTGAAACCCAACTCACCCTCAAAACTTGAAGGTAAATTGGCGTATAACGAAAAACCTACCCTCGACTGCGGGAATACGCCCTCGTTGCCGGAGTAAGCGCCGCTTACATATGCATAAAATGTTTTTGAAATGTGCGGATAAGCGTCAATTTCATATTGTACACCGTTGGTGTTAAAGCGGTTGGCGTAATTGACAAATCCAATGATCGATCCAATACCAGTTTGGCGGCCATATTCAACACTCGCTAATTGCCAGGGGGCATTAAATTCCTTATCAAAATGGATATAATCATAAGTAACACCAACTTTATTTACCGAGGAGTTATCGCGTACCCTATCGGCCAATGCGCGTGCATCAGAATTGGTGGGATCTTCTTTTATCAATATATCAAGGGTTGTATTAGCCTCGTTAAAACGCTTCAGGTCATTTAATACCTTGGCTTTTAATAGTAATAGGTCCTTAGATTGCGGGTGAAATTTCAATCCTTCCTGCACCACTTGCAATGCTTTCGGCGAATTGCTGTTCCAATACTCCAGACTGCCAAATGCAAATGCTGCGTCCTCATTGTCAGGATGTTTGCTTAATACTGTGGTAAACTCTGCGCGTGCGCTGTCTGTTTTATCCGACCAGGTATAAATACGCCCCAAAAAAACGCGGATATCCGAATAATCAGGACTTTTAGCCAGGGCCTGCGTACTTAGGCTGATCGCTTTGGGATAATCTTTCTGATCAAATGCAGCCTTACGGGCCTGCTGAAAAAGTTCATCTGATGACAGTCCGCCTTGTGCAAAGCTCATTTTGCAGAAAACGATCAACAGAAAAAGGAAAATGTATTGTTTATAATTCATATAAAGCGGTAAACCGGCATAAATTCAAGTCCTTATACGATGAGAAGCAGTAGTAAGTTTTAAAAGAAGGCAGTTAATACTTACAAGCCGGAAGAATCACAAATGATGTATACGATTGAAATTCAACAGAAATAAATTCCGAAATAAGCTATATTTGCCCGATCTGCTTCCGTAGTTCAATGGATAGAATTATGGTTTCCGGTACCATCGATATGAGTTCGAATCTCGTCGGGAGCACAACAAACAAAAAGCCGCTAATGAGCGGCTTTTCTGTTTAAAGGTTTTTTATATCACACATCCACCAAATTCTTTAAAAAATCCCGCTTTAAAGGTTTGATGATGAACGAATCGACAAAGGAGTATTTTTTAGACCGTTCAATATCATCCGGGTTAATGGACGATGATACAATATAAACATGAATAGCTTTCTTAAACGAGTTATATACATTTTTATAACCATTTAAAAAGTCCCAGCCGCTGTACTCTGGCATAGTGAGGTCGAGAAAAATATAATCGGGAAGCTTTTCCTCATCCTCTTTATTCTCAATAAGATAGTCGAGCGTGGCTTTACCGTCCATGCTTGAAACAACTTCCTTTACCGGACTATATTCTTCCAGCATAATGTGGGCCATCTGGTGATAAAGCGCATCGTCATCGATCAGTATTAGCTTGCTCATGGTTCGGTTGGGGTAAAATGATATCTTAAAGATAAGTCGCAAACGGCAGTATGGATTTTATAATTTTACACATATTAACAACCACTAATTTTTCGTTGCAAATACACGCAATGATCAAACTTTTACCTGCTTCCATTTACCCGTTTTAAAGAGCAAAAAACTGGCAATGGCCATTGCTGTTTCGGATATTGGTACCGCCAAAAACACGCCGGCAATGCCCATTTCCCAGTATTTAGCCTATAAATAAGCCAGTGGTATCTGTACCAGCCAAAAACCAACAAAATTGACCCAGGTCGTGGTCCAGGTATCCCCTGCCCCGTTAAAGGCGCTCATCATCACCATGCCTATCCCATAAAAAACATAACCGGCGCACAATATTCGTAACGAACGTGTGGCTATCTCCCTCACCTGCGCATCATTTGTAAAAAAGGACGTTAGATAGTTTGCGGCCAAAAGTGTAATGGCAGTGACCAGTGCCATGTAGATCACATTATACTTCATAGTTTTATAAACCGAGTCTTCTGCCCTTTCCAATTCCTTTGCGCCCAGGTTTTGGCCGACAAGTGTAGCCGCAGCATTGCTCATACCCCAGGCCGGCAGCATAAAAAATAACATCAATCTTATCGCGGTTTGATAGCCCGCAGAGCCTCGATCTCCCCCGGTTTTCGCAACCAATTGCGCCAGGATGATCCAGCTGCCTGAGGCTATCACAAACTGGAAGATACCGGGAATGGCGATCTTCAATATCGCTTTGATCTGTTCCCAATGGGGCTTTAAGTAAGCCAGCTGCGCTCTGATGATGTGCTTCCCGTTGAACAGGTGGTATAGCTGGTAACACACCCCCGTGCCACGGCCAATTGTAGTGGCCATAGCCGCTCCGGTTAGCCCAAATGCAGGTACAGGGCCAAGTCCGTTAACCAATATAGGGCACAAGATGCAGTTCGCCGTGTTTGCTATTACCAAACTCCGCATGGCAATTGCTGCATTACCAGCGCCGCGAAATATTCCATTGATGAGGAACAGCAGCACAATGATGATACTTTCGCCCATCATGATACGGGTAAAAGTGGTGCCCAGTCTTGCCGTTTCGGCAGATGCGCCCATTGTGGTCAGGATATTGGTGGCGTAATAAAATCCTATTGCGCCAATGATAATACTAACAACAAGCGCGATAGAGATGGTTTGCATACCTGCTTTTGATGCCTCTACAGGATCTTGCTCACCCACCCTGCGTGCTACTACCGCCGTAGCGGCCATGCTCATCCCTATAGCGATCGAATAAATGATGGTCAGCACCGATTCGGTTAGCCCGACGGTTTGTATAGCGTAGCTGCTATTGTGTAAATGACCAACAAAGAAAAGATCGACCAGTGCGAATACCGATTCCATGGCCATTTCGAGCATCATGGGAATGGCTAAAAGTAATACCGCACGGCGGATACTGCCTTTGGTGAAATCGTGATTGCCGCCTTTAAGCGACTGCTTTAAAAGTGTAAATATTCGTGATAGCTTGCCGGAAGCTGTTTGAGTTGTTGTCATGAAAATAGCGTAATGGTAAATGAATAAACCGTTCAGCGAAAGCTGAAAAAGAGTTGGAAAGCGGAGCCCCCGGCCTTAAAACCGCAAACGGACTGCTGCTATATACATGGCGGCTTTGTTGATAAAACAAATATGAGTATTATATTTACAACCGGAAGAAAAAATTTAATCATAAACCTAACATATTTCTGCAATGAAGATCCTCTCTTTTTTCGCGCTTGCTGCACTTGCGCTTGCCGCTTGTAAACAAAATGCTGTTAATAACACTACCGTGGTCGAATCGCCTTTGAACGGTACCTGGAAGCTATTGAGCAGTAAATCCATCACCAAAAAAGACACTACGGATACATCGCCAAAAAAGGGGCTTGAAACCTTAAAGATTTATAACGATACGCATTTTACATTTTTTACCCATAATGTAGATAAAAGTGTTCCTGCTACTTACGACTCAGGCGCGGGTACTTACACCCTGGCAGGCGATAATTATACCGAACACCTTAAATATTGTAGCGAAAGGGAATGGGAAAACCACGATTTTAATTTTACAATGAAGACAGGACTCGATACCATTACGCAGCGGGGTGTTGAAAAAGTCGACAGCGGCAGCGTGCATATCGACCACATTATAATAGAAACCTACGTAAGGGTTAAATAATTTTTCAATAAAAACGGCTGCCCGGCGTTTAGTATAAAATATTGCATGAAAACTGTACATCAAATAGCCAACCGCCTCGTTGCCCTTTGCCGCGAGCAAAAATTCGTGGAGGCCTACCGGGAGCTTTATGGCGAAGAAGCTGAGAGCATCGATCCTATGTATAGTTTGATGCCCCCGGCCCGGGGATTGATCACCCTGATTGAACGTGAAAAACAGTTCCTCGCAAAAGCAACTATTCACCAGGTTGAAATATCGGAACCGTTAATAGCCGGTAAGCACTTCGCCGTTCGCATCCATATGGATTTTAACACTGAAGACAGGGGCAGAAAGATCGTCGATGAACTTGCCGTTTACCACGTGAAGGGCGGCAAAATAGTGCGCCAGCAATTCTTTATAGACTGATTCCAATTATTTATTTACTGAATTATTGAACGACTGAACAGCATATTTGGCAATGCCGTAGAAGATGATCTGTTTGTTTTTCGTCAGGAAGATCATGCTTGACTAAATTGCCGGATTACAGCACCTGCTCCCCATACAATTTCTCCAGCGTTTTCGCAGCATCTTCACATAACCCCGGATGTACTTTGGAAGTTTGCACTACCGTACTGCGGGTGGCGGTAAGCCATCGAAAGCGTGACGGCAGATCGAGTTGAGCGATTGCTCCGCCGTCTTTACTGCCACGGCATATTTCAGCAAAGGCGTGCAGGTGCAACTGTAGTTCAGTTATATCTATTTTATTCGAGAACGAACAAAGCCTGTTTTCATCCACCTCGCACATACACTGCAAAAATTTCAGCTTAGAGCAATACAGTATCACCCCTACATTGAGGAACTCCTCGCGCTCTACCTGCGGCACCACGCGGATGACGGCATACTCAAATAAGTTGTTCGCGGACATGTTTTGCTTCGTTTACAAAAATAGCTGATGCTGCTATCCGGGTGTTTAAAAATTGCTCGTAAATACTTCGTACTTCATCGGGTGTTTCATGCCACTCATCTTTTAGCCATTCATCTGGTATAAGTGAAACAATTGCCTCAATCCGTTCGGGTGTTAAAATGAGCTTAAATTCTTCATCAACAGCTTCCAGCTCAGTCGCTCTTGGTAATAAAACATGGTCTTTTATCTGCGCAAATGGTCGCGTGGCTTGTTCCTTCCAGTTATCCCACGAATGATGAAAATATAAAGCCGCACCATGATCGATCAGCCATAATTCCTTATTCCAGGTAAGCATATTGGTGTTGCGTGGTGTACGGTCGACATTTGTTAGTAAACAATCCAGCCAAACAATTTGCGAAGCCAGCTTATACGGCACATGCATCACAGATGCATCAAAAGTAATAGCTCCCGACAAGTAATGCAACCCCAGATTAAGCCCTACGCTTGCCTTTAGCAGGTCCTGTATTTCCTCATCTGGTTCAGACCGACCGAACGCCGTATCCAAATTAGCAAATACGATCTCGGGAACTTTAAAACCTAATGCCCGGGCAATTTCGCCGCCAATCAATTCGGCGATCAACGCTTTAACACCCTGCCCTGCACCACGAAATTTGATCACATACAAAAACCCGTCATCTGCCTCGGCAATTGCAGGCAGTGAGCCACCCTCGCGCAATGGGGTTACATAACGGGTTACATTTACAGTGCGAAGTTCGGGTTTGGTAAAATTCATTGTTGCCGTTTCAGCCGGGAACAAATCTATAAAATCTCACGGAATTAGCCCATAAAACAAAAGCCGTCCCATGGGGACAGCTCCTGATATTATAGTTAGGGTAATTACGATTATATGTTTATTTCTTCGCGCTAAGCTGATCGAGGAACAAGTAACGCGGACGGTAATCAAACGGCTGCGCCGCTGTATTTACATTAATGTTGATCTGTTGGGTAATGGTTTTATTATTAACCGGCCATTGCGGCAGACCGCTGCCATTTGGATTACTTGTTTTTATAAAATTGGCAAAATAGTTTTCCATCGTTGCCGAAACTTTATAATCATCTGGTCCCCAGGCGTAAACTTTGTTACCCCAAAGGTTCCCCATCGCATATTCTATCTCCGAAGCATGTGAAGCCCCCGCAAAAGTCGGTGGCGCCTTAACAGGTGCAGCGTTAGCATCTCCCTTTACCACACCGCCGGCCAGGCCTGGTTTGGCATTGCCCATCGAGGCCACCATTGCCGGGCGCGGACGCGAAAATATATAGGTATAAACCGGTTTCCCGCTGGTTTGCGCCTCCTCTTCGGCCCATTTCCAGGTGCTGAAAACGATAAAACGGTCGCTGGCTAACTGCGTGGCCGACTTGAGTACTTCTTCCTGTGTACTGCCGGGATACAGTTTCATCATCGCACTCGAATCATTGGGATAAAGCTGTTTGATCTTTTTGGCATAATTCTCCGGTGTTGGAGCATCCCTGCCCATTACGCCCTGGTAAGGTATCTCAGCCGAGTTCCAGCCTACAAGCAAAGGCACATGCGCTTCTTCGCCTGCGGCGAATATGTCTGCCACCGGTTTAGGTAAAAAATAACCGTCGACAACTATGGCCATACTGAAACCGCCTTGCTTTGCCGCTACGTCCAATATTTTTTCAGCGGGTATAGCTCTCAGGTCAGCCAGAGAGGATGCACCTGCTGTCTGCTGAAAAGCAGCGCCCCTTTTTTCGCCGTCGGCCAGTGGGGTTACAGGCAATATGCCGCCGCTTTCGCCGATTGCACCTGCGATCAGGTTCCTGGATAATGGCGATGCCATCAGGTCGCATACGGATATCGATCCTGCCGATTCGCCTGCGATAGTAATGTGATTTGGATCGCCGCCAAAGGCTGCGATGTTATTTTTAACCCATTGCAGCGCAGCCACCTGGTCAAGCAAACCATAATTGCCTGATGCATTATGCGCTGATTCTTTTGTCAGTTCAGGGTGTGCCAGCAGACCGAAGATACCTAAGCGGTAGTTGACCGTGACCGATACGATGCCTTTGGTCGCCATGCTTTCACCGTCATAGCGCGATTCGGAACCGTCACCGGCTACAAAACCACCGCCATAGTAATAAACTAATACCGGGAGCTTGGCTTTAGCCGATTTAGCGGGCGTCCAAACGTTCAGGTACAAGCAATCCTCGCTCATTTTGGATGAACGGAAATTCATATCGCCGAATACGTTTTTCTGCATCGCATTAGGGCCAAAATGATCGGCCTTCAATGTACCGGTCCAGTTTTTTGCGGGCATTGGCTCCTTCCAACGCAGATCGCCTACCGGCGGTTGTGCAAATGGGATACCTTTAAAGCTATGGATACCGGTGGAATCGATAGTGCCTTCAACAACACCGTTGGCCGTTTTCACCTTCGGTCCCTGCGCAAAGGCTTGTGTGCCTAAGAACAGCATTGCTCCCGAAAAAATAAGCGTCAGTTTTCTCATCATAAGTTGATTTATTGGTTTGATATAATTTTATTAGTGGGGAATGATTTATTATTGTAACAATTTATTACAATAATAAACGATGTTAGATACTTTATCAAGTTCTTTGATTTATTTTCGCAGAAATAAGTATGGAGAACCGGCAAATTAACGAGGCGAATGATCCCACAGGCAAAACCTATATGCCGGGCCTGGCAATTGATGCCGTGGTCTTTGGCTTTCACGATCACCAGTTGAAAGTATTGCTAATGCAATACAAAAAGTCCGAAATTTTTGCATTGCCGGGAGGTTTTATTCATAAGAAAGAAAACCTTGATACGGCGGCCCAGCGTGTTGTCTCTCAGCGTACAGGATTAACAGATATTTACCTCGAACAATTTCACGTTTTTGGCGATACTGGCAGGTTCGACCCTGCCCCGCTTAAAAATATCATGATGGCCAATGGTATTGTTCCTGGCGACGACCATTGGCTGTTACAGCGTTTTATTTCGGTAGGATATTATGCTTTGGTCGATTTTACTAAAGTCAACCCCATGCCAGATAAAATATTTGATAATTGCGACTGGTACCCAATTTCCTGCATACCAAAATTGATGCAGGACCATAACCAAATCATCAAAAAGGCATTGGAAAGTTTGCGCCGGGACCTGGACAATAGACTGGTGGCTTTTAACCTGATGCCCGGAGAATTTACGATGAATAACCTGCAAACACTCTATGAGACTATATTGGACAAAAAACTATTGAGACCCGCCTTCCAGCGCAAAATGCTTAGCCTTGGCGTTTTCGAACGCGTGGCCAAAAAATGGACAGGTGGCGCTCATAAGGCACCTTATTTGTACAAGTTTAGCAAGTAGCCAAATAATTTTTTTTCTAATTATAGTACTATGTATTGGATAGTACTAATATTTTACATATAATTGTATCAGATTATTTGTAAAATATGAAAACAATAAAAAATTTATTGCTCATTGCCGCTGCAGGTATGTTAATCACCGCCTGTCGGTTTGGCAAACACACCACTATCGTTGAGAACGGTAATGGTCATAATTTACGCATCGAGTCATACGGCAAAGTCTATTTTAACCCGGCTGGTACCGATATTGCCTACATCTCGAGAGGCGGGTACCTGGAATACAAGAATAATGATAAACATCTGAAGGCTGAAAACGACGGACACGGCGGTATTCGTTACGAATTGGATGACGATGGCCAAAAGTTAAAGGCCGATAGCAATGGTCGTGAGTTTATTGCCCAGGCCATTAGAGTAATGATACAAAAAGGTTACCAGCAGGAAAAACATTAATTTAATTTGCCGCTCAGATCACTACCGATCCTTTGGTAGCTTTATGGGCCACCTTTAAAATATCGGTAAGGGCTTCCAGTTTCATCGGTTTGGATATATAGTTATCCATGCCGTGGCTCAGGCAAATATCGCGATCCTCCGATAATGCATTGGCAGTCATAGCGATGATATAAGGCTGTTGTATGTCCAGTTTACGGATACTTCGGGTGGCTTCATAACCATCCATTTCGGGCATCTGGATATCCATCAATACTACATCATATTGTTTATTGCTGATGGCGTTTACAGCTTCCAGGCCGTGTTGTGTCAATACAACGCTGTAACCCAATTTAAACAAAATACGCTCTATTAACTTCTGATTCACTGGGTTATCTTCAGCTATCAGGATGTCCATTGGGTACTGTGCTGCAAAGCTGGCATCCAGTACATTGTTTTGATTTTGTTCCTGTTCAACAGATTCCTTTCGTTCCCCCAATTCGGCACATATAGCTTTCAACAAATGGTATTGTTTCACCGGTTTGGTTAGTACCGCCGAGAATAAACCAGGGTGACTTTTTCTGCTGGTATCATTTATCGAACTTAAAATGATAACAGGTACGGGATTTGCAGAATTTTTTATGGCGGTGGCCAGGCCGGCGCCATCCATTCCGGGCATTTGCATATCCGAAATAACCAGTTGTATGGATTTATCCGATGATAAAATCTCCAGTGCCCTTTGAGCCGATTTGCAAACTACCGTAGCCAGTTTCCAATGCTCCAATTGTGATTTCAGGATGATCAGGTTGGTCTCATTATCATCAACTATCAGAACCTTTTTGCCCTGCAAATTTGCGAAACCTGGCAGCAATGGTGTTTCCTCAACAATTTTTGTGCTTGCTTTGGTTTTGATGGTGAAGTTAAAAGTTGACCCTTCGCCCACACGGCTCTCCACCCAAACATTACCACCCATCAGTTTAACCAAACGCTCACTGATGATAAGGCCGAGGCCTGTACCGCCATATTTACGCGTGGTGGATGAATCGACCTGCGAGAATGGCCTGAATAAGGTTGAAAGCTTTTCTTCAGGTATACCTATGCCGGTATCCTTTACGCTAAAAGCAATCTCCAGTTCATCAGTTGAAATGGCCTTAGATAGTAAAACTTTTATAAACACTTCGCCCTGCGAGGTAAATTTAATGGCGTTATTGATGAGATTAATAATCACCTGTTTTAAGCGCAGGCTATCCCCTATCACAAAACGGGGCAAATTAAAGTCAACCTGGTATATGAGGTCCAAATGCTGTTCGGCGGCTTTTTGCGAGAACATGTCCATTATCTCTTCGATACTCTGGCGCAGGTTAAAATCTTCTTCTTCGATATCCATTTTACCGGATTCGATCTTTGAGAAGTCCAGTATATCATTGATGACATTGATCAGGCTGTCGCCGCAATTAATAATAGTTTCGGTATATTCCCGTTGTTCGCCGTTCAGCTTTGTTTCCGCAAGCAGAGATGCCATACCAATCACGCCGTTCATCGGTGTGCGGATCTCGTGGCTCATGGTAGCTAAAAATATACTCTTGGCCTCGTTGGCTTTGTCAGCTTCCTGCCTTGCCTGGAATTCCTGATTTTTCTGTTCCTGCAGTTCTTCCGATTGCGCCTGCAGCTCTTCGTTCAGCGCCTGCAATTCTTCCGACTGCGAAAGCAGCTCCTCATTCACGGCCTGTATTTCTTCAGATTGTGTTTGCAGTTCCTCGTTCATGGCCTGCAGGTTTTCTGATTGCTCCTGCAATTCATCTGCCTGTTTCATTACCACTGTTGTGCGTTCTTCAACCTGTTGCTCAAGTTTTGCTTTCTGCCTGATAATACTGCGTAAACGTAAACGATACGCTGTATATATACTGCTAATTACAAATATCGCAACAAGCGATTCAAACCACCAGGTTAACCAGAAAGGCGGCACCACGGTAACTTTAAGCGTTAGAACGTTGGTCGACCACTTACCTTCGGCATTTTGGCTTTTTACTTTGAAAATATAATCACCCGGTGGAATATTGGTATAGACTGCCGTGTTTTTATCGTCTACATAATTCCACCCTTTATCAAAGTTCTCAAGAATGTATGCATATTTCTTTTTGCCAGGTGAGGTATAGTCTAATGAGGCATACTCAAATGACAACACGGATTGATCGTGTGACAAACGGATGGATTTGGTTTCGGATATATCAGCCGTTAACGGAGAGTTATCTTTTTCGCCATTTGCTACACCAACCTCCTTATTAAATATTTCGAATTTAGTAAGTACTAACGCAGGGTTATAGGGGTTATCAGTGATCTGGTCGGGGAAAAATGAGTTAAAACCATTTACACCGCCAAAATATAGTGCACCTGTACGGCTTTTTAATGCCGAGCTTTGTTTAAATGCATCGGCCTGTAACCCATTATCCGTAGTAAAGTTTTTAAATACTTTTGTTGCAGGGTTAAACATGGATATACCATTATTGGTACTTAACCATAAGTTACCCTTGTCATCTTCTAAAACGGCCTCAACGTAATCATTCGGCAAGCCATCTTTGATTTTATAGGCAACGAAGTGGGTGGTTTTAGGATCAAAAAGGTTTAAACCACCTAATGTGCACACCCAAATACGTCCAACATGATCCTGGAAAACGCTTGTTACGGTACTATTGCTGATGCTATGTGTATTGTTGTCGTTATGCTTAAAGCTGGTACATGTGTACGTATGGGTATCAAACAGGCATAAACCGGCATCATCGGTAGCAAGCCATAAATTGCCCTTATCGTCGCAAAGCATAGCGTTTATCCTGTCGCAGCCAAGACTTTTCGGGTTAGCAGGGTCATTCCTGAAATGCGTAAAAACTTTGGTAGCCGGATCGTAACAATTTAACCCATCGCCAAAAGTACCCAGCCATATCTTTTTATCTGGCGTTTGGGCCACGGCATATACATTGTCGCCACTTATACTGTTGGGGTTTGCCGGATTATGACGGAACGTTTTAAATGTGTGTGTGTTCGGGTCCATCACGCTTACGCCATTTCCCCAGGTACCTACCCAAAGATTCTTCTGGTCATCCTGTTTAATGGTGAGGATATTGTCGCCTGAGATACTGTTTTTATTATTATCCTGGTGCTTAAACGCTGTAAATTTCCCGGTTTTAAGATTGAACTGATCCAATCCGCCACCATCTGTACCAACCCATATATTGTAATTTTCGTCCTCAAACATGGTAAGTACAAAATCATTGGAAAGACTTGTTGCCTGTGAGTTATGTTTATAATGGGTAAAATCGGCTGTGCTTTTCTTATAAAGGTTTACGCCTCCGCCAAAAACCCCTATCCACATATTGCCATCTTTATCTTTCGTGACTACATCTACCGAGTTTCCCGTAAGGCTTGAGTTATCTACATCATCGTGGGCATAGGTAAAAAATTGATCCCAGGCGTAGGCATATATACTGAGGCCACCATTTTCGGTGCCTATCCAAAGGTCGTGGTTCTCATCCTCGGTTATACTTTGTATGCTGTTATTACTTAAAGAGTTAGCGTTTTGCGAATCGTGTAAAAAATGTTTAAAGGTGCCTGTCTGGCTATTATAAAGATCCAGCCCTGCTTCCTGGGTGCCTATCCAAAGCTTTTGGTCACTGTCCTGAAAAATAGCTGTGATCCTGTTTCCGGATATCGATCCTTTATCTTTTTCAGTGTGTATATAATTAACGAAGGTTTGGGTAGCCTGGTCAAATTTACTCAAGCCATAATTTGCTGTACCCACCCATATATTACCCTCATGATCCTGACAGATCGAGGTTAACTCGTTACCCGCAATGCTTGTTGGGTCGTTTACCCTGTGTTTATAATGCAAAAAAATACCGCGCTTAGGGTCAAAAACATTTAAGCCAGTATACTGCGTTGCCGCCCAAACTTTGCCGAATTTATCGATGAGCACCCTGGTAACAAAATCACTGGATATGCTATTGATATTTTTATCATTATGGCGAAAACGCTGAAAACGGTTGGTTTTCCTATCGAATTTATTTAAACCGCCGCCTATTGTGGCTACCCAAAGGTTGCCTTCCCGGTCTTCGGTCATATCCTGGATATAACTGCTGCCTATGGTTGTAGTATCTTTAACATCATTCCGGTATACCCTGAATTTATAGCCATCGTAACGGTTAAGGCCATCGGCTGTGCCAACCCATATAAAACCACGCTTATCCTGCAAAATAGTATTTACATCCAGGTCAGACAGTCCGTTAGTTGTACCAAGATGTGTAAAATGCAATTGCTGATTTTGTGCATGCGCTGATAATGAAAATGCCATTAGCAATGCAGCAAGCACGTAATTTGCCTTCATCAATCGCATTAGAAGAGCGGGTTTAACCATTTGGAAAAATAAAGTTCTTATAATCAGCTTTTAACAGGGTTACATCCTGTTACCTCCTTTTACGTAATCAAATTCCTATTGGTTATAGCGCCCGATTGAAACAGTCGGTTGGATACTTTTTATATGATTTTCGGCGAAATTAACCGATGAGAGGAATACCAGAACCGACGAAACGCGCTTTTCGACCGATTTACATCCACTAATTAACTGAAAAACAGCCAAATAACGTCTATCGATCAAATTAGCCCATTTGTCTACAACTGGCCGGCGACGGTCTATTTCGTTTTACAGATCTGAAAATTCGCCGTTCATTTGGTCATTGAAACAAACGAACAAATTACTCACAACAAATATTAAGACAATGAAACCATCACGAACTACAAAAAAACCAACAATCGTTCGTGATAGCTTCATCACCACTAAAAAACAAATCAACAAGATGAAAACTTCAATCGTAACAATCGCAATCACATTAGCATCAGTATTCGGCATCAGCCAATCAAGCCTTGCAGCAGCTACCAGCACAGAAGAAGCAACCACTTTAGCCGAGGTAACTAAAATTAACAAAATTGAGATACATGGCAACGTTGAGTTGTTTGTGTCGGACGCATCAAACGACCAGGTAAAAGTTTACAACAAATATTATACAAACAACGCCATGGTTCAGGATCAGGACGGCGTGTTGCGCATCAGCTCTTATGCCACTCAAAAACTGGTGGTTTGGGTTAAGGTGAGCGACCTGAGTAAAATTTCGGCATATGATAACGCCGAAGTAAAATCATTCGGTAAATTGTCAGCCATCCAACTGGATGTTAAATTGTATAACAACGCTAAAGCGCAATTAGACCTTGATAGCTATTCAGCTACCATAAGCCTCAACGATTATGCAAAAGCCGACCTTACCGGCACTGTAACCACCGGCATTATCCGTTATGACAAATCTTCTTATTTAAACATTACCAACTTGTCTGCTGCTAACGTAGCCAAAAAAGTAAATTTTGATCTGTCAACTATCAAATGCGAACTTGAATTAGCTGCCCTTTAAATATTAAAACTTTTTTAAAAGAAACCGCCTGCAAAGAAATTTGGAGGCGGTTTCTTTTTATAGCTTAATTTGCACAATTCACAGAATTGTATGAAGAGGCCCATTGAAAACCGGGACGATGTCCGTTCGCTGGTAGAAGATTTTTATAAAAAAGTAAAGCAGGACGCTACGATTGGCGACATATTTAACAACGTGTTATTTTTTAAATGGGATACGCACATCCCTATTATGATAGATTTTTGGGAAACCGCGCTTTTGGATGGTACAAATTACAGGGGCAATACAATGCGCGTACACATCGAATTAAATAAGATGTATCCCTTAAAACCCGAACATTTTGCGCAATGGAAAAAACTATTCTTTGAAACGCTCGACGAGCACTTTACAGGTGAAAAAGTTGAGGAGGCAAAGAAAAGAGTGGAGCTGATGGAGGTACTGATGCAAAACAAGTTAGCGCAAAGCAACGACCCCAATTTTATCCAGTAAATATAAAATGCCATATCGAGTCTAACTACCGTACAGGGTTTCGCTGGCATTTAAACTATACATCAAGCTGCCTGAAATTGGAATTTAATTTGTGAAAATCGAATCAAAAATCCCCCTTATCCCGTAAAACAAAAAATCAACTTTAAATGATCTCGAAAATGAAAAACCTAAGATTACTACTATTGCCCCTATGTGTGCTGTTTGTTTTAACATCTTGTAAAAAAAACTCAAACACTACCGGCAACACAACGGGAACCATAACCGTTAATATTGATGGTACTGCCCAAACTTTTAATGTTGGGGCAACGGCCCATGTGGATAATACCGGTGGATTTTATACCCTTTCGCTGATAGGCGTACAAAGTGCAAGTGCAGCTAATTCAATTATTGTGGAAGTGACGAACAGTTCACCCATTGTTGCGGGCACCTATACCGGTACAAATTCACAAGCTGACATGAGCTATACACAAGTATCAGGCAGCGCTGTTTACCAATTTGATGGCAGCAATAATGCATCTAATGCTACCATAACCATTAAATCCATTAGCAGCACTAATGTGCAGGGTACGTTTAGCGGCACTCTTGAAATAATAACCGGTGCTGGGACAAGCTCAAAAATACTTACAAACGGAACCTTCAACTTAAACATCAAGGCCCCAGCTTCTATTTAGTTGGTACATTGCATGTTTATCAGATAGCCACCGCGTCTTTATTATACCTATTGCGGTAGTCGATTGGCGGCATACCCGTAATGCGTTTAAATACATCCCTGAAAGCTTTGATATCAGTATAACCTACGTCGTACATTACGTCATAAATGGTTTTACGGCTGGTTTCAAAGCTTTTTTTGGCTGCTTCAATTTTTACGCGCTGGATGTATTCAACTACCGTGTTACGTGTCGATTTTTTAAACCTGCGTTCAAACGTTCGGCGAACGATGCCAAATTTATCGGATAACTGGTCGACTGTAATTTTATGCTGAAAATTCTGTTCAATGTACTCCTGCGCCCTCACGATCAGGTCATCTTCATGGTCGCGCTGTCCTTTGAACATCATAAATACTGATTGATTATTCCGCCCCATGTCCAGCATAAAGTATTTAGCAGCCATTATGGCCATTTCGCGGCTGGTATATTTTTCGACCAAATACAGCAACAGGCTCCAGTACGATGTAGCACCGCCGCTTGAATAAAGTCCGTTTTGATCGGTGATCATTTTGTCGTCAACCAATAGTACTTCGGGAAACATTTCCCTGAAGGTATTAGCAAACAGCCAGTGTGTCGAGCATTTTTTACCGTTTACCAAACCGGTTGATGCCAGCAGGAAAGCGCCAATACACAGGCTTGCCACTTCGGCGCCTTGTTTATATTGCTGTACTATCCAGGGGATAAACTCCCTGTTAATATAAAGCGCTGTATTGATATCGCCGCTTAGCGCGGGTATAATTACCAGGTCAGATTTAGTTACCTCATCAAGCAGCAGATCGGTATTGATGGAAAATAAACCGTCGTTCAGTTTTACTTCTTTAGTGAGCCCTGCAACCTGCACTTTAAACATGGGTGGTTTGCCCGCTGCCTTCAAAAATTCATTAACAGCGGTAAACATATAGCGCGGATCGGTAATACATGCCATGATAGCGCCTTCGGGAACAATGATCGTTACTGTCTTCATAAATCAAAGTTAAATTCTAATTCTGTCGCAATCAACCCTTTCGATTGTCGTATTTACACATTTCAAAACCTAAATAATGACACTAATTTGCATCATTCAAATTTGATAATCTAAATATATATGAAAAACGATCTGACAGACGAATTATTAGCAACAAAGGAGAATCTATTGCAGGTACTGGGTTCTTTTGACCAGGGCAATATAAATGTGGTACCCTTTGAGGGAAGCTGGACGGCCGGGCTGGTAGCCCGTCATATTTTAAAATCAGCTTCGGGTGTATTGGACGCATTAAACGGGCCGGTAAAGCATGCTGACCGCGACCCGGGCCAGCATTTAAAATTGCTTAGCGAGATATTCTTAAACTTTGATATCAAAATGAAATCGCCGGATTTTGTTCTGCCAGATGATGAGCCAAAAGATAAAAACATCCTAACGGGTTTAATTGGAGATACTTTTGATGGCATTATCAAGGTTGCCGGATCTGAAGACCTTGATTTGATCTGTACAACGTTTGAGATGCCCAACCTGGGGTTTCTGTCGAAAAGAGAATTTATTTGGTTCACTATTGTGCATACGCAAAGGCATATTCACCAGCTGAAGAACATTCAAAAACATTTAAACCAGTAAAGCGAATTATGGCCAACGGCCTTATTACTTTTGGTCTTTTGGGGCAATGCCTTTATCCACATCCAATGTAAACGATGCCTCTGAAGCGTTTAATGCCTGTTGCAACAGATCGGTAGCAGGCTGATCGCTTTCGGCAACGGGTATTCTTTCTTCATCAAGGCCATTGGAGTGAATATCCTGCTGGCTCATCTGATCTTCTTTATCCGAATCTTCGGCATCATCAAGAGGAATTATATCGTCTGGATTGATCATGGCTTTTGTTTGTTTGATGTATATAAACCTACAACATTAAAAATTATTTATTGTTGCATTTCGGGTTAATATTGAGAAAATTTGCAATACCATTTTAAACCAAAATTATGAATAAGGATTACCTCGAAAGTGTCATCAAGCAATTTGAATACTACAAGCTGCTTGGCGAAAAAGCGATGGAGCAATTACCTGCAGAAAAGCTGTTCTGGCAATATAATGAAGAGAGTAACAGCATTGCAACTATTGTAAAACACCTTTCTGGAAATATGCTTTCACGCTGGACCGATCTGCTCACAACTGATGGCGAAAAGGAATGGCGAAATAGGGATGCCGAATTTGAGAATGATACCAACAGCCAGGAAGAATTACTTGCAATATGGAACCAAGGTTGGGCATGCCTTTTGAACACGCTTAGTGAACTAAGCGGGGATGACCTTCAAACGATCATCTACATCCGCAACCAGGGCCATACCGTGATGGAGGCCATTAACAGGCAACTGGCGCATTATCCTTATCACATCGGTCAGATAGTATATGTAGCCAAAATGTTATCCGATGGTAACTGGAAAAGCTTAAGCATACCCAAAGGAAACTCCCATTCCTTTAATGCCGAAAAGTTCGCGACACCAAAATCACGACAACATTTTACTGATGAGCTATTAAAGCAAGAAAAAAAATAACCTATTTAAGTCCGTAAACTACTATTTGATTTGAAAAAGTTGCAAGATAAACATGCCCGTTAACAATGGTGGGTGAGCAATACTTGGCGTAAAAACCCGGCGCATCACCCGGGATTTGGTTGCTGTTCCAAAGTTCTTTTGTCACATCATTCGCATCAAAAGCCCTCAATATTCCAACACTCACCGTATTTCCGGCATTTCCGCTCTGCGCGTATGAAGCCCATACAATACCTGTCCCGGCTGTTGAACCGTTAGACGATACTGAAAGGTCGACGCCACAATCGCCGATCGGGCCGGGATCGGACCCTAAAATTTGGTTGGCCAAAAAAGCGCCATTAGTATATGGGATAGCTCTTAGCTGGTCATTTTCAGACCATATATACACATATTCGCTTGTACTTCCTTTATAGTAGGCGGGCTGGCAATGTAAGTTGGTATTCAAGGGTACAACTTGTTTTATGTGATTGAACGAGCTTGAATAGCCGCCCATATTATCTTTATCTAACAAATAAACATTACCGTCTTTACAACCGGTTACGTAATAATTTGAATTGGGTATTAGCATGGTACCCATAACCCCGTAGTCCAGGTCATTATTATTCAGAGCCACATAATCAGTTGGCGTAAAATAACTGCTTATCTGCAGCGTATTGCCTGACGGCGTCAACTTCAGCGCGCTTGTACCCCTGTTTGTAAGATCGGTTGGGTCGGGGTTAGGGTTGGCTTCATCGGTCCCATTGCCGGTACTTATATAATGGTTTCCATTGCCCACGGTACCATTACCCGACACGACATACAGGCTACCTTGTGCATCAGCAGCTATCCCCATGCCGCTTTCCCATATCCCGCCATTTTCGCCGCTTGGTGTATCGTTGTAAACAATTTGTTGCTGCAGTGTTTTTGAGTTGTAGCCCAATATCCAGCCATGGTAAGGGTTCCAGTCGCAATGTGAAGCAAAACTGACATACACCACACCATTTACAAGTACTAAACCCTGGCGTTGGTTATTGCGAAGCGGGTCGAAACTTACTGTCCCGTTCAGACTCCCATCTCCGGTGCCGGGCATGCTGGCTGTTATTTGTACCGGGCTGCCGGCTTGTTCGGCCCCGGTAATAATATTTACTGCATGCAGGTATTGCACATAGTGAACCCCATCGGTACTCCTTGCAACGAAATACATCGTTTGAGCAACAGAATCAATTACCGGGGTACCAATGATGCCAATTTTGAAGGCAAAATCGGTATATGGCGTACACCATGATGATGACATATCATTGGAGATAGGCGTCCGCATACCGGCTTCGGTGAAGTTCTTTTTCCAATACAGTCTACCTTTGTCGGCATCGTAGGCATAAACGGTATTATTTACTGTCGCAACCAAAAGAACATTATGGGTTGCAGAACCAATAGCTAAATTACTAACTACCAGCGGCTGCGCGTATACCTGGTCGTCCACATAAAGGGAGAACAGTTTTCCGAATTTTGATGAGGTAACGTTTGAGGTAGTTAACACCGTCTCCTGGTTATTAAGCCCGGCCCTGGTGTTATTATTGTGCTGTGTAAGTACCGAAATATGCTCATTATTTGCCTGGCCGAAATTGGTATCTATTTTGGTTACGACAGGAGGCGGAACCTTTTCTTTTTTCTTACAACCAAAACAAAACAGGAGTAATAGCGCAGGTAATAAATACTTCATCTTCATATATCTCTAAATCGATAGTTCAATACAGTTACAATTTATCTACGAAATCGATCAGATCGTAGTTTAAAAACAATGCAATATAATAGATATCACTAATTTTTTTTAGTTGCCTATTTTACGAACCAGGTTGTTCTGATAATCTGCTACGTATATGTTACCCGCCTTATCTACTGCTACACCAAAGGGGCGATTAAATGTAGCGGTAGCTGCATCGCCATTTGTTGCACCGCGCTTACCGGTGCCGGCAAAAGTGCTAACCGTTCCATCCGGTATTATTTTGCGTATCTTATGATTACCAACATCGGCCACATAAACATTTCCTGCCTTATCAACCGCAATACCACATGGGTGATTAAACGATGCTGCCGCTCCTTTCCCATCTTTCGCTCCCTGGTTACGTTTGAAGGCCCTGCCTGCAAGTGTTGTCACTACTCCATTTGAGTCTATTTTACGTATCGTATTATTATAGCAATCGCTTATGTACAAGTTATTATGATCGTCGACGGCAATACCTTCAGGCAAATAAAAAGAAGCCGCATGTGCTTTACCGTCTGTAGAGCCGGGCGCACCATTGCCTGCAACTTCACTAAGTTTTCCATCCGGTGTAATCTTACATACCAGATCTTTGGCCCAATCTGTAAAATAAATTGTCCCGTCCTTACCAACAGCAATGCCGTAAGGGTTATCCAGTTTTTGAAGGCTATCTGAAAGATCCTTTTTTACAGGCTGATTACGGCCCAAAAGTGTTGTAACTGTCCCGTCCGCAGATATTTTACGTACAAGGCTGTTGTGCGTATCGGCCACATACACGTTGCCGTTAGTGCCTGCGGCTATTGCCACCGGAAAGAAAAACGAGGCTGAACTGCCCTTACCATCCTCCGAACCATCCTTACCGCTGCCTGCAATAGTAGTTACTGTTCCGTCGGCACTTACTTTACGTATTTTGTTGTTACGCGAATCGGCCACATAAATATTGCCGCCCGAATCTACAGCCAAACCCATCAGGTTCGAAAAGGAGGCGTCTGTACCTTTACCATCAGCAAACTTCATCGTGCCACTGCCGGCAAGTGTAGTTACTTCAACCAATTTGTTTTTTTTGCCGCACGCAACTATAAAGCACATACTCAGCAGGAGCATTAAAATATTTCTTTTCATCTTAAAGTACAGCATCTATTTAAGTCCATATACGATTACCCGGTTCGAAAATGTTGCCAGGTAAACATGGCCATTGGCTATAGTAGGCGGGGAAAATTTAGCAAAATTCCCTACAAAGTCATTCGCATTTTGAGTACTGTTCCAAAGCTCTTTAGTAATATTATTGGCATCAAACGCCCGTAATATTCCCGGGCTCGACACTACCTCGGCGTCACCGCTGGTAGCATACGCCGCCCACACAATACCGGTACCGTCCTTAGTTCCGTTCCCCGAAACTGACAGTACCGCACCGCTTTGCCCGGTTGGGCCATTTATCGTCGAAAAGGTGGGTGTAGTTATAAATTTATTGCTGCCCCTGTCAAACGAAAAAGCGCGAAGCTGATCATTTTCCGACCATATATATGCATATTCCGCATTGCTTCCCCTGTAATAGGCCGGCTGGCAGTGCATGCTCACGCTAAGCGGAATAATTTGCTGCACATGATCATACACAGCATCATATCCGCCCATATTATCCTTATTTAAAAGGTACAGGTTTCCATTTTTGGCGCCAGTGAGATAGTAATTAGAATTTGGTATCAGCATAGTGCCCATCACCCCATAATCCAGGTCGTTAACATTCAGGTCTAAATAATTGGTCGGTGTAAAATAACTGCTTATTTGCAGCGTACCACCTGATGGTGTAAGCTTCATGGCGCTTTCCGATCTGCCAGATGGGTCGGTTGCATCAGCGCTATTGGTACTCTCGCCCGTTCCGTTTCCCAATATTGCATAAGGAGTCGGCTTTCCTACCGTTCCATTGCCTGTTACTACATAAATACTACCCTGGGCGTCAGCAGCAATGCCCATTCCGCTTTCCCATATTCCGCCTTCTTCTCCATTTGGGGTATCATTATATACTATTTGTTGCTGCAGCGTTGCCGAGTTATAACCCAATATCCAGCCATGGAAAGGGTTCAGGTCGCAATGTGAGGCGTACGATATATAAACAACACCATTAACTAATGCCAGCCCCTGCCGCTGGTTATTGCGTTGGGGGTCGAAACTAACTACATTATTTACGTTACCATCGCCGGTACCGGGTACGCTGGCTTTTATTTCGACAGGACTACCGGGCTGTTCGGCGCCGGTTACAATATTCACCCCATGTAAGTATTGATGAAAATTTGCACCGGATTTACTACGTGATACAAAATAAATTGTCCTGGCTACTGAGTCAATTACGGGCGTGCCGATTATGCCGATATTGTAAGTAATATTGTTGTAAGGCGTACACCACGACGATGCCATATCGCCAATATTTGGTACTATCATGCCAGTGCCAGTGAAGTTCTTCTTCCAGTATAAACTCCCTTTATCAGCATCAAAAGCATAAACTGTATTATTTACAGTAGCGACAAACAGCACATTATGGGTACCCGAAGCGATAGGCAAATTGCTCACCACAAGTGGCTGCGCGTATACTTCATCATCCACCGTAACCATAAATAACTTACCAAATTGTTTTGAGTTGACATTTGATGTAGTTAGTACAGTTTCCTGGTTGTTGAGGCCCGCCCTGCTATTGTCGTTATGCTGGGTAAGCACGGAAATGTGTTCGTTATTGGGCTGACCGAATGTTGAGTCCGGTTTGGCAGTGATCACGGTAGTTGTGCCGCCGGTCTCTTTCTTTTTGCAGCCAAAACAAACTATTATTAGCAGAATTGGTAATAGCAATTTCCTGGTCATACGCAGCCGGTTTAGTTAATAGTAAATTTAGATTCGATAATAAATGCCGAAAGCACCCATTAAGGCCTACAATATAAGACTTTATTAATGATCTTAAATCGGAAACTAAATTATTAAGAGGTCTTATTACCCGGCCTTTTCCGATTATTCCCTTTACTCCTGTTGCGATTGCGATTTCTACTATCAAAAGGCTTGCGTTCCTCTGTGGTTGGGGCCGGCCCTAATTCGGGCGGCAAAGGATTTTCGGTTATAGGCCGGCCTATCAGTTGTTCGATGCTTTTAAGCTTCCGGATATCGCGTCCATTTACCAGGGTAATAGCAGTACCCGTAGTTTCAGCGCGGGCGGTTCGGCCAATACGGTGAATATAATCCTCCGGGTCAGATGGCACATCATAATTGATAACCAGGTCTATCCCCTCCACATCAATACCACGCGAAAGTGCGTCTGTGCCGATAATTACCGGCAGCGTGCGGTTCTTAAAATCAAGCAGTATTTGCTCGCGTTCGCTTTGCTCAAAATCAGAATGAAAAGCGTTGGCTTTGATATGGGACGACTTCAATTCGCGGCTTAACCGCTTTACTTCGTCCTTGGTATTGGCAAATATGATGGTACTCGTGTAGGAATTGTTTTTAAGTATCAGCGTAACCAGTTTCGACTTTTGCTCGCTATGAACTTTGTATATCTGCTGGTTAATGCCTTCGGCTGGTTGCGAGGTGGCTAAATTTACCTGCTCAGGGTGTTTCATTATCGAACCTGCCAGCTTGCGTATCGGCCCCGGCATGGTAGCTGAAAACAATAACGTTTGACGCTCAACAGGAATATCGCGGATAATACGCATAATATCACCCATAAAACCCATATCCAGCATACGGTCGGCTTCGTCTAAGATCAGGTATTTGATGTGGTCGAGTTTCAACACGCCCGAAGTCAAGTGAGCAATGAGCCTGCCTGGCGTAGCAATTAGTATATCTACTTTGTTTTGGATACCGCGGCGCTGCTGTTCGTAAACAATGCCATCTCCGCCTCCATAAACGGCAATAGAGCTTAAGCCGGTAAAATAGGCTAAACCTTCAACCTGCTGGTCTATCTGTTGGGCCAGTTCCCGTGTAGGAGCCAATATCAAAGCAGTGGTCTTGTGGCCTTCATCGGCTAGTGCTATTTTATGCAATACCGGTAGCAAATAGGACGCAGTTTTACCCGTACCGGTCTGCGCACAAGCGATCAGATCCTTACCCCCGAGCACAATGGGTATCGCCATTTCCTGTATCGGCGTTGCAGTAACGTATCCCATACTTAGGATACCTTCGGTGAGGTGCTCGTTAAAATTAAAATCCTGGAATGTCAAAAATCAAAAATATCATCAAAGATACGAAAAAAACGCAACACTACCCGGCTATATACTTGCCTATAACCGGTATTTTACTCAGAATAAATATCAACAAAAATGAAAGCACAAAACATACTATCGCAGTTAACGGAATGCTGATAAACGGATTACAAAGCTTATAGCTGATACCTGCCAGATCATCCAGTAAAGTGAGAAACAAAGCATGGCAAAGATAAATACCAAGACTATATTGGCCCGCGATGTCCCTTATTTTTGCGAGCCCTGCCGGCATTTGATACGGCGTTGCCCGTACCAGTAAAAATATACCAGCCGAATACAGGATAATAAACGGCCCCAGCGGTTCATACATAACGGTGCTCAGCGAATGGGTACTTTCGGAAATAAAATAGGTGCCTAATGTGATCCCGGCAAGGCACATTAAGTAAAATACCCATAGCGGTACAAGAATGCCTTTTTGCGGGATCGGTTTATTGGCTAAATAATAACCCAAAACCAGGTAACCGATATAACCTGTAAAATAACGTACGTCAACCTGCGGCCAGAAACGTGACAGGTACGGCTGGCTAAAGGCAATGACCATAAACCAAACCACCAGGAAATATTGTATCTCCCTTTCTGTTGCGTTACGAACGAACCTGCTTAGTATGGGTATAATTAAATACAACCCGATAAGCATATACACGTACCACAGGTGATAATAAGCGCCGTATTTCAACTGGTGCAATACCAGCGTGATGTTATGCCAAACATCATTATTGAAATTTAACTCCTCATCATACCAGCCATAACCCACAAACACCAGGCTCCAAAACAGGAAAGGCCAGATAATACGTGAAAGACGTTTTTTGAGGAAACCATCCAGCTCATACTCCTTGTTAAAAAGCAATGCACCCGTTATCATCACAAAAACAGGTACCGCGAAGCGCGAAAGCGCATTGTAAAAATCAGCTGCAAGCCAGTCGATTGTTTTTGCCTTTTGCAGGTCCATCAGCAACGGCGACGAGGCGTGGAGGATTATCACAAGGAACAGCGCCTTTACCCGCAGGTTATTGATCCATTCGATTGGCTGCGGTTTTGGTGGTGTGGGTTGAATGGTAATTGCTTGTTCCAGGGTGAAAAGTTTTTCTAAAAATAGCGTTTTAAAACAAAAAACCCGCCCCGGGAGATCCGGGAACGGGCGTACATATAAATCAGTTAATGTGTGAGCTTGTTTATTATTTCTTTAGTTCAGTGATCTCAACTTGCGGTTTAAGTACATTGTGAACCTTTTCTACAGTGATCGTGTTTGGCACATCAAACTTGGCGGTCTTTTTAATATCGGTTGATGAAGCACCGATCTTAACGGTATAATTACCACCTTCAGTTACCCATGCAGAACGGGCTGTATCAAACGATTCCAGGTCCTTTGCGGTTAATGTAAAGCTTAAAGTCTGCGATTCTTTAGGGCGCAAAGATTTGGTTTTGCCAAATGCCCTAAGTTCTTCTTCAGGTTTCTGCAAGCTTTTTACGGGTGCGCTTACGTAAAGCTCCACTACCTCGCGGCCGGCTACATTACCTGTATTGGTAACAGTAACGGTGGCTGTAACAGAACCGTTGAGTGTTTTTGAGCTAAGTTTAAAATCGCTGTATTTGAATTTGGTATATGATAATCCATAACCAAAAGGATAAGCAGTCTTTACGTCAAACGTATTGAAATAACGGTAGCCTACATAAATACCTTCTTCGTAAGTAACCTCCGCCGGACGGCCCATCATCATATTTGGCTTTTGGCCTTCCGGTAATGGCAGGTCTTTGCCCGGGAAATTTTTAGCCGTAACATCATCGCTGTAATTAACAGGGAAGGTAGTGGCTAATTTACCGGACGGGTTCACTTTACCGCTTAATACATCAGTAATAGCGTTACCTGCCTCTAAACCTGGTTGCCATGCCAGTAGAATACCATCAACCTGGTCGCGCCAGCTGGCGGTTTCAATTACACCGCCAATGTTCAATACCACTACCACTTTTTTACCTTTAGCGTGGAAAGCATCTGAGATATTTTTGATAAGCGCTTTTTCAGAATCCATCAGGTTAAAGTCGTTATCTACCTTACGGTCAGCGCCCTCGCCTGCGTTTCTGCCAATGGCTAATATGGCTTCGTCTGCATCAGCCGCTTCCTGGGTAAGCATATCAGGGGTAACAGTCATTTGCGGTATTGGCGGCGGAAGCATAAAGAACGACATAGCATTGTGAGGCTGTTTTGCCTTTGCATCTACTATATACGACTCATACGCGCTTTTCAGGTTGTTATCAACGGTGTATCCACCATTTGTTAGGCCTTGTATCAAGGATATGGTATAGGCTTTGTTCACATTGCCGCTACCTGTACCACCGGCGATCAGGTCGTATGAGGTATTACCAAAAAGAGCGATCTTTTTGCCTTTTAGCGGCAATGCTTTATCATCGTCCTTAAGTAATATCATACCTTGTGCGGCAGCCATGCGGGATACGCGGGCATTGCCCTTAAGATCGGGTTTATTTGAATATTTATACTTTTTGAATTCAGGAGATCTCAACACCAGCGTCAACACCCTTTCAACATTGGCATCCAACTGTGACATTTTGATCTTGCCGCTCTTTACGCCTTCAATAATTGTTTTGGTTTGGGCTGGTGTTCCGGGCATTAACAGGTCGTTACCTGCATTCATTTGGGCTATTGGGTCACGACCGCCGAACCAGTCGGTCATTACCAGGCCTTTGTAGCCCCATTCACCTTTTAGTATTGTTGTTAACAGGTCACGCGTTTCAGAAGTATACGTGCCGTTTATTTTGTTGTAGGATGACATTACTGTCCAGGGATGCGAGCCTTTGATCGCGATCTCAAAATTCTTCAGGTATATCTCGCGCAAAGCCCGTTGGCTTACTATCGTATTCACGCTACCCCGGTTGGTCTCCTGGTTGTTGGCAGCAAAGTGCTTGATAGAAGTGCCCACGCCTTTGGATTGTATGCCATTAATAAGTGCTGCAGCAATGCGGCCACTTACCAATGGGTCTTCAGAATAATACTCAAAATTACGACCACCAAGCGCGTTACGATGGATATTTACTCCCGGGCCTAACAATACGTCCACGCCATAGTCGCGCACTTCGCTGCCGAAGGCTTCGCCCACTTTATGCACCAACGCCGGGTCCCATGAGGATGCCAGCAAAGTACCCACGGGGAAAGCGGTTGCATAATATGTTTTTGAACTATCGCCGTTACGAATAGGATCGATCCTTACTCCTGCCGGACCGTCGGAAACGGTGATAGATGGTATGCCCAATCTTGAAAGGGCATGTGTACGTCCTGCGGCGCCCTGTACTTTTTCAGGAATATCGTCCTTTGGATCGGTCGGAGGTAAAGTAAAAGCGGGTGGCGTTGCTGCCGCTATGGTTTTAGCACCCGCGGTGTCTTTCTTTTGACGGGGAGGGCGCATCGCCGGCATTTTAAAACCCATACCCACAACCAGCCTGGCTTTTTCTTCCAGCGTCATTGCTTTTATAACAGATTTTAACGGAGCTTTCCCGAGTTGCGGGGCAGCGGCAGTTTGTTTTTTCTGCGCTGATGCGTTTATGCTCATAAAACATAACAGCGAGAAAAGCATTACGAGAATAGATACCTTCTTCATTATTTTGGTTATTTGGTTTGATCTCTCCTGAATTTCAGGCAGAGCAGTCTTTAAATAATTGGTTATTGGTTCAATAAAACAACTTAGTGTCATTGAGACACAATGATACAGTTTTTATTTTCATATCCAAATAATAAGCACAGATTTATTTATGAATCAAATAAATATCTATTATAATTATCAAAAAAAAGCGATAGATGCATGCACTTGAAGTGTAGACGGGAAGTACTTTTAAAATCGACGAAAGGGATTTACCAAATCGTTTTATTTAGTTACTATACCGCACTGATACACAACGATAAAGATGGCTTATTGTTTAGGAATTAATGTAAAGGAAACACTCCTCAAAATGCAAATATTGCGCCCCTATCAGTATTTTCGTTAATTTACGGGAATTTATAACACATCCTAATGAGTGAGATTCCGCTTATACAGATCCGTAATTTATCCAAATCTTACGGTTCAAAACAGGTACTTAAAAATCTGTCGCTTGATATTTATCCCGGCCAGGTAATTGGCTACATCGGGCCAAACGGTGCAGGTAAATCAACCACTGTTAAAATACTGACCGGCCTTATTCCCGATTTTAATGGTGAGGTACTGGTAAACGGGTTGAATATGGCAACGGATTCCCTCGAAATAAAAAAGCTTTTTGGCTACGTGCCCGAAAATGCCGAAATATACGATGTGCTTACGCCAATGGAATACCTGGATTTCATCGGCAAGTTATATAACATGGACGAAGGCGCTCTGCATGACCGGGCCAAAAGATTACTGGATGCATTTGGGCTTGGTATGAACGCCGACGACCGGATGGATACTTTTTCAAAAGGTATGAAGCAAAAGGTATTGCTCATCTCAGGTATTATTCATAATCCAAAGATCATCATATTGGACGAACCGCTTTCGGGCCTGGATGCCAACGCCGTGATTATGATCAAAGAACTGATCATCCGCCTGTCCAAAGAGGGAAAAACAATCTTCTACTGCTCGCACATGATGGATGTGGTAGAAAAAGTTTCGGACAGGATATTGCTGATCAATAAAGGCGAGATCATCGCCGATGGCACCTTCGAATCGCTGAAGCAAAATCACAGCGATACCCTGGAGCGTGTGTTCTCAAAACTTACCGGCCGCGAAGATTCATCAAGTGAAACTGACGCTATTATTAATGCTTTTGACTAACCGGTGATGGACAAAATATTTCTTCGCCTAATTTCATTCCTCAACCCCATCCTGGCCAAAGCCGGGGTAGACAATTACCAGCTTTATATTATACTGAGAACCAAGCTTACTATTGATAACCGCCGGCCGAAAGCTATGTTCGCAGGCCGAAAAAATGCAAAAAATAATAAGACGAAATCACCCCTGTTTGTCAGTTTTTTCACTGTGCTGATGGGAATATTTACAGGCCTGGTATTGTTCCTTAATAAAATGGCTTATGTGGGCGAAACATTTTATTTCAGCATATTCATGGTGCTGATGGCGCTTACACTGATCTCAGATTTCACTACAGTACTCATTGATACCCGCGATCAATATATTTTGATTCCACGACCGGTTAATGATAGGACAATTGCGGTGTCGCGCATTCTTCATATCAGCATTTATATATTAAGGCTTGCGCTATTGCAAGGCGCACCGGCTTTGGTTATGATAGGTTTTATTGATGGAATTGCCGCAGTGCCATTATTTTTTTTGCAGATACTGGAAGCTACGTTCATGAGCATCTTCCTGGTAAATATTGTTTACCTGGTGCTGATGAAGTTTGTGAGTCCTCAAAAGTTTAAGGATATCATCAGCTATATCCAGATCGGTTTTTCAATTGTGATATTTGGTTGTTATTATTTATTGCCAAAGCTTATTAACGTATCCATTTTGGAGCATATAAGCATCCTCACCCATTGGTACGCCTATTTGCTGCCGCCGGTATGGATTGCCGCGCTTAACGAATTACTCATCCATCATGAGCGTTCTGGCATTGCTACAAGTTTGCTTGCCATAACAGGATTAGTAGTGCCATTATTAGGTATTTGGCTGGTGGCAAAAGTACTGGCCCCCGGCTTCAACCGGCGGTTGGCAATTATTGCCACATCAGACGGCAATAGTAATGCACAGCCCGGGATTAAAAGGGTAAGGAGATTTAGCTTTATAGATAAAATTGCCAGCGTTATTGCGCCGGACCCGGTGGAGAATGCTGGGTTCAATATCACCCGTAAACTTGCCGCCCGCACCCGCGAGTTTAAAATGAAAGTGTACCCGGCCTTTGGCTATATCCCTATCTATTTCCTTTATTTCGTATTGAATGGGAAAGGAGGCGACATTGCTGAGCGATGGGAAAATATCCGGAACGGGCATAGTTACGTTTTCCTGGTCTACATGTCTACTTTTATTCTGTCGTCAATTTTAATGCATATTTCCATGTCCGAAAAATATAAATCGGCATGGGTTTATTACTCCACTCCCATCAGCGAGCCGGGTAAAATACTTTCGGGAATGTATAAGGCCATCATTACACTTTACCTGTTGCCTTATTGCATTGTGCTTACAATTATAACGGTAACTATCTGGGGCACGCAAACCATCAATGATATCATATTGGCCGTTTTGGTCAGTAATGTGTATGGCTTGCTGATGGCGCTTTTTATGGTTAAAGGCCTGCCTTTTTCCAAACCGGTTGTGGTAAAGCAAGGGGGTGGCAGGATGATCACTTCCCTGGTGATACTTGCATTTGTAGGCGGAATAGGTTTTGGGCATTACTGGCTGGTAAAATGGGAGAACGTGATATGGATAATGATCATACCCTTTTTATTCATCAATTGGATCATGCTGCACTATTACAAAAAACAAACCTGGGAAAGTATAGAGCAGCCGGACGATCTGTAATTACAAAGGCGTTACCGGGCTGCCCGTCCATTCGGTTCCGGGGGCTAAACGTTCACCCTTCATAACCAGGGATAGCGCCTCAATTTTGCTATCGTCGCCTATTTCGCTATCGTATAAAATAATAGTTCCTGCGCAATGCTATATAATTCTGCCAATTCGCGCATGGTATCTGATAATTTTACATATTATTGGATGATGATAATTTGCTGCTATACAGAGATCAGGCACGAATGGAGCGAACAGGAGTTTACAGGTAAGCTACTGTTGTTGCCTGCATCTTTACAGCAGCCCATATTGCGCAAAACACAATGGATGGACAGGCAGTTATCATTAGGGGGCAAACTACTTTTGGTAGAAGCATTGCAGCAGTTAGGTAAGGAAGATCTGTCATTGGCCGATATGAAATATAACTCGTACCATCGCCCATATTTTGAAACAGGTATCGATTTTAATATCGCCCATTCAGGCAATATGGTAATATGCTGTGTTACCAACAATGGGCAAATAGGAATTGACACCGAACAAATTACCAGGATCGATCTGACTGAATACACCGATTACTTTACCCCAAATGAATGGAATATAATCAATAATTATCCAAACCAGTTTGCGGGTTTTTACGATTTTTGGACACGCAAAGAAGCCGTGTTAAAAGCCATTGGAACAGGTTTTCACACGCTTCTATCATCGATAGATGTGAGCGATGACAACATTAAGTACGATGACCTTTTATATCATATCCGGCCATTGGACATTGCGGATGGTTATAAATCGCATATTGCAACTACGATCGATCCTGAAGCTGTCCGGATTATTAAAGTAGACCTATGATCATCAAAAAACACTAACTTTATTCCCATCGTTAGCCTATCTATTATGAAGAAGTTTATCCTTATTGCCGGCCTTATCATCTTATCTGCCTCGTTTGCTTTTGCTGATAAAGTTTCCATCAATCATTTTGCCATAAAGGAAAACCCCTTTGTACAAAGTGAGGTTGCGATATCGGCGGTTGACACGGCGAATAATATTCTCGAAAATGTAAGCGGTGTATTTTCTTTTACAGTAAATGGCTTCGCGGAAGACCTTAAGTTTGATAAAGGCACCGCTTTTTATCACCATAAGCTGGATAAATCAAGTTTCCTGTATGTAAAACATGTAAACGATAACGGCACACATGCCATCCTGTATTACGTTTATAAAGGCGATCATACATTAACCCCCATACATATAAGCTGGATAGTACTTTTGGCCATCCCGATCATCCTTATCGTGTTGGGTTACATGTTTAAAAAGTTTATCATCATAGCAGCCATCATCTTCGTGATATTCATTTTCTTCAATTACCACAATGGCCTGGGTGCAGGTACTTTTTTTGAAAGCATCGTGGATGGCTTGAAAAGCCTGTTTAATAAAGTCTGATAAAGAAATTGATTCAATAATTCACTCAATCAATAATTCAATAATTACTAAAACGGCATACCTACGCCGAAGTTAAGCTGCAGAAAGTTGTAGCTTTCGCCATTTGCAGCTCTATAGGAATTTTTGAATGTCCCCGAATGGAACAATTCGTTAAAGTGGTCTATCAGCACCCATTGATCTGAGCCGGTAAATTGCGGGTCCTTAAATTTCAGTGCGGCATCAAGCCTGAAAACAAAGAATGAAAGGTCGAACCGGAAACCCGTACCAATACCTACGGCGGTAGATGGCAAAATATTATTTAGCCTGAACTCCTCATTAGGATACTGGCTCTGTTTATGCAAGCGCCAAACGTTACCGGCATCTACAAAAACAGCCCCTTTTAATATCGAACCAAAGAAATTATCCGCAAGCTTATACCGGTATTCGGCATTCGCCACAAATTTAACTTCGCCAAACTGATCAAGATATTTTAACCGGTCGCGTGTTGCAGTATCGGTACCATAAGCAAGACCGCGGTTAAACTGGCCCGGGCCAAGTGTACGCGGCAGCCAGGCCCTGATGTCGTTCGCACCACCGGTATAAAAATTCTTCTCGAAGATGAGTAACGAACTATTACCATAAGGGACACCCAGGCCCGGGTTAAACCTCAAAATAAATTGCCTATTGCCGCCTAAGCTTTTATAAAACCTCAGATCGACCTCTGCTTTGGTATACTGGGCAAAAGTATAGCCGAAAATGGTACGCTGACCGGAGGTATCGCGGGGCGTATTTAACAGGTTGCTCAGTAATGACAACGTATTGCCACCCATATCCAGTGAGCCCCTGAAATAAAGGAAATTTTTGTAAGAGTTTAGTTTATTGGCATTTAACTGGTACGTATATTGCGTACCTGAGGTAAATATTGTGCGGCCAATTAGATAAACATATGAATAGTAATGGCCGCTTATTAGTTCAGCCCTGGCTACCGGATCAATAATGCCCTTTGAAAACTCGATAGAAATCGGTGTTAATGTGTGAACTTTATCGGGTGTTTCAGTAAAATCATACGTTATTGAGTTTTGGAAGCTCTCACGTTCTACAAGTCCTTTTTGAAAAAACAACGAATAATTGCTTGCAAAAGTAGTGTGCGGCACACCGTATTTACCCAATATCGGGAGGTTAAAAGGCGCCAGTATTTGCGGATAGGTAACGCTGGCCCCTATTTTAAATTCCTGGTTCTCAACAGCACCACTTACTGTGGAATTTCGCCCGTTATCAAACAAAGTGCTGTAATCCAGCTTTACCTGCAATATAGTGGCCGTTTTAAATATATTTCTATCTGTAAAGGTATTACCCACATCAAACCCATAACGACCGCCATTAAACAGGAATTCGCCTTCCACCCTGTCCGACATTTGCTTCAACGGTATCATGTCAATTTTTGTATTGAGCCGGTTGGTACTATCCGGCAATTTTTCGTAGGTCGGGTTAGGCACATTTCTGAAAACATTCAGTTCGGCAAGCCTTGAGGTAGTGAGCGTTTGTTTGTCGATGTTGTACAGCGTACCCTTTTTTTGAAAATCATAAATGGTAATGATGCGCGGTTGAAATTTATGAGAGTAATCTACAAATTTGAATTGCGAATCAACCTTCAGTGTATCAGCTTTGCCCGTGTTGCGCCCGCTGCTGGTCGAAATGGTGATAATAGTATTGTTTATGGTGTAGATAGGGTGTGATGATTTTTTTGGCGGATTATCGATGATCATGGTAACATCCGCTACCTTGTTATTGTAAGTCGTATCCGAATTAAAAACGATGTATTGCCTCAAAAAGTCGTAATAACCATTGCGTTTCATCAACTGGTAGATCTCATCCCTATCCGAAGCTAAACTATCCGTATCATACCGTCCGCCTTGCCTGATATGCGTAAAAGTACCGCGATATTGGCGGAATAATGCCCGTACCTTTTTATCAGCTATACTATCCTTAAACTCCCTGAACCGGAACATTGGGCCCTCGGCAGCATAAAATAACAGTTCGGCCTTTTTGTTCTTTACTTTTATCGAGTCGGTAACCGTTGCTTTTAAATAGCCCTTGTTTCTCAAAAATTTTTGGATCTGCAGCCGCGAAAACTCAACCAGGTTGCTATCCAATAAATTGGGCGGTTCGCCAATATCCCTTTTCCCTTTTCGGCTAAAAGTGTAATACAGTTGAAGATTTAGCCAATTATTTGGCTGCTGGTCCTTATCAACGTAATTTACCGCAGCCTCCTGGAACTCCTTATCTACCCCCTTGATGGTGATCTTTCGTACAAGCGCCTGGTGATCATTTAGCCGCCGGGTTAAACTACAGCCGGAGACCAGAAAAACAAGAAGAATACTTAATATTGTAAGGCGGTAACCTTTTGGACTATTATATGCTTTCAAAATCTCAAATCAATTTATTAAAGTCATTACAACATAAAAAGTTTCGCCGCGAACACGGTTTTTTTTTGGCAGAGGGCTATAAATCTATTGCCGAATTTGTTAATTCCGCTTATTCTATAGAGGCTGTTTACCACACTTCCGCATTCGAATCAAAAGTGCTGAAATTATCCCAAAAAATAAACTCATGTGAAATTTCTGTTACAGAGCTCGGGAAGATCAGCAGTTTAAAAACTCCGCAGGATGTAATAGCCCTGGTCAGGATACCCGAATGGCCGGTTTTGGAGCGTAGCGATTTGAAAGGGCGGTTCTCGCTGGTGCTTGATGGCATACAGGATCCCGGCAATATGGGCACCATTATTCGTATTGCTGATTGGTTTGGAATTATTAACATCATTTGTTCAGAGGATACCGTTGATATTTACAACCCCAAGGTAATACAAGCATCTATGGGTTCATTGGCACGGGTGAAAGTTCACTATGCTGACCTTTCCGAATTTCTGTCTCAGATAAAACTCCCGGTTTATGGCGCTTTACTTAATGGAGAGAATATTTACGATACCGATTTTGGCAACGAAGGGTTGCTGTTGATGGGTAACGAAGGCAACGGCATACGGCCCGAAGTACAGAAATTGATTACAAAAGCCGTTACTATACCGCGCATTGGCAAAGCTGAATCGCTCAATGTAGCTATCGCCACTGCCTTATTTTGCTCGGAAAGTGCCAGGAAAAGCTTCAAATAAACTTGTCTTCCAATAAAAAAATGCTATTTTTGCACTCCTTAAAAAGGTCGGGTGGCCGAGTGGCTAGGCAGAGGTCTGCAAAACCTCCTACAGCGGTTCGAATCCGCTCCCGACCTCGAGGTTAAAAACATTAAAATTAAACACCATGGGCGTTACACGTTTAAAAAGAAAAGACAGGAAAAATAAAACTACTTCGCGTTTAGAAGTACAGGAGCTTAAACTGGCTACCAACATTGAATTGGGAAACCGTTCGGCTGAGCCAAAAAAGAGCCAGGTTGCAAAAAATAATGCAGCTATCGTTAAGGCTTTAGGTAAATAATTTACGTAGAGACGCGATGCATCGCGTCTCTGCAAAGTATTATAAAATCCTGTTGGTTTTATACCGACAGGATTTTTTTATTGATACGGCTGATCAGTCCCGGCCCTTCATAAATAAAGCCTGTATAAAGCTGCACGAGTGAGGCGCCTGCTTTTAATTTATCCATTGCATCCTGCGGGGAATGAATACCACCTACCCCTATTATCGGGAACGCTCCATTCGATTTTTTAGCAATATATCGAATCACTTCTGTAGAACGTTCAGTTAATGGCTTACCGCTCAATCCTCCCTGTTCGCCGGCTATCTTGCCCGATTTTAAACCCTCTCTAACAACGGTAGTATTGGTTGCAATTAATCCGGCAATACCTGTCTCTTTTACAATATCTACGATATCATCTAGTTGCTCATGTGTCAGGTCAGGCGCAATTTTTAGCAATATTGGTCTGCTGATACCATTTTTTGAATTTCGCTGTTGCAGCGTATTCAATATTTTCATCAGCGGCTCCTTTTCCTGCAATGCACGTAATCCCGGTGTATTGGGCGAGCTAACATTCACTACGAAGTAGTCTACGACATCAAATAATTTGTCGAAACATTTGATATAATCGTTTACAGCTTCTTCATTAGGCGTCACTTTGTTTTTCCCGATGTTACCGCCAATAAGTAAGCCTTTTTGTGAGTCTTTAGCATTTCTTCGCCATTCAGCAATATTTTCAGCGACAGCATCGGCGCCTTTATTATTAAAACCCATGCGGTTGATGAGGGCCTTATCTTCCGGCAGGCGGAACATCCGTGGTTTGATATTCCCCGGCTGCGGCAAAGGGGTAACCGTGCCAACTTCAATAAAGCCGAAACCCAGGTCGGCCATTTCGCCTATTACTTCGGCATTTTTATCAAAGCCTGCGGCTAAACCAACCGGATTTTTAAATTTCAAACCGAATACTTCTTTTTCAAGGCGCGTATCCTGCAGATCCCACAACATCCGGGTAAATTTTGCACCTCCGGGGAGGCGATTAAAACGCTGGAGATTGCGGGTGACAAAGTAGTGAACCTTCTCGGGGTCGAACTGGAACAGCAGCGGTTTGATCAACTGGTACATGCCGCGAAGTTAGTAAGATTGTCTGAACCTGAATTTACGGAATTGAAGAATTTCCAGAATTAAAGTTGACCGCAAAAGCTAAATTCGAAATTGAACATCCGAAATCCGAAATCCTTTACCCTTTCAGCCTAAAATCGTACCTTTGCGCGCAAATGATAGCGATAAATAATCTTACGTTCGAGATAGGTGCAAGGGCATTATATGATGAAGCCAACTGGCATATTAAACCCGGTGAAAAAATAGGCCTTATTGGCGCCAATGGCACCGGTAAAACTACCCTGCTGAAAATGATAGTCGGTGAGTACACGCCGACATCAGGCACTATATCCATGGCCAAGGACTTGACCATGGGTTACCTGAACCAGGACCTGCTATCTTATTCCTCTGATAAGAATATTTTGCACGTGGCGATGGAAGCTTTTGAGCGCCAGAACCAGTTGCTGGATGAGATAGAAAAATTGCTGAAAAAACTCGAAACTGATTATACCGAGGACCTGCTGCATAAATTGAGCGACAAACAGCATGAGTTTGAAGTGCTTGACGGCTATAATATTGAATACAAGGCCCACGAAATTTTAGCCGGTTTGGGTTTCAGCGAACCGGATACACATCGCAAACTGAGCGAATTCTCAGGCGGCTGGCGTATGCGCGTGATGCTGGCAAAGATACTTTTGCAGGCACCTGATATCCTTTTACTGGATGAGCCGACCAATCACCTGGACTTACCGTCCATCCAATGGCTGGAAGAATACCTGAAAGCTTTTGAAGGGGCGATCGTAATTGTATCGCATGACCGGTGGTTTTTGGACAGGGTTATTAACCGCACCGTTGAGGCCCGTAAAGGAAAACTGACGGTGTATGCCGGTAATTATACTTTCTACCTGGAAGAAAAATCCCAGCGCGAAGAAATACAGCGTGGCGAGTTTAAAAACCAGCAATCAAAAATTAAGCAGGAAGAACGTTTGATCGAGCGTTTCCGCGCCAAGGCATCCAAGGCAAAAATGGCGCAATCGCGCATTAAGGCATTAGATAAATTGGAGCGTGTGGATGATGTGGATGATGATAACCCATCGGTAAATTTCAAGTTCCGTTTTTCCAGGCAGTCGGGCAGGCATGTGGTGACGCTGGAAAATATCACTAAAAAATATCCGGCTATAGATATTTTGACCCATGCTGAAGCAATAATTGAAAAAGGAGATAAAATTGCCCTGATAGGCGCCAACGGTAAAGGTAAATCTACCTTGCTGCGCATTATTGCCGGGGCAGATAAAGATTTTACCGGAAAGGCCGAAACAGGCCATAACGTAACGCAAACATTCTTTGCACAGCACCAGTTGGAAGCTTTGCATCTCGAAAATACGGCTTTGCAGGAATTGCAATCCTTCGCACCAAAACATACCGAAACAGAACTTCGTACTATATTGGGTTCGTTCCTGTTTACAGGCGACGATGTGTTTAAAAAGATCAAGGTGTTGTCGGGAGGTGAAAAATCACGTGTAGCATTAGCAAAAGCGCTTACCGCAGATGCTAACTTCCTGGTACTGGATGAGCCGACAAACCACCTTGATATTGCTTCGGTGAACATTTTGATACAGGCTTTACAGCAATTTGAAGGTACTTTGATCGTCGTATCGCACGACCGTTATTTCCTGGATAATGTGGCCAATAAGATATGGTTCATCGAGGATCACCTGATAAAACAATACCCGGGCACCTATGCAGAATACGATGAATGGTTTGCCAAACGTAAGCTCGAGCCCAAAACGGCAACGCCTGCGCCTCAGCCAAAAAAGGAAGAGAAGAAAGAAACTGCTCCGGTTAAACAACCGGTTGACCATAATAAATCGCAGCAAATAAAAAAGCTGAACCAGGACCTTGTCAAAATGGAAGAGGAGATAACAACCCTGGAAAAAGAAGTAAAGGAACTGGAAGCAAAATTGGCAGATGACAACTTGTATACGGATGCAACTAAAGCAACCCAGGTAACTGATGCTTACCAGTTAAAAAAGTTAACGCTGCAGGAAGTGCAGATGAAATGGGAGACTTTGGCTGAGCAGATACTTGAGTTGGAGTCGTAACTTAGTGATTCGTTAATTAGTGATCAGTGATTAGGGCGTAAAACATGTCGACTTCAATAAGAAATCTATGAAAAAAGCCTTCTTTGTCTGCCTATTCTTAACTATCGCGCTAAGCCTTTTCGCCCAGTCACCACAATATGATAACCAGGTTTTTATGCCCGGCATAAAAACGGTTGAGCTTTACAATACCAAGAAGGAGCAATCGTTCCCGCTTATTGAACTGAACAGCAGGGAACAATTACAATTAGCATTTGACGACCTGCATGGCGGCAGTCGCAATTTTTACTATACCATTGAGCATTGCGATGAGAACTGGAACTCATCAAACCTGCCTACCACACAGTACCTGCAAAATTTTACTGAGGACCAGATCCGCGACTATAATTATTCATCTTCTACCGTTCAAAAGTATACGCATTACGAGGCGAAATTCCCGAATGAAAACCTTGTTCCCACACTTTCAGGCAATTATATCCTGAAGGTATATGAAGATGATGACCCGTCGAAAATGGCATTTACTATGCGTTTTTATGTACTGTCGTCAAAAGTCTCCCTTATCGGGGAAATCGTACCGTCGACAGATATTTCGCTGAAGCAAACCAACCAAAAGATCAATTTCCAGGTGAATTATGGCGGATTAAGGGTGCAAAACCCAAATAATGATATCAAGACTTATATCATGCAAAACAGGCGCAGCGAAACAATGCAGATAAACACGCAGCCGGCTAACATACAGGGAAATACGCTGGTCTATAACGATGTCGGCACAAATGATTTCCAGGGATTAAACGAGTTCAGGCATTTTGATACGCGTACGTTGAAACTGAATTCGGACCGTGTTTTACGGATCTACAGGGATACTGCCAATACCGTAATGTTACTTACCGACCCAACTATTGATAAGCCCGACTACACCTTTTATTACGATAACGACGGTAAGTTTTTCCCGGGCAATTCTGATGGCAGCGACCAGCGCATTGACGCCGATTATGCACACATGTACTTTAGCCTGGCCGCTCCAAAAAGCGAACGCGATGGCTCAGTATATATCGTGGGCCGGTTTAATAATTACAGGCGTGATGACAGCAATAAGCTGCATTATGACCCGGCTGACAGGCAATTCCATATCCAGCTGTTTTTAAAGCAAGGTGTTTATGACTACGAATATGTGTGGTTACCTAAAGGCTCAGATAAACCGGATAATACTGCTTTTGCGGGATCACATTTCGAAACTGAGAATGAGTATCAGTTGATGGTATATTATCATCCTGCAGGGGCAAGATGGACGGAATTGGTGGGTTTTAGGGGGTTGAATACTTCGAAAAGGTAAGCAGGAATAAAACTTACGAAGTTTTAAAAACTTCGTAAGTTTTTTCAAATCGACTCTACAGCTTATTAAGCCTTCTGAATTGTATATTTGCACAAAACCCAAACATGAAGGATAAAACCCCAAAGGAATCGCATACGATAATGAACGAGCTGGTATTGCCCAACGATACCAATACCCTGCAAAACCTGATGGGGGGACGCCTGTTGCACTGGATGGATATAGCGGCCGCTATATCGGCGCAGAAGCATTGCAACCGCATTGTGGTTACGGCGTCGGTGGATAATGTATCCTTCAAACATGCTATCAAACTGGGTGATGTGGTGACCATCGAGGCTAAAGTAACACGTGCTTTTACTACTTCGGTTGAGGTAAGGCTTGATGTATGGGCGCAAAATATCCCTTCGGGAACGAAAATTAAGAGCAACGAGGCTTATTACACTTTTGTAGCCGTCGACCAAAGCGGCCGAACCATCCCGGTGCCTTCGTTATTGCCGGAGACCGAAGAAGATGAAATACTTTTTGCTGGCGCGTTACGTCGTCGTCAGCTCAGGCTGATATTAGGTGGTAAGATGAAACCTGATGAGGCTACTGAATTGAAGGCTTTGTTTTTTGAAGACCCAAAAGTTGATTAATTAAAACTATTAACCATCAATTATTACCCATCTCCAGTATCTTATCAAACTCTGCCGCTTTTACTGCCGACACCGATAACCGGCCTAACCGAACGAGTTGAATATCTTTCAACGCCGGCTCCGCTTTTATTTCGGCCAGTGTAACAGATCTTTTGAGAGGTTCAACGGGTACTATTTCCACAACCAACCAATTGGTATCGTCGGTGGTCGGGTCCTGGTATGATTCTTTCGCTACTTTGGCTACACCAACTACATCCTTACCTTCATTGCTGTGATAAAAAAGCACCAAATCGCCTACCCGCATTTCCCTTAGATTGTTGCGCGCCGCAAAATTGCGCACGCCGTCCCAAACGGCTAAACCGTCTTTATTGAATTGTTCCCAGCTGTATTTGTGCGGTTCTGATTTGACGAGCCAATAGTTCATGATGTAGAAGTTTTAACCAAATATAGCTAAACAGAAGAAAGATCAAGGCACGAATTCCAACTAAGTCATATCAAAAAGGGGTGAAAACACTGTTTAACATACGTAAAATTACTCTTGCCTTATAGTTAACTATATTCTTAACTTGTAATTAATCTCCGACAGAAGATTTGGAGTAATTCATTAACCTTATTTCGACATTATGAAAAAGTTTATTTTATTTTCATTATTACTTATCGCCGGTAAAGTTTACGCCGACGATACTGCAACTTTGCAAGCATTGGTTACTGCAGGTAATACAACATTACCGGCCGGGCATGCTGCCTACCATATTACTTCCATCACCTTGTCGCATAGTTTAAATGCAAATGGCGATACCATTTTTTGCACGGCGGCATCAGGTGTTGAGTTTACAATGAATACGGCAAGTGTAAAACTATCGAACGGAATCTTTATTGGCCCAACAGATGTTTACAATTCGACAGGGCCGGCTTGTGTAGGCGTATCTAAGGACCATGATACAATAACCAATTGTACCATAAAAACTTTTCCCCTATACGGCATTACTGCAAGCGGCGGCAATTTTCAGGTGTATACAAATAACACAATTTCAGACACTGCCTACATTGGACAATTTTATGATCCATCAGCAAACACCACAGGAGGGATAATTTCGGGAAACACCTATGATAGAAGCATGCTGTCGGCATCAACGATTACACAGCCTGATTTGATCATTCAAACAACAAGCAGTAGTTTTAAAACCCGCGGGTGGACAATTAGTAATAACACATTTAAAATGCCTTCAAACCCAACTGATTTTACCGCGGCTGGATTTGAATTGAGATATTGCCCGCGCTGTACGGTATCTTCATCAATATGCCAGGGCGGTTCCATCGGGGAATCGATAGTTGCAAGTGATTCCGTTAAAACACTTGGCGGTACATTTACAGGGCAGAACAATGAAGCTTTAGAATATGCCAGTAGTAGTTATGGAAATATAACCAATACAAATATTTCAAGTCAATTAGGCAAAGGAATAATATTTGATGGAAGCCCAGGCCCCGTTAGTCATGACGATACAGTATATAATGCCATTATTAGTGGTTGTGCATCTAACGCTGCACTAGTCTCTGTGTCATGTTATAATATTTTCTTTCTTTCCTGTTCTTTTACAGAAACAGCTACTAACGTTGACGCAGTTTATATCCAAAAGGGAACAAATATAGGCTTCTGTGTATGCACTTTTTCGGGCGGAAGCTCCGGTAGAAATGCTGTTATGTTAGATAATTCAACCGGAACAATAGATATGTGTTCGGGAACAGTATCAAATTTTACCGGGCATGTCTTTAACGTTTTTGCGAACACAGCGATAGTGATTAACAATATTTTAATGCAGAATGCTACAGTCTCCGGTACTACACTTGGTTTAGGTAGTACCTTGAGTGGTGGGGCGAGTCTGGGCAGTAATATTCAGGTAAATTAGCGTCGATCTATACAGAAACTTATGTTTTTTGCGGTACTATAAAACATAAGTTTCTGTATAATAAAATTAATTTCTAAGAAAATACGCGCGTTCCTGTTTACAAGCCTATCTTTACAGGCGAACATCTGCAGTATGGGATTACAACTGAGAATTACTTTTAAGGATATTGATTATGCTTACCAAATAATCAACAGCAAAGCTATAGACCACAATACAACTGAGATTGAATTGCTGCTGGACGGCGAAAAAATCGGGTTAGAGCGTGATAAAGATAAAGGCTGGGTGCAAAAAGAAGGCACTGGTTCTATTAATCCCGAATTGATACAAGCTTTGGGCCGTTCGGTCTCCTTACGTTTGAGAATGTAATATGCCTAACGGCGAATTGATCAAATCAGTTCGTATTTAGCAAAGCTTCTTCTTCCCGCTTTTCAAGTGATTTCTTGTTCCTGTCGAACCAAAAAATATTGGTGGTTTTCATGTAATCAACCTGTTTTGCCGGTCTTTTATAAGTGTATAGCCACCACAAGTTATATTTGAGGCAAAAGTTATAGAAGAATATGGGCAGTATAATGCCCGATGTCCATACAATTACTATCAGCGCCGGAACGTAGTATAAGTGCAGCACATTCATACATACGATACGTGCAATGGACATCACGATTATCTGCATACAATAAATAAACAGGGAGTGGTATCCCACTATGCGGAAGAAAGTAAACGCCTTATATTTTTGCAGCAGGAACGAAAAACTAACCGAGGTAACACACCCGACCAGCGCTTCGAACATAAATAAGAAAGGGTGTTTATACTCCGTGTATTGTATACCAAGCAGGGTTGGTTTTATATTATCTTTTGTGAAGTAATATTGAATAATGGCAAATGCGAGCACCAGGGGAACAAATATTTTCCAGGATGAAAAACGTTCGATATTACCTTCAGCCAGCATAATTTTTGATATCAGGTCGCCGAGGGCAAAAAATAAATAATACTCACAAATATCATTTGCAAAGCCCCAATTGTGCCCGGTTAGTTTTATCCAGGCAGAAACGGAGTACAATGCAAAGCCAAGCACGATCTGTACCACAGGGCCTAATTTCAGCTTTGATTTCAGCAAGGCGTATATACTCCCGATAGAAAACAATGCATTTAAGTACCAAAAATGACCGTCCTGCCGGGGATCGGTTATTAAATACAGATAATTTAATGGCGTTGCGCCATTGTGTGTGAGTCCTGAAGCTAATAACTGCAGGGATATTTGAATAGATCCCCATATAAAAAGCGGGTATAAGATATTATTTATGCGATCTCCCAAATACCCGCCATAGCCTTTTTTATTAAGACTTTTACCAACGAGCAGCCCGGATACAATAAAAAACAACGGCATCCGGAAGCCGTACAAAAATGTATTCATGTAATTGAACAACGGGTAATTGCTTAAAGCAAGCCCATGCCCGTTCAAAGTGAGAAAACAATGGCCGAAACCCACCAATATGATGCTGATGCCCTTGTCATAGTCTATCCAAAGCCATCTTTTTTCTTTTAAAATATATTGGGAGTTAAACGGATCCATCTTTTAATTGTAATCTAGCCTTTTTTTAACGGGGTAATTGCAAATAATGTTCCAGTTTATTTTCAAAATATTGGCCGGTGGGTATATAATCCAAAATACCGGGACAAAGGTGCACATTTTATTTAAAGGTTATGCGTTTGTTAGTCAAATGAGCAGACGAATTACCCGCAATTTATTTCTCGATAGTATATTATTTACATATAAATTATTCTATAATTAAAACATAATGTACTTTAGTGCGTTAATTAACTATTAGTAAATCAATAGACTGTGGATATCATTAATATGCTGAGTGTAGGTACCATCTGGCAGAACATCGCTTTTTATTCTTTTCTGACGCTTTTGGTTTGCATCAACCTGGAATTAGCGAGACATGGAAAAGAATTGAAGAAGTTAAAAGGCATCCTCTACAACAGGTGAGTATATTTTACCTCACATCAGTGAAGT
>JBIOHG010000016.1:0-68950 GCA_044448765.1 Sphingobacteriales bacterium | reverse complement strand
TTAATAACCAGGATTTTGTTTGATATTACCATGGGTGATATCGATCTGGGTTTGCGGAACCGGGTACAGTTCGTTCTTACCCTGAACAAATTTTGCGCTCTTCAGCAGCAATGCGGGGAAGTTGGGTACTGCGTTCTCATGTGCCAAATAAGCATTCAGCGTGGTGGCCATAAAGCCTGTTGCCTGCGGGCCGCCGTATAGGCCGTCCCAGCGCTGTAAGTCGAAGAAACGATGTCCTTCCTGGCCCAGTTCAAGCCTGCGCTCAAACTCTACTGCCTTACGGGCATAGGCCTGGCCGCCTAATACAAAGCCTGCTGCTACGTTTGCTGCATTGGTGCCTGCACCTGCTGCGCCGTATAAGCCTACAAAGTAGTTGGCTGCAGGGGTATTGGTATAACCACCCGTTGGGTTGGCAGGGTCTTTATAAGTTTTTACCCAGTTGCTTGGCAAGGCTGCACGGGCACGCACCTGGTTTACCAGGTCCTCTGCTTTTTGCAGGCTGCCTATTTCTACTTCTACTTCTGCATCCCACAACAACACGTCGGCAAAGCGGATGGCGTTATAGCTGTTGGCGGTTGACTGGTTGGCTGCCCAGCCTTCATAAGTATCGGCTGTGGTAGCTTGTGCTGCCTGGAAGTATACGTTTTTGATCGGCGCATACGGACCGCCGTCGGCCTGGTCGCGGCACCATGCCTGGCCGGGCATCAAACCCCAGTCCAGGTAGGGGATTCCCCGGCGGCCTACTGACCAGTCTAAACGAGAATCAACCGGCGCTGCTGTTGGCGTGAACGGTGCATCCGAGGTGATGTTCTGGTCATTCTTCAGGTCGGTGTTGTTATAGGTATCCAGCAAGGGTAAGCCTGTGGTTGCATTAACCTGGAAGGCATTGGCAAAACTGAATGATGGCTGGAAGAAACCGCAGCAGTTGGCCGGGCCGCCTGATGCAAAGTTTAAGGTTTCACCCGCATTACCATTCACACCGTCTGATCCGTCATGCACCGAGGTCTGGATCACAAATACGCCTTCGGGCCCGTTCTTGGTGGATGGGTTGAAGTTGTTTTCATAGGGCTCCAGCGCATATTTTACACCCTGGGAGTTTACCCCGTTTGCGATCAGGTCTTCCAGTAATGGTTTTGCTGAGGCATATTTATGCTCGAACATAAAAGCCTTGGCCAAAAATGCTTCTGCTGCATATTTGTTGGCACGGCCCAGCTGCGGCTGAATGGCCGGCAGGTTAGCCTGGGCAAAGGTTAAATCGGCTTCGATCTTGTCCCATACCGGGCCGGGGTTACCGATGTTGAAGTTACCATTGCTGTAAGTGATGGTCTCATCTGCATAGGGTACGTTCCGCCATAGTTTTGAAAGCTCGCTTTCGTAAAAACCACGCAGAAAACGGCACTCGGCGGTTACTTCTGTGGCGTAGGCTGCGCTTACCGATCCGTCTTTTACCAACGGAAGCTCACGCAATACGTCATTGGCACGCTGTACGGCACCAAAGTTCATTACCCATTTCGGGTCAAGGTAACCGTTACTGCCCGAGGCGGTATAGCTTTCTATAGCTGCTGCATCTGGCTGGTCGCCCGGCGTTGAGCCTTTGTGGGCGTCATCCGCTGCTACGCTGCCGTAGATCCAGTTATCCGTACCTGTTGACCAGGTCGCGCCTTCCTGCCCCCGCCATACACCGTCAAGCAGCGAGTAGGCTCCGATCAGAAGGCCGTCTACGCCCGCCTTGTTCGCCAATATCACTGTGTTCAATGACCCCGGCGGCGTCTTATCCAGGAAATTCTTGCAGGAAAACGATAATGCTAGCATTACCACCGCTGCCGGAATAAGGAGTTTATTGTTTAATCTTTTCATAACATTTATTATTTAATATTTTTTAATTTTTTATTAGAACGTTAAGTTAACACCCAATACCACCCTGCGCTCATTGCTTGGATAGTTGCCCTGATCAGTACCGACACCATTACCGGTATTAGGAATTGCCTGCAGTTCCGGGTCAAGGCCTGTGTACTTGGTGATAGTGAACAGGTTATTTCCCTGTACATACACGTGCAATTTGGCTACACCTAATGTTTTAAGCTGTGCCCCGCTGAAAGTATAACCTACCTGGGCTACGCGGCATTTCAGGTATGACGCGTTTTCAACATACCAGGAGTTTACCGTTTGGTCAGAACTAAAGTTACTTACAGCTTCAGCAATTGGTGTTTTTGGGTTCAAATTGCTTGGTGACCATGAATTGAATAACAAATCGTTGCTCTTGTTACCGGTCAAACTGCTATAGAAATCCGTCCAGTATTTGATATAGTTATAGTCCTTGTTGCCATAAGATCCGTACAATATTACTAAAGCATCAAATCCTTTGTAGCTGGCTGTTAAATTAATACCATAAATAAAGTTTGCATTCGGGTTCCCGATGTTTGTACGGTCAGCATCAGTAATTTTACCATCACCATTAGTGTCGGCAAATTTGAAACGGCCCGGTGCAGCATCAGCCTGTGTTGGCGAGTTAGTTACATCCGCAGCGCTGCTGAAATAACCGATCACTTTATAACCGTAGAATTCGCCAATTGGTGAACCTACCTGGTCATAAGTTATATTACCATCACGTATGCCGTTGGTAAAGAAGTTGCTGGCTAACTTATCAATAGTGTTTTTGTAGCTTGTAATGTTAGCACCTGCACTAAACCTAAAGTCAGAACCAATAGAGCCGTGATAAGTAACAGCTATGTCAAGACCAACGTTATGTACCTGCCCAATATTCACAGCCGGCGGAGCGCCGCTGCCTACAGTTGCAGGCAGTGGTACAGTAAACAACAAATTAGAACTTGTTCTCTTATACCATTCAGCGTTGATATCTAAGTGGTTGAACAGGCTTGCATCAAAACCAATGTTTAAGGTTTTGTCGTCTTCCCATGTTGTTTTGGTATTAGCATAGTTTGTTGAGTAGAAACCAATCTGGTTGGTACTGATGGAACCCGATATAGGGTAACTTGAGTTGCCAACAGACGAAGTAAATCCTGAAAGGATATTATTTGCTCCTACGTTACCATTGTAACCAGATTCACCATAACTGCCGCGTAATTTCAGGTCATTCAGCCATGAAATACCTTTCATGAAATCTTCCTGAGAAATACGCCATGCGGCAGAAACCGATGGGAAGGTACCATACTGATGGCCTGTGTAGAATAAGGATGAACCATCACGGCGAACTGTACCTTTTAAATAGTATTTATTATCAAAGTTATAATCGACGCTACCAAAATACGATAAACCGGAGTCATCTGCGCCGATACCGGTATTAGCTAATATAGCACCCGCGCCACCACCGATGGCTACGAAAGCAGGATCAAGCGAGAAAAACTGAGTTTGCGAGGTGCTAATGTAACGCTGATAATTGTTTCTCGCTTCGAAACCACCGAAAGCAGATACGTTGTGCTTACCGAATGATTCCTTGTAACTGATAGTGTTGGTCCAGTTGTACTGGCTACCGAAACCTGAACCTTCATTGAAACCGTTTTGATTGGAGTGACCTTCACCGCTCCAGTAAGGGTTATTTGTTATGTTAGCATAAGAATAGTTGTAAATTCTGCCGCCAATGCTGGAACGAACGGTAAAGTGTTTCAGAAAGTCTAATTCCGCATAGCCGTTGCCTTCCATGTTCCAACTTTTACCTTCATCAAGTGCTGTTGCGTTTTGATCCGCAACCGGGTTGGTAGCATTACCTAATTGAGTAGGACCGTCCCAGGTACCACCGTAACCACCTTTGATATCATATACTGGTATTTGCGGCTCCATACGGTAGCTCATGGATATAGCGTTACCTTCGCCGTTGTTACCAAATTGGTTAGGGTTGTGAATGTAATATATCTGGGCGCTTTCACCTACACGGAAGTGGTCGCTGATACTGAAGTTAGTATTAAAGCGGGCCTGGTACCTTTTCATATAGGTATCAATTAAAGTACCCTGCTGATCAGTATAAGCTAATGAGAACAAATAATTGTTTTTACCGTTTGCACCACTAAAAGTGAAGCTGTGCTGTTGAATAGGCGCAGTTTTGAAAATGGCATGGAACCAGTCGGTACCGGCGCCGTTGTTAAACTGCTGGATCAAATAATCATTGCCCGGATTGTTCGGATCAAGGAAATAGTTTGATGCTGCTGCGCGCGGGTCGCTTGCGCCACCAACACCTTTAACGCCACCCGTGCCCTGGAAACCATAAGTAGGTATACCAGGTATTGAGGTGATCAGTGTGTTCTGGGGATCGACTTTTGCTAATAAAGCGTAATAGTTCGCTCCGTCCAATACATTCCATACGTTGCCACTTTTAGGGCTGGTTGAGCCATAGAACGCATCGTAACTGAACTGTGATTTACCGGCTTTACCTTTTTTAGTGGTAATTACGATTACACCGTTACCACCCCGAACGCCATAAATAGCCGTTGAGCCGGCATCCTTTAAGATACTTATCGATTCAATGTCATTGGGGTTAAGGTTGTTCATATCGCCAACCTGGGCGCCGTCAATTACATACAAGGGTTGAGCGTTACCGAAGTTACTGATGCCGCGGATAATAACCTGGCCAGCAGAACCCGGCGCACCCTGGGTTGTAACCGTAACACCTGCTGCCTGGCCCTGTAATAGATTTTCAGCGCTGGTAACGTTCAATTGCTTGGCTTGTCCAACGTCTACCGTTGCTACCGAACCCGAAATGTCCTTTTTAAGCTGGGTTTGGTAACCTGTAACAACCACTTCGTTCAAAGTGCTGTTGGTGGCATCCAATGTAATTGTGCCAAGTGATGGGCCGGTTACTGAAACCGACTTGGTCTGGTAGCCAATGTAGGAGATAACCAGTACATCGCCAACTTTCGCGCTAAGCGAAAAGTTACCGTTTACGTCGGTTACAATACCTGCATTTGTACCTTTAATTTTTACGGTAGCAGCAGGTATCGGTTGTTTATCATCGCCGCCGATGACTTTCCCGGTAACCTTTGTTTGCGCTGTAACTACCAATGAGGAGAGGGTGCATAAAATTAGTACGCACATCGTCCTTCCTTTTAGAAGTAAACTTTTAAACATGAGATTGAGATTTAGTTGATTAATTTATTTAGTTGATAATTGAATTCTGCGAAAATGGTACGCCTACTGGCTAGCGTCGAAAAGCGTTGCACGATGCCCCCTGAATATATCATAAGGGGTACGGGAAAGGCAGCCAAAAGAAAAAAAATGTAAAGGTTTTATCATTTAAGTTATAGATAATAAATATTAAAAAACAATCGCTGTCCTTTTTTGCTCAACACACCCGCATACTTCATTGCACCCGGTTATGTCAAAATTTATTATGTTATAATTATATCAGGTTTTATCGGCTTTCCTACTACAGAGGAAAACTAAATTGGTACTGCATCTAATTTAAATAGTGTGTACTGTTTACACAAGTATAATTTTAAGATTTATCAATTAAATATTTTTACCAGCCATATTTAAAAAAAATCTTAATAAAAACTTCTTAAAAAAATTAATTAAGTAATTATTGTTGTTATTATTTGCGAAAATTTCAAAGTAAAAATCTCGTTATATTGTTAATCATCTATTAACAAATCATCATTTCGTATCATAATTGACAAAAAGGGCATAATTATTTGACTTTTACCACCCCTTTAATCTCGTTTGCGATATGGCATAAAACGCGGACAATATGTTAAAATATCACCATATAATGCTGTACCGACAAATACCCTCATACCACTATACAATTATCAACCTGTTAAAAAATTGCCGTTAAAAAGGCTTAGCGCAAATGGACAAAGAACCATTTAACAAAAAAGGCAGGTTAGATTTGTATCTGCCTGCCTTTTTGATTTGATAAAATAATATTAGCTCGCCTACTTAGTCCATTGAACGTTTGCCGAATGCACATCGCTTGAATTTGTACCGATTTGTATTATAAATTCACCAGGCTCCCAGTCATATTTCAAAGCTGTATTATAAAATTTCAGATCGTTGGTGGTGATATTAAATGTAACGTCTTTTTGTTCGCCTGGCTGAAGACTGATCTTTTTGAAATTCTTCAACTCTTTAACCGAACGACTGATGCTCGCTACCGGATCGCCGATATACAATTGAACCACTTCTTCGCCCGCCAATTTCCCGGTGTTGCTTACCGTGACCGTTGCAGTTAATGTCTCATTCCCTTTTAAATTGGTTTTGCTGAGTTTAACATTGCTATAATTGAATGAGGTATAGCTTAACCCGTATCCAAAAGGGTAAAGTGGAGAATTAGCTATATCAATATAGTCCGACTTGAATTTTGCAGGCCCTTTATCATCAAAAGGCCTGCCGGTATTTTTGTGTGCATAATATATAGGTATCTGCCCCACGCTGCGCGGAAAGGTAGCCGTTATTTTTCCTGCCGGATTATAATTGCCAAACAACACATCAGCAACTGCATTACCCGCCTCAGTTCCGGGCGCCCAAACGTCGAGGATCGCGTCCAGGTTTTTATCTTCCCACGTCAGGGTAAGCGGCCTGCCGTTAAAAAGGACGGCTACGATAGGCTTCCCTGTTTTAACAAGTGCTTTTAACAGGTCGCGCTGTGTTTCGGGTATATTGATATCCGAACGACTGGCTGATTCGCCCGACATATTTGCCGACTCCCCTACTACAGCTACAACTACATCGGCTTTTTGTGCAGTAGCTACTGCTTCGTCTATCATTTCCTGTGCGGGGCGGTTATCCCTCTCCTGCTTCTGGCCGAAAAACCATGCACGTGCATTTAACATTGAGTCATCAGTAATATTAGATCCACGCGCATATAAAATATTAGCGCTTGAGCCTACCGCATTTTTAATACCATCAATAATACTAACCGATTTTTTAGGATCGCCTGCTATAACCCAGGTACCCAGCATTTCCGAATGATTATCAGCCAGCGGACCGATCAAAGCTATTGTTCCTGATTTTTTAAGCGGAAGTATCTGTCCTTTATTCTTTAACAGCACAAATGAATGCTCAGCCGTTTCGCGTGCTGCTTTCCGGTGTGCATCTGTTAATTCGGATTTGGCTTCTACATCAGCATTAATCGACTTATAAGGATTAGTAAATAATCCCAGCTTATATTTGGCTTCAAGCACCCTACGGCAAGCCAGGTCTATTTCGGCCTGGGTAACTTTGCTTTCTTTAAGCGATTTCTTTAAAGTAGTTAAAAAGCCCTCTCCTACCATATCCATATCCAAACCTGCTTTAAGCGCCAGGGCCGATACTGTTTGCAGGTCACCCAAACCGTGGTTGGTAACTTCGTTAAGTGCCGTATAGTCTGATACCACAAAACCTTTAAAGCCCCATTGATTACGCAACAGATCAGTTAGAAGCCATTTATTAACTGTAGCCGGCATACCATTAATAGTATTGAATGAACTCATGAAACTTCCGGCCCCTGCATCTACTGCCGCTTTATACGGCGGCAAGTAATCCTGGTACATTTTTATCAGGCTCATGTCAACTGTATTATATTCACGGCCCGCCTCGGCCCCACCGTACAATGCAAAGTGCTTTACGCAAGCCATCACCGCATCACTTTTCGTCATATCACCATTCTGATATCCTCTTACCATCGCCTTCGCAATTTGCGAACCCAGCCATGGATCTTCGCCCGAGCCTTCCGAAATGCGCCCCCAGCGCGGGTCGCGTGCAATATCAACCATTGGCGAAAACACCCAGTTAATACCCTCCCCTGTAGCCTCTGTAGCCGCTATGCGGGCTGATTGTTCTATCAATTTCATATCCCAGGTTGCCGACATACCGAGCGGTATAGGAAATATGGTGCGGTGACCATGTATCACATCTAACCCAAATATGAGCGGTATATGCAGGCGGCTATTCTTCACAGCAATATCCTGGGCCTTGCCTATAAAACTTGTTCCATAAACACCGAAAATACCGCCTATCTCACCTTTCTTTAGCTTTTCCGAAACACCCGTATTCACCGTGGAACCCGTAAGCGCCGGACCACTCACCACTAAATTCAACTGACCTATCTTTTCATCCAGCGTCATCTTTGCCATCAATTTGCTTACAAATGCGTCCATTTTTGCATCACCGCTTTGCGCAAACGCGGTTGCCGACAATAACATAAAGGTTAATGCAATAAGAATTTTAGGGGCAAAGCGGTTTGTGAAATAATTGTTCATATTATTGATATGATGTTTTGGATATTATATTTGCGGAGACCTAATTTCCAGATTGAAATTTAAATCCCTTTGGTAATATAATTATTAAAAATTTAAGGTTAAAATTGGTGTTTAATATCCTGCCTTTAGGGGCATGGTGTATTTAGAACACAATACTATTTATTATTATTCGGATAATCAAAGTATTTTTGTAGAATAGCGCAAAATGTTTACTAAACAGGAACTTATAGATTTTTGCAATAATGCCCGCGAGAATTACCTCGGCAACATATCTATTGATTGTGTTGTGTTTGGTTTTCATGAAGGGCAGTTAAAAGTACTTGTTCTTAAAGTAAAGAACGAAGAATCCTGGTACCTTCCCGGAGGATTTGTGCTAAAAAACGAACCTATAGAAGAAGCCGCCAATCGCATTTTGAAAGACCGTACCGGTTTAGATGAGATATTTCTGCAGCAATTCCATGTATTTGGCGACCCGGAGCGCTCCAGGCCGCACCGCGAAATGTATATAGATATGTTAGACGCGTCCGAAAATTGGTTCACGAACCGTTTCCTCACCATCGGTTACTATGCCCTGGTTGATTTTGTGAACGTAAATCCTACTCCCGATTCTCATTCTGAACGTTGTGCCTGGTGCGATCTGGCCGATACGCCTCAACTGGAACTCGACCACGGTATTATATTGAAAACGGCCCTCGATACCTTGCGCCTTCAACTCAACTATCAACCCATTGGTTATAACCTGATGCCAAAGGAGTTTACGATGCCCGAGCTGCAAAAACTGTACGAAACTATCCTGGATAAAAAGCTCGACAGGCGCAACTTCCAGCGCCGTATGCTTGGCTTTGGTATCCTAAACCGGTCTGAAAAACCCAGGAAAGGCGGGGCGCACAAGGCACCCTACCTGTATTCGTTTGATCTTGAAAATTACCAGAATGCCCTTAAAGAAGGATTAAAAGGCGGCTGGTGATCTTTGATGTCGGATTTTTCGCAATTGTTTTATTTCAGTTGAGCTCAAGAGGGCTACGCCGTTTCGGATGTCCGATTTCGGATTATGCTCAAAATTGAAATTCCGAAATCGAAATCCGACCTCCGAAATTGTGTTAGGCTTGCGAGTGCAGCGCCACAGCATTCCCTTCGGTATCAATAAAGAAAGCCATATAACCCACATCTCCGCTGATCAGAGTTTTTGGCATAACTACCGAGCCGCCAGCTGCCTGTATTTTTGCCAGGGCTACACCCAGGTTAGGATTACCGTTAAAGTAGACCTTCGCTCCATCCGCACTTGGCTTGTGCATATCACTTTGCACCAACGCGCCCGCAAGCTTTCCGCTCATTGGATCATAGGGAAACATCGCCATCTTCATGCCCATCATATCCACCGCTTCCAGTTGGATAGAAAAAATAGTTTCGTAGAATTTTTTGGCCCTGCCAATATCACTTACCGATATTTCGAACCAGTTCAAAATGTTTACTGAAGCATCCATAATTTGATTTTTTAATTAGTGAGTTACTTTTTAATTAGTGAGTTACTGAATTAGTGAATGAGTGAGTGCTGTCATTCACTAACTCGCTAATTCACTAATTCAATCATTGTTTTACACAAACTTAGGCCGATTTAAGCAAGCCATAGAGTGTGAATACGACAACCTTAGGGGTTGATTGCGCCAACTTGTTACGTTAACTTTGTTTTAAAATTATCATATCATGAAACACGTTTCGATCGTTATCCCGCAAGGGCCTATTATATTGAGCAGCGTAATAGGCACTTACAAGGTTTTTAATTTTGTAAATGGTTACATGCTATCAAAAGGCAAACCGCCCGTTTTTGATATACACCTTGTGGGTTTAAGTAGCGAAAATGAGCTGTATGGGGGTCTATTTGCCATACGGCCTGATTCGATGATCGGTGATATTAAAAAAACGGACCTGTTAATGATACCGGCCTTCGCTTTCCTCGGTGACCCTAACGAGGCAATAGAACGCAACCAGGACTTTATCCCCTGGATAGTAGACCAATACAAACATGGGGCCGAGGTTGCCAGTTTATGCACCGGCGCTTTTTTACTGGCTTCAACTAACCTGCTGAAAGGAAAAACCTGCACCACGCACTGGCTGGCTGCCGATGCTTTCAGGCAGATGTTCCCTAATATAAAGCTCATGCCCGAAAAGCTGATCATCGATGAATTGGGTATTTATTCAAGCGGTGGCGCCTATTCCTTCCTTAACCTGGTTATTTACCTGGTTGAAAAGTATTGCGGGCGCGATGTAGCTGTACACTGCTCGAAGGTAATGGAGATAGAAATAGACCGCGAGAGCCAGTCGCCATTTGTTATATTCAGCGGGCAAAAGGAGCACCGGGATGAGCCTATTAAAAAAGCACAGGTATACATTGAACGCAATGTAGGCACCAAAATAACTATTGATCAGCTCTCCGAAATGTTTGCCATCAGTCGCCGCAATTTTGAAAGAAGGTTCAAAAAAGCGACCTCAAATACCCCTGTTGAATATTTACAGCGAGTGAAGATAGAAGCTGCGAAGAAAAGCCTTGAATCGGGTCGCGAGAACGTGAATGAAGTGATGTATGCTGTGGGTTATTCAGATCATAAAGCCTTCCGCACTATCTTTAAAAAGATAACCGGACTCTCGCCTATCGAATACCGCAATAAATACAACCGCGAAATGGCGTTGAATTAATTTCGGAAGTCGGAATGCCGATTGCGGAAGTTTCTTATTCTATATCATTCCGCATTTGGCAATTCGCATTTCGCATTGATATTTCATTCCGCATTTGGCAATTCGCATTCCGCATTGATAAGTAAAAATCACTTCAAATTATCTAAAACGCCTTCTATTTGATTTCAGCTATGGAATAGTTATCCTTGCCTGATGATTTTATTTATGCGGTTTTTACTTACGATCATTTTCTGCGGAACGGTGGCTGCCTATGCGCAGGATGTGTTGCCTGTTCCCATAAATATCAAAGCTGCTTATGATAAAGGCACGCGTAACCCCGATGGTGCACCCGGTAAAAATTACTGGCAAAACCACGCTGATTATAGCATAAAAGTCAATTTTAACCCTGTTAATAATAATTTGGCCGGAACCGTTGCAATTGACTATATCAATAATAGTCCGGATACACTTAAGCAAGTTTGGTTTAAGCTTTACCCCAACCTGTTCAAAAAAGGCTCGATAAGGAGTATGCCTATCCTGCCGGAAGATATTACCGATGGGGTAAAGATCACAAAGTTTAGCGCAGACAATCAACAACTGGATTCTACCAAATATGATATTGAGGGCACTAATATGGTGCTTAACAACCCGGTATCGCCCAGGCAAAAAATACATTTCGATATTACTTATTCCTACACACTCAATAGAACTTCGCATATACGTACCGGGCAGGTTGATACGGGTGCATTTTTTATCGCTTATTTTTTTCCGCGGGTAGCGGTCTACGACGATATCGATGGCTGGAACCGCAACCCTTATCGCGGCACGGAAGAATTTTACAATGACTTTAGTCATTTCAATGCTGAAATAACTGTTCCTGGTAATTACCAGGTTTGGGCAACAGGCAATTTGATGAACACCAATAAGGTTTATACCGATCGGTATGCAAAACGGATCGCTGATGCCGGTTTAAGTAGTCCGGTAACCGATATCGTTACAGAAGCCGAAATGCGTACAGGTGGCATCACCAAAAATAACCCAACCAATACCTGGAAGTTTGAGGCTGACAATGTAACTGACCTCGCGTTCGCTATAAGCGATCATTACATCTGGAAAGCAACCAGCTTGGTTGTTGATCCAAAAACAGGGCGCCGAACACGGGTTGATGCGGTATTTAATCCCGAGCACAAAGATTATTTTGACGTGATAAATTATGCCCGCAAAACGGTTGAGGCCATGAGTTATACTTTTCCGAAATGGCCCTACCCTTATCCGCACGAAACAGTATTTGACGGGCTCGACCAGATGGAATACCCCATGATGGTGAATGACAATCCTGAAGAAAAAGCGGCAGACGGCATTGAACTGACCGATCACGAGATATTTCATACCATGTTCCCGTTTTATATGGGTATTAATGAAACCAAATACGGCTGGATGGATGAAGGCTGGGCAACCATAGGCGAGTGGGTTATAAGTCCGATGATTGACCCTACGCTTGTAGATAACTTCGGAGTGCCCCAATATGAGGCAGTGGCGGGCAAGGAGGCCGATCAGCCTATTATTACCTTAACTACACAACTTTCAGGGCCGTCATTTGAGTCTGACTCTTATGGTAAGCCGGGCCTGGGATATGCTTATGTCCGTGATCTTTTAGGCGATTCACTGTTTACAAAGGCACTGCATTACTATATTGAACAGTGGCACGACAAACATCCAATGCCTTATGATTTTTTTAATTGTATGAACGTTGGTTCGGGGCAAAACCTCAATTGGTTCTGGAAAAGCTGGTTTTTTGATGGAGGGGTTCCCGATCAAGCCGTCAGTAATGTTACGCATCAAAAAGGAGACTATGTTGTGGCGATTACCAATGTTGGCACCAAACCCATTCCTGTCGATCTGACTCTTTCATACAGCGATGGCAGCACGCAACTGGTTCACAGGACAATAGCAGTATGGAAAAATGGCACCAAAACGGTTACGATCAATCAACGCACAAATAAACACTTGCAAAAAATTATTTTAGGCGGCCCTCACGATCCTGATATCGACAAAAGCAACAACGTTTGGTTGATGAAAAAGTAAAAAGGCCCCGTTATAAAAACGGAGCCTTACCTTCCCCTATTCCCAGCTACAATTAATGGACACTATCGCGTAACGACTTAATTTCGTCGTGCGCGTCCATTATTTCCTGTAATTGCTCGTCCAGCATATCAATGATATAGGCGGGCAGATCTTCGCTGTTTAAAGCATCTTCATAGGTATGCTTTATGGCATCTTCTCCGCGTTCTATTTCTTCCAGTAAACTATGGTCATCGTTCCCGGTAAAAGTTTCCTTTACAGAAATCCAGGCACGGTGCAATTTACCGCTTGTTGACGTACCCTGTTCCATATCCTTACCAAGGGCTTGTACCTCGGTGCCAATTTGTGTTTTATAACGGCGGCTATCATCAATAAATTTTAAAAACATGGGCTGCCAATCGGCATGTTCGCCACTTTCTTTCAATTCCTTTAGCGACTTCTCATAACCCTCTATCCGGTCGTTGTTGATCAGTATCAGATCATTTAACAACTCCAGTGTATCATTCGTATTTTCCATGGTTTTCTTTGTTTTAGTACTTTTAAAGAACCCTATAATTACCAAATTGTTTAATTTATTTCGCTAAACGATATTTTTATTCGCTTTTAAGCATAAAAAAACGTTACCGGGGTAAAACCTTTCAAAAAATCTGGTGTTATTTAATTAGTGTTGTTTTAATTTAAGGAATTATCCTAATGATTTAAACGGCCCACCCTGGCTGAGAAATTAGTCAGGGTTTTTTGTTTTATAATTATGCCGGAAGGACCATCCATCATTATTTTGAACGAAGCGCTGTTGCCCTTTAAAGGCAGGCGTGTGACTGCCGCATCAGGCTATGCAAAAAATGTAGATCCTGATATGTTGAAGGGCAATACTCTTACCGGCATCAAAACCTGGGGCAAGCACCTGCTTTTACTATTTAAAGGATTTACACTGCGGATACACATGGGCCTGTTTGGCTCGTATAAGATCAATAAACCGTTAAAACGTAATGCTGCACTACATTTACGATTCGGTGACGAAGAAGTGAATTTTTCTATCGTTAAGGTTGAGGTAATTAAAGGGGCACTCAGCAAAGTTTACGATTGGTCGGCTGATGTCATGAACAAAAAATGGGATGCGGACAAAGCTATTAAAAAGCTGAAGGACAAACCCAAACTAATGATCTGCGATGCGCTGCTGGACCAAAAGATATTTGCAGGCTCAGGCAATATTATCAAAAACGAAGCGCTTTTCAGGGCCAGGATACATCCGGAGAGTTTATGCGTAAAAATCCCGGACGATAAATTAAAAGACCTTTGCAAAGATGTCGTTCAGTTTAGCAAAGAATTCTTAAAATACGGCAAAGCGCATAAGTTGGGTGAGCGCCTTAAGGCTTACGAGCGTGAAATCTGCCCGCGTAACCATACCCCCTTTCACAAAAAAGACACCGGCAAAACTAAACGGCACAGTTATTATTGCGATAAGTGCCAGGTGTTATATGATTAACTATCGGGACAAATTCAAACCTTTAATATTTACGCCTGTTATCCACACATGAAGAAAGAAATCCTGGCAGCATCAGCAGCTGTAGCCGGACTGGCGGCAGTAGCGTGGATGATAAAAGATAAAGACGAACCACTTGAAACTGTAAAACATGTGGACCTGCAGCAATACTTAGGCAAATGGTACGAAATAGCACGTTTTCCGCAAAGTTTTGAAGAAGGTTGCAGTTATTCCACAGCCGAATATAGTTTGAATGAAGACGGTTCTATAAAAGTTGTTAATACCTGCCTCAAAAATGGCGAGATTGACATAGCCGAAGGTAAAGCTACTATTGCCGATAAGAAAATCAACGCCAAGTTAAATGTTCAATTTGTACCCCTGTTTAAAGGAAAATACTGGATCATAGCCCTTGCCCCGGATTACAGCTACGCCATGGTAGGCCACCCTAACCGTAAATATTTATGGATATTGAACCGTGCACCCGAAATGAACAGCGCAACCTATAACTATTTGCTGGTGCAGGCCGCAGCTAAAGGTTTTGATGTGCGTAAGCTGGTAAAAACGGAACAGGAATACGCGGCGTAAAAATTCCGTTAAATAGTTACTGTTTTTTTAAAATATCCCTACCTTGGTTTATACATATGAACCCTTACCGCTTTGCGCCATAAACAAGGCGGTAATAAATAAACCAAGATGAAAAAACTGAACTCAACCAAAGGCCTCGCCCTTGCATTTACATTTTTATTACTGACTTTTTATACCGGTGCAATGGCACAGGATTCTATCCCAAAACCACCCAAACTGGATGAAACAGGCTGGCGGCAGCTTTTTAACGGTAAAAACCTGGATGGCTGGAAAATGGTAGGCCCCGGAAGCCGGTATGTGGAGAATGGCGTTACCGGCAGTCACGGCGGTATGGGTTTACTGTATTGGACCAAAGAAAAATTCAGCAATTGCACCATCCGTGTAGTTTATCGCATGCAAAAATCAAACAGCAATTCAGGTGTGTTTATCCGCATACCGCTTCCGCCGCGTGAGCCCTGGATGCCTGTATTTTATGGTTATGAAGTGCAAATAGATAACCATCCTGAAACATCCAACGAAGACGAAAACCACATTACCGGTACATTATATTCATTAACCCATCCCCATGCTAAACCAGGGAAACCGGGCCCGCAATGGAATGTGATGGAAATTACCCTTGACGGTCTTCGTACCATCGTAAAAGTAAACGGCGAGCTGGTAACCGACTACACAGAAGGCCAGCCCACACCGGAACGTAAATTTGATTTCGAACCTTACCGCGGCCCGCGGCCTCTTGCAGGCTATATCGGTCTCCAAAACCATGGCGACGATGACATCGTATTTTTTAAAGAAGTTGCTGTAAAACCGCTTAAAAAGAAATAACGGACATGGAAAAAGATACTGAAAGCAAGAAAACGCTTAGTCGTGGCCAGTTTATTAAAAAAGCTGCGATCGCTTCGGCAGGGTTTTATATTGTTCCGCGTTATGTTTTAGGCGGGAAAGGTTTTACAGCGCCAAGCGATAAGTTATATATTGCAGCCGTAGGTTGCAGCGGTGAAGCAGAAAATGACATCCACCATTTCGCTACCGCGCCAAAAAAGAATGCCGAAATAGCCTTTTTGTGCGATGTGGATGATCGCGGTGCTGCACCGCGCATAAAAGAATTCCCAAAAGCCAAATTTTACCACGACTGGCGTGAAATGTTTGAAAAAGAAAGCAAGCACTTTGATGCGGTTACCGTTGCTATTCCCGATCACAACCATGCTATTGTAGGTTTAAGCGCAATGCAGTTAAAAAAACACCTGTACCTGCAAAAACCGCTTACGCATGATATTTACGAGGCCCGTGTATTAACCGAAGCCTCTGAGAAATATAAAGTAGTTACCCAAATGGGCGATCAGGGTTCATCCTGTGAAGGTATGCGCACCCTGCGCGAATGGATAGAAGCCGGTTTACTCGGCGATATCCAAAAAGTTTACTGCTGGACCGACCGTCCCGTATGGCCGCAGGGTATATCGTGGCCGAAAACAGGTCCGGCGATACCAAAGGAACTGAACTGGGACCTATGGCTGGGCACCGCGCAAACAACGAATTACATCGATAACCTGGTGCCTTTTAACTGGCGCGGCTGGTGGCGGTTTGGTACCGGCGCACTGGGGGATATGGGCTGCCACATTATGGGGCCGCCGTTTAAATTATTAGAACTGGGCTACCCTACAGAAGTATCTGGCAGTGCAAGTACAGTTTACAACGGGATTTTTAAGGAAGGTATTTACCCGGAAAGCGGACCAGTTTCCAGCTCCATCAAATTTAAATTCAAACTCAAAAACGGCAACAACCTCGACCTGTATTGGATGGACGGCGGTATTACGCCTGAACGCCTGGCAGAACTTGACCCCGATGTAAACCAAAATGATGCCTTAGGCGACATACCGAGTGAAAATGATTTTGAAGGTTGTACCTTGTTTATTGGCAGCAAAGGGAAGGCGTCATGCGGTTGGGGTGGTAGTCACCCGCGTTTGTTGCCGCTTTCGCTGAATAAGGATGTGAATGTTCCTAAAAAATATCCCCGTATTGAGGGCGATATGGACGGCCACTGGTGGCAATGGGTGGATGCAGCAATTGCCGGATATGGCAAAATGGAAGTTGATTCACCATTCGTAGGCTACGCTGGCCCGCTTACCGAAACCGTATTAATGGGTAACCTGTTGTTACGAACGTTTGACATACAGGAAAAGATCAAATACAAAGACCCTGTTTACGGCGACCAGGAACGTTTCAAGTTTAACGGGCGCTACAAGGCCCTGCAATGGGACGGCGCCAATATGCGTGTAACTAATTTTGAGGCCGCCAACCAGTTCATCAAACGTGAATACCGCAAAGGGTGGGGTGAGGTGAAGCTTTGACCGTTGATTTTTTTGATTACGCTGATTTCGCGGAAAATAATCAGCGTAATCGTTCCATCATAATTATCAGCGATCAATAAACATACACCGCATACCCCCATGCCGGTAACGTCCATGGTTTGTCATTCAAAGGCTCATCATCGTCATGAAATAAATTGAAGGGCTTTCCAAACAACTTATTATCTGCAACGATTATTTGTTGTGGTTGCGCCGAAAAATTGAGGATAACCAATACCTTTCTTCCGCCTTTTTCACGCACGTAGGCATATACAGCTTTATCGTCGCCAACGCTTACCTTACGGAAGGAAGCATCCGACGAAAGCGCCGGGTTATGTTTACGTAAAGTGAGCAGCGTTTTGTAAAACTTAGCGCGGTTATAACTGCCGAATTTGATCTGGTCTTTATCAAAAAATTTAATGGCCCGCAGTACCGGTTCTTCCTGCCCGCTGTAGATAAGCGGCACGCTATGGTACATGGTTTGGGTAAACACTGCAAAAGGCGCATGTACAGGGCCGGGGAATAGTCCAAAGTCGGCTTTATTGGAACTGTTTTCGTCGTGGTTACTGGTAAAATACATTTCCAGCGCGTTCTTCGGGTATTGTCTATTGTACTTTGCCAGCACAGTATCCAATGAAGTAGCAGGGCGAGCGCCTTTGGCTACCTGTACCATGGTGTGAAACATTTCCCATGGATAAGTAGCATCAAATCCGCTGGCATGCAGATAGGTTTTATCACCTTCGGCCAAAAAGAACAGGTTACGCCCCTTGTTTAACTGGTTAGTACACTTACGCCAAAACGGTCCGGGTACATTCCAGGCCACATCGCAGCGAAAGCCATCTATATTGGCGTTCACCAACCAGAACTTCATAGCGGCTATCATGCTATCCTGCATCACTACGTTTTTATAATTTAACTGGCGGGTATCCGTCCAGTTGTAAGGTATAGCAGGCTTTCCATTTTTATCTTTTACATAAAAGTCCGGGTGCTTATTTATCCACACGTTGTCGGCGCCAGTATGGTTAGGCACCCAATCGATGATCACCTTCATACCTTTTGCGTGGGCATCTGCGACGAGTTTTTTAAAATCCTTAAATGTGCCAAATTCCGGGTTAACGGTTGTGTAATTAGCAACAGCATAATAACTGCCGAGCGAACCTTTCCGGTCAACCTTACTTATTGGATTTATGGGCATAAACCAAAGCGTTTGTACACCCATCTCCTGCAAACGATCCAGGCTTTTTTCGAATGCCTTAAATGTGCCCTCTTTGGTGTACTGGCGCACATTTACTTCGTAAATATTGCCCTGCATTATCCAGGCCGGGTGGCCATCAATAGTTTGATTTTGAGGAGCATTTGGCTTTTTTGCCTGGCAAAAAGCAACGGAACTACACAACAAAGCAACTAGCAAACAGGCGAAGCATTTTTTCATAGATGTAACGGTTAAGGGTATAAAGATAGGCATCCCATTAAAATTTGTGGTATCTTTCAATTCTCAAACCATATTATCTTTTTCAAACTATGGAATCCTATAAAGACCTCAAACTGGCAGTACTGATAGATGCAGATAATGTCCCCTACGCCAATGTAAAGGAAATGTTTGAAGAGATCGCCAAGTATGGTACGCCAACTTTTAAACGGATATACGCCGACTGGACGAAACCCACCGTTTCCGGCTGGAAAAACGTGCTTTTGGAGAATGCCATCACCCCTATCCAGCAATACAGTTACTCGACAGGTAAAAATGCATCTGACAGCGCATTGATCATCGATGCGATGGATATTTTGTACACCGGCAAGGTGGATGGGTTTTGCATCGTATCCAGCGACAGTGATTTTACCCGGCTTGCTACACGATTAAGGGAAGCAGGGATGAAAGTAATTGGCATTGGCGAAAAGAAGACTTTAACCCCCTTCATAACGGCTTGCGATAAGTTTATTTATATCGAAATATTGAAGAAAGAACCTGTAAGGCAACAGGAAAACGACAATAAAGAAGCATCAAAAAACAATCCCCCGCCGCGAGCTCCTCTAAGTAAAGTTGAACCCGGAATAATTGAGTTACTGACCGACAGTATAACCGACCTGGCGGATGAAGACGGCTGGACCTATTTAGGAGAATTGGGTAATTTAATGCTGAAAAAGAAACCTGATTTTGACCCTCGTAATTATGGCTTTCCAAAAATGCTGCAGCTTATCCGCAGCATCAATAAGTTTGAAATTGACGAACGGGAGACCGGCAAAAAGAATGTAAAGCATATTTATATCCGGAAAAAATAAGCTGGTTTATACGCCTCTTCCTGCTAATAATCCAAGGTAAGTAGCCAGCAGACCTAATAAAATACTGCCACCTGTGTAAAGTAAAAAAACCAGGATGTGCTGATCGCTCAGCAACTGGGTGTTTTCCAATGAAAAGGTCGAAAAAGTAGTGAACCCGCCGCACAGGCCTGTAGCCAGCAATAAGCGCCATTGACCGGCAGCATCACCAAAACGCTCGGTATAAAAAATGATAAAGCCGATAAGGAAGCATCCGATGACGTTAACGATGAACGTGCCAAAAGGGAAATGCGAGGTCGACATTCCGTTAATAAAACGGCTAAGCCAGTAACGGCACAGGCTGCCTGCGCCGCCGCCAAAAAATATCAAAAGCAAATTTTTCATGAGTGGTTACAACGCTGTAAAATAAATAATAGACTAATTATTTCGCAGGCGTCATCAGGACTGTTTTTGCAAACAGAGCGGTTCAATTAGGTGGAACACCATCACCTTTATGCTGCAATAATACTGAAAAGGTTAATATTTTCATATACATCAACTTACAATTACCATATTCCATTTTCTGGCAGGAAATGCCCCCGGTATACTAAATCCTGCTGTTGATACTCAAAAACCTGCTTTCTGTAGGTAGGCTTATGCGGGTATTTTTTTTAGCATTAATTTCCATAAGTTTTTAATATACGAACTAATCTGATCAATATCCTAAACTCATGGAACAATACAACCGGCTATGGCGCGCTTTTATCCTTATCGGGCTTATAGCTATTACTGTTCAACAGCTTATTTACGCCGATTTCAGGCCTGTTGTTTTGCCGTCCGCATACCCATCTTGGCTTGGGCAGCGATTAATATGGACATGGATATTCAGCATAGCGCTTATAGCGGCATGCACCTGTGTTTTGGTCGAATTTAAAGCACGTACTGCATCGCTGCTAATGGCCGTCATGTTTCTTTTACTATATATATTTTTTCAGGTACCAAGTGTAATATCTGGCCCTTACAAGTTTCACTTAGGCCTGTGGACTACTCCGTTTAAAGAGTTGTCCTTCAGCGGGGCAGCCTTTGTTATTGCAGGCACTTTTCCGCAGGAGAATAGTGCGCCCGATTTTATTAAACAATTAGGAAAACTCATCCCGGCAGGCAAATACTTTTTTGCCTTTACTCTCGGTTTATTTGGGGTGATACACTTTGCATATCCTGAATTCTGTGCTTCGTTAGTACCCCGTTGGATGCACTTCTATTATTTCTGGATGTATTTTGGTGCAGTAGGGCTTATTACCGGCGGTTTGGGTATGATGATAAAACCAACCAGGCATATAGCTGCACTTTTATCCGGCATTATGTTGTTTTTGTGGGTCATTTTGCTCCACATACCCCGCGCCATAGCCGATCCGCACTCAGGCAACGGTAATGAATGGACCAGCGTTTTTGAAGCGCTGGCATTCAGCGGGATCGCTTTTATCATTTCGGGCAAAAGTTCAAGATCTATCTTAATATCAGCTTCTGCAACTAAAAAGGGTACATAAAAACCATGTTTTTTACTTTTTTCATTTAGTTTTCAGTTATAAAAAATAACTTTAAAGTTATCGACTAACTAAAAACTCAACCCATGAAAAAATCATTTTCAATGCTTGCCATTTTGCTTTGCTGTGCTTTTTACTCAAAGGCCAGTCAGCGTTTAACAGCCGACACAACAAAAACTAACGATCCTAAACTCAACAAAAAAATAATGAGTCTTAAAGGCGACCTGACGGAATACCAAACCAGGCTGGCCAAAGTACAGGCACAATTGCCAACCGATTCTGTTGCTCTGGTTAATGCAACGGCCAAAGCTAACGATGCATTAAAAACAAGCAGGAAGGCTGCAAATAATGCCGTTGGCGGCGACTTGAGCGATGCTAAAACTGCGGAAAAGAAGGCAAAAAAGGCTTCTAACGCTAAGGATGATGCACACGACGCTGAAAAACAACTGAAAGATGACAGGAAGGACATCATCAAGTACACCAAAAAGATACAGAAAACACAAAAGAAGATCGACGATCTCAACGCGCAATTGCCGAAGCCATAAATTTTTAGCGTCGACCATTAATTCCTACTTTTAGGTATGAAATTTTTGAAATTTTTGTTCGCTGCTACCATGCTGCCAATGATAATGCATGCCCAAACCGTTACCAATCAGAAGGTCTACGACACTATACCCTTCATTCCGGAGCATACCCCCCAAAGGCTGGCAGTATTTGCAAATGAACCTGTTGTGACCGGAAAGATTATTTTCCTGGGAAACAGTATCACCGAAATGGGCAACTGGAAGAAAGCTACCGGAGACGCAACTGTGCTTAACCGCGGTATTGGTGGTGACATTACATACGGCGTATTAAAAAGACTGAAAGACATTACCGACAGGCAGCCATCAAAGCTGTTTATTTTACTGGGGATAAACGATATTGGCAAGGATATACCCGATGCTGTAATAGCCGACAATTACCTGAAAATAGTGAATGAGATACATAGCAAATGCCCGCAGACAAAGATATATGTGCAAAGCGTTTTACCGCTCAATCCTATGATGAAGAACTTTCCTCAGCATTATGATAAGGAAGAGCATGTACTGGCTGTGAACAAGCTTTTAAAGGCCAATGCCCCGGCAGGGAAATATACTTTCGTAGATATCTTTCATTTGTTTGTTGACGCCAACGGCCGCCTGAAAAGCGAGTTGAGTTATGAGGGCCTTCACCTGAAACCCCAGGCCTACCCTATTTGGGTCGACTATCTTAAAAAGCAAGGCTATCTGTGATCAGTAGCCCGGGTTTTGTTTGATATTACCACCGGCAATATCAATTTGAGTTTGTGGTATAGGGTATAATTCGTTTTTGCCCGCTGTAAATTTTGCGCCTTTAAGCAGTCTATCCGTATAATCGGGCACAGTCTTTTCATGTGCGAAGTAAGCATTGATGGTATTAGCCATAAATCCCTTAGGCATAGGCCCTCCATATAATCCGTCCCAGCGTTGCAGGTCGAAGAAACGATGGCCTTCCATTCCTAACTCTATCCTGCGCTCAAACTGTACCGCTTTGCGGGCGTATTGCTTTCCGCCAAGCACAAATCCAGCCGCCACATTAGCCGTGCTGGTACGTGCGCCGGCTGCGCCATACAATCCGGTAAAATATCGGGCCGCAGGGGTATCGGTACAGCCCGTAAGCGGGTTAGCGGGATCTTTGTAAGTTTTTACCCAACTATCGGGGTTGGCTGCCCGGGCCCTCACCCTGTTCACCAGGTCTTCGGCTTTTTGCAGGCTGCCAATTTCTACTTCAACCTCTGCATCCCAAAGCAAAATATCGGCGAACCGGATAGCGGTGTAACTGCTAACCGCTGATTGGTTTGCGGCCCATCCCTCATAACTTTCGCTGATGGCAATTTGCTGCGCCTGCGTGTATACATTTTTAACCGTCGCATAAGGGCCTCCATCAGCCTGATCGCGACACCAGGCTTGCCCCGGCATCAAGCCCCAATCTAAATAAGGTATACCGCGACGGCCCACAGTCCAGTCCAATCGGGAGTCAACAGGTGTTAAAGCGGGTGTAAATAGGGTATTTGACGCAATACCCTGATCATTTTTCAGATCGTGATCATTATAATTATCCAACAAAGGCAGGCCTGTTTCAGGATCGACCTGGAAAGCGTTTACAAAACTGAACGAGGGTTGGAAATACCCACAGCAATTTGCCGGGCCGCCTGAATTAAATACATTACTATTAGTAGTGTCGGGGCCGTCATGTGCCGGGGCCTGTATCACAAAAACACCTTCGGGACCATTACGGGTCGAGGTATTGAAGTTGTCCTGGTAAGGCCCCAGCGCAAATTTTACGCCGCTTGACGTCACACCGTTGGTAATCAGGTCGTCCAGCAAGGCTTTTGCGGCGGCATATTTATGCTCAAACATATAAGCCTTCACCAGTAAGGCTTCCGCGCTATATTTATTGGCACGCCCCGGCTGTACTTGTTTAACTGGTAAGCTTTTAACAGCAAATTGCAGATCGGCTTCTATTTTGTCCCACACAGGGCCGGCGTTACCAGCATTATAATTACCATCATTTAACGTCGTGTTTTCGTCGGCATAGGGTACATTTCGCCATAGTTTTGAAAGCTCGCTTTCATAAAAACCGCGCAGGAAGCGCGCCTGCGCTATTATCTGCGTAGCATAAGCCGGTGTTATCGATCCGTCCCGTACCAACGCCAATTCAATAAGCACGTTATTGGCCCGCTGAATACCATCAAAATTCATTACCCATTTTGGGTCGAGAGAATTATTACGGGGTGTGGCTGTAAAAGCCGCTAATGCCGACGCACCAGGCTGGTCACCGGGCTTTGAGCCTTTGTGGGCATCGTCGGCTGCAACGCTGCCATATATCCAGTTATCGCTACCCGTTGCCCAGGCCGATCCTTCCTGCCCGGCCCATACACCGTCCAGCAAAGCATAGGTGCCGATGAGTAATCCATCCACGCCCGCTTTGTTGGCGAGCAATACCGTATTGAGTGACGACGGCGGCGTTTTGTCCAGGAAATTTTTGAACGAAAACGACAATGCCAGCATCACCGCTATTGCGGGGACAAGTAGCAGGGTTCTCATTTAGTTTAAATTGGGTAAGACTGTGTAACAATCCTATCACAATTTTATCCAATTAAAAAATAGATATCAAATTTAATTTTCAACAATACCTGTTTAAGATATTTTAAATCAAAACATTATGACTAAGGAATCATTCAATATACACGGCAAAGACCTGGTAGATAAAATTAAAGAACTGATACAGGAAGGTAATGTACGAAAGATCACCATCGTAGATAAATGGGGCAAAGAAATAGCCTCTTTCCCGCTTACAGTGGGTGTGGTTGGTGCCCTATTACTGCCGATGTTCGCGGCAGTTGCTGCTATTGCAGCCTTAATTACGGAGTGTACTATTACCGTTGAGCGGGAAGAAGAACCGGTAAAAGAAGAAAATAAGCAATGACATGCAAACTTACGAAGCTCAAAAACTTCGTAAGTCCTTTTAGATCATTTATACAGGCTGCATCTTCAGCCCAACTCCTATCCTGTTCCAGGCATTGATCGTTATAATAGCCATATATACATCGGCCAGCAGTTTTTTTCCTAATACGCTTTCCGCTTCTGCATACACTTCGTCTGACACACCGTGACCGGTTAAATTTGTCAGTTCTTCGGTAAGCGCCAGTATCGCACGTTCTTCGGATGTAAAGAAGGGCGTCTCGCGCCAGGCACTGAGGGCGTAAATACGCTGTTCGCTTTCCCCGGCTGCACGTGCGTCTTTGGTGTGCATATTGATACAATAAGCGCATTTGTTGATCTGTGATGCCCTTATCCTGATCATTTCCTGATGTAACTGGCTAATTCCGGTAGTTTTAAGATAATTTTCGAGGGACTCCATGGCTTCGTAAGCCTTGCCATCCATTTTAATTCTGTTGCTCATGTTTTTTTGATTATTGATAACAGTACAAAGTTGCCCTGTTGCCGGCACAAAAAAGTTAATCATGATTAAGAAAATGAGAGTCCGAAAGTCCGCAGAAGACCGAAAGTCAGAAAGATAAATTACAGACAAATAGTTACAGTTTTACTTCTAAACATACTTCCGGACTTATGCGGACTTATGCGGACTTCCGGTCTTCTTCCCGCGTATCTTACTCAAAAACTGCGGTGTAAAGCCCAGGTACGAGGCCAGCATATATTGCGGGATGCGCTGAACGAAACCGGGGAACAATTGAACAAACTGGCGGTAACGCTCTTCGTCGCTCTGATCGCGGAAATATTCAAAGCGGCGCATAGCGGCTGCGTGTGCGCGCTGAATTATGATCCTGAAATAGCGCTCCATTTTGGGCACACGGATCAGTAGTTCCTCAAATGCTTTTTTGTTGAGGCTGATGATCTCCGAATCTTCAATGGCTTGTATGTAGTAATGTGATTCATGCCCTGTATCAAGGCTTCCATAATCGGTTATCCACCAATTTTCTATCCCAAACTGCGTGATCTGTTCCTGCCCGTTACGATTGATAAAATAAAGGCGCATACAACCCTTGCTCACAAAATAATTGGCACGGCAAACTTGTCCCGGTTCAAGGATATTTTCCTTCTTTTTAACGTTAATCACATTTACCGTAGCCGATATGGCAGCGATCTCTTCTTCACTCAATGCGCCAAATTTGTTAATATGGGCTACCAGGTTGTCAATCATATGCTAACAAAACTACAATAACTCTTCCTAATCTCTAATCACCAATCACTAAACTGTAACATTCTCAATACACTAAGCTTTATGCGGCATATTTCCTAATTTAGTTGCATGAAGCTCGTTACAAAACTCATAGCCCTTTGCGGCTTACTTATGGCCGCGCTGGGGACAAGCACGGTACATGCCCAATCTAAAGATCCGGTTATCGACCAGATCGTTAAGGAAGAGACCGATAATTCGCAATTGCAGCAAATGGCGCATGAGCTGTTTGACGGGGTTGGCCCGCGTTTGATAGGTACGCCGCAGATGCAAAAAGCCGGCGATTGGGCCGTTGCTAAATACAAAAGTTGGGGTATTGATGCCCGTATTGAGAAGTGGGGCGACTGGCGCGGATGGGAACGCGGCATAACGCACATCGACATGATCTCTCCGCGTGTGAAAACCCTGGAGGGTACACAGTTAGCCTGGAGCCCGAGCACCGGTAAAAAAACCGTAACCGCCGAGGTGATCATTCTGCCTGATGTGGCCGACAGCACCGCATTTAAAACCTGGCTGCCCAATGTGAAAGGTAAGTTTGTGATGATCAGCATGAACCAGCCGACCGGCCGTTCGGATGCAAACTGGAAAGAATACGGTACCAAAGAAGAATACGATAAAATGCGCGAAGAGCGTATCAAGGCCACCGCTGCCTGGCGCGAACGCATCAAAAAAACCGGTTATACGATGGGTGTCGTTAGCGGGACATTACCCCATGCATTGGAAGAAGCAGGCGCAGTTGGCGTAATAAGCAACACCTGGTCGGCGGGTTTTGGCGTAGATAAAATATTCAGTGCCAATACCAAAAAAGTGCCGACCATAGATATCGGGCTTGAAGATTACACCCTGCTTTACCGTTTGATCGAATCGGGCGAAAAGCCTCAGATCGCAGTACATTCCGAATCAAAGGAATTGGGACCGATGCCTACGTTTAATGTGATCGGCGAGATCAAAGGCACTGAAAAACCCAATGAATATGTTATACTGTCGGCACACTTTGATTCGTGGGATGGCGGCACAGGCGCTACGGACAATGGTACAGGTACGCTGACAATGATGGAAGCCATGCGCATCCTTAAAAAAGTTTATCCAAATCCAAAGCGTACCATCCTGGTGGGTGACTGGAGCGGCGAAGAAGAGGGCCTGAATGGTTCACGCGCCTTTGTTGAAGATCATCCCGAAATAGTGCAGCATATACAGGCTGTTTTTAACCAGGATAATGGTACAGGCAGGGTGGTTAACCTATCCGGTTCAGGCTTTCTGAATTCCTACGACTATTTAACACGCTGGCTATCTCACGCACCCTCATACATCCGCGATTCAGTGAAAACAACATTCCCGGGAGCGCCCGGACGCGGCGGATCAGACTTTGCATCCTTCCTGCCTGCTGGTGCACCTGCATTTTCTTTAGGTTCCATCAGTTGGGATTACGGCGTTTACACCTGGCATACCAACAGGGATACTTATGACAAGCTCGTTTTTGACGAAGTGCGTAAAAATGCGATACTAACAGCTATTATGGCGTATGAAGCAAGCGAAGACCCGCAAACAACGTCGCGCGAGAAGGCCGTATTACCTGCCGATCGCAGAACGGGTGAGCCAACCAAATGGCCCGAACCTGTTAAAGCGAACCGCCATGGCGGGTTTAATTAAACAGCCCCCTCTAAATCTCCCCGCTGGTTAGCGGGGAAATTCATAGTGAGGGCTGATTACTTTACTCTATGATGTTGATGATGGCCGTGATGGTAAAAACGGTCATCATTAAAATTTTCGTGACGGTAAAATTCATCTTCATCGTATCGGCTGCCACCCGGCTCCAAAATTTTCCGGATAGCCATTTCCACGTGTGGCGATAAGTGGTTCTTTTCATACAAAGGCAATGCGTCCAATTGTACGGCATTTATTTCAGGTAAAAAAACAACATTGCCATCTTCTGCCGGGTCATAAGCTTCATAAGCCGGATCAACATCATGGTCGCGGCGATGATCGGATTTAGTGTATAGTTCAGCTATCCCAATCGGAACCAGCACATTACGGCCTTCTTCCAAGTTAAGTTCATTATCATCCAGGTCAATTACCAGGTATCGTACTTTGCGCGACCGTGGTTCAAAAAGCAGGTCCTTCACTTCGCCTACCTTTTTGCCGCTGCGGGCTTTCACATCCCAGCCAAGAATATCGGGTTGTCCGTCTACTATTTCGAACCCGCTGCCATGAAGCTCTTCCAGGCGATGGGTTGTTTTTTCATCTGTTGCCATAATTTTTTTCAGTTTTAAAAAGGTAGTTTATTTTGATTTCTGCGTTGAGTCTACAGTCACTTTTGTCGAATCCGTAACTGTTTTGGTGGTATCGGTATGCGAAGCAATTACTTTGCCTTCGCCGTATTGTTTCCAAAAGAAAAAGGCAGCAGCAATAACTATAATGATGATGATGAGCCAGATCACCCAATTGCTGCGGTTTCTTGGTTTTACTTCTAAATGCGCCATAATGTTAAAATGTTATAGAGATATAACAAGCAAAGCGCAATAAGTTTTAAGTTTTTATTAAACAGAAAATCAGGACTATCGGCGTATTCCAGCCAATCATATGAAGATTTATCGATTACTCAGAAAGGCTATCTAAGACTCAATCCCAATGCTGCGGCCGTGAGCGCACTTACTTCGCCATCGGGGTTGATGCCAACTGAATCCTGGAACAACTTCACCGCATTAAAGGTCATTTCGCCATAAATATTATCAATACCATCGGTATCAAAACCACGCTGTTTTAGCACGGCTTGTATCTTTCCGATTTCTGGTGATACCATGTTAGGTGTAGTGAGCCGGTAGATAATGATAGACGGCGGTCGGTATGGCATAATAGGGTTAGGTTTATATTCCACACCCGGCACCAACACACCCATGTCCCAGCGCCTGCCATCAACTACCGAATTGGTGATACCGTCGGCTTTGCCATGGGCCTCAACCGTTCCGCCGTTACCGTCGGATACGGCTATGTGCCCTACCTCGCCATTACCGGCAAGGCGCAGAATGGCTGCTCCGGGTGTGGCTTTGGCTTCTTCTATAGTGATGATTTGGCCTAGTTTATGGGCATCACGCGCCCAATAACCGCTGTAAGCATCAGCCGTACGTGGGTTGCCATGGTTATTATCGCAGCCATACAACATGCCAAAAGTTTGGTAATAAAGCCAGGACACAAATTCGGCGCAATCCCAGGGGCCTTTGTAATTGGCGTCGTCTTTGGGTACCAGCGCGCCTAAAACATAAGGTTCGCCAACATGCTTATCGCCTAAGAAAACAATGTCATCGCCGGTCATAGGGGTAACGGTTTACTTACTAAAGTTAAACATTTTTTATTTCGGATAGCGAAATTACAATTTTGGGGATAATTTGATAAAGTATCGGGAGATACGTTTAAGCCTTTTCTCTTTGCGCACGGATTACACTCTAATATCTTCCAAATCTCCACCTATGTAGATTAACTATTTTTGCTCGTGCAGTTAATTTCGCAATTAATCCAGGTTTTTCCCAAATTCTAAGATAATTTTTGTAAGCCTGTTTGAGAGTTAATTCAGGATTTGTGAACTCGTCGTTTTGAAAACATTCTCTGCAATAGTAATAATTTATTTCTCCGTCATTAAATTTGGCATTTTGAACGGTGGCGTTAAATGATTTCCCACAAGATTGACAACACGAATATTGCTCACCAGACTTGATTTGTTTAACCAGTAATTTATTTTGCAACCCCTGCAAATGTAGTAGACCAAATATACCGATAACAAACAACACTGCCCCTAAACCGACTGCGTTGTTCCAAAACTCAGAGTCCTTATTATTGTCGGTGATATCCTCGTTTATTCGGTCCAGCTCTTTGCCTGCTTTTAGGTCACTTTCGTGGAACAAAAATTTATGGGCTTTATAAGCGTTCCATAATTTTTCAATTTCGTCACTTACAATAACACTTGATTTATCCCCACGAAACGTTTTATCAAAATAAACATTTCCGCCCTTTTCAGCCATTGGATTTTTAACACCGTATCTTTGTGATAATTCAAGAGAATGTTCTTCTACAGATTTCAATTCTTGATTAATTACCCTCTCTTGGAAAAGGATACTGTCTTTTACAAGATCGAATCGTCTTGAATAAGTTCTACCCAGTTCCACTTCTCTTTGAGTCTGTATATAAGAGTACCCAATAAGGAATAGGCCCAGGGCAAAGGTTATTTTGAATAAATTATCGGGGATATTAGGTATCATTACGGTTTAGATAAACACTACTAATGAAAAACATTCAAAGTTAATTTACAAAAAAACATAAATCGCCGTAATTTTTATAGAATTTGCGATTTACATTTCAGTCTTTTATTAAATTCGAAATTAGCTCAAAATTTCCGATATCTCGGCAAAGCCTTTTTCCCTGGCCAGGTCGGCGGGGAGTTTGCCGCCTTCCATACGCACTTCGGTATCGGCACCGTTTTCGAGCAGCATGATGAGTAGTTCCAGGTTGCCATTTTGTGCGGCAGAATGCAATGGCGTTGCGCCTGCCTGTTGTTTTACGTTCACGTTGGCACCGTTATCTATCAGCATCCGGGCAATGTCGTTATAGTTTCCCGCTGCTGCGGAATGAATGGGGAACACCCGAAAGCCATTATCGGAAGGTAAATTAACGTCGGCCCCCTTCAAAACCAAATAGCGCGCTACCTCAAACTGTCCGAAATAACAGGCCAGGCCAAGCGGGGTAAAGCCATCATCGGCATAGTCATTTACCGCATCTGCGTGGGTATAAAGCAAATGGGCAACTACATCAAACTTGCCAACTGCCGATGCCTCAAAAAGGCTTATCTCGTCTACATATTTGAGCAGCAGTGCGGTAACCTCGGGCTTTTTATAATAACAGGACAGCATTAGCGGCGAAACCTGCTGCGAGGTTTTGGTTTTAGCGAGTGTTGGATTTTGAACCAGCAGATCATTTAACCCTTTCAGATCGGCTGACGCAATATACTCCTCCAACAGTTCTACACTCATAGTTCAATATTACTAAAAATCCAATTCAAATGTTTGAGAGGTGAATAACTTGGCAAATGTGAATAAAGTCGGGACTTGGATGGCTATTAGTCACCCCGTAATCTGTCGCGCTCCGTTTACCCACCCCGACATCGCTAAGCCGCTCGTCGACCCTCCCTCCGCTGCGCGGAATGAGGGAAAAAGCAATATAAAAACAATCCTTCTTTACGGCTTGCCGTAGAGAAGGTGGTCGAGCGTAGCAATGACCGGATGAGTAAAATAGCCCGGCAGACAAAGGGTGAGATAAAGTATAAACAGACTTCCGGTCTTTCGGACTTACGCGGACTTTCTGACTAATCTCTAATCACTGACCGCTAATCACCATCCCCAAATTTTCTTTACTCAACCGTTCCCAATATTTATTAAATCTGTTAACTTTACAAAGCGTTTAAAAACGTTCATGCAAAGGATGCCGACTAAAGGGAACCAGTTTAAATCAAACACGTTACGGGACGATACTAAACCCGATAAATCCTCGTCCAAAAGCGAAAAGGAGAAACCGTCTAAACAAAAACAGGAGCCACGTGCCCCGTTTAACGTTGGCGATGGCCGCCTGATAAAAATTTCGGGCCTGTTTTTGCTCATCATGTCCGTGTTTTTTATGGTGGCGTTTACGTCCTACCTTTTTACCTGGCAGAATGACCAAAGCTATATATCTGCTGCGAACGGTGGCTGGCATAACCTTGCAATTAGTAAAACAGTAAAGGAGATTAGTGATAATCCTGACAGCACTCCCCAGGTACAAAACTGGTTAGGCAAATTTGGTGCATTACTTTCGAACAAGTTCATATTTGAATGGTTTGGTATAGCCTCTTTTATTTTTGTATTCGTGTTTTTTGTAATTGGCTATAGATTATTATTTAAGGTTCGTCTGTATTCGATAAACAAAACACTTGGGTACTCGTTCTTCTTAATCATTTTCACATCTCTTACCATTGGCTTTTTCCACTCTTTTACCAATGATTTTCCACATTATTTAGAGGGCGGATTTGGATATTTTACAATCCCTCTATTATACGCACAAATTGGTGAAACCGGCACTGCAGGATTACTTGCATTTGCGGCGCTTACGGTACTCATTATTGCTTATAATATCGATTTCAAAATACCCCGCCGTAAAAAAGAGCTTAACGCGGATGTGGTGGGCGCCGTTGTTCCTGAAGCTTATGAACGGGAAGAAGATTATCTTTCAAGACCTGTGGAATGGCCAAAAAATGGCAATAAAGTAAAGGATGTTGAAGTAGAAACGGTGCATCAGAATTCTGTTTTTCACGAGCCTATTGTGCTAACGCCAGACCCATCGGCTTCTATGGAACCCGAATTTGAGGAAGAAATACCGCTTACTATTGATACCACCCGCCCTACCAGCGAATTGAGTATTGAACAAGAGGACAATGATAAAGCCAAAAGTTTGGTTGACCAGTTTGGCACTTACGACCATAAGCTTGAATTATCAACTTACAAATATCCGCCGCTCGACCTGTTAGAAAATTACGGCTCAAATAAGATCACCGTTAACTCCGAAGAACTGGAGGCCAACAAGAATAAGATCGTTGAGACGCTGAACCATTATAATATCGAGATCGATAAAATAAAAGCGACCATCGGGCCAACGGTCACACTATATGAAATTATCCCTGCGCCGGGTGTCCGTATCTCCAAGATCAAGAATTTGGAAGATGATATAGCGCTTTCCTTAGCGGCTTTGGGTATCCGTATCATCGCCCCAATGCCGGGCAAGGGTACTATTGGAATCGAGGTACCTAATCAGAACCCTGAGATGGTTTCCATGCGCTCTATCCTGTCAACAGAAAAGTTCCAGAATACGACGATGGACCTGCCTATCGCCTTAGGTAAAACCATATCCAATGAAGTATTTATTGCCGACCTGGCCAAAATGCCGCACTTACTGGTAGCGGGTGCTACCGGCCAGGGTAAATCGGTTGGTATAAATGCGATACTGGTGTCGCTGCTATATAAGAAACATCCGGCCGAACTGAAATTTGTTTTGGTCGACCCGAAAAAGGTGGAGCTAACTCTGTTCCGCAAAATAGAAAGGCACTTTTTAGCCAAACTGCCCGACGAGGCCGATGCCATCATTACCGATACCAAAAAGGTGGTAAATACGCTCAATTCGCTTTGTATCGAAATGGACCAGCGCTACGACCTGCTGAAAGATGCGCAGGTGCGTAACCTGAAGGAGTATAACCAGAAATTCGTCAACCGTAAAATAAGTGACCCGGAGAAACACCGTTACCTGCCCTTTATTGTATTGGTTATTGACGAGTTTGCTGACCTGATGATGACGGCAGGTAAAGAAGTAGAAACGCCGATAGCACGTATAGCCCAGTTGGCCCGTGCGGTGGGTATCCACCTGGTTATTGCCACACAACGGCCATCGGTAAATATTATTACGGGTACCATTAAGGCCAACTTCCCGTCGAGGCTGGCATTCCGTGTGCTATCAAAAATTGACTCACGTACCATATTAGATACCGGCGGTGCCGATCAGCTAATCGGTCGCGGTGATATGCTGCTCTCCACCGGCAGCGACCTGATACGCCTGCAATGCGCCTTTGTGGATACGCCTGAAGTAGAAAAAATATCCGATTATATCGGTAATCAAAAGGGCTATCCAACCGCCTTCCTGCTGCCCGAATATGTGGGAGAAGGCGAAAACACCAGCTCAAAGGAATTTGACCCGGAGAACCGCGACGCAATGTTTGAAGAAGCTGCACGTTTGATCGTTATGCACCAGCAGGGTTCAACCTCGCTCATCCAGCGCAAGCTAAAGCTTGGTTATAACCGCGCAGGGCGTATCATCGACCAATTGGAAGCTGCAGGCATTGTAGGCCCGTTTGAAGGCAGCAAAGCCCGCGAAGTACTGTTCAGCGATGAGTACAGCCTGGAGAAACATTTGGAAAACCTGCAAAAAACAATTTAAACCAACTCAGGTTAGAAAAGTCAATGACTTAATGACCCAATGATTAAATGACTTTATACCGAATGAAAAAACTACTCATACTAACCCTGATCTTAGTTTCAACAATAAAAATCGCCTTCGCACAAAAAGATGCGGATGCGCAAAAAATATTGAACGGGCTGAGTAAAAAATATAAATCGTATGAGCTGATAAAAGCCGATTTCAGCTTCACGCTCGAAGATCAGCAGGCTGGTATTAAACAAACGCAAACCGGTACGCTGATATCGCGCCCCAAGGCAAATAAGTTTAAGGTAAGTATTTACAACCCGGATGATAAGGCATCGGTGTCACAGGAGATCATCAGCGATGGTAAAAGCCAGTGGACCTATATCAAAAAAGATAAAGAAGTTGAAGTAAGCGACGTGGACCACAGCGAGGATAACCTGAACCCGGCGCAACTATTTACCATCTATGAGCACGGTTACAAATATCTTTACACCGGCGACCAAAAGGTAGACGGCAAGGTTTGCCAGATCATCGACCTGACACCTGTAGACAGTAAAAAACCTTTCTTTAAAGTGCGCCTGACCATTGACAAAGCCAAAAAACAGATCTACAGCGCGTTGATATTCGACAAGAACGGCAACCGATACACCTATACCATCCGCACGTTTACCCCAAATCCTAAAGTACCCGAAACCATCTTCACCTTTGATAAAAAGGACCATCCGGGTGTGGAAGTGGTAGATTTAAAGTAATAATTACTTTTTGAGCTTTATCTGCTCGTAGCGCGGCCCCTGTATAGTTTGTATATTGGCCGTAAGGATGAGCGAAGTAGTGCTAACCGATGTAATAGCATACAGGCTTGAAACGGATTGCTCGCGGGTAGCATTACCGTTTACGCTGATGTAGGAGTTGATCCACGATACCCCGGACTGGCTGTTTTCGATAGATATATTGTAAACGGCAGTATCAACCAGGCTATTTAGCCCCTCATTTATAAATAAGTTACCCCATTTGGTGAAGGTATAATGATCTGATGCAGTTCCTTTATACATCGTATTAGTACCCTGGTAGGATATGCTGTCGGTAACAATAGTCCATTTTCCCACAAGCGTAGTGTCTGTTATCAGCGTGAAATTGGTATCAAGCGGACCGCTTGTTATTTTGGTGGGTTTCATCGTATCAAGTTTACAAGAGGAGAAACCTGCTATAAACAACACAACTACAGCTATCAAGGCTATACTTTTCATATTGGTAATTTTAAAATGTCCTAATGACGGTCATTCTAACCCCAAATATAAAAAGATAAGGTTTAGATTTGTTGACCGAAGTTAAATATAAAAAGAACTAATAAAATAGTTAAAATCAAAAACTGACGAAACCGTCTGTTTTAAACGATACGGGGATTTGAAATAATGTGCTACAGCGAATAAAAAGAAACTCTGATCAGAGATCCATCTCCCTGATCATCACGGGCTCATTAAAGTTACTATAGCGTATCCACTTCGGGGTTACCCTGATATGAACTAATCCTGGCCAGGTTTCGGCGCGTTCGAGCCCATCGGGCCAGGCGGCATAATAGGTTCGCCTGAAATTGTCGGCAGCATTATCATTACCTAAAACTTCAGCAATGCCCTCATATTGAAGCGTTGTTTCGTTATCCCAGCCTACAACTATTGCCACATGGTGGTTAGCCAAAATATTGCTGTATTTTCTTGAAGTTTTAAGCGTATCAAATATGATATCGAGGTTGCCGGATACAGCTATACCCACCAAAGCGGATTCAGGTTTACCATCGATACCAATGGTAGATACTACTGCCAATTGATGCTGCCTGATGAAGTTGCAAACGAGGTCTTTCATAACGTATTAACAATAGATCAAATGTCCCGGTTTTGAAGAGCATCCTTGCGGAGATCCGAATCCCATTTTGAAATGATAATCGTCTTCCGGGAACCAATTAACACGATTACCCCGGTTATGAGTATCAGTATCTGCAATAGGAGCTTACTCATGCTAACCCGATCAGAATTACCAGCTATAAATGTCAATAAACTGCCGATTATAATAAGCCCTGGCCCAGCTATTACAAAGACTGACGCCCAAATAATTATAGCTCGCTTAACGTAGATATTTCTTGTAAATATCAAGTACAATAAGACGCCTTGAATCGTAATTGGTAATACACCAAGTATTTGGTTATGAGCTTGTGCCCAATAAATATTAAAGCATAATAACCCGATCAGGTATATTATTAGTGAATAGTAGTATAAGCTACTGGTGTATATTACTCTTTTCAAATTCAAAATTGTTTCTCAGACAATATAAGCATTCCGCTAAATAATCGTTCCCACAAATTTCTTTAGCTTTACGGCAATGGGCAAACTGCAATTCAAAAAAAAATGGGTATTGGTTACCGGCGCGTCATCGGGCCTTGGCGCCGAAATGGCCCGCCAGTTGGCTTATCAGCACGGTGCTAATCTTATCCTGCTCGCACGGCGTAAAGACAAACTGGAGGCTTTAAAAGCAGAGCTTGAAAAGCATGTGAGTGTACGGATAATTGTTGCCGACCTCTCAAAACCCGAAGATGTAGATACCGCATTGGATGAAGTACTAAAAGACGGCCAACTATACGGGGCTGTTTTGAACGCAGGCGTTACGCACTTTGGCCGGCATGAAGAGCTATCGTGGGATGATTTTTTAACCATGCTGCAAACCAACGTCACTGCTGTTGTGCGAATGACTAATAAGTTAACCTCGCATTTTGAAACTTCTGGAAATGAAGGCGGAATACTCATCGTATCCAGCATGGCGGCGATATTTCCTATCCCCTTCCAGGCGGCTTATTCAGGTACCAAATCTTTCATACTCAGTTTTGCCACAGCGCTCACAAACGAGTTAAAAAACTCAAATTTTTCCATAACCGTTTACACGCCGGGTGGCATTGTATCCGAAATGACGTCCGGTGAAAAATTCAACGATCTGCGCGGCTGGCTGATGCCTGTGGAACAAGCGGCGAAAGCTGGCATCAATGCCTTTATTAACCGCAGATTGGTCTATATCCCCGGCGCGACTAACCGTTTCGGCAGCTTCTTTTTAAAGTTCTTACCAAAAAAGTTTGTGATGAAAAAAATGCGTGCGGTTTATGGAAAGTCGTTGCTTCACGCAAACCCTAAGCGCTGAATTCTAAATCTTAAATCAGAATTTATCGCCTGTTGAATAATTGGTAAAATTCGAAATTGAACATTCGAAATTCGAAATCAAAAAACCATCTATTCTTTCTATTTTTGAAAAGATGCTTACGCTTACCGCCCATACCCTTGAAAAACTCGAAACACTGTTGCGTACAGCCGGTTATAAGGTAAGGTACGAGAAAGGAAATTTTAAAACAGGTGCCTGTATGCTACTCGAAAGCAAAGTGGTAGTGGTAAACAAATTCTCGAACCTCGAAAGCAAAATACACGCCATTACCGAGCTGATACGCGAACTGGATATTGATGACAGTTTGTTAGACGAAAAACAAATAGCATATATACAACAGATAAAACAAACCAGGCTTCAGTTGTGACCATTACTTTTTTAGGAACCGGAACTTCGCAGGGTGTACCTGTTATTGCCTGCAATTGCGAGGTATGCACCTCGCCCGATCCGCATGACAAGCGGCTTCGTTCCTCAATCATGATCGAATGCGACGGCCAGGTTGTTGTGATCGATTCCGGTCCTGACTTTCGTTACCAGATGCTTCGTGCTAAAGTAAAACACTTGGATGCCATTGTTTTTACCCATGAGCATAAAGACCATATTGCCGGCATGGATGATATCCGCGCCTTTAATTATCGCCAGGAAGCGGCCATTGATATTTATGCTACCACCCGGGTACAGGAGGCTTTAAAAAGAGAGTTTGCCTATGTGTTTGCCGAAATGAAATATCCCGGTATACCCGAAGTTAAATTAAACACCATTAACCTCGAACCTTTTTTAATAGGCAATATTAAATTTATTCCGATAGAAGTAATGCATTATAAATTGCCTGTGCTGGGTTTCCGCATAGGCGATTTTACCTATATCACGGATGCCAAAACCATTTCTGAACCGGAGAAACAAAAGATCAGGGGCACCAAAACACTAGTCATCAATGCCCTACAGATAGAAAAACATATCTCGCACTTTACCTTTGTAGAGGCCATTGCTTTTGCCAAAGAAATAGGTGCCGAAAAAACTTATTTCACCCATATTAGCCACCGGTTAGGAAGGCATCAATCTATATTAGGGCTTTTGCCTAAGAATATCACCCTGGCTTACGATGGCCTCGTTTTAGAAGTTTGATATTTATTCCCCCTTCCGGGGGTTAGGGGGCTACAATTTCACCAAACTCACCCTGTCAATCGTCGCCTTACACTTGTTATGGCTGCCTTTGCTATTCAGGTTTATCTTCCCGCGAATGGTTATTGATTTGTTGTTGATCATCGTAAACTGTCCGTCGTTATATTCAAAAAGCCCCTGGTGTGTTCCTGAAAGGTACAAAGGGCAGTCCTGGCTGAAATTGACCCATAAACCATTTTTTTGATTAATAAAAAGGCTATCGCAAAACAACGCTGACAACTCTTTATCTTCAACATATTTACCGGTTACCTCCACATATTGCTGATCGTAATCTGGCAAACTGTCCATCAATTGGGCAAAACTAACCTGCCTGAAATTGACACCAATGTCGCAGTCGCTTTTATAAACTTTTTTAGTGTGTTTGCACGATTGCAGCGCCATTAAGGCATATAGCGTTAAAGCCGCCAAAAGCATGCCCTTGCGGCAATAACGAAGAGACTGTTGTGGTTGGGGTAATGCCATAACAAGCGGTTTAAGCAGATGTACGAATTTTCCAAAGGAAAATTCTCTTGTTCGACAAAAAGCCTGGCAAAAGGTTTAATTCTCTCATGTTTTTTACACTAGCAAAACGTAAAATGCACATTAACAGTTTTTACAGACCGGCAAAAGACTTATAATTGTATTAATAGCCAACGATAAACTTAACCGATGAAAAAAATATTGGGAGTACTTTTAGGTCTTGCCGTGTACACCGCACACGCACAAAATGCCGACTGGGCCAATTTGAAACGATTTGAAGATGCAAACAGCAAAGTTGCACCACCCAAACCCGGCGAAAAGCGCGTTGTTTATATGGGCGACTCCATTACCGATTTCTGGATAGGCGCTGATTCAGCTTTCTTCGCCGGGAAGCCTTATTACGACCGGGGCATCAGCGGGCAAACTACACCGCAAATGCTGGTGCGCTTTCGCGAGGACGTGATCAACCTAAAGCCATCGGTGGTGGTTATCCTAGCGGGGATCAATGATATTGCCCAAAATACCGGACCTGAGAAATTGGAAGATATTGCCGGCAATATCGAGTCGATGGCCCAACTGGCACATGCAGCCCATATCAGGGTGGTGATCTCGTCCGTGTTACCCGCCAATCATCTACCCTGGAGGCCTGCTATCGATCCAACCGAAAAAGTTGTACAGTTGAACAAGATGCTAAAGAATTACGCCGTTAGGAACAATATTGTTTACCTCGACTACTATTCGGCCATGGTTGATTCCACGAAAGGTCTGCCTAAAAATTTATCGGGTGATGGCGTGCACCCCACCCCTGCGGGATATAAAGTAATGGAGCCATTGGCTAAAAAGGCTATCGCTGCGGCTTTAAGTAAGAAAAAGTAATTATTTATTCAAGTCCCGCAATACGTCCCTGATATATATGCCGGCTGGAGTTAATTGTGCCTCGGTCCAGCCGCCTTTTTTTGGTGCGCCGGGCAGCATGATGGCGGTGGTCTCATTTTTATCGGTAATGTTCCAGTTTACCCAGCTCAGGTGGTTTGTTTCCATCCAATCCAGCCAGGCTTTGGTTTCGTCACGATCAAACTTGCCGTTGCCGTTGGCCTCGCCCACGCCCCATTCGGTGATCATCAATGGTAACCCCATCCTGATGGCCGAGTCAGCTTTAGCGCGAAGTTTTTGCTGATGATTTGGGTCGGATGCGTAAAAATGGAATGAGTAAGCTATGTTTTTAAAACCTGTTATTGGGCTTGCGGCAGCAACATTTACGTCCTGGTCCCAATGCGGGCATCCCACAATGATCAGGTTATCTGCATCATATTTTCTTATCTCGGGAATTACCTGCATGGCATAGTTCTTCACAGTGTCCCAGGTAATGCGTGTCGGTTCGTTCCATATTTCATAGATCACATTGGGTACACCAGCATATTTTTGTGCCATTTCAGCAAAAAAAGCCTCCGAGCGACCTGTATGAAGATTACCGTTATGATCGTGCCAGTCTATCAGCACATAAATACCATCCTTTATCGCTTCATCAAATAAAGTAATAACCAGTTTCTTTTGCCGATCCGGCTCCTGTAAATAACCGTGATCCGGCTGTACGGCCATAGATACCCGTATCAGGTTAACTTTAAAATCCTTCACCAGCCAGTCGACGACGGCAGGGTTATAATACTTACGCCCGGCCCATACGCTCCACGAAAAGCTGATGCCCCGCAGTTGAGGCTCGATACCATTTTGATTAACGATCTTCCCTTTCTCAACGTGAAGTGCACCATTTTTGGCAACAGGTGTTTGCGCTGAGAGTGCCCCATTTATACTGACGGAAAATAGCAGTATGATTAGTATCTTTTTCATCCGGAAGACAAATTAGCTCAATAAATGTCAAATTGTCTCATTATGTAAAAAATTGATTATAGTATGGTAAAATTTAGAAATAACAGTATCACTAACCAAACACTGGCAAACGAAGTATTGTTAAAAAAATAACAGCACGTATTATCGCTTATTCAAAAATCTGATATATTGCAGTATGAAAACCCATCACAAATTCATATTACTGCTTGTTATTCCTGTGTTCTCATACGCGCAGGATACAACCGTTGTAAAAAAACAAGCCGAAACCGTCGCTGTAGCTGAAATGAAAGGACATTACGAGGTAGTGACCGAACACACTTATCCAAAATTGCTGCTTGCCGTTGGCGGTAAGGATAAAATGACAGCCACGATAAAACAGGCTATGGAAATGCTAAAAAATCAGGGTTTCTCCATAACAAGCATTACCATAGGCACACCTGGTAAATTTTATAAGGCGGGCAGTGAGATACATTGCCTTGTTCCGCAAATGATAGTGATGACATCAAGCAATGGCCGATTGGTCAACAATGGCAACCTGCTGGCGGTATCGAAAGATGGCGGAAAGTTTTGGTATTTCCTCGATATTAACCGGGGCACTTATAGCGTCATTCCTAAACTTTTCCCTAATTTTAATAAGAACCTCATTATTCCCGAGCCGAGACAACCCGGATTTGATTAAACCATAATGAATTATTGGCGTTATGTTTAAAATTTAAAAGCTATGAACGACGTAAAAGAACAATTCAGCAATGTTTCAAAGAAGTACGATTCGCAGCGCGAATACCTGATCCCGTGCTTTAACGACTTTTACACCGCTTGCCTGCCATTGGTTAAAAGCTTGACGCATGCCAAAAAAGTGCTGGATATTGGTGCCGGGACAGGGCTGTTTACCCAATTTATTTACGATGTGAGGCCGAACCTGCATTTTACCTTGACTGATCTGTCGGGCGAAATGCTGAAAGTTGCTAAGGAGCGTTTTGAAGGTGAAGATGATTTTGAATATATCGAACTGGATTTTTCAAAAGATCCGCTTCCTGGTAAATATGATCTGATCATTTCGGGATTAGCGATCCATCATTTGGAAGATGCCGACAAAGCCAAATTGTATAAGAATGTATTCCAGGCATTGAATGATGGCGGTTTATTTATCAATGCTGACCAGGTAGCCGGCAAGAATGTTTTGTTCGACAGCCTATATAAATACTATTGGCGCGAAACCGTATCTCATTCAGGGCTTGATCATGAGGCTTTGGTACAGGCATTCGAACGGACCAAATTAGACAAACTAGCGCCCCTCGCCACGCAATTAAAAATGCTTGAGAAAGCAGGCTTTAATGAGGTAGATTGTATCTATAAAAACATGAACTTTGCGGTATTCGGAGGGTTTAAAGACGAGGATGTAGAGACGGCGGTAGTGTGATTAGTTCATAGTTAATAGATCATGGTTCATAGTTCTTGATCGCGGTCTATTAACAAAATCCTGTACTAATCACTAGTCTCTAATCACCAATCACTATACTTTCTTCCCCTCAATATTGGGCAGGAAAGCTGTCAATATTCCTATCAAAGGTAAAAACGCGCACACCTCAAACACATAATTTATACTGGTACGATCGGCCAGGTTACCCAATAAAGCCGAGCCGATACCACCCATACCAAAAGCCAGCCCGAAAAATAAACCGGCAACAAGTCCAACTTTTCCGGGTATCAGTTCCTGACCGTAAACCAGAATGGCCGAAAAGGCAGACGAAATAATAAGCCCGATAACGACGGACAGAATGCCTGTCCACATTAAGTCAGCATGCGGTAACAGCAATGTAAAAGGGGCCGCGCCCAATATGGATATCCAAATAATGTACTTACGGCCAAAAATATCGCCTAAATGGCCGCCCGCAATAGTACCACCAGCCACCGCTGCCAAAAACATAAATAAAAAGTATTGGGAATGCTGAACTGACATGTGGAACTTACCAATAAGATAAAAAGTATAGTAACTGCTCATGCTTGCCAGGTATACAAATTTTGAGAAGATGAGTATCAGCAAAATAAACATAGAGAAAACAACTTTCTTGTTTGAAAATTTCTTGTGATCGGTATTTGCACCTGCTTTACGTGTTGCCATGCCTGCCAATACCTTCTTTTTATACCAGCCCCCCACCCGGAATAAAATGACAATGGCTAACAAAGTACCTATTCCGAACCAGGAGATACTTTTTTGACCTGACGGAACGATGATCCACGCAGCCAGCAGCGGTCCGAGCGCGCTGCCTACATTACCACCCAACTGGAAAATAGATTGCGCCAAACCACGCCTGCCACCTGAGGCCAAATAGGCAACCCGTGATGACTCAGGATGAAAAATAGATGAACCAATACCTATCAGCATTACAGAAAATAATATCATTGTATAAGAAGGCGCTTGTGATAAACATATCAGGCCGATCAGCGTAAATCCCATTCCTATAGGCAGAGAATAGGGATGCGACTTTTTATCAGTATAAAGCCCCACTAATGGCTGTAATATGGAAGCCGACATCTGGAATACGAGGGTAATTAAACCGATCTGTGAAAAATTAAGATGAAAACTCGTTTTTATGATAGGATATATAGCCGGCATCAGCGATTGTACCATATCATTCAGCAAATGCGAAAAGCTAATGGCAAAGAGAATGACAAACACTGTTTGTTCAACAGCGGTTTCGGCAGCGGCAGGGGAAGCAGTTTCGGTTTTCATGCAGCCCAAAAATATAAGTTGAGGCCAATATAGTTAACGAAAATTTAAATACATGGCAATTCCGTGATACTTATTTCCCAAACTCGTCCCAGGCTGCCTTCGCAATTTTGGCAATAACAGCATCCCTGGTAGCTTCGTCAGCCTTTGAATTGCATACCATTATCGCAATAGCCAGGTGCTTACCGTTCGGCAGGGTTATGATCCCTATGTCGTTGGTTGCCGGCGTTAATCCCGCATCGTTCGTGCCCGATGTGCCTGTTTTATGCGCAACAACGGCATCTTTTGGCAACAGCCCTTTGATCCGATTTGGCCCGGTGCTGGTTTCGGTCATTATCTTCAGCAGGAAATTATTGCTGGTCCTGGAAAGCGCTTTCCCCTTGTAAAGAATAACCAACAGTTGAACCAGGTCTGCAGGCTTACCCCAATTGGTGTACTGTACTTCCCATGCTGAAGCCATATCAGCCTCGGAAGCTTTTATTGCGATACCCTTTATGCCTAAACTTCTTACATAGCTCTCAACAATTTGCGGCCCGCCAATCTTTTTCAAAAGATAATCGCAAGCTGTATTGTCGCTTAGCGATATCATATAACCTAATATGTCACTTAGTGTCATCTCCGTTCCATCAGGATATTTATCACGTAGCGGGCTATACGCCTTTGGGGCGGCCATGTCGCTCTTTCGCAATTTCATTTTTTCATCCAGCTTGTATTTACCTTTATCTACCAGGTTCAACACCGTCATAGCGATGGGGAATTTAAATACGCTGTGCATCACCAGGCGGGAATGAGCATTAAAATTAACCGTATCGCCTGTTTCAATATTTAAAATAGAAACCCCGACAATCCCTTTTGACTCGGGAGCTATGGCTTCGATTTGAGTAAGCAGGTCAACCTTTTGTGCCTGCGACGAGCTAACAGAAAGCGTAAATAATAAAAAGCAGGCAATAATAATTTTAGGCATAAAAAAGGGGCGCTAAATTTTATGATTAACGCCCCGCAAATTAAGAAATTGCTTTATTCTTCAGCTTTATTTGGGTGGTGATTTTTGAAATACCGGTACGAATAAATAAACGGTATCAGTACCAGTACTGCCAGTACGCTCATGAAAAAAATAAAGCCGGGTACAGTAGGTAAAAGCAACACTGCAACCGTGATCACAAGCCCACCAGCAAACCATAATTTACCACCCAGGCGGTGCGTGGCGCGCCAGTTATCAGGGTCTTCCAGCGCCCATGGCGTGCGTAAGCCGGCAAAATAGTTCGGTTTAATGCTGTGCATCACATTGCCTATAAAAGCAAAAAACAATCCGATCACGGGCAAAATTACCTTGTCGACCCTGAAACCTTTTGTTGACGCAGATAAGGTGATACCAATGGATATTACGGCCATCAGCAATACAACACCTAAGGCTATTTTCTGAAAACTTGAGTCGCCGTATTTAACGGTTTTCTTAGGATCGATAGCGGGTAAAAACCTCAGTAACAGGTAGACGAATACCGACATCCCCGTCATGATCAGCGGTCCTACTAAAAATTCGCTTTTGCTGCCGTAACGGTCAACAGTACCGCTTATCCCAAAATGCACAGGCACAACGGCCGGCAGTGATGGGAAAATATACAGCAAATAGGCTACGGGGATCAGCCATATCACTATTGCGGCTGTATCCATTGTGTTAAATTTTTTCATCGTTTTAATTGTTTTTTAATTGTGATGAAGCTATCATGAGCTTTGTTTATTTTTTTCAATGTGGCTCATGATGGTTTCATTTTCTTTATTGTTTTGTGGTGATTTAAATTGCATGATCCATTTCAACATTTCGTCCATAACGGTAGTGCTGATCGAGTAATAAATAAACTGCCCTTCCTTAACCGACACTACCAATCCAGCCTGCCGAAGCAGGTCGAGGTGATGCGATATACTTGGCTTGGATATTTCAAACTTGTCGGCTATGTCGCCGGCAGTCATGTCTTTATCCTTCAGCAGTTCCAGTATATCCCTGCGCGTCTGGTCGTTCAATGCTCTAAATAACGTGTTCATTTATTGCTCATTTATATATTTAGACAAATATCTAAATACTTTGTTACAAAACAAATTCTAATTTAGTAAAAAGCTTATTACAAGCTATTGGAACTTAGTTTTTACAGAATTTCGCAAGTTTTCTCATAGCATCCACTTGGCCCATACCGGCAAGTACACTCCAGTCCTGACAGGCTTCTTTGGTTTTACCGATCCCTGAATTAATCATTGCCCTTAGATAATATGCGTTCAGATATATCTTATCAATCCCAATGCACTTACCTAATAGTTCAATGGCTTTTTCATTATTGCCGCTGTTAACCTGGTTTAATGCATCTTTAAAATATTGTTGTGCCGCTGCGGCTTCATCATTGTCAAGTGGGGGATATGGCGCTTGGGGAAGAAAAGAATATTTGATGACCAAGCCATTTACTCCGCCATTTCTGCTACCTAAATTCTTATAATCGGGGCGCAAAGTTACCTGAACAATTGTATTCACCGGCAAATTGTTTATACGGGCCGGCTGCCAATTTAAGTCTCCAAGTGCATTTCCTGTAATTTTTGCGAAGCTTCTTGAAATACTATCCATCTCTATTGCGGTGAAGTTTTTGACCCTTCCTTTTTTATCTACAATAAAGCTTACTTTCAATGTCCCTTTATCAAAATGGGCTCCCATTCCGCGCATTAACGCACCTATGTTATCTTTGCACTCGGGAAATAATTCATTGGTAGCCTGGTAAACAGAATCTTTAAATACAGCATCATAAACCGGCTTTTCAGCCACTTTGTGTTTCGGTAATTTCACAAAATAAAATTCAGGAATTTGCTTATCTTCAGCACCTGGCGCAAAAAAAGAAAGCTTAAGCGTGTCTTTTGATAGCCCTATCATATTATACACTGCCCCGCCAATGACCAATGAATCGCCTGTTAACCGATATGGTACCTTAAAAGCCTGAAATAACACATCGGTGCTTAAATCAGTAAAGCCATCACTCGAAAAAGTGTATTTTACGAATTCCATCCCACAGCCTTGATGATCGAGCCAGCGGCTACCGTCCTTCATTTCGGCTTTCATTTTAACCCATTCGCCCAAAAGCAACTTGTCATTTGTTTGTGCGAAAGAAAATAAAGGCAGAAAGATAAGTGCGAACAGGTATTTCATTGTAATAAGTTTAGGTTATAAATATAAAATAAAAACTTCTGGATGTACTTTAACTTAATCGAAAAAACCTTTCTCCTTCTCAATAAACAGAGGCCGTCGCAGGTTTAAGCCAAGTGCTTTATTCAATTCATCCACCACATAATCACATAATTCAGGCGAGTACCGCTCATCGTGCTGGTGCATAAAAAACCAAACGGATTGTAAGCCCTGTTCTTTCCAGTCTTTAATGCGTGCCACCCAATCATCTACGCGTTTATAGTCGGTCCTATCCAGACTATTTCCTACAAAACGAATAAACGCATGCGGCGTGGGTAGCTCCATGTGCACACAATCGCGGCGGCCGGAAGCGTCAGTTATTACGGCGCCGATATTTAGTTCGCGAAGCATCCCAAACAGTTCATCGCGCACTTCAGGCACGGCAAACCAATCTTTATGTCTCACTTCCAGGAAAACCGGCACATCTGTTGGCAGGTGTGCTAAATAAGCCTTCAGCTCGGGAAAGCTTTTAGGCGTATAGTTATCCCCTACCTGCAAAAACAATGGACCGAGCTGATTCCCAAAAGCCATAATGCCGTTGTAGTATTGTGTAGTAAGCTCCTCTGCATTTTTTAACCTGCGGATATGGCTTATGGTTTGAGAGAACTTTGGGCAAAATTTAAAACCGGGATTATTTGCTGCCTTGTCTTTCCATTTCCCAATAGTCTCTGGACCGTAGACATTGTAAAACGTGGCGTTCAGTTCGATACAATCGAAATGTTTTACGTACTCATCCAAAAAGTTTGCCTCTTTAGTTTTGATCGGATATATTTTTCCCAGCCATTCCTTACGTCCCCATTTAGCGCAGCCTACATGCACTTGCAACTCGCCTTTGCCTTTAGCGGCTTTTAACGTTTTGATGGTCAGTTCCGGATCTGCCGGAAGCGTATAATCTATCGTGGCTAATTCCTGGTGGTCAACGCGTCCAAATTCCATAGGTTAATAATTTGGCAGCAAGTTAGCACATACTAAAGTAATTAGCAATAAAAATTCCGCATAAATTATTTGCTATTTAAAAACTTTGTCTTTAAACTTGCGTAAGTGCTTACGTAATTTATAAAATGATGAAATTTTACGATAGGGTTGGCAAGATGGCAATAGGTTCAAGGCTTCGCGGATTGAGCGATATGATCACAACAGATGCCGCCCAGCTTTACCACATTTATGGCGTAGATATCCAGCCGCGCTGGTGGCCTGTATTTTTCACATTGGCCGGATATGAAGAAAATTCGATCACTGCTATTGGGAACGAGATCGGTCAGACCCATGCCTCGGTGAGCCAGGTAGTGCGCGAGATGGTGAAACAGGGTTTTGTGACCGAGCGGAAAAACAAGCATGATAAGCGCAAAAATTTTGTATCACTAACCGAAAAAGGAAAGGCGGCAGCTATGAAATTGAACGATCAGCACCAGGACGTTTCAGCGGCAATTGATAAGGCTTTCACCGAAAGTCAATATGATTTGTGGAAAGCCATCGATGAATGGGAATACCTGCTGGAGCAAAAGAGCCTGCTGCGCCGTGTGCAGGAAGAAAAGAAGAAGCGTGAAAGCGGAAAGGTGCAGATCGTGGATTATTCGCCAGAACATGCAAAGGCATTCCGCCAGCTAAATGAGGAATGGATAACTCAATACTTTAAAATGGAGGAGTACGATTATAAAGCACTGGACCATCCACAGGAATATATCATTGACCCGGGCGGACATATTTTTATGGCGATATATGATGGCGAAACCGTTGGCGCCTGCGCCATCATTAAAATGACCGATAAAAAATATGAGCTTGCAAAAATGGCGGTATCGCCCAAAGCACAAGGTAAAAATATCGGTTTTTTGCTCGGACAGGCCTGTATCGATAAAGCCAAAGCACTTGGCGCGGACACCGTTTACCTGGAAAGCAACACCATGCTAAAACCGGCCATCAGCCTATACCGCAAACTGGGTTTTGAGAAAATTACCGGGCCGCCCTCGCCTTATGAACGGGCTAATATCCAGATGGAGTTGAAAGTTAGTGATTAGAGACTGGTGATTAGAGGTTAGGCGAAATTGTGATGTAGCGATAAAGTCATTCGCTTCGTAATACTTTTAAATTAACCTGGCGCAATGAAATTTTTTCGGCTCATAACAATAGTAATATTCGGTGCTCTATCCACCCTTTTAATGGGCTGCCCCGAACATACCTGTCAAAACAACTCCATCAACCCAACATTCATCGGCTTTTCAGCTGCGCAGATCGATACTTTCATCGTAAGGGCCTATGAACCTAATGACAATTTCAAGCACCTTATTGATACCAACCTCGTTATCAATCAAAATGCTATAATTTATACTACGATGCACGACACAACTGTTGTGTGCCTGAATAACAGTAATCCGGACCACAATATCATTGCCGGTTATGATTGGGAAATATACATTCCTTCGAAAAAAAGAACAGTAACCATATCTAATATCATGGTTGATGCCACGCAGGGGCGCAATGGATGCTCAAACCCAATTATTTCCTTTGTTCAGGACGGGCAGTTAATTTTACCGCACCGGTTTGATACGCGGCAATTTTACACTACAGGATATAGGGTATTTATCACTAACCAGGTAATAACCCCTTTGTAATTTCACATTGGGCACAATGTATTTTGTGACTACCTGATGTTTATCCGTAAATGACGCCTTATTTGGACGCAAAGACGCAAAGTATTGCGTCTCTACACCAACAGGTCCTTCGTAAACTTAGGCGCTGTTCTTTTCTTCGACGCCTGCTCATAAGCATAAGCCAGTTTGATGATGTTAGCTTCATCATAGGCGGTGCTGATAAAAGATAAACCAACTGGCAAGCCGTGAATATAGCCCATCGGTACGGTAATATGCGGGTAACCCGCCATTGCTGCCGGACCGGAAAAACCATACCCATTATCATAATCGCCGTTTACAAGGTCAATACATCCGGCCGGGCCGTTGGTTGGTGCGATTATGGCATCCAATTTATTATCCTTTAATAATTTATCGATCACGCTGCGGGTAATAGTAGTCGTATTTTTTACTGCGTCCAGATATTCTTTAGAATCAAGGCCGCCTTTTTTTAAGGCGCTTTCAAGGGTTTCCTGCTTGAAGTAAGGCATGGCCGTGGCTTCATTCTTTTTGTTGAATTCAACAACATCAGCCAGGTTTTTTATTTTACAATTGGCTTTGCTGAGGTAATTATTTACGCCGTCCTTAAATTCATATATCAATACGGTAAATTCATCTTTTCCGGCTTGTTTGATATTTTTATAAACCTCAACTTCAATAATGGTAGCGCCCTTACTTTTTAGCAGGTCGATGGCTTCCTTAAATAAGGCGTCCATGTAACTGTTAATTTTCAGCCCATCCTTTTCAACGCCAATGCGCTTGCCTTTCAAGCCATCCGGATCCAAAAATTTGGTGTAATCTGCCTGGGCTTTGCCCTCGCCTGCATGGGTATAAGTATCCTGGGGATCAACTCCGGCGCAAACACCTAATAATATAGCGGCATCTTTAACCGTGCGCGCCATTGGCCCGGCGGTATCCTGGGTTTTGGATATAGGGATAATTCCAGTTCTGCTCCACAAACCTACAGTAGGCTTAATACCAACCAATCCGTTTACCGATGACGGTGAAACAATTGAGCCATCTGTTTCGGTACCAATCCCTATGGCACAAAGGTTAGCCGATACGCCCGATCCGGTTCCCGCACTCGATCCGCTTGGGTTCCTGTCTAAAATATACGGGCATTTGGTTTGCCCTCCCCTGCTGCTCCAGGCGCTTGTAGAATGGCTCGACCTGAAATTGGCCCATTCGCTCAAATTGGTTTTGCCTAAAAGCACCGCACCGGCTTCGCGCATTTTTTTGATGATGAAAGCATCCTGCTTGGCTACATTGCCTTCCAATGCTGCCGCACCGGCAGTGGTCATCATCTGGTCGCCGGTATCAATATTGTCTTTTATCAGCACCGGGATGCCATGCAGCGGGCCACGCACTTTGCCGTTAGCGCGTTCCTTATCCATATCATCGGCAATTTTTAACGCGTCGGGGTTTAACTGGATAACTGCATTCAGTTTCGGACCGGCTTTGTCAATCTTGTCAATACGATCCAAATATTTTTGCGTGATTGAGCGCGAAGTGTATTCCTTGCTCTGCATTTTTTGCTGCAGGGTGTCTATGGTGACCTCGTTCAGTTCAAAATCATCAGTAAATGTGGCATCATCGGTGCTGCTTTTTTTGTCGGTAGAAACAGTGTTACAGGCAGCAAGGGCCACGGTAGTAAGTCCGGCAATGGAACTTGTTTTCAGGAAATCTCTGCGTTGCATGGTGCGAATGGATTAAGCACACACAAGTAACGGAATTTTAAAGAATTAAGCAAGTTCAGTAATTAGAGATTAGCTACTAGTTTATATCGAAGGATTCGCAATATACTGCGCCCACAATTCATCCACAGTTTTACCAGTTGTAACCTTCCAGCTATTGTCGGTAAATGTGTGCAGGCGTAATTGGGTATTGAAATCCTTTACAATACCAGGTTTGACCTTTTCTTCTATCCAAACCAAAAAACGGGCGGTAATACGGTAGGCATTATCATAGTTTTGACCAGCTTTGTAAGGTGTCAACGACCATTTAGCGGCATTGTTATTCACACCAAATTTGTTGCGCGCGTAATCAGCAATACCTTCGGTCAGCCAGCCCGGGCCGGAGCTTTCGCCATAATCCTGCACAATGTGCATTACTTCATGGGTGATCACATCAATATCCTCCGGGCGCTTGTGCATCCAGGCCGAACTGATGGTCACCTTGCCATTATCGGTTTCGGCTACGCCTTTGTAAGCGGTATCGATAACCATCGTCACATTTTTTAAGGTGCCCGGATTATAGGCAGCTGCCAATTCAGGATAAACTTTGAAGAAAGTATTCACCATCCGGGTCTGGAGGGCGGTATCTAAAGTCACGTCCTCATTAATAAACCTGAGCTGGTAACCATTGCGATTGTAGATATGTACTTGTTGTGCGCTAACCGAAAGTGCGGCTATACAGATGGCAATTGCGAGGGTGTAATTTTTCATATCCGCAAATATAAACGCTCAACTTAAATCTCATTGTAAAATTGATGAAGCCTTAATGCTTTTAAATTGTACTTGCTAAAAAACCTTTACTTTTGCTGCCGGGGTTTCCCCTTTATCTATGACCGATATAACCACACTCCATAAGCAGGCTGTCGACTTGTTGCAGCAATTGATCTCAATCCCTTCCTTTAGCCGGGAAGAAAGCAAAACTGCTGATCTGCTTGAGAAATTTTTACAGGATAAGGGTGTAAAAACACACCGTAAAATGAATAACATCTGGGCGTGGAACAAACATTTTGATGCGTCAAAACCCACTATCCTGCTTAATTCGCACCATGATACGGTAAAACCTAACTCCGGCTATACCCGCGACCCTTATGATGCTAAAATTGAGGATGGAAAACTGTATGGCCTTGGCAGTAATGATGCCGGAGGCTGCCTGGTATCGCTGATACAAGCGTTCCTTTATTTTTATGACAAAGAAGGGTTGAAATACAACCTCTGCCTGGCTACTACTGCTGAAGAAGAAATATCCGGCGTCAATGGACTTGAATTGATCATACCCGACCTGGGCAAGTTGGACTTCGGTATTGTAGGAGAACCTACCCTGATGCAATTAGCCATTGCAGAAAAAGGTTTGATGGTATTGGATTGTGCGGCCCATGGTAAATCAGGACATGCGGCGCGTGAAGAAGGTGTTAATGCTATTTACAAAGCTATAGAAGATATTAACTGGTTCCGCACTTACCGTTTCCCAAAGGAATCAGAAGTTTTCGGCCCGGTAAAAATGTCGGTTACGGTTATCAACGCGGGTTCACAGCATAACGTAGTGCCTGCGAGTTGCAATTTTGTGGTTGACATCCGCGTAACTGATGCCTATCGAAACGAAGATGTTTTGGAGATCATCCGTCAGCATGTAAGCTGCGATGTTACGCCGCGCTCTATCCGCTTAAAGCCATCTAAAATTGACAGGGAGCACCCGATAGTTCAGGCAGGCATTGCTTTGGGCCGGAGAACCTATGGTTCGCCTACCACATCAGATCAATCACTATTGGATATACCATCTCTTAAAGTAGGCCCCGGTGACTCGGCACGTTCGCATACAGCAGATGAGTTTGTTTATGTGGATGAGATCAGGGAAGGCATTGAATTGTATATCAAAATGCTGGAAGTGATAGTTTGAATGTAATCATCCATTATCGCGTTGATATCAAACGTTCCTACGGAACGTGAAAATGGTCTTGTATTTTAATCTACCAACGATACGTCCCGATGGGACGAGGATTATTCCCAGGAAGCACGCAAAAGAAAGTTTTTATTTAAAATCGTCCCATCGGGACGTATGGTTGGTAGAAAAAGGGAGATACCCCAACGCGTTCCAGCGGAACGCGTGGTAATTGCGACAATTTAATTTGAGCTTGTTTGATGAAACGGAATTCGATTATATTTGGTAACAATTAATCAAACCATAAATCAAATACCTAAACATCAAAAAAAATGGACCATTCATTAGTTACTACCAGCATTTCATTAGAAGGATATAAAGTTACCAAGCAATTGGGCCTGGTACGCGGCGTTACCGTACGCAGCCGTAGCGCTTTGGGCAACATCGCCGGCGGATTCCAGTCGTTGTTTGGCGGCAGGCTTTCCATATATGTTGAGCTTTGCGAAAACACCCGCGAGGAAGCTTATCAATTGATGATTCAGCACGCAGATGTAATGGGCGCAAACGCCGTTATCAACATGCGTTATGATGCCAACGAAATTATGCAGGGCGTTACCGAAGTTTTAGCTTACGGAACAGCTGTAGTTGTTGAGCCGGCTTAATAATTAGAGCAAAGGCGATAACAGTCTTGCTACTTTTTCGGGCAATTGCTTAAAAAAGGGGCGTTTTTTCCAGGTATTTGGGTTGATCTTTTTGGCATCCTTGATATCATCGTAAAAAGCGTCCCTTAATTGTTCAGCTACGGGTATATCATATATCATGCTGTTCACCTCGAAATTCAGCTCAAAGCTGCGGTGATCCATATTTGCGGTGCCAATAATGGCAAGCTGACCGTCAGATACCAATGTTTTGGCATGTACAAAGCCTTTCTGATACAGGTATATTTCAACACCAGCATCCAAAATTTCGCCATAATAAGAACGTGCTGCCGCATTTACCAGCGCCGAGTCCGATTTGTCAGGCACCAGCAGTTTTACCTGCACACCACTCATGGCCGCTACGTGCAGGGCATCAAGTATATTCTCGCCGGGAATAAAATAAGGCGAGGTGATCAATAATTCCTTTTCGGCCAGGCCGATGGTTTGCACCATGGAGAACATCAATACAGGCGCTTCCGAATCAGGCCCGCTGGCGGCTATCTGCACCGTAGCTTTGCCTTTATTGGCTGGTTTAGTGCTAAAAAAATCCTTTTCGAGTTTCAGGTGCTTGCCCGAACAAAAATTCCAGTCGCAGATAAACAGGTATTGCAGGTAATACATGCCTGGCCCAACAATTTTCACATGCGTATCACGCCAGAAAAGCTGGCCTGGTTTATTGATATAACGGTCGCTTACGTTGATGCCGCCTACAAAACCCGTATGACCGTCGACAACGATGATCTTGCGGTGGTCGCGGTAATTTACCCGGTTGGCGAAGATGATGAAGATAATTTTATAGAACGGAAATGCCTTCACACCGGCTGCGATCATTTCGTCGACAAACTTTTTGCGGATGGATTTGCTGCCGAAGTCATCATAAATAAAGCGCACCTCCACGCCTTCCTGCGCCTTTTGTATCAGTATATTTTTGATCTGGTTGCCAATTTCATCGTCCTCAAAAATATAGTACTCGATATGGATATGATGTTTGGCATTTTTGAGCGCCTCTAAAACCTCGGGGAATTTATTTTCGCCGTTTATCAAAAGCGTTACTTCATTACCGCCAAGCAAGGGGCTCATCCCATCATTCAAAAGATACAGCGCCAGTTTTTTATGTTTTTGAATGGCAGGTTCTTTGGTGTCCCAGGCTTTTTCGGTTTCAAGAGTCATCCGCTTGCGAAGATCTTCGAGCGCTGTTTTATCCCTCATTATCTTTTTACTGTACAGCGCTTTTTTGCGGTAGTTCATCCCAACGGTGTAGTAAATAGCAATGCCGATAACAGGCAAAAACATCACTACCAGCACATAGGCCAAAGCCTTGGCTGTTGATGGCGTATCGTAAATAATGTGCAGGGATACGACAATGACAATGATTATATAGGAAATAACAGCCAACAGTATCCAGCTCATCGGGATGGTTTATAGTGAGATTAAAGTATTACATCGTCAAATTGTTTTCGCCGGGTTTTAACGGATAAGTTTTGCCCCGCCAAATCAAAACACCGGGAGTTCGGGCAGGAAGCGTAGCTTTTATTTTCCATAGACCGTTAGCTTGTTTATCATAACGAACCGTCACTATCCCCGCCGGATGCGGCATCGAACCACCTATATGTGTTAGCGTTCCTAAACGGGGCTCGATCTTCACATTTTTAAAACCGGGCGCATTGCTTTCGATACCCAAAACGGTACGGAACAACTCGATATTAGGACTTGAGCCCCAGGCATGGCAATCGGAGCGCGTGCCGCTGATGTCGGACATTTCGGCCCAGGTGGTCATACCCATTTTGATGTTATCGCGCCATATCCCCAGCCAGTTCAGATAATCATTACCATGCCCGGTTTTCACCATTGCCTGGTAAACGTAGTATTTGAAATATATGGAAGCTTGTACCAATGAGGTATCGGTCAGCAGTTTTTTGCTTATGGCTTTGGATTGAACCTCATCTGCAACACCTGTTAAAATTGCCAGCGCATTTGCATGCTGTGAGAAAACATCCCTTTCAGGCCTGTCGGCATATAAGTTTTTGGATGCCACCCAATATTTATTTCGGATAGTTTGCTTGAGTTGCAGGGCAAGCTTTTCGTATTTAGCGGCAAATTCCTTGCTACCTAATTTATTTTCCAGCTCTGCCGCCAATTGGTATGCCCAAAGCAATTGCATATCCAATATGGACGAATTACCGTTTGTCCCTATTGGAGCCGTGCCCCCATTCCAGTCCTTGCCGTTGGCCCAATCAGTAAACTCCCAATAAGGCGCATTTTTTAAAGATCCGTCAGCCTGCTGGTAACGATTAAAGAATCCCAGCACCTGCCGTTCGCCCGGCAGTTTATCGGCCACAAAACGGCCATCATTACGGTACATGTAATAATCGTGCAGCATGCCTATCCACCAAAGGGAAAAGGTCGGTATCAGTTGCGGAATGGCCGTGGGGTAACGACTTTCGGTTATCCCTTCCGCTATACGCGAATGATCGAGCAGATCAATGGCATTTCTGGCCAGGCGGTCATCGCCCGCATCGTAGTAAGATACCATAGCCTGTATGCGGGTATCGCCGATATATTGCAGTTGTTCATAATATGGGCAATCCATGTAGGTTTCCCAAGAGCATAAACGTGCCGTGTGCCAGCCGATCTGTAATATGGTATCCAGTTGTTTATTCTCCGATTCAAATTTCACCTTATACTTGAAAGGGAATCCGGTTGCCGTACCGTAAAGGTCGTCAATGGTCAAAGGCTCATCCTTTGTTTGCACGATCAATTGCAAATACCGATAAGTGCGCCAATTAACGGGTGTGAATTGCTGTTTGTCACTCCCATCGCTTATAATACTGTCCTCGCGCCCCACAAATCGTTTGCCATCTATCTCGTTACGATTTCCTTTTCGCCCCTGCGCGCGCCAGTTTTTGTTGCCAGGTTCGATAATATATAAGCCTTCCGCATAACTCATGGATATACCTGCATCTTTACCCTTGCTAAATACGATGGTCGGGTATGCGTTAGTCAGATAAGTTTGATCTAATAAAATAGTCGCTTTAGTATTAGCAGGAATTGTGACGGGAACTTTTCCTCCCGGGAAACCCGCCGGTAAATTTACGCCATCCGCCTTGCGCAATACGCCAAGCCTTTGCATTACCATTTCCCTTGCCGGGATCGGCGACGGGACCAACTCGCGCCCATCATCAAAATTAAACTGCCCTTTGGGCCAGCCTTTGCCCATCCGGTTAGCCTGCGGCCAGGTGCTGTCATCAAAGCCGGGTACTTGCCAGTTTTTGGGCTGTAGCTTCATATCTACCTGCTCGCCGGGACCAGCTACATAATAACTGTAAACCAGTTGGACATCTAAGGGATGATAAGCGGTATCGCGCAGGCATTTCCAGGTATTATTGGTATTGATAACTTCTTCTGCCGCCGTGGCGCCCTGCAAAATAAAACCGGTACCATATGACATTTGCGCCGCCGGTTTCCACGAACCTTCATTTACTACAATAGCGCTGATCACGTTTTTTCCCACTGTTAAATACGGAGCCAGGTCGACCGTTTCATAATTCCAGTAATAAAAATCGCCTCGCGCCGGACCAATGGAAACTAAAGTTCCGTTAACAAAAAGTTTATAGCGATTATCGCCCGAAACTTTTACAATGTAAGTGGCGGGTTTTGCGGCTACTTCAAGTGTCTTCCTGAAAAGGCAAACTTCGTAATCCCTACCCTGTCCGGGGATATCGATCCAATGCGCATTCCATGGCTTTTCATCAACGGTTGATCTTTGAGCGGAGGCTTTATTGATCAACACAGCAAAACAAAGCAACAAGGTCGCTAAAAAAGGCAGGTGAAATTTCATAACCGGTGGTTTATGAAATGAAGATAGGAAAATACTGCGTAAGAGTTTATTTAAAGTAAGATTCTGGTATCGTCTTCCACATGCCGTGAGAAAGCTGACCGGTAAGTAACTCATATATGAGGTAAATGGGCCAGAAAATATAACAGATGATCAGGATGATGATAGAGTGGTTGTAGTACCAGCTAACCATCAAAGCATATATACCTAAAATTAAATAGGCAATGCTGGAGTCTCTTTTGTTGTCCATGGGAAGGCGATTACATTTAATACAATATTACCAAATAACATATAAACCTGCAGATTGTGTAAATATAATTTACGTAGAAATACGCAGCAAAACCAGTGTTGACACTGCCGCCCGGGCATTTTGGGTTTAATAATTTTAAACCATTCTAAAATCATCAAGTCTCAATGGTGGAAAGTTTTCAAAATGCCCCATTTATTGTAATGAAAAAATATCTTGCCATAGTTATGATGATAGGCCTGGCATCTGTTGTTTTTTTTATTTTCCAAAAAAATCACATGCAATACAGCGCGGTAGTATCCATCAAAAATACACGCTGGCAAAGGGTACGCATACAGGTGCGTGAAGGAGAAAACCTTGATTCGTTGAACAGCAAGCTTATTTTTGATCAATATTTGAGCAAAGGGCAATCACGTTCATTTACTATTGATAATAGGAATAATATTATTTACCGCCGTGATCGTGACCCTAATAATGCCGACAATTTACATTTTACAAAATGGATAGTTGCCAAATGTGATAATTCTTCTACTTTTATACTCAATAATCCGTAGCTTGCAACTCAAATACCAATAAAAACAAAATAATTCCAAACAATTCGCCCGCTAAAGGGGTTAACTTTAAATTTAAAACAAACTTATCATGGCAAACGAAACAGGCATTACCGCGTATTCGGTAAAAACAAAAACCAAAAATGTACCTATGATCGATCCGGTGATCGACGTAAAATCTGGCAGATACATTGCAACCGGCAAGGACAGCGCGGGCAATAAAATGGCAGCTATCATGAGCAAAGCAACTGCCGAAGGCCACATTAAAAGCGGAAGTGCCAAAAAAGGTTCAGGCTGGTAAATAAAACCACCTGCTTATCGGCCATCTAAGTATGCCGGTATAAAAGATAAGCCCCACAAAATTTGAGGGGCTTATTTATTTAATTACAGTTTAGAAACATCATTGCTTGCTGTTGCCCAGGTTATCAACCCGGTCGTAAAATTCGTTCTGCAATTTTAAAGTTGTGGTATCAGCCTTTATTTCTTTAAGTGTTTTGATGAATGAGGCGATCTCGTGATCGGTTATAAACTTGCCAAACTCACTGGTTGCTTTTGCACCTTCGCCCGCGTAGTGGTTGGGATACGATGCGTACCACCAGATAGGGGTATAAACATTGGGAAGGTTAAGCCGTTTTTGGTCGGCGCCGGATTGTGTTGTTGCCCTATCCATCCGCATCAGGTCGGGGCGATAATATAACAATACGGATGTTTCGCTTTCGCCGGCATGTTCGTCAGTTCGCATATCCGACTTGTGCATTTTGCGGTAGGCCGCGTTATATTCAGCATCGTTTTCCGGCGTATAAAAATAGATCACATAATTGTGCCGCTTATTTAAAAACGACTGCATAAAGAACTGTATGAATTCGGGATTACCACCGTGCCCGTTTAATATCACTATCTTTTTAAAACCGTTGCGTGCGATTTCATCGCAGGTGGCTTCCAGCAGATCATAAATTACATGACTTGGCAACGCGAAAGTTCCGGGCTGCTGCCGTGCTTCATTGATCTGTCCATAAAAATAATCGGGGAACACTACAGCGTATTCCTGTTTAGTGGCGCGTGCCGCCCATTCGCGCACATGGATCAGGTCGGTACCTATCGGCGAATGCGGGCCATGCTTTTCCAATATGCCAAAAGGCAATATGCAGGTTTGCGACGATTTGTCTAACGCAGTCTGCCAATCGGTAGCGGTAAGTTCGTCCCAGCGGGCAGGTACATCCTGCGCGAGGGCGCTGCCGCAAACAAAAAACAAAACAAAAAATAAGAAAAATTTCATAACGGTGAATATTTGGTTTACGGTTTGAAGTTATGAATTTGGCAGGAATATTCAGATTTACGAAGTTTTTTAAACTTCGTAAATCTCATTACCGCTCACCAATCCTTAAATGGGCACTTTGCCAGAGCAGCATTTGTGTACCTGCCGTCGTCAGTAACTTCAGTAGTCACCCAGTCAGGCTTAACAAATTGTTCGTCTTCGCGTTGGAGTTCGATCTCAGCTACTATCAAACCCATATTATCACCTAAAAATTCATCTACTTCCCACAACTTGCCTTCAAACGGGATATTGTAGCGTATTTTTTCAGTACCATTTGTGGTAAAAGCCCTTAGAATTTCCAGGCCATCCTGCAATGGTATCTCGTATTCATATTCATCTCGTGACATATTTGACGATTTGCTTTTAAGGTTCAGGAAGCCTTTTTTATCCGAAACACGCACCCTAACGGTATGCTCCTTATCACTCAGTATATATCCCTGCCGGTAAGCTATTCCCCCGGGCTTAGCTATGGCGTTCCACTTCTCCTGGTCAATCAAAAATTTTCGCTCTATCTCTACACCCATACGTTTGCCGCCTGGCCATTTAAAACACCTTCAGTTAATACCGCTTTTTTCCAGAAATCATGTGCCAGGGTATTGATCGACTTTTTCAACCGGGTATTTTCTTTTTTTAACCTCGCCACAATATCTTCATCCATAACTCCCGGAGCCGAAAAAAGTTCAATCGCCAGTGTATTGTCGTGCCAGTCGCCAATACGGGCTTGCAATTTATCCAGGTAGCTGTTATCTAAGCTTAATTTATCATGCAATGCATCGCCTGCTATCTTCCGGTTGTATAGCAATGCCTTTATTACTTTACGGCAATTATGCAGCGAGTCGTCAAATTGAATGGCTATAAGATCAGTGGCGATTTGTTCAAGCCCGCTTTTATAAAATTCATTTATGGTGTCGCTGCCAATAGCACCCAAGTTTCCTTCAAGCTTATGATGTGTGCTTTTAATCGTCTTCAGATATTTTTTTGACCGCTCGCCAAACTCTTTTATTGCGCGCTCCATTTCATTTACCTGGCTTAAAACAAACTCTTCATTCTTGAGCCCGTAAGTCGCCGCCATTTGCAGGTTAATGTACGCTTCGCGGATAACGCCGCAATGCCTGAATACATTTTTAACCGGTTTAAAATCCTTTGACAGTTTGCCCCTTGGCGAAGCGGCATCCAACAATAACAGCAGGGCCCGCAGCTTTTTTACCTGTAATCTGAACTGATGTAATTTTTCCTGGTCACCGGTTTTAAAAAAATCGCTTAGGTGGGCTACCATGTGTTCCCACAATTCATTAAAATACGCCTTGCCGATTTTTTTCTTCATCCGATTTTTTATAAATGTAAAAAATAAGTTAGCTATTAATTAACGTACACTTATAAGGCATATAAGCCGTTGTATACGCAGTTTGTTTGCAATGGTGCCGATTGTAAAAAAATGTTAAACATCGCGTTCTGCTTCGGGGGCTATTATTTGAAATAACTATATTTAGCCCCTGCCAATGACTTAACTTATTTTGATGAATTTAAGAAAATTTTTATTCGCTTTATCTATATGCCTTACTATCATACATTTATCGGCGCTTGCCCAGCGCGATAGCATTGCTTTAACCAGCATTATTGATAAAACATCCAAATACACCAGCGGCCATCCGGTGGAGAAGGTCTTCCTTCATTTCGATAAACCGTATTATGCCCTCGGAGATACCATATGGGTTAAAGCTTATGTTACTGTTGACCTGCATGTACCTTCGCCGCTGAGCAAAATTGTATATATTGATTTTACCGATGGACAGAATGTCCTTGTATCGGAGTTAAAACTGCAGCTAATAAACGGCACTGCTAACAGTTACCTGCCATTACCGGCGAAGGATTTTAAACCGGGCAATTACCACGTGCGCGCTTATACCCGCTGGATGCGGAATTTTGACCAGGCCTATTTCTTCAACAAGACAATAAGTATAGGCAGTTCCGAATCGGGACAAGTGATCCCGCGCATTGCCTTTAAAAATGCCATAACAGATAAAATTTCAAAAATAAATGCTTCGGTTATTTACAAGGACGAGGATGGGAAACCTTATGCCAATAAAAAAGTAAGCTGGAAGGTAACCAGTGATGATGACAATATCAGTAAAGGCAAGGGTGAAACCGATGCCAATGGCAAACTGGATATCAGTTTTTCTACCGATAAATCGTCCGCATTAGCTGCGGCCATTGTTGTTACCGACCTTGAGATGGATGACAAAAGGGTAGTGAGCAAGACCTTCCCCATGCAAACTGAAATACCAACTATTGATTGCCAGTTTTTCCCGGAAGGGGGTTACCTTATCAATGGCGTGCGCTCCAGGGTTGCTTTCAAAGCTTTAAAGCCAGACGGATTAGGCATTGATTCCAAAGGTACCGTTACCGACAATACGGGTGCCGTACTGGCCGAATTTACCTCGCAGCACCTGGGCATGGGCGTATTTGCCATACAACCTGAAGACGGAAAGACCTATAAAGCCAACCTGACTTTTGCTGACGGCACAAAAACCAGTTTTGACCTGCCAACCGCACGTGATGAGGGAATTAATATGTCCTTAAATAACAATAACAAGGATACATTGAGCCTTAAAATAACCGCGAATGACATCTTCTTCCACAAAAACCAAAACAAAACCTTTTATGTAATAGCGCAAAGCAATGGCGTTATATGCTATGCAGCCCAAACCGTTTTAAAAAGTGCGGTATATGGCGCAAATATCCCGAAAGACAAATTCCCTACAGGTATTGTACAAGTGACCGTATTTTCATCGAAAGGGTCCCCGTTAAGTGAGCGTATAGCCTTTATACGCCATGACGATCTGTTGAGCCTGAATTTAAAATCGGACCGTTCAACCTATTCACGCAGACAAAAGGTTGCCATGACCTTTTCTGCAAAAAATAAAACAGCCCCTGTGGAAGGCAATTTTTCTGTTGCCGTAGTTGATGAGGGCCTTGTTCCATTTGATGAAGGTGACGAAACCACTATACTAAGTCACCTGCTGCTCACATCCGATCTGCGGGGCTATATTGAAAAGCCTAATTATTATTTTTCGCATACGGATGATAAAGCCAACGCCGACCTGGATATATTAATGTTGACGCAGGGATACAGGCGTTTTTCCTATAAAAGCATTATCGCTGATAAGATACCGCCCATTACTTTTCTGCCGGAACAGGGTATTGAAATTTCGGGCACGCTGCGTACAAATAGTGGGTTGCCTGTTTCAAAGGGGGTTGTACGAATGATGATACCTGATAAAAATTTCTCAAGCCAGGCTACCACTAATGCCGACGGGGCTTTCAGATTTGCCAACGTGCTGGTTTCGGATTCGTCCAAAGTCACGCTGAATGCACGCGATAATATCAGCGGCAGTAATATGGTAATTACGGTAAATAGCATTACGGGCCCGCCTACTACCCAGTATATCAACCCTGTGGGTGGCATAAGTAATATCGACAGCGCTATACATGCTTACCTTGAAAATAATAAGAAGCAGCTAAATTCACTTAATATCCCGCATATGCTTAATGAGGTGGTGATAAAGGCTAAACCTAACGAACGCAGGCAGGGCCACCAGGATTATCCGACCTTGTCAGGCTTGCCTATGGAAGCTGACCATACTATACCCGGCAGCAACTTTAAAGGGTGCCCGGTATTTGCACAATGCTTAGCAGGAGCAGGCCCGGGCCTTACCTATGATAACGGCCAGCTATATATATCCAGGGACTATAACAGTGGCAGCCGGAAGCCTGTACAGATATTTGTAAGCGGCATGGAAGTTGATTTTAACTATCTGAATAATGTAAATTCAGACATGGTAGAATCTGTTGAGCTATTTAATTCCGACGGATTTAGTGGCATTAACCGTGGCACCGACACCAAAGGCGTGCTTGAAGTAAATATGAAAAAGGCCCCTGTTGGTGAAAAAATAAGCAAAGAGCAACTGATGGATATGCTTCCAAAACCTTACCTGGTAACCCTTACCCCCGGCGGTTATAATGCATCAAAGCTTTTCTACTCGCCCAAATATACAAACCCAGCCACAGCCAACACCGGCGTTGATCTTCGTAGTACCATTTACTGGAACCCTGTAGTGGTTACAGATAATAACGGCGCGGCTTCGTTTAATTATTATAATGCTGACGGAATTGGCACCTACAGGGCCATAATCCAGGGAATTGATAAGGACGGCAATGTTGGCTGGTTTGTATACCGCTATAAGGTTCAATAGTTTAGAATAATTTGCTTAGATTTATTTAAACTAATTTAAACCTAAAGCATATGAACTTTTCATTAATTAATTGGCTGGCTGTAATAGTGGCCGGTCTTTTAGCTTTTGCCATCGGCGGCATTTGGTATTCACGCCCCGTTTTTGGGAACGCCTGGATGGTGGATTCCAAACTCACAGAGGATGAAATAAAAACGGGCAACAAAGGGAAAATATTTGGTTTTACTGCTTTTTTCTCACTCATAATGGCAGTAAACCTGGCTATGTTCCTCGCCGATTCCAAAACCACCGTAGCCTGGGGTGCCGAGGCAGGCTTTTTGGCCGGTATATGGACGTTTTGTGCGATTGCTATTCACAGCTTGTTCGAACTAAAAAGCTGGCGTCATATCTTTATTAATGGCGGTTACAGTATTTTATCTTTAACCCTGATGGGCGCTATAATTGGTTGGTGGAGATAAGGTTTGCCATCATTCGTTTTTATTTATCCTTCGTATAAATATTGTACATTTGTAACACGCGTGTTACATTTTTACGGCAAATCCCGCTGCATCTTTTTTTTGTGCACCCCCTGGATTTATTACCCCTGCATTGTAAAAATATAACCAATTATTATTGCCGCCGTTAAACTAAGTGGCTCCATACTAATCTTACTTATATAATACCTGAATAAATATCCAATTATACTGATATGAAAAAAATAACCTACCTCTTCATACCCATAGTTACCCTGCTATCCGGTTGTGCATTAATGTTGCAGCAACCGGTTGCTTATCAGCCGCCCCCGTCTTATAATGATCCGCAGGCCTATAACCAGCCGGGCTATAGCGATAATAATAACTATCCCGCGTATGATAACTCGCCGCAAACCGACCAGGTATTTTATGATGAGTTGAGCCCATATGGTAACTGGATAGACTACCCTGATTACGGTTATGTGTGGCAACCCGGTAATGTAGACGGGGATTTCAGGCCCTATGCAACAAACGGTTACTGGGTTTATAGCGACTACGGCTGGACCTGGGCCTCAGGTTATACGTGGGGATGGGCCGCTTTCCATTACGGAAGTTGGTTTTATGACGACAGTTACGGCTGGCTATGGATGCCCGGGCAGGAATGGGCACCCGCCTGGGTTACGTGGGGTAGCTATGGCGATTATTATTGCTGGGCCCCCATCGCTCCGCGCGTACATATGCAGGACCTGGCTAACAATGGCGGTTGGAACCCGCCAGGTAATAGCTGGAACGTGGTGCCAAGAAAACGCATGGTACAGCGGGACATCGACCGCTATATTGTAAGGAGCAACCCGGCGGTGACCAACAATGTCAGGAATCACATTACTATCATTAATAACGTAACCAATAATTACAATACCAATAACCGCACCGGCGGGCGCCCGGTTATTTATAACCGGGGCCCCAGGATAAATGACGTGGAAAACCAAACCAATATCAGGGTGGGCGTTGTAAAAGTGGGCGATAACACCAAACCAGGGTCGGCGATAATAACAAACAACCAGATATCGGTTTATCGCCCTACCATCAGGCAAGGGCAGCAGCAAAACAATAGGCCAGCTCCACGCAATATAAAGCAGTTTAAACCGGGTGCGGGTATAGCGAGGCCGCAAACCCAGCAGGAAAACAATCCTCAGCAGAACAATAACACAAGCGATAATACGCAGCCTGGCCAGCAGGTTGTACAGCCGCCAGTAGTGGTTCCATCGTACCGAAACAATGGCAACAATCCACCGCAAGGCACATCACGCGGAAATAACCCTAATAGCGGGCAAAATCCTTATCAACGGCCAGCCAATAATCAGCCTGCTCAAACCAATCCGCAGCCGGCTAATCAGCCTAATCCGGTTAGGACGTCAAATGATGATGCGACGCAAAGGAATAACAATCAAAATCCTAATCAAAGGCAAAATAGTAACCCACCGGCTAACCCTTCGCCAAATCCTTATAAAAGTGCACCGAATAACCCGCAAACCAGTCAGCAGGCTAATCCGCCATCCAATCAGCAGCCAAACCCTTTTAAAAGTGAACCCGCCAGTCAGCCGAATACACAACCTGCCAAGAGCCAGCGGCCAAACCCATACAGAAATCCAAATGATAACCCGCAGCCTAATACAAATTCAAACCCGGCACAAAATCCGCCAAAGAATTTTTCGCCAGCTCCGAATAACCCACAGCCCAACCGGCCTGCAGAGCAGCCGCGTGTGTATCCAAACCCGGGCCAAAACCAACAAACTCCGCGTACGGCACCTAATCCAGTACAACGGCCAGCGCCCCAGGCACCGAGGCCGCAACCCGCCCAGAATAATAATGATAATAAGCCAAAAAATACTCCGCCGCCTGAAAAGAAAGTTGACCCGGAAAAAAGCAAGCCGGTTCAATAATATTTAAGGCCCTAAAACAAAAAAGCATCCATGTTGCCACGGATGCTTTTTCTATTTCATAGGATGGTTGATCAGGCCCTGTGGTGGTCAGCTTTCCATTCTTTCACGGCCATTTTGATGTCTTCAGGGGCCAAATTTTCGTTTAAAGCTTTGTCTACCAGCTCCAGGAATTCGTCATCCGGTGCAAAACGCAGCGCGATTATCTGCCTGATGTTGAGGCGGTCGTCCAAAAGTTTCCCGGTAAGTGAATAATACCGCAGGTTTTCTTCTGCCCTGATGGCCCTGTCCTGCACCTTAAGCGGGAATTGCCTTGAATACCAAAACAGCAGTAAACCGCAGGCGAATGCGTTTTCGATAAGAACAGCACTTATGAAGCCCCCGGTATTGGGCATGTGCCTTAATGCATTAACGGCAGCTACTAAGGTACCGATGATAAGCAGTGAGCTTAATACAAAGTGATAGCCTGGTACCCAACGGTGGTGATTAGAGTAATTTTGCTTTTTCATTGCTTAGGATTTTTACACTAATGTACTATTTTTTCCAAATCAAAAAAATGACAATTTATGGATGACGCGAGCAAGAACATTTGATTGTGGGTAATGTTAAACTATTAATTAAATCCATAAGATTATGCAAAATACAAGCACTTCATTCGAACAAACGTTTACCATTGGCGGCGACCTGCAGGTAAACCGCCTGGGTTATGGCGCCATGAGAATAACAGGAAAAGGTATTTGGGGGCCGCCTAAAGACCACGATGAGGCCATAAAGGTTTTAAAGCGTGCCGTTGAGCTGGGCGTTAATTTTATAGATACAGCTGATAGTTATGGCCCATATATTTCGGAAGAGTTAATTGCCGAAGCGCTTTACCCTTATCCTGAAAATTTGGTGATTGCCACAAAAGGCGGTCTAACCCGTACCGGGCCAGATCAGTGGCCGGTTAATGCACATCCCGATCATTTAAAAGAAGCATTAGAGGGAAGCTTAAAACGTTTAAAGCTGGAGCAGGTACAATTATATCAATTGCACCGCATCGACCCTAAAGTACCCGCTGAGCAGACTTTTGAATTTCTAAAAAAAGCACAGGAAGAGGGCAAGGTAAAACATATAGGCCTTTCGGAAGTGAGCGTTGCGGATATAAAAAAGGCACAACAATACTTTGAAGTTGTATCTGTGCAGAATATGTATAGTGTAGATAACCGTAAATGGGAAACTGTACTGGAATATTGTAAAGAAAATAACATTGCCTTTATACCCTGGTTCCCGTTAAACGCCGGCAATGTAGAGGCTCAGGATAAAATAAAACAGGTTGCCGAAAAACACAATGCAAGCGCACACCAGGTTGCTTTAAGCTGGTTATTACAGCATTCGGATAATATTTTATTGATACCCGGAACATCAAGTGTTGAGCATTTGGAAGAAAATATGCAATCAGCTGTACTTGAATTGACAGCCGGGGATATGGAAATATTAAACAGTATTTCGGCACAGTAACAAGATTATCAGGCTGTTCCGAATATTAACTAAAACTACAAAATCGGCTTTTGTATCTAAAAGATAATCAGACAGATAGCTAAAAAATGTTGATAACTTTTCTTTGCCTCATCCCAACATTTCCCTGCACGGGCACGTAAAAGAGTGCAATAAGTTTAATTACAAGTTCATAGGTGTAAGGTTAAATTCAACTATACCCCTGCTTAGGCAGGGGTATTTTTAATAAAGCCAAAAATCATAAAGTAAAATTATTGCGTTCGCCAAGAAAAATGACCCCCTCCTTACAAAGCATTAAACCTTTGGCTCCAATCACAGTCATACCCACATTTCAAGCATTAAACCCCTTTTAAAATGAAAACATTTAAAACCTCTATCGTTGCACTATTGCTATTAGCGGCAATCTCGTGTAAGAAAGACAACAGTACATCAGCTACAGCATCAGTAACCAGCGACCAGGCTGCTGATATGGCTGCCAGTTCACTGGCATCAAATTCAGGCGGCGTGGCATCTATGACTGATGCTATTTCGGCAAACGCAGTAGCCGTAACCTCGGTTGGCGGCTCAACTATCAATTCCGTTGGTGTAGCGTCAGTAAAACAAGCTTGCGGAACCACTTTGTCCGACAGTTCGACTCTTTCGGGTACCACCTCATCGGTTACTTTCAATTACTTTGCAAAGTATACTCACACTTTAAATTGTAATGCCGAAGAGCAACCTGACAACATTGTAAACACTTTAGCTTACAATGGTACTTTTAGCGGTCCGCGCATCAGCACTACCGCTAATGGCACCGCCAATGCTACTATTGCTGGTCTTACTCAAACTGCAACAAACTTTGTAGTAAATGGCGAGTACAAACGTGCCGGCACATTTGCTTCTAAAGTGGGTAACCTGGCAACCGGTAACAGCAATTTAGATATTGTGGTAACTAATCTTACCCTATCAAAACCTGCAAGGAAAATTGCGAGCGGAACCGCCGCCATTACGCTTACAGGTGTAGCGGGCAAAAAATCATACAGCTTTACCGGCAACATTACCTTTAACGGCGATGGCACTGCTACTTTGGCTATCACAGGCGGCTCAACTTATATTGTTGACCTAGGTACAGGTTTATATACCAAACACTAAAATACTGCTTAGAAAAATTTGAGCCGGGCAAATAGCGAGGGCACTGAAAAAGTATACAAAAGTAGGATAAGAAAAAGGGTATGTAACATAAACCATGAATATCCCCAATCCCTAGGATTGTATAGTAATATGCTGGATGTCTGATTCGTATAAGCGATTCTCAGGCCGTCAAATCGATTTTTTTGCAGCTTAATAATTGCCGTCCTTTTTAAAGGACTTTTTCAGTGCCCTCCAAATAGCTGCCCGGCTTTTTTTATACCGTAGCTACCCG
>JBIOHG010000015.1:0-69051 GCA_044448765.1 Sphingobacteriales bacterium | reverse complement strand
CTCAAGAGGGCTTCGCCGTTGTTGAATTATCGATTGGATGTTTTGATTAGGAGTGTAAATCAAAGTCCGCGCAATTTTAACAAATTTTTATAACAGCAGCTTTAATTAATTGAAAATATAACATCAGCTAAACAATACCATGTTTTTTATCATTTTCGTTATTTTATATAGAAAATACAGGTATTATTTAACGATTTGACAAATCATAGGTTGATTTCGACCTGAAATAGTACTTTTAAAGTAAAATACGGGTTGAAATAAGCTTAAACCGTAATTTTAACCCTGAAATTTACGTTTGTTTGGCTATTCGCATGTTTTTCGAGGTGGGTTTTACTCATTTTGACGGTTTTATCCACATTTTTGAAAATAATTTTAATTTTTTCTCACAATTATGATGAAATTTGTAAAAAATATTTACATTCGCCTTGATAATTGAATTAATCATTTACAAAACTATTTTTTCGATCCAAATCCAAAAAAACTAAACAATGGCAAAATTAGAGTACATCTGGCTTGATGGCTACAAACCAACTCAGAGCCTTCGTAGCAAAACAAAAATTGAAGGTGATTTCAGCGGTAAATTAGAAGATTGCCCAAACTGGAGCTTTGATGGTTCATCAACCGAACAAGCACCAGGTGGTTCTTCTGATTGCATTTTAAAACCTGTATTTATCTGCGCTGATCCACAGCGTAAAGATGCCTATTTGGTAATGTGCGAAGTATTGGATTCTAAAGGTGTACCTCATGAATCAAACGGCCGCGCTCATATTGAAGATGATGATAACGATTTTTGGTTTGGTTTTGAGCAGGAGTATTTTTTATGGGATACAGAAACGGATAAACCGCTCGGCTTCCCTATCAATGGATACCCGGCACCGCAAGGTCCGTACTACTGCTCTGTAGGCGCCAAAAACGCTTACGGCAGAGAAATAGTGGAAGAACACCTGGATGTTTGCCTGGAAGCCGGCCTGAATGTAGAAGGTATTAATGCCGAAGTAGCCGCCGGCCAATGGGAATTCCAGATATTTGCTAAAGGAGCTAAAGAAGCAGGCGACCAGATATGGGTTGCACGTTATTTATTAGAACGAATTGGCGAAAGCTATGGCGTTTCTATCAACTGGCATTGCAAACCGCTTGGCGCATTAGACTGGAATGGTTCTGGCATGCACGCTAACTTCTCTAATACATTATTAAGAACTGCCGCCAGCGAAGAAACTTACAAAAAAGTTTTGGAAGCGTTCCGCCCGGTTGTTAAAGAACATATTGAAGTATACGGAGCAGACAATCATTTACGCTTAACCGGTAAACATGAAACAGCTTCGATCAACGATTATAGCTATGGTGTATCAGACCGTGGTGCTTCTATCCGTATCCCATTGTACACCGTACAAAAAGGATGGAGTGGTTACCTGGAAGATCGTCGCCCTAACTCTGCTGCCGATCCGTACAAAGTTGCCGCACGCATCATCAAGACTGTAAAGTCTGCCAAAGTATAATTAATCCCTAATTAATTTAAATCGAGCCCTGTCCCGTATCTACGGAACGGGGTTTATTATTTGATGTATTTCCCATTTTCAATAGGCAGCAGGCCCTCAGCGGGCAGATTGTAAGTATATAGCCAGCAATTAACTGGCCCTTTATCCGTATTCGCTTCGGTTAAAACCCTGATGAATTCATTGGGTTGCGGCTGGTCTTCACCAAAACCCTCGTACATGTCTAATAATGCTAATATGGTTGACGGATCATCCATTTCCAAAATAATTCCGTGTATAGAATCTGCTCCGCCGGGCCGCAATATGGCACCCGGATATTCGCCAATATCATACAATATACCTTCGAGGTTCGCCGATGCGAAAAACTTACTGTTATCCCGCAGATATATGCCGTACTTATTATCGTCATCCAGCAGTGTGCCGTAAACAAAAAGCTTATTATTCATCATGTTAGCTCAAAATATTTATCGCCTTATTTTAATAATAGCTAAACAATATAATAATTACAATTCTGTAAATCAATACGACTAAGTGATATTATCCCTAACTTGGCAAAGCTATTTTCGTATTAACTTATTATGGATAAACAACAAATCATATCCTATCTAAAGGAAAAAAATGTTGATAAAATTAAGTTCGCTTTCGCCGATATCGACGGTGTTTTACGCGGAAAAGTAATTCATCATAAAAAATTCACCGATGGTTTGGAGAGTGGTTATGGCTTTTGCGATGTGGTTTTTGGATGGGATAGCGGCGATGTTTGTAACGAAAATATAAAGCTAACCGGTTGGCATACAGGCTACCCTGATCAGCCTTGCCGTATCGATCTATCTACCTTTCGCACAGTTCCCTGGGAGGATAATATTCCTTTCTTTTTAGCTGATTTTAGTAAAGCCGATGGAAACGATCTGCCGGCCTGCCCGCGTAGTTTGTTAAAACGCATTGCAAAAGAATGTGAAGCACTTGGTTATCACCCCGAATTTGCACAGGAGTTTGAGTGGTTCAATTTCAGGGAAACACCACAAAGCTTGCAGGATAAAAGTTTTACCAATTTGGAAACGCTTACGCCCGGCATGTTTGGTTATTCCATACTCCGCACATCAGAAAACAGCGGATTTTATTACGACCTGTTTAACTTATTAATGCAGTTCAATGTACCGTTGGAGGGATTGCATACCGAGACCGGCCCCGGCGTATATGAGGCTGCTATTTTGCACGATCACGTAATCGAAGCCGCCGACAGGGCTGTTTTATTGAAAACCGCAGTAAAGGAAATTGCTTACCAACATGGCATCATGGCCACTTTTATGGCCAAATGGAACGAAAACCTCCCGGGCTGCGGCGGGCATGTGCATCAAAGCTTGTGGAGCAAAAACAAATCCGAAAACTTATTTTATGATGCAAAAGACGCCAATAAAATGAGTGAATTACATAAGCATTACCTGGCTGGTCAGCTACATTGTTTGCCGCATATTTTGCCCATGTATGCCCCTACCATTAACAGCTATAAACGACTGGTTGAAGGAGCATGGGCGCCAACAACTATTACCTGGGCCGTTGAAAACAGAACTACAGCATTTCGCGTGATAAACTCATCCCCTGCCTATACAAGGTTGGAAACCCGTATTCCCGGGGCCGATACCAACCCTTATTTAGCAATGGCCGCTGCACTGGCATCGGGATTGTACGGAATAAAGCATAAACTGCCATTAAACCTTCCCGCAACTGCCGGGAACGGGTATTTGAACGATAAGAATGGAAAGATATCTTCCAATCTATTTGACGCGGCGAATACCATGAAAGATTCAGCCATCGCAAAAGAGTTATTTGGTGAAAGTTTTGTTGATCACTTTGTTCAAACACGCCTGCAGGAATGTAAACAATATGCTAAAGCGGTAACTGATTGGGAGTTGAAAAGGTATTTTGAAATTATATGAACCAGGATTTAACGGATTTACCAGATTCTCAGGATAATTATGCAGGATAAGCTAAGGTATGAGGAATTAACTCATAAAATTATTGGTTGCGCAATGCAAGTTCATTCTGCTTTAGGAAATGGTTTTCAGGAAGTGATCTATCAAAATGCCCTGGAAATAGAAATGGCTGAGCAAGGGATGAAATTTGAACGTGAAAAAGAAATGCCTATTCTTTATCGCGGCAGGCAGGTCGGCACAAGGCGGGTTGATTTTTTTATTGGAAGCGAAATCATGTTAGAATTGAAAGCCACTATTCAATTGGAAGATGTACATTTGGCTCAAGCCATAAATTACCTTGAAGCTTTTAATAAAGAGATAGGATTGCTTATCAACTTTGGTAGCCAGTCGTTAACCTTCAAGAGGCTATTCAATAAGAAATATAAATTCATCCAGGACTAATTATCCTGTAAATCATTTAATCTGTTTAATCCTGGTTCTTATGGATTATGCTTATATTTTGCGTAAAGCCTGGGAAGGCTACGATGCTTCTAAAACTATCCGCGATATTGAAGATATCAGCGCCATGGTATCTACCAATCGTGTTTTCAAGATCACTTTCGACGACGGGGATATAGTGATCGCCAAGCTATCGCATTTTGGGAAATACGAATACTTTAAGGAAGACCACCGCATCATCCATAGCCTTTGCAACAACCTGCTCTACCCTTTTGAGAATGTACTTTCCAAGTCGCTGCTGAAGAATAACCGGGTATATATTTACCGTCACAAGCATGGAAAGATCGATGCCTGGGTGGTATTTTACAATCCAACCCGTATTGATCAGCGCATGCCCCGCCGCCTTGATGAACAACATATCCGTAAGTTGGGCCAGCAAATAGCCAAATTCCATAAAGCCTGCTGGCGGGTAAGTAAAGTGCTGCCAAAATCATCCAAAACCCTTCGAACGGACATTTACGCCTTACAGCAGCAAATTGATGCGAACGAACAGCAATTCGGATCAGCTATGCAGGTCGACTTCCTAAAATACCATTGCGATATTTTCCTCAAGAACCGATCGAAATACAACATGGGTACCTTTGGTGTGATGCCGGTGTTTATTGACTGGAATATCGGGAACTTTTCAGTCACTAAAGACCTTGAACTATACTCCCGCTGGGATTATGATTGGTATCGAATGAGCTACCGCGTACTCGATTTTTATTTCCTCAGCCGTGTAGTATCTGATGCCGGCGACCGTACGGTATTCAGCTATTACATCAACACATTGATGGAGGATCGCTTTATCATTTTCCTGGAAGAATATCACAAAATATTCCCACTGTCGATAAGCGAGATCAAATTTATGAAGGAGGCTTATCGTTTCTTTATCCTCAACTATGTGATCAAAGATGGTAAACGGTTCTTCAAAGAAGAATATGCCGAAAAATTACAGGCTGAAGCATTTAGTATATACTTACCGTCAGTCGACCGTGATTTCAATGCTGATAAAATAATAGAAGCCTTAAAACTAGAACCTAAAGCTATAGCCCTCACAGAACATTGATGAAACGAATAGACAACTTCAAATCGATAGTAGATAAATACCAGGTTGTTTTCTTTGATGCCTTCGGTGTGATCAAAAATTATTCGGGATTAGTTCCTGGTATCGAAAAAACCTTCGCTTATTTAGAGCGCGAGAAAAAGGAATACTATATTGTTACCAACGACGCATCCCGTGGCCCTCAGCAATTGGCCGAATCCTATCATCGCATGGGATTAACGGCGATAACCGAAGATAGGATTGTTTCCTCGGGTATGCTAACCAAGGAGTTTCTCGACCTGAAAGTGCCGGACGGCATTGTGGCTTACCTGGGCACGCCAAATTCTGCACATTACATCGAAAGATCGGGCCTGCAAACGCTGCCTATGAGTGGTGTAAATGAAAGTAATATGGACAAAGTAAGCGCCATGATATTTTTGGATGATGAGGGCTTTGATTGGAGTGAGGATCTGAACAAAACCGTCAACTTGCTACGCAGAAGGCCTATCCCGGTAATCGTTGCCAATACCGATCGCGCTTATCCCCTAACGGCTAGCAACGTTTCCATAGCCATTGGCGGTATAGCTGCGATGGTGGAAAGCGTGGTGGGCAAGCAATTTATCCGTTTCGGAAAGCCGGATTCGCAGATGTTTATGTTTGCTTATGATTTGATACGCGAATACCGCCAGATCAGCAAAAGCGAAATCGTCATGGTCGGTGATACCTTGAATACCGACATTTTGGGTGGTAATAAATTTGGGTTGGATACCGTACTCGTTCTATCCGGTAATACGCAGGCTAAAGAGGTAGATACCCGTATCACCGCCACCGGCATTGTGCCTACTTATATTTGCGATTCGGCAGTGGTGGACCTTAGTGGATTGGATTTGTAACAAAATATTCATAAATATTAATTGTACTTAATACATTTTTTGTCAAATTAGCATCTGAAATTGATCTGCCCGCTATTAACGGCTCTTGACAAATATTAAAAACTGAATTTGACTTTTATTAATACTAAACTTAAGCATCAATAATATGAATTCAAGGATTTTATCTTTGGGCCTTTTATCAGTTTGCGTAGCCGTATTGGGCTCGTGCAACCGGTCGGCAACTAAAACAACCTCAGACACCACAATGAAAGACAGTATTACCTATGGCCACCTTGTCGCCGAGTCAGCCTTTGAAAAAACTATCGACGGTAAGCAGACGCACCTTTATACATTAAAGAATAAAAATGGAATGACGGCTACCATTACCAATTTCGGTGGCCGGTTGGTTAACTTGCTGGTACCTGACAGCGCCGGTAAAATGATCGACGTTTCTGTGGGCCTGGGAAGTGTTGATGCATATATCAAATCAACCGAGCGTTATTATGGCGGTACTATTGGCCGTTATGGCAATCGCATCGCTAAAGGTCATTTCACGCTTGATGGAAAACAATACACGTTGGCTACAAACAATGCCCCCAATACGCTGCATGGCGGTAAAAAAGGCTACCAGGATGTAGTTTGGGATGCAAAAAAATTGAATGATCAAACGCTGGAGTTAGCCTACCTGTCCAAAGATATGGAGGAAGGCTTTCCTGGAAATTTGAAGATCAAAGTAACTTATTCGATAACTGATGATAATTCATTCAAATGCGACTACGAGGCAACCACTGATAAAAACACGGTAGTAAACCTCACCAATCATGCCTATTTTAATTTGAACGGCGAAGGCAGCGGTACGATTTTAAATCATTTGGTGCAATTCAATGCTGATAATTACACTCCCGTTGATTCCACGTTAATTCCTACCGGGAAAATTGAGCCTGTTAAAGGAACGCCTTTTGATTTTTCAAAATCCACCACTATTGGTGCCCGCATCAATGATGCAAACGAGCAGTTGAAAAACGGTAAGGGTTATGACCATAATTTTGTACTGAATAAACACGATATGTCGCAACCGGTGGCTACTGTGAAAGGCGATAAAACAGGCATCGTAATGGAAATTTATACCGAAGAACCGGGTCTGCAGTTTTACAGCGGCAATTTTATGCAGGCAAAAAATATTATGAAATATGGCGAAAAGGACGATTACCGTACAGCATTTGCTATGGAAACACAGCATTTTCCGGATTCGCCAAATCAGCCGCAATTCCCGTCGACCGTATTGAAACCGGGACAAGTTTATAAAACGCAATCCATCTACAAATTCAAAATCAAATAGGTCAGCCGTTTTTGATATAGGATAATGCACCGGATGGACACTGGTCTATTTGGTGCATTATTGTTTTAGTATCTGCCGCGCCAACATTTATCCAGGGTTTTTGGGCAGGGTTGAACACGACGGGCAATCCTTTTGCACAGCGCGCCGAATGAATGCACTTACCGGGCTGCCATACTACTGTGATCTCGCCGTTATCATATTTCTTGATAATGTCTTCCATATCCTCTAAATTACAGCAATAAATCTGATTACTAAATATGCCCCGATTTTTTGTCGACCCTGATATTGCCCGGGCTAAGACTATTGATGCTGATTTTTATACCAGTGCCGAAGTTTTTGAGCAATGCCGGGAGAAGATATTTGCACCATCATGGCAATTTATCGGTAATGATGACTTAACGCCGGAAACCGGCGATGTTTACCCTTTCACTTTGCTCCCCGGTTATTTGGACGAGCCGTTATTGTTGACTAAAGATAAAATAGGTACAATAAACGTGTTATCCAATGTTTGCACCCATCGCGGTAATTTAGTTACCGATAAGGCCTGCAAATTAAACAACTTGCGTTGCCGCTATCACGGCCGCATGTTTGGGCTCGATGGCAAATTTGTATCCATGCCGGAGTTTAAAGAAGTTGAAGATTTTCCATCTGAAGATGATAACCTGCCAAAACTTGAAGTTTTTCAATGGAGCAAATGGCTTTTTACTTCGATCAACCCTATTTATCAAAAGGACTTGTTTTTCAGGGATATGATCGAACGGGTTAGCTGGATGCCGCTAAGTGAATTTAAATTCTATCCTGAACTATCGCGAACGTTCCATGTAAAAGCTAATTGGGCGCTTTATTGTGAAAATTACCTGGAGGGTTTCCATATACCTTTTGTGCACGCGGACTTAAACGCGGTTATCGATTATGGCGAATACGCTACCGAGTTGTTTTTTCCCTACACCAGCCTGCAATTGGGTTTGGCTAAGACAGATCAGGATTGTTTTGACCTGCCAGTTTCATCACCCGATTACGGCAAAAATGTTGCCGCCTATTATTTCTGGGTATTCCCGAACATGATGTTTAATTTTTATCCCTGGGGATTATCGGTTAATGTTGTAGAACCTGTTTCCGTTGGCGAATGCCGGGTGAAATTCTTTTCCTATGTATGGGACGAAACCAAGTTAGATAAAGGTGCCGGTTCGGGCCTGGATAAAGTAGAACAGGAAGATGAGGAAATAGTGGAAAACGTACAGCGTGGTATCCGCTCGAGGTTTTATAAACATGGCAGGTATTCCGTTACCCGCGAGCAGGGAACGCATCATTTTCATCGCATTCTTTCAGAATTCATGAACAAATAACTAATGGCGCAGCTCGAACGTAAATTGGGCCTTTGGGCCGCTATATCCATCGTCATCGGTTCTGTTATCGGCAGCAGCATTTTTATGAAACCGTCCTCAATGGCCGCTCATTTGAGCTCACCGCTGATGCTGCTGGCCGTTTGGGTGGTTGCAGGTATTGTTTCGCTGTTCGGCGGGATGATCAACGCCGAAGTGGGTTGTGCGATTCCCGAAACCGGCGGTCAGTACGCCTATTTCAGGTATATGTATGGCAATTTCTTTGCCTACCTGTTCGGCTGGTCATCATTTGTGGTGATCGATACGGCTTCTATCTCGGCTATCGCATTCGTCTTCGCTCAATATTCCGAATATTTCGTTCACCTTCCGCGCTTTTCAGCAAATATCGAGCACGCCGTGCCGTTTGTTATTCCATACATCGGGAAATTCTATTTACTGGAAAATATAGGAGTAAAAGCCTTAGCCGTTGTACTGATCCTGGTATTTTCATGGATCAATGTGCGTAGCGTGAAGGCCGGGGGCGCTGTGCAGGTCTTTTTTTCATTTTTGAAAGTAGCCGCGCTGATATTCCTAATCGTCGTCATCTTTTTTTCGGGAAAAGGTCACCTGGGTAATCTGAGCACCGCCTCGCCCACTTTCGACCGTTCATTCTGGCACCAGCTAACAGCTTTTATAGCCGCTACAACCGGTGCACTGGCCGCTTATGATGGCTGGAACAACCTCGGCTTTGTTGGCGGCGAGATCAGGGAGCCGCAAAGAAATATCCCGCAGGGACTCATCATCGGCTTGTTGCTTTGCATGTTGCTATATGTTTTAACTACCGAGGCTTACCTGTATATGATGCCTGTGGATGAGATGAAGAATTCGAAACTGGTTGCATCAGATGCCTTGTATAAGATCATGGGTGTTGGCGGTGGCGGGCTGATAGCGGCATTGGTATTGATATGCACGGCAGGCTGCACCAACAGCAACATACTGCCCTGTTCGCGCGTGATCTATGCCATGTCGCACGAAAAGAATTTTTTTGAGTTCGCCGGCAAAGTAAACCCCAAGTACCGTACTCCCTCTAATGCCTTATGGTTCCAGGCATCGTGGGGAACTGTCCTGGTGCTGATCGGCTCTTTCGACATGCTGATGGATATGTTCGTATTCATTACCTGGATATTTTACGGTTTTGCAGCCTATGGTATTTTTATCCTGCGCAAAAAAATGCCGGGGGTAAGGCCGGGGTACAGGTTGAAAGGATACCCTGTACTGCCGCTGGTATTCATAGCTTTCTCAACGTTGTACGTAGTTATTACCTTATACAACGACATCAGCGACTATGCAGCGGGGCGCAGTCATATTATAGTGTCGGTTTTCGGACTCATACTGACCGCCATCGGCGTACCGCTCTATTGGTACTTCAACAGGCGGCAGCTTAAATAAACATTACTTAATTTTGAACCATGAATGTAAAAGTGCTCGCCTTTGGCATTGCGAAGGATATTTTTGGGGAATCATCAATAAGCATTGATATAAATGGCTCGACAACTAGCAATTTGAAAGAGGCATTGGAAAAACAGTACCCGCGCCTGAAGCAATTGGCCTCGTATATGGTAGCGGTGAATAACGAATACGCGCAGGACGAAGGTATATTGACTGAACACGATGAAATAGCAATAATTCCTCCAGTAAGCGGAGGCTAATATCGTCCGACAGCATAAAACTTACGAAGTCTTTAAGACTTCGTAAGTTTGTTTAAATACCCCATTGCCTGTTCCCTAACAGACAATCAACCAATTTCAAATGACAACTCAAATAAAAATATCCGATAAACCACTCGATATCCAATCCTGCATCGATTGGGTGATGTCGCCGCAATCCGGTGGTATAGATGTTTTTATTGGGACCGTCCGCGATTCAACCAAGGGCAAACGTGTTATTCGCCTTAAATTTGAAGCTTACGAACCGATGGCTTTAAAAGAAATGGAGAAGATCGCCGCACAGGCATTTGAAAAATGGCCCGTTCAAAAACTGCTTATCCATCATCGTACGGGCGTTTTGCAAGTTGGTGAAGTACCCGTAATTATCGCCGTTTCCTGTGCGCATCGCGATGCGGCTTTTGAAGCCTGCCGTTACGTGATCGACACACTAAAACAAACAGTTCCGATCTGGAAAAAAGAAATATTTGAGGATGGTGAAGTTTGGGTAGCGGCTCACCCGTGATAAGCTTTTAATCCGTTTTCCAATGAAAAGACCTTCGCGTTTGGTAATTTGAGCTTGATTAATTTTACGGCCTCTCCGCTCCTTTTGCCCGTTTCACAATATAAAATCCTTGGGCTGTCATCGTTGAAATAATCCAGGTTTTCTTCTATCTCTTCCATGGGGATATGCTTTCCCCCGATATCAAACAGGTCGCGTTCGTGCAGGGTTCGCACATCTATCAGTTCAAATTTTCCCGATTTGATTTTTTCAGTTGTAACTACAGGAATATATATTGTTGGTTCCAGCTGTTCGATCTTGGTTTTAGTTACTTCGCCAATCTTAATCAACCTACTTTGCAAAGTTTGTGCATCGAATATCAAAACCTTACCTGACAGCAACTCCCCTGTTTTTGTTAGGTATTTGATCACCTCGTTAGCTTGCATACAGCCAATAATTCCAGCTAATGTGGGTATTACACCACCTTCGGCACAGTTAGGTATTTGTGTCGCATCTACCTGCGGGAAAAGATCGCGATAGTTGGGTGAGAACGTACCGTCAGCATTTCTAATGTTCCAAACAGCAACCTGCCCTTCATATTGGTAAATAGCACCATAAACCAACGGCTTGCCCGAAAGGACCGCCGCATCATTTAATAAATATCGTGTTTCGAAGTTGTCAGTACCGTCAACTATAATATCATAATCCCTAAAGATCGCCATCACATTGTCCGATGTGATCTTCAAATCATGCGGAATCAGCTTGATATCCGGATTTTGCTTTTGCAAGCGTTCACAAGCAACGGAAGCTTTTTTTTGTCCGGCATCCGAAGGATTGTATAAGATCTGGCGGTGTAAATTATTTATCGAAATGATGTCATAGTCCGCAATGCCTATCGTCCCTGCTCCTGTTGCCGCAAGGTATTGCAAAGTCGGGCAACCCAAACCGCCTGCACCGACTACCAAGACTTTAGCTTGTTGCAATAACCGCTGGGCTGCTTCACCAAAGCCAGGCAACGCGATCTGGCAACTGTACCGGGTAAGATCGGGCTCCATCAGGTACTCGCCACTTTTTGATGAATGGTTCTTTTTACCTTTTCAAGTTCTTGGGGTGTATTCACATTGGTCAATGCATCGGGATTGGACGCTTGTAACAAATGGACATCGCTGTTGATCAATACTTTTCGCGGACAGGAATATCCCTGTGAAAGGAACGAAAGCAAAGCCGGGTAACTTTTTGGCTCCCATATGGTTATCAAAGGTTCAGGAAATTCATTTTGCGGACTATTAAATGCCGTAGCAATTTTGGATGTATCTCGATTATCAACCAGGAATTGGATCGCTTCCGGATCCAGCAAAGGCAGATCGCACGCTATCACCAGCCACGCGCTATCCGGCTGTTCGCGGAAAGCTGAAAGTATCGCACCAAAAGGCCCTAAACCGGTAAAGGTGTCCGGCAGTACATTATAATTTATATCGATCTCATGCCTCTGCTCTTCCCGGCATGAAATAAATACATCGTTACACAAAGGTTTAAGCATATCAGCCATATAATAGCGTTGTTCCTTGCCGAACCAATTAACCGCGCCTTTATCAAAACCCATGCGCTGACTCTTGCCACCTGCAAGTACAAGGCCATTCAGAACCGGTTTTGCTTGCTGCAGTTTGTTTTCAAAGAATGATATGATCTTTTCGGTTTCCCCTAAACGATACAACGGTATTTGCTGCCAATTGGCAACAGCATCTTTTATAAAATCAAACGGCTCATCAACATTCTCGGCTAATAAGATCAATTCAACATTGGTCAATTGTTCTAATCGTTTTTGAAGTGAAGCCCGCTTATTCTCATAAATAATAACTACCTGCGCTTTGGCTTGCTGGTGATTGCCATTTACCAATACCAGGTCGGCATCTGCAAATTGCTTTCTTAACTCAAATGGTTTAGATACCGAACTGTAATTGAACTGCTGGTAATTGATTTGATCGGTATATTCTAAGTAAGCGCCGTTTGCAAGACGCCCGGGAGCTAAAATAACTTCATCATTATGCGAGGTGTCGGCATAAGCGCATTTATAATCGGCAGACAAAGCGTCGATAATCTTATCCGCCAAACCTTTGATATATACACAAGGCGCACCCACAATGGCCCATTCATTCCGTCCAAAGTTGCCTATAGCAGGCCGTTTTAAATCAGTATGCTTTTTATGTTCTTTTGAAATCACGTTTGCCTCCCGTTTTTTCGATCAGTTTCGTTTCCCTGATCACGATATCATGGCTTAACGCCTTGCACATATCATAAATAGTCAACGCGGCTATGGATGCACCAACAAGCGCTTCCATTTCCACACCCGTTTTGGCGGTAATAGCAGCTATGCAATCAATTACAACTTCGTGCCGTTCATTTAATTGAATATTTACGGCGCAATTATCTAATCCCAGCGGGTGGCAAAGTGGTATCAGTTCGCCGGTTTTCTTAGCAGCCATAATACCCGCTATGATTGCAGTTTGAAATACAGAGCCTTTTTTGGTTTGAAAATCACCTGCCGTCAACTGCTCTAAAACTTCGGACGGTAACACCACAATACTGCGCGCAGTAGCTGTGCGGCGGGTAACCAATTTCTCGCCTACATCAACCATAATCGCTTTGCCTGCGGTGTCCAAATGAGAGAACGTCATATCAAAATTGTTTAAACAGCCACACCGGAAAAACCTCGCCCTTTTTAAATTCACTCCGCGCTAAGGGAAGTTCCATAAACGCATCCGTATCCGCTAAGTTAGCAAAATCGCCTGAACCATTACCTTCAACAGGCGTTGCCAATAATTGGCCTTCTTCTGTAAAACGCAATTTTACTTGTAAAAAATATTGTAGTTCGGCCTTGAAAGTGAAATCCTGTCCTAAAACAGCATATATCGGTAATTTTGACTGAAGGCTCTGGCTGGCATTTAACCACGGCAAAAAATACCTATACAGGCACATAAAAGTCGCCACCGGGTTCCCCGGGAAAGCAAATACCAAAACACCGCCTTCATGTTTACCGAACCAAAAAGGTTTGCCGGGGCGCTGGCTCACTTTATGAAATATGTTTTTTATCCCCACTTCTTCCAAGGCTTTTGGTATATAGTCAAACTTGCCCATGCTAATACCGCCGGTCATTAATATCACATCGTAATTTTCAAGGCAATAACCAATTTTTTCACGGGTGATCTCTGGGTCATCCGGAATATGTAAAAGATCAGCCTTTAAATTATGCTGACCTAAAACAGCCTGTATGGTATAACTATTCGATTTCCTGATCTGTGTTGGCGATGGCTCAGTATCAATATCAACTAATTCGTCGCCGGAGGAAATGATTACTACGCGCGGTAGTTTCACGACAAGTAATTGCGTTTTTCCAACAGACGCTATACTATTGATCATACCAGGGGTAATGACTTGGTATGCCGCAATAATTACTTCGCCCTCTTTTTTATCGGCCCCTTTCGGATGTAAATTCTGACCTCCTTTTGTGCCGGGTACGATGACTGCAGCTTTGCCATTATCAATTTCGATATGCTCGTAAGGAATAACGGTATCTACAGAATCGGGCAAGGCTGCACCGGTCATTATCTCCACGCACTCATCCAAATGTTCTATATCTACCGGTACATTACCAGCCGCCTGCGTGGCTTTAATGTGAAAAGAATTTATCCCTTTTTCAATAGCGGCATAACTAATGGCAATACCATCCATTGTCACCCGGTTAAACGGCGGCAGATCGCGGTCTGCTTTGATATCTTCGGCAAGTACCCTGCCCAAAGCCAGTTCAAAAGGAATGATTTCTGTACCGAAGTCCTTTGATTCGGCTAATATCAATTTTTCCGCTTGTTCAACCGTTGTCATATCACCCGCCTATCGTTGCCATAGATTCATGCGCCGGGTCATTTATATTCCGACTTTTCTCGGCTTCCCAACCATCTTTGGGCCGGCTGCCAAATGCGTTCAATAATTTCGATTCGATTTCACTATCACTAAATCCTTTGCGCATCATATCCTTAATATTCAATACACCGCCATCATACAAACAGGTTTTTAACGTGCCCTCTGGTGTAATTCTAATACGGTTACAGCTACCGCAAAAAGTACGCGAATATGCTGCTATCACCCCAACATCTCCTGTATGTCCAGGAACGCGATAGTTATAAGAGGTCGAATAGGCAGGGTCGGGAAGCTTTTCTATTTCGGGGTAGTGCGCTTTTATTTCGTCCAATATCCGGGTATAATCCCACTTTAGTCCGTTATAAACATGTCCATCCCCGTTGAATGGCATTTCTTCAATAAACCTAACGTTGACAGGTAATTCTTTGGTTAGTTCAACCATCGGGATAATGTCCTGCGTGTTTTTCCCATCCATCACGACGGCATTTATTTTTACTTCAATATCATGACTTAACAGTTGCTCCAATGTTTCCATCACCCTGCTAAATTCATCACGATGGGTTATGGAAAAAAAACGGTTTGCATCCAGCGTATCCAGGCTCAGGTTAACTGACCGGATACCCAGTTTCTTTAATTCAGGAACCAAAGGTGCGGTAAGTACACCGTTGGTAGTAATGGTCAACTCATTTAATCCATCTATTTTAGATAAGGCTGTGAGAAATTTCATCAGGTCCTTCCGCACAAAAGGCTCCCCGCCGGTGATACGGATCTTCTCGATACCCATTTTAACCAATAGCTCGCAAGTTTTCAGCATTTCTTCGTAGCTCAGCAGCTCCGCACGCGAAAGCCAGTTCAGGCCTTCCTCCGGCATACAATAAAAACAACGCAGGTTGCACCTGTCCGTCACCGCCAGGCGTAAATAGTTGATCTTTCTTCCGTGGTTATCTGTAAGCAATTCTATAAGTATATTTTGTAAAGATAAAATAATGCAAATGGGTTAATGTTTGCAAAAAGCCATAAAAAAACCCCATACAATAATGTATGGGGCCGGGTATTTGAGATTTAGTTGATTATTCATCATCGTAGCCTCTCCTATTCGCGCGTTTTTTCATTTCGCTTACAGGAAAAGTGATCAGGCGGCCAACCTGCTTGCCGTCTTTGTAGGTAATCACACGCAATTGGAACGCGTCTTTTGGCACCAGCAACGGGGCCGTATATTTCGGATAAAACTCGTCAGGGAACGAATTATCAAAACTGTAATGCAGGTCAAGCCCCTGTACTTCGGTTTGCATTTCCACTTCCATTACGCTGTCCGGGCGCATTTTGATCGTAAAGCCTGGTTCAAACATGCTTGGTGCGTATTTGATCTGTGCTTCGTCAAACCTTCCCATATGTTGCTCAACGCGACCAACGAAATCATTCCAGTTCTTCCTTGCGTTTGGTGTCCACGCATTTTCAGATACGGCAAAGGCACGTGGCCAGGTCATGTATTCCAGGTGACGGGTATTGTAAACCTGCTCCGTCCAAAGATTAGCTTGTGTGCCGATGATCAGTTTAGAATCTACGCTGTCAGGCACAGGGTTATAGGAATACACCTTGCTCAGGCGCAACATTGAATACACACGCGGTTCCATGATCGGGTCGCCGTTCATATAATCCAGGTAGGCAAATGTTGTTGGACTCATCACCACTTCGTGGCCCATTTTAGCGGCTTGTATTCCGCCCTTTACCCCACGCCAGCTCATTACAATAGCGTCGGGTGCTAAACCACCTTCCAGAATCTCGTCCCAGCCCAGGAACTTCTTGCCTTTGGATTCCACGATCTTTTCAACACGTTTTTCAAAATAGGCCTGCACTTCTTCCTGTGTTTTCAAATTCTCCCTGGCCATTAAAGCTTTTACTGAGTCACTTTTCTCCCAGAAATTCTTGGCACACTCATCACCACCCATGTGGATATATCCGAATGGAAACATTTTGGCCATCTCGGTCAGCACTTTATCCAGGAACACATAAACTTTTTCATTTGCAGGGCAGAGTGTATTATCAATTCCAGCAGTAATACCATTCTTTCCGAAGTTCATAAATTTTTCACCCGAACGTACCTGGTATTTGTCAGCTCCAGGAGTGCATGACAATTCAGGATAAGCCACTACTGCAGCAAGACTATGACCCGGAACATCGATCTCTGGGAGGATATTCATAAATCTGTCCTGGGCGTATTTCACAATTTCTTTGATATCCTGTTGGGTATAAAAGCCGCCGTAGTCGCGTGGCTCATCTGGTCCGGGAGGAGTAAAATTGCCGAAATAGCCTACTTTTTTAACGTTATAAGCGCCGACAGTTGTCAGTCTTGGTAAGCTTTTGATCTCGACACGCCAGCCCTCGTCATCGGTGAGGTGCATGTGCAACAGGTTGAACTTATAGGTCGCCATGTTGTCGATATAATGTTCCACTTCCTGTTTGGTGAAGAAGTGACGGGCCACGTCCAGCATCAGTCCGCGCCATTTGAAACGTGGATAATCTTTTACCTCAACACAAGGCGCAGTCCATGCAACACCACTTACGCGGGTTTTGCTCACGATGTCTTTTGGAAATAATTGCACTAACGACTGCACGCCGTAAAACAAGCCGGCCGGCTCGTTTGCACGGATGGCGATACCTTTTTTGGTTACGGAGAGGTAATAGCCTTCTTTACCGATAGCGGTATCTGCGGTTTTATTCAGTACCAATTTTATCGTCGCCTTTGCCGCTCCGTTCAGAACAGTTACGTGAGCGCCTGTGGGAACGGAAAAGCGCTCGCGGAGAGTGGCAATAACCTCTTTCATTTCAGGTTTTACAGGTGCCGAAACAACGATGGTTTTAGGCAGGACAAATTCGCCTTCATTTTGGACCACACTTACTGGTTCGGGAATAATAGCAACCCGCTCTTTGCCGGTTTGACTGAATGCAGACGATGCGATTGCGCTAAAGCAAAGCAAGCCCAAAAATTTCTTCAGGTTGTTCATTTTTTTAAAAGGATTTATAATTTGGTAATAGAACGCAAATTAGAATTTCCGAAGCAGAAATGAAATTTTTTTAGAGAAGTTGTTGAAACTTTTTAAAAATATTTCAAATCTTTATTTGTGCTTGCCGATGGCGTATTGGATTCCGCCTAATAAATGCTTTAAATACAACGGGTCGGAATATGACTCGTCTGTATGCCCTAAAGCGGTATAAAAGGCACGGCCGCCATCATAATCGTGGTACCAGCTCATGGGATGATAGTCGCCATCGTTGCCGCCTTCGTAGCTTTTTTCGTCAATGGTGATCAGTACATGGACGTCCTTATCGTTTGGCACCACTTTGAAGTTGTACCATTCGTCCAGCCGTTTCCATTCTGCGGGTAAGTGCTTGGTTGCAATAAATTTCCGGTCGACAACATGTAAGGTCGCTACCTGTTGTTTACTGGGATGGTTTTTGAAATAAGCGCCAACCAGCTTTCCATACCAGGGCCAGTCATATTCGGTATCCGTCGCCGAGTGAACGCCCACATAACCGCCGCCTGCTTCAATATATTTTTTGAAAGCGTCCTTTTGGGCATCATTAAGTACGGTGCCTGTTGTACTCAGGAATATCACCGCCGCATATTGTTTTAAATTGGCAGTGGTAAATTTTGAGGCATCTGTAGTGGTATCCACATCAAAATTATTCTCGTGCCCTAATTTGATAATGGCCGGTATGCCAACCGCAATGGAAGCATGATGGAAACCAGCCGTTTTGCTAAATATCAGCACTTTTGGTTTGGCCAGCGCAATACCAAAACAGATAGAGCTTATCAATAAAACTATTACCGTCGCTTTTAAATAAATGAAGATTTTCATAATTCTAATTTTTTTTAAATAAATCCGAAATCGTAAGTCCGACGTCCGAAATCAAATATTTCCTTTTTTCAATTCCTCTACAGCAAAATTGGCTGCGCGTGCGGTCATCGCCATATAAGTTAAGGATGGATTTTGGCATGCGGATGAAGCCATCATAGCCCCATCAGTGCAAAACACATTCTTCGCATCCCAAACCTGGTTGTGCATGTTTAACACGGATGTTTTAGGATCACGGCCCATACGTGCCGAGCCCATTTCGTGTATACCATCACCAACGTGGTGCCCAGAGTCATGCGTCTTGACATTTTTTACACCTGCTATCTCCAGCATGGCTTTCGCTTCAGCCACAATATCGATACGCATCTTTTTCTCATTATCCTTTATCTCAGCGTCCATTGCTAATATTGGCAGTCCCCATTTATCTTTTTTAGTATGATCCAGGCTGATCTTATTTTCGTGGTAAGGCAGCAATTCGCCAAATCCTCCTATCCCTACCGACCATTGCCCCGGCTCACAGATAGCATCTTTAAATTTCCCGCCAATATTTAATTCGGCCACGTTCCGGCCCCATCCTTCGCGACTTGCGCCGCCCTGGTAACCAAACCCACGCAGGTAATCACGTTTATCGCCAAAAAAGTTGGCAAATCGTACCACATATACTCCGTTTGGCCTTCTGCCGAAATAGTATTTATCCTCATACCCCTCCATCACGCCAGAAGCGCCTAAATTATAATGATGGTCCATAATATTATGTCCCAATTCCCCGCTGCTGCTGCCCAGTCCATCCGGCCAAACATCGGTAGCCGAATTCATCAATACCCAGGCGCTGTTTAAGGCCGAGGCATTCACGAAAACTATCTTAGCGTGATATTCATAAGTTTGATTGGTCTCCGCATCCAAAACCTCTACGCCGGTCGCTTTCTGTGTGTTTTTATCATAGATTATTTTGGTGACGATAGAAAAAGGGCGAACGGTAAGATTCCCCGTTTTCATTGCAGCCGGTAATGTTGATGATTGCGTGCTGAAATATGCGCCAAACGGGCACCCTTCCCAGCAGCGGTTACGGTACTGGCAATGATCACGCCCGTTGATTGCCGCCGTAAGATTTGCAGAACGGCCAATGATCATGTGGCGACTGCCATTATAATGTTTTTTGATACGATCGGCCACATCCTTTTCTACACAATTCATTTCCATGGCCGGTAAAAAATGACCGTCAGGTAACTGCTCCAGTCCTTCCATCGAACCATTCACACCAATAAATTTCTCCACATGGTCGTACCATGGCGCAATATCCTTATAACGGATCGGCCAATCGATGGCCCATCCGTCTTTTAAATTGGCTTCAAAATCATGGTCGCTCCAACGGTAACTTTGCCTGCCCCATAGAATAGAACGCCCGCCCAATTGATAGGAACGCCACCAGTTAAAGGGTTTTATTTCGGTATAAGGAGCATCAATATCATCGGCCCAGTAATCCATATTACCTTCAGTAAGCCCCCAGGTCCTTGCCAATATTGGGTGGCGTTTTTTCTTCTCGAGCGGCACACTACCCCGGTGCTCAAATTCCCAGGGAGCTTTTGTGGCCGTTTTATAGTCCTTAATATGCTCAAAATTGCGGCCGCGTTCCAGCATAATGGTTTTCAGGCCGAGTTCGGTAAGCTCTTTAGCGGCCCATCCGCCGCTTATCCCCGAGCCAATTACAATGGCATCGTAAGTATTTTGCGCGTGGGCTTTGTTGTTGATATTTGCTGTATCAATTGGCATGATCGGGAAAAATTAGTTATAACTGGTTATGTGTTAAGATGACAACAATATATGATACGACTTTAGCATTACAATGATTTATGTTCTTTTTTGTTGAATTAATATAGCAATTCAACAAAATTGTATCAATTGTGCAGTGGTTTTATCTTAATACTCCTAAAATTCACTTCAAACCCATGATCCTGCAGCAAGATATGACCTTCTTTTGCTTCACCAAAATTCTTCCAGATCACATACTTGCTGATAGCCACCAGGTCCTTAAATTCCTTCGAGCCACGTTCATATTCCAATACTTTAACACCATTCAAATAATGCTCTACATGGTTATTCGGATAAACAATGATCCTACCCGTATTCCATGCCCCTATCGGATGCACAAATCGTGCTTGTTTGTTGGCTGGTATCAGGTCATATAATGAGGCTAAGGTACGGTCTCCGTTACGCCCCAGTTTTGCATCCGGGTGTACGGCATCATCTAATACCTGGTATTCCAATCCTATGGCCGAACCTTTGGTATCTTCGTTCAGCGTCACAAAATATTTCACGCCGCTATTAGCGCCCCGGCTCATTCTGAACTCGAAAGAGAGGTCAAATGCGCTATATTGTTCCTTCGTAATAATATCACCCACATTTGCCGCCTCGCCGCCGGCTGAACCTAAAATGGTCATGGTGCCATCGCGAATTATCCAGCCGTCCGGTTTGGTCGGGAACTCGGCGCTGGTAGCGCTTCTCCAGCCGGTGTTGGTTTTGCCGTCAAAAAGCAATTTCCAGCCATCTTTTTTCTCATAATCAGTCAATTGGTTAGACCGATAATTAACTACAAATATCCCCGGCGGAAAAGGCGTTGGTTTAAGGCCGGTAGTTTTGATGCGGATATTTTTAAAATATGCTTTTTTATTAGTTTGAGTTGAATCATTGGTGCCATCTACACGTAATGCAATAATGCCTTTTCTCTCAACCGTATCAACCAGATAAGCAGCAGGTATTCCATTGACCCACGTTTTGGTGGTACCGCCGATGCATTCAATCTTAATATGATTATATCTCCCTGGTTTAAATGCGGCCTGGGCAACAGTATTTAATGACATTGGGTATAACCAATCGCGGTTGCCTGTCATGTTAAGATTGCCTCGACCAATTATCCAGTCTCGAGTACCCACATCTTTTATACCCCCTGTCCATTTTTGATCTGATGGGTCAATTGTTACAAGACTGCCATATATTTCACCTTGCTCGACATTGCCTTTTGGATCGAAGTAGCTTCGAATTTGAACACCTGAATTTTCAACACCATTATCAATTTTTGCGTCTAACTCCAAAATGAAATCACTATATTCTTTATTAGAGATCAGGAATGAATTTGGACCAGACTTTTTTACAAAGCCCGATATTGATCCGTCATTCTTTACGGTAACAGGAAATGGTTTATTCGGGTTTATCATCATGGTCCCGATTATCGTTTGATTTCTAACTTTGAAATTACCGTTAACCTGTTTCCATCCTTTGAGCGTTTTACCGTCGAATAGGTTGGCCCAGTCGCCGGCTTTCTTTTGAGCATCGGATGATAAAAAGCTTACAGATAACAAAATAGTTAAAAATAGGTATTGATATTTTCTCATAGTAAATTATTGTTTTAAGCTTTTAAGATAAGCCAGGCTTTGGGGCACCTGTGTCAAAACATTATTGCTTTCATCTTCAATATAGTAGTGCTCTACCCCTGCTTTTTTAGCCGCTTTTAAAACTGCGGGAATATCTATTTGCCCGGTGCCTAAGGCAACGTCGTTATCCTGGTTAGTGCCGCCCGACATATTGCCCGTCACTCCTTTTTTCAAATCTTTCAGGTGCAATGCCTTGTATCGGCTGCCATACTTGGTGATCAATGCAGCTGGGTCCTGCCCAGGGAAAAAGGCCCACATAATATCAAGTTCAAAACTCACGTATTTCGGGTCAGTATTTTTGACAATAAAATCGTACAAAGTCCCATCCTGATAAGGCTGGAACTCAAACCCATGTTCGTGATAAATAAAGCCAAGTCCAAATTGTTCTTTGAGTATTTTACCGACCCGGTTAAAATCATCAACCGCTTTTTGGGCTTCTTCCAATGTCAATGCTGATTGATGCGGAATGCCTGCAACCCTTACATATTGTGCTCCTAGTGTTTTGGCGTTTTGGGCTACTTCAGCGGTTTTGTTTACCAGGTCGTTATAACTTACACCGAAGGATGAACATTTCAGCCCTCTTGCATCCAGCAAACTCCTTAACTCTGCGACTGTTTTTCCGAATAAGCCTGAAAATTCAATATCGGTAAAGCCAAGCTCTTTCATCTTGTCGAGAGTGCCGGGAACATCCTTGTCCAGGTAATTGCGATAAGTATAGGATACCACGCCAGGCTGCTGCGGAAAAAGTGGCTGACCCCTCTGGGCAAAACAGGTTGTTGTGCCAAGCAAAAAGACTATCAGTAATTTGATCTTCATATCAAACCAATTTCGGTTCCCAACCCGGCTGATAAGTTCTTTGCCATAGTTTCATTGCTTCGGCGCTGTTAGTGATATGCCCGTTCTTTGGGTCGCAATGTAATTCGGTGCCGGTACGCTGCGCAATGTTTGCCAAATGGCACAATAACACACTTTTTGATGCCTCGGTAACCGGTGCTGTTAAGTCATTTTCACCCCTTACAGCGCCAACAAAGTTTTTAAAGTGGTAGAAATCCAGGTTGCCGTTGGCGCTTTGGGTATTATTAGGATCAGGCGCTACTTCCGATTTTACTTCTTTCAACACCTTGTTTTTGGCATCCAGTATTTTATAATCACCGCCGCCCAGGTTGATCAGGCTACCATTTTTACCATAAATAATAAAGCCCCGACTACTCCCTTCTACAGGGAAATTATTACAGCTCCGGCCTTCCCAGGTAATCGTTCCCTTATTACCAAATTCGAACGAGGCAACTTGTGTATCGGGCGTTTGCCAATCATCATGAAAGGCGTACCTTCCGCCGGATGAGGTAACTTTTGTAGGATAATCTGTCCCCATAAACCAGCGGCAGCAATCTATTTCGTGTGTGCCGTTATTGCAGGCCTCACCCGTTCCCCAATGCCAGAACCAGTGCCAGTTGTAGTGCACTAAATTGTCCTGGTATTCTTTACGTGGTGCAGGGCCCTGCCATAGATTAAAATCCAGCGTTGCCGGAACAGGTATGTGTTTGCCTATGCCTATCGATTGGCGTTCATTAGTGTACCACGCCTTTGCGAAATAAACATCGCCAATGGCACCATCTCTTACCTCTTTTACGGCTTCGATCAATGAAGGCATAGAACGACGCTGATTACCCATTTGGATATGTTTACCATATTTATGCAACGCCTGCGATACCAGTTCGCCCTCGTGCGGGTTTTGCCCACAGGGTTTTTCTACATAAACATGCTTGCCATGTGACGAGCCCAAAATAGCTGCCGGGGTATGCCAGTGGTCGGGCGCAGCAACGATCAAAGCATCAAAATCTTTCTTCTCAACTAGTTTACGGATATCATGTACCAGTTCGGGTTTGCGCGGCGCATCTTTCAGTGCATCAAATCCCTTTTTAATGGCGCCGGCTTCCACATCACAGATGTAGGCTATTTCCACATTAGGTAATTGCGAATAACAATTGGCCAGGTAACTGCCACGACCGTTAAGCCCCATTACGCCAAGCACAACTTTATTACTCGGAGCATTTTTACCAAAAACGGGGAAATTAAGGAAGGTAATACCTGCTGTGGCCAGCGAGGCATCCCGGATAAATTTTCTGCGATGCATAGTAAATGTTTTAGAATTGGTTTCTAAATGTAGGGATAAAACTGTTACAAGGACAGGTTTGTTGATGAAATGTAACAGACTTGTTATTTTACTTTTGCAGCTCACGGGATAAGCCGGTATCTTTACCGCATGTTGCAGGTAAGCGAATTATACATCTATCCTATTAAATCAATGGGTGGCATTCCGGTAAAAAATGTGCACGTAACCGACCGTGGTTTTGAGTATGACCGCCGCTGGATGCTGGTTGATGAAAACAACCTGTTTATCTCGCAGCGTGAAGTCCCTGAAATGGCGTTAATAAAAATTACAGTTGAGGAATACGGACTAAAAGTCACCTATTTGCCCCTCAGTTCCTCATTACTTGTGCCATTTAAACCACAAACCGACGAGTTTGCTGAAATGTTTATTTGGGATGATACCTGTACCGGCCAATTTGTAAGCGCTCAAGCCGATCAATGGTTCAGTGAGATGCTGGCTGTTAATTGCAGGCTGGTTTATATGCCCGATAATAGCCATCGTATTACTGACCAGCGATATACGCCGGAAAACAGTATAACTTCTTTCTCGGATGCTTATCCATTCCTTATTATAGGCCAATCTTCTTTGGACGATCTCAATAGCAGGCTCGCTGAGGCACTACCGATGAACCGTTTCAGGCCTAATATTGTTTTCACAGGCGGCAAACCCTTTGCCGAAGACCTGATGCATAGCTTTACGATTGGCGAGATGCAGTTCTATGGGGTAAAATTATGTGCCCGCTGCATCATGCCGACCATTGACCAGGAGACTATTAAACAAGGTAAAGAGCCATTAAAAACATTGGCGCGCTATCGCTTCAAAAATAATAAGATCATGTTCGGGCAAAACCTGGTGCATGAGGGTACTGGGGAAATTGCTGTGGGTGATGAGCTTTGTGTGCTGAAACTGAACGATGAGGAAAGATTTTTGATGCCCTCCCGATAATTCAAAACCCCGGGGTTTTTAAAAAAAATATCACTTTTTTCGGCACTTTAATGGCTATCGCAAATCTGCTTAATTATTAGGCAGTTATGGATTATTGGTTAAAGTCGATTTTTCATAAAAAATGCCCTAACGATATCAAAAACGCATTTTTTTCTGAACTTTCGGCTCTGGAAAAGCGTAAAAGCATCCATATCAAAACAAGAAAAATGAAATTTATTGAAACTTTAATTACTCCAATACTTAAAGCGGTAGGCGCGGTTGCAAACAACGGAATGGGCATATTTAAGAAAAGGAAAAAAGCACCATTTAATCCTAAAATATCTTTAGGCGGTGTGAATTTTTAAGTGAATTCTCATAAAACGTTAAATACCAAAACTCTTTCCCCTGACATCACCTTTGCGATAATAAGTAAGGTGATGTTTTTTGTTTAACAAGGTTGCGTAATTTAGCGCGATGAAACCGACCATAACGATTGAATATTGCCCAAAATGCAACTGGCTGCTCCGCGCCGCCTACATGGCCCAGGAATTTTTAACCACCTTTACCGATGAATTATACGGGGTTACCCTAAAGCCAAGCGAAACAGGTGGCCATTACAGTATCCGGATCAACAATGAAATTATATTCGACAGGAAGGAACATGGTGGTTTCCCGGAGATCAAAGAGTTAAAGCAATTGGTACGCGACAAGGTAAGTCCTGAAAAAAACCTTGGACATTCGGATAAAAAATAAAATACTATATTTACATAAATTACCCCAACCATACCAATTATATCGACTTAATATATTTACTTATATTTGTAAGTTATTATTACTAAATGTTATCGAAAAAAACCAAGTACGCCATTAAGGCCCTGGTAATCCTGGGAAAGAATGCCGACAAACCACCTATGCAGATCTCGAAGATCGCTGAGGAAGAACGTATACCTAAAAAGTTCCTTGAACAAATATTGCTCGACCTGCGAAATGCAGGTTATTTATATAGTAAAAAAGGTGCTGGTGGCGGCTATAGCCTCAATAAGGACCCTAAAGACATTTACCTGGTTAGTATAATGCGCATTACCGATGGGCCAATTGCCATGGTTCCTTGCGCCAGCCTTAACTTTTACCACAGATGTGACGAATGCAGGCAGGAAACTACCTGCGGTATCCGTGATGTATTTGTTGAGGTGAGGGACGCTACTTTGAAGATACTTTCTGAGACCAGCGTGGCCGATGTCATCGCCCGCGAAAACACGCTTATCATTAACGTATAACCCCGCTTAATTAAAGGGTAAATTCCATTTATCTTATTACGAAAGGGTATTTTTTTCCACGCAAGCGACGGGAAGGGATATTTTATTGCACAATCGGGGAACTTATTTTCGGGGAAAATAGCCGATAATGTATCTGTAAAGCCGTAATTTGCGTAAAAGAAACACCGTAAATTTTTTGGCTCAAATTTGGCTATATCAATAAATGGATATCTGTGTAATTTTACTGTAAAAGAAAGTTAATTTTAATAAATTCCTACTACTTCTCTATACTATGTATATATTTGGGGAATATTCAACAGGATGCGCCTGGTAGGCTAATGATTTAAAAGAATAGAAAAATGCAAAGTTTTCGTACCGAACTGGAAAACCCAATTGTTGAAAAGGATATTATAAATCTCGAAAAACAGATAAGGGCTTTTCGCGAAGGAAAGATACATGATGAAAAATTCAGAAGCCTGCGTTTGGCGCGCGGTATTTATGGCCAGCGCCAGCCGGGTGTACAGATGATACGCATCAAGCTGCCTTTTGGTAAAGTCACCTTCAAACAATTGCTGCGAATAACCGATATTTCGGACGAATACGCAAGCCATAACCTGCATTTAACTACGCGGCAGGACATACAGATACATTTTGTAAGCCTGGACCGTACGCCTCAACTTTGGAGTGAATTGGAGCAGGATGATATTACTATTCGAGAGGCCTGCGGCAATACGGTACGTAATGTGACTGCCTCTCCCGCCGCCGGTATCGATCCTAAAGAACTTTTTGACGTATCGCCTTATGCACATGCTGCGTTTGAGTTCTTTTTGCGTAATCCTATTTGCCAGGATATGGCGCGTAAGTTTAAGATCGCATTTTCGTCAAGCGAAGAGGATACAGCTTTTGCCTACGCTAATGACGTCGGGCTTATTCCAAAGATCAATGCAAAAGGCGAGCGTGGTTTTAAAGTGTATTTAGGCGGTGGCCTTGGCGCCCAACCTTTCATCGGTGCACTGGTTGAAGAATTTTTACCAGAGGATCAACTGATCCCTTATATAGAATCCGTTATCCGCGTGTTTGACCGTTATGGCGAAAGAAACAATCGTAATAAAGCGCGTTTAAAATATGTAATCCAAAAATTAGGTTTAGATGAAGTTGTTCGCCTGGCTAAGGAAGAAAGAATTGCTAACAAAGTAAAGGCCTACCCTATCAATCGCGATGCTGTTAATGAGCCGGTTATACCGGGGCCTGTATCGGTGCCTGAAACTGAGATCATTAACCCCTTGCGTTACGAGCAGTGGCTTATCACCAATACTTTTGAGCAAAAGCAAAAAGGCTTTTATGGCGTATATATTAAGGTGCCTGTTGGTGATATCCATACTGATGTTGCACGCAAATTTGTGGAAGGCATCAGGCCTTATGTTGCTGACGAGATACGCGTTACCCAAAACCAGGGCCTGCTATTAAAATATGCACGTAAAGAATCGCTCCCTGCATTGTATAAAGTGTTAACCGATCTGGATATGTCGGCACCCGGTTTTGACAGCGTTGCTGACGTTACCACTTGCCCGGGAACAGATACTTGTAATCTCGGTATCTCCAACAGCATGACTTTGGCCAAAGTGCTTGAGGACCTGGTTTACAATGAATACGAAGAGTTTGTATACAATCGCGATATCAAGATCAAGATAAGCGGCTGCATGAACTCATGCGGGCAGCATGGTTTAGCGCATATCGGCTTCCACGGCAGCTCGCTTAAAGCAGGTTTAAAAGTTTTGCCATCTGTACAAGTATTGCTTGGCGGAGGTACAGTTGGCGATGGCATAGGTCGCGCTGCTGAGAAGATCATCAAAGTTCCCGCCAAAAGGGCAACTGATGTTTTGAGAAAGATTCTTGAAGATTATAGAACGAATTCTGCCGAAGGCGAAACCTATCATAATTATTATGACAGGCAGGGCAAGGACTATTTTTACCAGCTGCTGAAACCGCTTGCCGATCTAACCAACCTTAGAGATGATGAATTTGTGGATTGGGGACACGAAGAAACTTACGTAACCGCTATTGGCGTGGGCGAGTGCGCCGGTGTGGTCATTGACCTGGTAGCTACCCTGCTTTACGAGTGTGATGAGAAAAGAGGATGGGGTGAAGAATCGTTTAAAAACGGGGCTTATGCCGATGCTATTTACCATGCCTATAATGTAATGATCAGCGGTGCAAAATCGCTGCTGCTGGATAAAAACATTAACCAGGGCACACAAACCGGCATTATGAAGGAATTTGATGCCCAGTATGTTGAAAAAGGTGAATTTGTACTGAACGGAACCTTTACCGATAGGGTATTGGAGATCAATAAACATGAACCTTCTGAAGATTTTGCGCGCGCATATATCGCATCAGCAGCAGAATTTTTAGATGCTGTTAAAGTAAAAAGAGAGGCATTAGTACAATCATGATAAAGACTAAAACAAAAAAAGAAGTTAAAGAACCTCGTATCACATTGGTTGGCGCAGGCCCCGGCGATGCCGACCTGATCACTATAAAGGGTATAAAGGCGCTTAAAACAGCTGATGTTGTGCTTTATGATGCATTGGTAAATGAGGAACTATTAGAATTTGCACCTGAGCATGCTACTAAAGTATATGTAGGCAAACGTTCGGGTGATCACTCCCATTCGCAGGAATCGATCAACAAGCTGATGGTTGATTATGCGCTCAATTATGGCCATGTTGTGCGTTTAAAAGGTGGAGACCCATTTGTTTTTGGTCGCGGTTATGAGGAGTTAGATCATGCTGCTTCATACAGCATCCCTACCGAAGTAATACCTGGTATTTCCAGCTCGATCGGTGTTCCTGGCTTACAAAACATACCTGTTACACACCGCGGTTTAAGCGAAAGTTTTTGGGTGGTTACAGGTACTACAATGGATGGTAAAATATCAGGAAACCTTTATGATGCGGCACGCACAAGGGCAACTGTTGTGGTGTTAATGGGTTTGAATAAACTGGCCGAGATCACTGAAATTTATAAAAAAGAAGGCAAAAACAAGCTGCCGGTAGCTGTAATTCAAAGCGGATCAACCGCAAACGAAAAGGTTGCCGTTGGTATAATAGATACTATTGTTGAATTAGTGGAGGAAAAGAAAATAGCTTCTCCTGCATTAATTGTAATCGGCGAGGTGGTATCCTTGCACCCGATGTTTCAACCTATCAGGGAATTTTATGACATTATCAACCAGGAATAACGGTTTGGAAACTATTCAGTATGAAAAAACGGAGGGTAATCAGTTATTCCCCGTTTTTTTGAAGCTGAATAACTTGCATACAGTGCTGATAGGTGCCGGAAACGTTGGTTTGGAAAAACTGACAGCCATCGTCACCAACAGCCCGTCGGCAAGAATAACCGTTATTGCTAATGAATTTTTACCAGAAGTGCATACCCTCGCTTCTACCTATAAAGGTGTAAAAGTTATTCAAAAAGCATTTACTGACACCGATCTGGATACAGCCGACATTGTAGTGGCTGCAACCAATGATCGTGAACTGAACACCTACATTAGGGCATCGGCGCATGAGCGTAAGCTTTTGGTAAACGTTGCTGACAAACCCGACCTGTGTGATTTTTACCTCGGTTCCATCGTTCAAAAAGGCGACCTCAAACTGGCTATATCCACCAATGGTAAATCACCAACGGTGGCTAAACGATTAAAAGAGGTTTTAAATGAAAGCCTGCCGGAAGAATTGGATGTTACCCTGCAGCAAATGAGTGAGCTAAGGGACACCCTTTCTGGCGATTTTGCATATAAGGTAAAAAGACTGAACCAGGTAACATCGGTATTGGTTGATAAAAAGCCAGAGAAGAACAGAAACCTGATATGGATAATATGGGGTACAATTGTTTTGGCAATTGCCATTACCGTTTATGCGCTTTGGAACAGGGACCCTGATTTCAGGACTTATATACAAGGTATTAATCCAAAATTCTATTATTTCCTGGCTGCAGGTTTTGTTTTTGCCCTGATAGATGGCGCCATTGGCATGTCTTATGGTGTTACCTCAACAACATTTTCATTGTCTATGGGCATCTCACCCGCTTCGGCAAGTATGGGTGTACACCTTTCAGAGATATTAAGCAACGGCATTGCCGGCTGGATGCATTACCGCATGGGGAATATTAACTGGAAAATGTTTAAAATGCTGCTTATACCAGGTATCATAGGAGCGGTTATGGGTGCCTATATCCTGTCGTCACTGGAGCATTACAGTCATTACACCAAACCTTTTATATCTCTATATACACTGATATTAGGAATCGTAATACTTAGAAAAGCATTTCAAACCGGGCAAAAACGAGCCAATGATAAAATAAAGAAGATCGGCTTATTAGGTTTCGGCGGCGGTTTTATTGATGCTGTTGGCGGCGGCGGCTGGGGCTCTATCGTATTATCAAGCCTGATAGCAGGTGGCCGTCACCCACGTTTTTCATTGGGTACGGTAAAATTATCAAGGTTTTTCATCGCATTGATGAGTTCGCTCACTTTTATTACCATGCTGGGCGGCGCCCACTGGGAAGCCGTAGCCGGGTTGGTTATTGGCAGTGCTTTAGCATCGCCTATTGCTGCTAAAATATCAAATAAGTTATCGGCTAAAACACTGATGGTCTCGGTAGCTATCATCGTTATCCTGGTGAGTGTGAACAGCATTTTCAAATTTTTGACGAAATTATAAAATGACAGCGTTAGAAAATATACGGCAAGAAATTGATGGGCTTGGCCCGGTGGAAGCACTGGGTTTATTGGCTAATAAATTTCCGGGCGAGATCGTATTTTCGACAAGTTTTGGCTGGGAAGACCAGGCCATTACACACATGATCTTTACTAACGACCTTCCTATCAAGATATTTACGTTGGAAACAGGCCGCCTTTTCCCGGAAACATACTACGTATGGAACCGCACGATGGAAATGTATGGCAAGCCCATTCATGCTTACTATCCCAATAATGAGTTGCTCCAAAAAATGGTGAATGCTAAAGGGCCAAGCAGTTTTTATGAGTCGGTTGAGAACCGTAAGGAATGCTGCGGGATACGTAAGGTTGAACCCCTAAACCGCGCGCTTGCAGGTAACAAACTGTGGGTGACAGGCATCCGTGCCGAACAATCTGCCAATCGCCAGTTTATGGACAATTTGGAGTGGGATGAACAGCATAATTTGATTAAATTTCACCCGATATTTGACTGGACTTTAGAACAGGTAAAAGAATATATCAGAATATATAATGTGCCTTATAATACACTGCACGACAGAGGTTTCCCAAGCATAGGCTGTCAGCCTTGCACGCGTGCCGTTCAGCCCGGAGAGGATTTCAGGGCGGGGCGCTGGTGGTGGGAAGACCAAAGCAAAAAGGAATGCGGGTTGCATGAGGTAAGTAAATAATGAGTGAATTAGTGATTGAGTGAGTTAGCGAATAAAAACACTCACTCATTCACTAACTGACTAAATCACTAACTATAAAAAATGAGTAATAAAGATCAGTTGGATTATTTAGACGAGCTGGAGGCGGAAGCCATTTATATCCTGCGCGAAGTAGCCGGGCAATTTGAAAAACCCGCCCTGCTATTTTCGGGTGGTAAGGATTCGATAACATTAGTTTACCTGGCGCTGAAAGCGTTTCGTCCGGGCAAATTTCCTTTTCCGCTGGTGCATATTGATACCGGCCACAACTTTGAGGAAGCCATTACTTACCGCGACGAGATGATCGAACGCATTGGTGAAAAGCTGATCGTTGGTTATGTACAGGATGATATCGATGCCGGCCGCGCAGTGGAACAGAAAGGAAAGAATGCCAGTCGCAACCAGTTGCAAACCGTAACATTGCTTAATACTATTAACAAACACCAGTTTGATGCCTGTATTGGCGGCGCCCGGCGTGATGAGGAAAAAGCAAGGGCCAAAGAGCGTATCTTCTCGGTACGTGATGAGTTTGGCCAGTGGGATCCTAAACGCCAGCGCCCCGAGTTGTGGAACCAATATAATGGAAAGATACATAAGGGTGAAAACGTGCGCGTATTCCCGATAAGCAACTGGACCGAACTGGATGTATGGAACTATATCCGCCGTGAGAATATTCCATTGCCGGCAGTTTATTTTGCGCATGAGCGCGATGTGATCACACGCAATGGCGTTTATATGGCAGCATCACCGTTTTTAAATATGGATAATGAAGACGTTGTGCAACGCAAAAGTGTGCGCTTCCGTACCGTTGGCGACATGTCATGTACGGCAGCGGTTGAATCAAACGCTACCTTAATTGACGATATAATTGACGAAATAAGCACCTCCCGTATAAGCGAGCGCGGTGCACGTATGGACGATAAAGTTAGCGAAGCCGCCATGGAAGACCGTAAGAAAGGGGGATATTTTTGATGTCGGATTTCGAATTTGCGATTTCGAATTTAGAGGAATGATGCTCTTTTAATGAAATTACAAACCGAAATAACAAATCCGAAATCGAACATCCGAAATCCGATATTAAAATATTATGAACATACTTAAATTTTTAACAGCCGGTAGTGTTGATGACGGCAAAAGTACCCTGATTGGCCGTTTATTGTATGATAGCGAGGCGATCCTGCAGGATCAATTAGAAGCCTTGCAGCGCTCGAACCGCAAGAATGATGACGGCACTATCGACCTGGCTATTTTGACTGATGGCTTAAAGGCCGAACGTGAGCAGGGCATTACCATTGATGTGGCTTACAAATACTTCCAGACTGAAAAACGCAAATTCATTATAGCTGATACGCCGGGGCATATTCAGTATACCCGCAATATGGTTACCGGCGCGTCCAATTCAAACCTGGCTATTATACTGATCGATGCCCGCAAAGGTGTGATAGAACAGACCATTCGCCACTCTTTCCTGGTTTCATTGTTAGGTTTGCCGCAGGTGGTAGTTGCTGTCAATAAGATGGATATGGTCGATTTTAGCGAGGAAGTGTTTGACAACATTGTTGAAGATTTTAAAAAGCTGGCCGGTAAGGTCGGCCTGAATAATGTAACCTATATACCTGTTAGCGCGCTTAAGGGCGATAATATCGTTTATCCTTCTGTTCGTATGCCATGGTTTAAAGGAGACAGCCTTCTCGCCCACCTGGAAACTGTTGAGATACCGGTAGATACGCAGAGCGATCATGCCCGTTTCCCGGTACAATGGATCATTCGTCCGCAAACCGACGAACTGCACGATTACCGCGGTTATGCGGGCCGTGTTGCCAGCGGTTCTTTTCGTGTGAACGATAAAGTGACTGTATTGCCTTCTGGATTTCAGTCTACTGTCAGCCAAATTGAATTGGCCGACCAGGAACCTGATGTGGCCCTTGCAGGCATGTCGGTAACCATCCATCTTGCGGATGAGATCGATATCAGTCGCGGCGATATCCTGGTGAGTTCAAACAATCAGCCTGTTACTTCGCAACAAATTGAAGCCGACCTTTGCTGGATGGATACTAAAGCTTTAGATACTACCCACACTTATTTCATACAACACAACAGCAAACTAACCCGCTGCCGCATACAGGAAATATTATACAAAGTGAATATCAACACGCTGGATAAGGAATTTGACGAAGATTTCAGGCTGAATGATATTGGCCGCATTGTGATCAAAACTGCCGATCCGCTTGCTTTCGACCTGTTCCAAAACAACAAAGCTAATGGTGGCGCTATCCTGATAGATGGCCGTACAAACGTTACCGTCGGCGCGCTCATGTTCAGGGCTAATGCTGAATAAATAATACTCATCAGTCTAAATAAATCAATCAACTAAACAGATCGGCTCCGAATTATCGGAGCCTTTTCTATTTCGTACCCATCGGAATTGCGCAATTTTGAGTTCAGGTAGCTAAATTATCATATTGTAAATCAGTCAACTATAATTTAATATGAAAATATTTTTGCATCGTAATAACTATATCGCATATATTTACACTACTAAATTGATAGACTTTATAGATTTAGTAGAATATAAAAATGTTTAACAATTAAAAATACGACTTAATTATTTAGTAAAAGGCCTTACAGAGGTTCACTGACCTTCGGTACAATACTAGATCTAAACTCACAACTATTATGAAATCTATTTACTCAAAAACTACCCTGCTCCTATCAATCCTTATCCTGTCAGTTATAACCGCAAAAGCTCAGCAAAATGAGGACCTGCTAAATATTCTTATTAAAAAGAATCTGATCACCCAACAGGAAGCTGATTCTATTCGGTCAGACCAAGCTATCAAAGCCCAGAAAAAACTGGATGATGAAAAAAAGAACCAGCACGGTATATATATCGGCAGCAAAGCGTTGCAATTAAGCGGGCTGGTGCAATCTGAATATGCTGGAAATGAACAAGCCGGTGCCAATAACTCGTTCAGCCTGCACCGCGCAAGGCTTGATGTAAAAGGCGATATAAGCAGCAGTTGGAACTACGAAGTATATACCGAATTTGCGGGAACTACCAAGCTGCTGGATGCCTATACCACTTATAAAATAGCCGACTTCCTGAAAGTTTCGGTCGGGCAGTATAAAATAGCTTTTTCGCTGGAAAGTTTGACGTCTGATAGCCAGCTGGAATTCATTGATCGCACGCAGGTAGTAAACGCCCTCGCTGGTAGGTCTACCGATGTTATCGGTAACCAAAACGGTCGCGACATAGGTTTGTGGGCAAGTGGTAATTTTGCCAAAGTAAACGGACTGAACCTGTTTGATTACACCGTGGCAATTTACAACGGTGCCGGTTACGATGTGACCGCGGATAATAACAATCGTAAGGATATAGCAGCCCGCTTAGGCATTCACCTTATCCAAAACCTGGTGATATCGGGCGATATTTATAGAGGTTTGGGCAATTATGGCACTCCGCCAAAAAACCTTGCTCGTAACCGCTATGGCTTCGACGGGCGCTACACCATAGGTGGTTTAGCCTTGCAGGCTGAATACGATCACGGAACGGATGGCTTAATACAAAAAGATGGCTGGTATGGCCAGGCGTCTTACTTTGTGCTCCCAAAACATTTGCAACTGGCTGCAAGGTATGATACTTATGATCCAAACGATGCAGCAACAACCAAAGTGCGCACCAATTACTATTACTATGCAGTGAACTACTTCTTTAACGACTGGACCAAACTGGCGGTAAACTACATCGATCGCCACGAAGCAACTACCCAGGTAAAAAACAACCTCTTTGAAGTACAACTGCAAGTAGCATTTTAAAACCACTTAAAACTGACCAACATGAAAAAGACATTCTTACACCAACGAACCATCTTAAGCTTACTGGCTACCGTAAGTTTAGCGGTGATACTATCATCATACAAGAAAAATAACGCGTCTGATGATCTGAAAGGCACTATAAATATATCCGGAGCATTCGCCCTATACCCTATTACTGTAAAATGGGCCGAGGAATTTAAAAAATTGCACCCGAACGTGGTTTTCAATATCTCGGCAGGTGGTGCGGGTAAAGGTATCACGGATGCACTGTCGGGACTGGTAGACATTGGTTTGGCTTCACGGGATATAAGTCTTGAAGAAGTAAAAAAGGGCGCTTACACCATTTATGTTACCAAAGATGCCGTAGTGCCAACTTTCAATACAGCTAATCCGGATGCAGCGACTTTATTAAGTAAAGGCGTAAAACGCAACCAGTTTTTAGATGTATTTGTGAGCGGCGGCATAAAAAACTGGAACCAGTTGGGTGGTAAAGTATCTGTACCGATCCATATCTATACCCGTTCGGACGCAGCCGGCGCTGCTGAAACCTGGGCGAAATACTTTGGAAAAAAACAGGAAGACTTGTTGGGTGTAGGTGTTTACGGCGATCCGGGTTTAGCACAAGCTGTTAAAAAAGATGTAACCGGTATTGGCTATAACAACCTGGCTTATCTGTACGATCTGAAAACGCGCAAGCAGGTTGCCGGTGTACACGCATTACCTATCGATGTAAATGGCAACGGTAAAATTGATGCGGATGAAAACTTTTATGATACCATCGACCATTTAACCGATGCCATTGCTGACGGCAAATATCCTTCGCCCCCGGCACGTAATCTTGGGTTTCTGTTCAAAGGTAAACCAGGCAAGCCCGAATTAGTAGCTTTTGTAAAATATGTACTAACCGACGGTCAAAAGTTTTTGGATGAGAACGGCTATATCGTTCTCTCCAAGCAAAAAATAACTGAAGAACTGAAAAAAGTAAATTGATTTTTAGTCGGGAAGTCCGCATATCCCGATAACTATCGGGACGGAAGTCAGCAAGACTGTCTTTCGGGCTTATGCGGTCCCGATGGCTATCGGGATCCGGACTTTCCGACTAAATAAACTAAACCTAATGCAATTTCGCTTATTAAAAGATATAGTCTATTCCAAATTAATGTTGCTGCTTACTGTTTTATCAGTAACAGTAGTGATAATAATAGGGGTTGGTTTATATCTTAAGTCAGCCCCTATTTTGCATAGCTCATCTTTATGGAAACTCTTAAGCTCGAGCGAATGGAAACCGCTCAAAGGTTTATTTGGTTTTTTCCCTTTTATAATGGGAACCTTGTGGGTAACAGGTATCGCCATTATCATTGCCTTGCCATTATGCCTGCTTACCTCATTTTACATTACTGAATACGCCCCCAACCGTATCCGAAAAATATTGGTGCCATTTGTGAACCTGCTATCAGGCATACCACCTGTGATATTTGGCGTGTGGGGTGTGCTTTTTATTATACCGTTAATTCAAGACCATATCGCCCCGCATTTTGTCGAGTTCTCCACCGGTTACAGCGTATTGGCGGGCGGTATTGTGCTGGCGGTGATGATCTTCCCGCTGATCGTAAGTATTGTATGCGAGGTGCTGAATACCATTCCGCGCGAATTAAAAGATGCTTCCCTGGCATTAGGCGCTACTAAATGGGAAACTATCCGCAAGGTATCTTTCGGGAAAGCAAAACCCGGTATAATTGCTGCAACGGTGCTGGCGGTTTCGCGTGCGTTTGGAGAAACCATTGCGGTTTTGATGGTTTGCGGCAATAATGCCGTTGTGCCGCATTCGGTATTTGATGCAGGTTATCCCCTGCCTGCTTTGATTGCCAATAATTATGGCGAGATGCTTTCGATACCGATGTACGATTCGGCCCTAATGTTTGCGGCCCTGCTCCTGTTCATTATTATATTCTTGTTCAACATTATCTCGAGGGTGATACTGGCCCGTTTGGAAAGGAAACTGGCGATATGATCAGGCGTAAATTAGAAGAGAATTTCTTTCGTATCCTGATGGTGCTCGCTACCCTATTAGTTGGCGGCAGCTTTTTCCTGATCGTAGGCACCATTTTTTATAAGGGCGTCCCGTTTATGAATTGGGATATGATAAGCAAAATACCGGGCGGTGGGTTTTATATCGGTAAAGAAGGTGGTGTTTTAAATGCCATTATCGGTTCGCTATATATCGCGGGCGGTTCTACAGTTTTGGGACTGTTGATCAGCATACCGGTAGCCATTTATATGAATATGTACCTTTCGGGGAAAAACCTGGTTAACTCCCTGCGCATTGTTTTTGATGTGCTGTTTGGTATCCCCTCTATTGTTTACGGCGCCTTTGGCTTTCTTATTATGGTTTATTTTGGTATCAAGGCGTCGTTATTGGGCGGCATCGTGGCAGTTACCCTGCTGGTTATACCGATCCTGGTTCGTACGCTCGATGAAGTGATCCGAACGGTGCCCAGAGAACTGCGCGATGCCTCTCTATCCTTAGGCGCTACCCGCTGGGAAATGTCAAAAGTTGTATTGCGGCAGATACGGCCGGGCATATTCACCGCCATACTGCTTTCGTTCGGCAGGGCAATAGGTGATGTAGCTTCGGTATTGTTTACTGCCGGTTTCAGCGATAATATACCAACCTCATTGCATCAACCAGCAGCAACTTTGCCGCTGGCCATATTTTTCCAATTAGGCAGCCCGGTGGAAGAAGTACAGGGCCGGGCTTATGCGTCGGCATTAATTTTAACAATTATAGTCTTGATCATCACCATATTATCATCCGTTTTAGCTAAGCGGTTCTCTAAAAATAGCTCCCGTTAAATGACAAATAACCCGCATATCAGCATACAGCATTTGAATGTCCAGATCGCCAACCAGCAGATACTGAAAGATATTACGATCAATATTCCCAATAAGAAAGTGATTTCCATTATCGGCCCATCAGGCTGCGGAAAAACCACCTTATTAAAGTCGCTGAACCGCCTGCTGGATGACACAGCCGATCTTAAAATAACCGGCAAAGTATTGGTGGACGGCGAGGATATCTACGATCCCCAAGCCGAAGTAACGCATATTCGTAAAAAGATGGGCCTGCTTTCGCAGCGGCCTTATCCCCTGCCGATGTCTATTTATGATAATGTGGCTTACGGGCCGCGTATTCACGGCACCCGTAAAAAGGTGGAATTAGACGAGATCGTGGAAACACAATTAAAAGCTACAGGTTTATGGAACGAGGTAAAGGACCGCCTGAACGCACCCGCCACGCGCTTGTCCATTGGCCAGCAGCAACGCTTATGCCTGGCGCGGGGCTTAGCGGTAGAGCCGGAGATCATTTTAGGTGATGAATCTACCTCCGCCCTCGATCCTGTATCTACTGCCATTATCGAAGATCTGTTTATCAAACTCAAAGAAAAATATACCATAGTGCTGGTAACACACATTTTGCGACAGGCGCGCCGGGTATCCGATTATATCATCTTCGTTTATATGGGTAAGATCATTGAGTTTGGGCCTACTGAGGAACTGCTTTTAAACCCGCAGCAGGAATTGACGAAGGAGTATGTGAAGGGGTTTATTAGTTAAGGCGCAGAACATGGTTTACAGGGTTTACACTTTTTGGTCGATTATCAACTTAATTACTTGATAATAAAATAGTTAAACATTTACGCTGTAAACCATAAAATAAGACTTCAAAGGAGGAAAATCCGAAATTGAAAATTCGACATCCGAAATTCAACTATAATTCCCACCAATCAACTATAATTTATTAATATTGGCATTTCAATATTAATATACCTGTGGCATACAACTACCAGCGCATTGTTATCAAGATAGGCTCTAACGTTCTTACTCAAAAAGACGGCCTGCCGGATCATGCGCGTATTTCCCATTTGGTGGAACAGATGGCCGCCATTAAAAAACAGGGGAAAGAAGTGATATTGGTATCCTCGGGTGCGGTAGCATCCGGGCGCAGCATGATCACGGTATCGGAAAAGTCAGATGCGGTGGCCGCGAGGCAGTTATTGGCGTCTATTGGCCAGGTGAAACTGATCAATACCTATTCTGGCCTTTTCAGTGCATTTGATATGCTTTGCTCCCAGGTACTGGTCACTAAAGAGGATTTCCGCGACAGGCTGCATTATCTCAACATGCGCAACTGCCTTGAAATATTGCTGCAACACCAGGTGATACCGGTAGTAAATGAAAATGATGTGGTATCGGTAACGGAACTGATGTTTACCGATAATGATGAACTGGCCGGCCTGATAGCTTCCATGCTGAACGCGCAGGCACTAATTGTATTGACCAATGTAGATGGTATCTACGATGGCGACCCAAAACTACCCGGCTCAAAGGTGATTGAAGAGATTGATGGCGTGGAAACCGATTTCTCGTCCTTCGTAAGCTCGGACCGCTCGCAATTTGGCCGTGGCGGTATGATCACCAAATCTACTATGGCGCAAAAAACGGCTCAATTGGGTATTGCGGTGCATATTGCGAATGGTACAAAGGATAATATCCTGACCGATCTGCTTGCCGGAAATGCCATTCATACCCGCTTTGTTCCCGATAAAAGTAAATCCGGCAAAAAGAAATGGATCGCCCACTCGGAGCATAGTGCTACTGGCATGGTGCGGGTAAATGACGGTGCTAAAACGGCGCTTATATCTAATAAAGCCACCAGCCTGCTTCCCATCGGGATTGTGAAGGTATTAGCCGATTTTAATAAAGGCGAGATCATTAAACTGGTTGATGAACAGGATAAGTTAATTGGTTTGGGTATTGCCGAATATGGTTCGGACAAGGCGAAGGAGAGGGTCGGCCAAAAAAACCAAAAGCCCCTGGTGCATTATGATTATCTTTATTTACAGAATTGAGGTTATTATGTGGATACTGAGCTAAATAATTAACTATGGGTGTTCCAAAGTGTTCCGGGTGTTCCACACTTAAAAGTGGAACACTCAAAGATACTGGTATAAAGTAAGTTATGATTTTTTTTGATTAAATGGGCTACAAAAACTATTTTGAGAATGCGCTTGCAGCAAGCAGGAATATCGTTGATATTACCCCGGAAACCATTGTTACCGTACTGAATGATGTTGCAGAAGCCGCTGTATCTCAAATGGCTCATTTGCTGAAGGAGAATCAGAAGGATTTAGACCGGATGGACCCGTCAGATCCCAAATTCGACCGCCTGAAATTGACCGAAGCACGGATAAAGGATATTGCCAAGGAAATGCGGAATGTAGCGGCGCTTCCAAACCCGCTCGGCCATATTCTTTCCGAAAAAACGATGCCTAATGGTTTAAATATCTCAAAAATAAGTGTGCCCCTTGGCATTGTTGGCGTAATTTACGAAGCCCGGCCCAATGTTACTTTTGATGTGTTCGCACTATGTTTTAAGACGGGAAATGTGTCGGTGCTTAAAGGGGGCAGCGATGCCGAATATTCCAATAAGGCTATTATTTCGCTCATCCACGGTGTGCTGACTAAACATCATATCAACCCCGACGTCGCCGTGCTTTTGCCGCCAGAACGGGAAGCTACCGAAGCACTTTTTAATGCGACTGGTTACATTGATGTGTTGATCCCGCGTGGCAGCCAGCAATTGATCGATCGCGTAAGGCGACAAAGCAAGGTGCCCGTGATAGAAACCGGCGCCGGCATAGTACATACTTATTTTGATGAAACGGGCGACTTGCAAAAAGGCGCCGAAATTATTTGCAATGCTAAAACACGGCGCGTAAGCGTGTGCAATGCACTGGATTGCCTGATCATTCACTCCTCGCGCCTTTCCGACCTCGCGGTTATTGCCAAACCGCTTGCTGAAAAACAAGTTGAAATTTATGCTGACGATATAGCTTATGCTGCGCTGAAGCAGCACTACCCCGCTAAACTTCTTCATGAAGCTACGCCTGAACATTTTGGGACAGAATTCCTATCCTTAAGAATGGCTGTCAAAACAGTTGGCAGTTTTGTGGAAGCATTAGAACACATCGCCAGGCATGGTTCAAAGCACAGTGAAGCCATAATAACCGAAGATGCCGCTAACGCTGCCGATTTTTTAAATAAAGTTGATGCGGCAGCTGTATATGTTAATGCCTCCACCGCGTTTACCGATGGCGCCCAATTTGGTTTGGGTGCCGAAATTGGCATCAGTACCCAAAAATTGCATGCGCGCGGCCCTATGGGCCTGCAGGAACTGACTAGCTACAAATGGCTGGTAAAAGGTAACGGCCAAACAAGAGCTTAATAATTTAGGCCTGAATATCAGGCATTAAACAATACTTAACTGCTACAACCCTTTGAAGCCCAACATTTATTGATACAGTTTCGTAAAATAAGTTAGAATATTTTAGCCACGAAACTGACCCAATGAGATCCGGTGCATTAAGAATTGCTTTAATTTATTTATCCATAGCCCTTGCATGGATTGCCATAAGCGACAGGATGTTTGTCGTGTACCATAATTTGCTAAGCACATCGTTATACCATGCATTAGTTGATGCCAGGCGATATGTTTTTATATTGGTGACCGGTTTTCTGATCTACCGTTTGGTTTCGGCTCACGAAAAAAAGATGATCGAGAACGAGAAGCGGGGGCGCCGCAACGATGAGGAAGTAAAAAGACTGGGAAAGATCATCACCAAGGTAAATAACATTATCATTATAACTAATAAAGACGGTTTCATTGCCTGGGTCAATAAATCCTTTGAGAGTTTTACAGGGTATGTATATGACGAAGTAGCCGGTTATGCACCTGCCACTTTCTTCGCAGGCGAAGAGACCGATATTGATGTGTTAGGTGATATCCTCAATAAGAAAAAGGCCCTTGAGTCGTTTTCAACCGAAATAAACTGTCACGATAAATACGGCACCAAGTTTTGGGTATATGGTGAATATACGCCGCTTTTTGATGATGATGGTGAGTTTACAGGCTACATAGCAGTATACAACGATATAACCGGGCTTAAACAGAAGGAAAGGGAAACCATCCGCCAAAATGAAAAACTAAAGGAGGTGGCCTGGCTCAGTTCGCACGAAATACGGCGCCCGCTGGCTAATATTATCGGTCTTGCCAATATGATGAAAGTCTCACCCTATATGGATGAGAAATTGAAGATATTGGAAAATCTTAACCAGTCGGCAGAAGAGCTGGACAAAATAGTTCACACGATCAACTCAACCATCGAAGAACAGTTTGAGCTCGCAGTACAACCCACCCGGCGGTTTTAATTCATCGGCCGCAATCTCTGTTATATTTCATCGACAACTATTTGTATGTTCAGGTGTTTTACATTTGATATAAAAATAGCTTATGGACATCATTTCAGTCAATCCCGCCAACGGGCAAACCATCAGGAAATATAAAGCGCACACCCCTAAGCAGGTTGGGCAAAAAATAAACCAAACGCATAAGGCCTGGTTAAGCTGGAAAGGATCATCCCATAATGAACGGAAACGCCATTTATTAAGTATGGCGGATGTGCTCCAAAGCCGGAAAAAGGAGTTAGCGATACTCATGGCACAGGAAATGGGTAAGCCTGTCAAACAGGGAATTGCCGAAATAGAGAAATGTGCATCAGTTTGCCATTATTATGCTGAAAACGCAACTACACATCTCAAAGACCAAATAATTGAAACCGATGCCTCAAAAAGCTTTGTAAGTTTCCAGCCAATAGGTGTAGTGTTAGCTATAATGCCCTGGAACTTCCCTTTCTGGCAGGTTTTTAGGTTTTTGGCTCCTGCCCTTGCGGCAGGTAATTGCGGCGTATTAAAACATGCGTCAAACGTGCCCGGTTGTGCGTTGGCGATCGAAGAAATAGTAAGACAAGCCGGTTTCCCGGCTCATCTGTTTCAAACCTTGCTGGTCAACAGCACATTTGTTGAAAAGATCATCGAAAACCCGCTTATACAAGCCGTTACAATAACCGGTAGCACCAACGCAGGCAAACAAGTTGCGCAAAAGGCCGGCTCGCTTATAAAAAAGACAGTTTTAGAGTTGGGCGGAAGCGATGCTTATGTGATCCTGGAAGATGCCGATCTTGAAAAAGCGGCAGAAATATGTGTTAACAGCCGCATTATTAACGGTGGGCAAAGTTGCATTGCTGCTAAGCGGTTCATTGTTGTCAAATCCATCGCTAAAGAATTTACCAGCCTGTTTTTGGATAAGATGAAGGCTAAAAAGATGGGCGACCCATTAAAGGATGGAACCGATATCGGCCCGCAGGCCCGCATGGACTTGCGGGACGAATTGCATGCGCAAGTAAAACGTTCAATCAAAAAAGGCGCTAAATGCATACTTGGCGGCATATTACCTAAAAGTAAAGGTGCTTACTACCCGCCAACAATACTTACCAAAGTTAAACCTGGTATGCCAGCATACGATGAAGAACTATTTGGCCCCGTCGCCGCTATTATAACAGCCAGGGACGAAAAAGACGCTATACGAATCGCGAACGATAGCAACTTTGGCTTGGGTGGCGCAGTGTTTACCAAAGACAAAAAGCGAGGAGAAAATATAGCCGCCACCCAATTGCAGGTAGGCTCATGCTTTGTAAACGCGCTTGTAAAATCGGACCCGCGATTGCCTTTTGGAGGTATTAAACAATCAGGTTATGGGCGGGAGCTTGGCCTTTTTGGAATACATGAATTTGTAAATATTAAGACGGTTTATGTGGCGTAGCAACTAAATTCTAAAAAAATGATGCTTAACTATAGATTAATATAATTTGATACTCAATTTGTTATAAATATTATATGCAGTATTTATTTAAGTTATACTGATTTAACTAAGTCAATTGACCTCCCTACCCGACTATCATAAACCTTACCCTGCATTGACCTAATCGCAAGCTTGAAAACCGTATCTTTGCACCCATCATGAGTAAGCATGGCAGGATATTAGTAGCAATGAGCGGCGGGGTTGATAGCTCCGTGGCATCTGTTATGCTGCATGAGGAAGGGTACGAAGTTATCGGCCTGACAATGAAAACCTGGGACTATGCTTCATCAGGCGGCAGTTCAAAAGAAACAGGTTGTTGCAGCCTCGATAGTATCAACGATGCCCGTGCACTTGCCGTGGCTTACGGTTTCCCTCATTATATATTGGATATCCGCAGCGAATTTGGTGATTTTGTGATCGACAATTTCGTGGATGAGTATTTAGCCGGCCGCACCCCTAACCCATGCGTTTTGTGCAATACGCATATTAAATGGGAAGCTTTGCTGAAACGTGCCGATAAATTGGACTGCGAATTTATAGCTACGGGGCATTATGCCAATATCCGCCAGCACGATAATAGCCGTTATGTAGTTTCCAAAGGCCGCGATGAGAACAAAGATCAGTCTTATGTGCTTTGGGGGGTATCGCAACAGAACCTGGCGCGTACCAAATTTCCCTTAGGTAGCTTTACCAAAGCAGAAATACGCCAAATGGCGCTCGAAATGGGCCAGCTTGAGCTCGCAAACAAGAGCGAAAGCTACGAAATATGCTTCGTTCCTGATAATGACTATCGGGCCTTTCTACGCCACAAGGTAGAAGACCTGGAAGAACGTGTGGCCGGCGGCAATTTTGTGTTGACTGACGGCACCGTTGTGGGTCAGCACCAGGGATATCCGTTTTATACCATTGGTCAGCGTAAAGGATTGGGTATAGCCTTAGGGCACCCTATGTTTGTGACCCGTATCGATTCGGAGACGAATACCGTGGTTTTGGGAACACAAGACGAATTGGAACGCAAATCGGCCTGGGTGAGAAACCTTAACCTGGTTAAATACGAAAATATATACGAGCCTATTGAAGCTGTAACCAAGATACGCTACAAGGACGCCGGCGCCGAAAGCACTATTTTACAAATGGGCGAACACATGAAGGTTGATTTTCATCACTCTGTATCAGGTATTGCACCCGGCCAGTCCGCTGTGTTTTATGAAGGCAACGACCTTTTAGGCGGTGGTTTTTTGATGTGATCCTTTTTGTTGAAAGGTTGTAAAGTTGCAAAGTTGAAATGTTAATTTCAGTTCTTATTATTGCCCATCCAATCCTTATTATCCTCGCTAAACACAACTTTAAAACTTTTCAACTTTGCAACATTTCAACATTTTATGTTTTATTTGCAGAAAATAACCCTATAGATGGCTAAAAATCTACTCATTGTCGAATCTCCTGCCAAGGCAAAAACCATTGAAGGTTACCTCGGCAAGGACTTTACTGTAAAGTCGAGTTACGGACATATCCGCGACCTGGTAAAGTCGGAAGATGCGATAGATATCCAAAATAACTTTGCACAAAAATATGAGGTGCCCGCCGACAAAAAGCAGGTGGTAAGTGAATTAAAAAAACTGGCAAAGGAAGCTGAAATGGTTTGGCTGGCGTCAGATGAGGACCGTGAGGGAGAAGCCATATCCTGGCATTTATTTGAGACTTTGGGCTTAAAAGATGCCACTACAAAACGTATTGTTTTCCACGAGATAACCAAACCTGCTATATTAAAGGCAATTGATAGTCCTCGTAAAATAGATTATAACCTGGTTTATGCCCAGCAAGCCCGCCGCGTTTTAGACAGGTTGGTTGGTTTTGAACTATCTCCTGTTTTGTGGAAAAAAGTTAAGCCATCGCTTTCAGCCGGAAGAGTACAATCGGTTGCGGTAAGACTAATCGTAGATCGCGAACGGGAGATCAATAAATTCAATGCTGAGGCAGCTTTTAAAATAGTTGCCATATTTGGCAAAGGCCGAGAAGCCTTTAAAGCGGAATTACCCGAACGTTATGCTAAACAGGAAGATGCCGAAAAATTCTTAAAGGATTGTATCGATGCGAGGTTCAATGTAAACTCATTAGAGACCCGGCCAACCAAGCGTTCGCCGGCGGCGCCTTTTACTACTTCTACCCTGCAACAGGAAGCCAGCCGCAAGTTAGGGTTCTCGGTTTCGCGTACCATGACGGTCGCGCAGAAGCTGTATGAATCAGGGAAGATAACCTATATGCGTACTGATTCGGTTAACCTGTCAGATACCGCGCTGGATGCTGCTGCAAAGCAGATCAATTCGGCTTACGGTGAAAAATATCACCAGTTCCGTAAATATAAAACCAAAAGCGCCGGTGCCCAGGAAGCGCACGAAGCCATCAGGCCTACTTATTTTGATGTGCATACGGTTGACGGCGATCCATCAGAGAAGCGTTTGTACGAACTAATCTGGAAACGCGCCATCGCCTCACAAATGAGTGAAGCTTTATTTGAGAAGACAACCGCAAAGATCGGCATATCAACCCGTAAGGAAGAATTGGTAGCCAATGGCGAAGTAATGAAATTTGATGGCTTCCTGAAAGTTTACCTGGAGTCATCAGACGAAGAAGATGATACCCAAAACGGCGAAGACAATGCCATATTACCACCATTAGCCAAAGGGCAGTTGCTGGAATTACAAGAAATGAGCGCAACAGAACGTTTCTCGCGCCCAGCGCCGCGTTACACCGAGGCGGCTTTGGTTAAGAAACTGGAGGAATTGGGTATTGGCAGACCGTCGACCTATGCTCCTACTATCTCAACCATACAAAACCGTGGCTATGTGGTTAAGGAGGAACGCGAAGGCAAGCAACGTAATTTCAGGGTACTGACTTTAAAAGGTCAAAATATTACGAAAGAAGAAAAGTCTGAAAATACCGGTGCCGAACGAAATAAGCTGTTCCCTACAGATATTGGTTCCGTGGTAAATGATTTCCTGGTACAGTATTTTAAAGATATCGTTGATTATGGTTTTACTGCCGGTGTTGAAAAACAGTTTGACGAAATAGCACAGGGATTAGAAGAGTGGACCAATATGATCCGCAACTTTTATGACCCTTTTCATAAAGGTGTTGAAAATACGATTGAAACAGCCGACAAAGCTACCGGCGAGCGTGAATTAGGCGTACACCCCGAAAATGGTAAAAAAGTTTCGGTACGTATCGGCCGTTTCGGGCCGTTCGTTCAGGTTGGCGAGACAGAGGGCGAAGAAAAGCCACTGTATGCCAGTTTAAGGGCCGGGCAGAGCATTGAAACCATATCAATGGCTGATGCACTGGAATTATTCAAACTGCCTAAGAAGGTCGGCATTTTCGAAGATAAGGACATGACCGTTGCTATCGGTAAGTTTGGGCCGTATATCAGGCACGACGGCGCGTTTTATTCGCTGCCGAAAGAGGTAGACCCCCACGATGTTGTTGAAGAGCAAGCGATAGAGCTGATCATAGATAAACGCAAGCGCGATGCCGAGCGTGTGTTAAAAACATTCACCGAAGCTGCAGATGTGAAAGTGCTGAACGGCCGCTGGGGCCCTTACATCGAATTTGGCAAACAAAACGTTAAGATCCCGAAAGACCGCGACCCGTTAGCGTTAACCTACGAGGATTGTAAGATACTCGCCGATGCCGAAGCAAAAGCGCCAAAAAAACCGGGTGCCAAACGGTTTGCTAAGAAGAAGTGAGTTTGAATGTTGTAAGGTTTGAAAGTTGAAATGTTGCTTATATAACCTTACAACCTTAAAACATTCCAACTTTTCAACAAAAGAATCATGATAAAAGACATCCCCGAAAATATAGTTAAGGATATTGCCATAGCTGTTGCCCTTGAAAGGGAGAACATCCGTGATAAAATTTGGTATGTCTACCTCATCAATCTCAAAAATGAGCCGATAGAGAATGTATTGGTCACATCAAAAGGTTACGGCGAACAAAACGGCGAACAGATCAAAACCTCAACCCTGCGCCACATGTTTCCCGTAGTTAAAGAGAATGGCTATGTGCTGATTGAACCCATCGATGAAGCGACATTCGGGCTGAACAATGAATACTGGTTGAGCTATTATGTTGGAAAAGATATCTACGATAAAAAGTTCATCTTTCTGCCCGAGAGCATTGTAGATTCCAATTTCATCAAACTGCCCATTCTCAATAAGCCGGGCGTAATGATACGGTGATTTATGGTAAGGTTTGTCAAACTAATGATTAGTATTGGTCGCATCAATTTTTGACGACTGCTTAAGTTCCTCTATCATATCATCAGCGTCAAAAAGAACGTTTTGAACAACCCAATGATTTTCTGGTTTGTAAAAAACAAATGTGAATCTTAGCGGATAGTTTTTGTGTTTCACCATGTAACTGAATAGTACCAAACTTTCGCCAACCTTTTTTTCAGTAATTAATTCATAACCTGTAAAAATACCGACTACTGAATTTATCGTGTCAAGCTTGCTTTTTAAATAGTCCCACTTACTCTTTGCGATTATTGCGGAAGTATTTTTAGTAGCAATATAATCAAATGCTTTATCGGAGCCTTGTGTTTCATAGATATGGAAAAAATTACTGACATAGCTAAGGGCCTCTTTTGTATTATTTTCTGGTTTGGTTTGAGCTTTTAAGTTTGATGTTGTAAAACTGATGATGCAGGAAATAAAGATAACTAATGCAGATTTCATTCGGATTTATTTAATGGGCTAAATATATATCTTTATGCGAGATGCTGCAAGTACACAATTTTGCAAATTGCCTGACTGTTCATTTTTTATACCACCCCATAATTCATAGTCATAGTTTGGCTGTTTAAAGTATTTTCACTATATAAGTTTGTTATAATTGTCATCTGCAAAACATAATTTTATATCTGTAAAAAATATTTATGAAAATATTTGGATTAATATTGAAAAATAATTCGTAAATTAGTAAACCAAATCACCACAAAAATTCATGGAACCTCCGGCAGGCCTTTTGCCTTATCGCAAGCGCGTCATCATCGCAGCTGCATCGATCATTTTTATTTTTATCGGCGCTTTTTTAATAAACCATTTCCGTCACCGGAAGGATGTCGTCGATCCCGCCTTCAGTAAATATATCGAGTCGTACACTACGGGGCTCATATCTAAAGAAGGCACCATTCGTATCCGGCTGGCAAGCCAGGTACCCACTGCGCATTTGCAGAACGACCAGCTCCCCGATGTCGTCTTTAGCTTCTCACCTGATATCAAAGGCAAAGCCTATTGGGTAGACGAAAGGACCATCGAGTTTCGACCGGAAGCAAAACTTGTCGCAGACCAAAGCTACTCGGCAGAATTTAAGCTGGCGAAAGTAGTTGAAGTGCCGTCGCAGTTTGACAACTTCCAGTTCTCATTTCAAACCATCAAGCCGGATTTCACAGTCACTTTTGACGGTCTTGAAACAGCAACCAATACCTCGCTTGATAAGATGAAGCTTGAAGGCGTTGTCCAAACTGCTGATGCGGAAGAATCGGCCAATATCGAAAAGCTTTTAAGCGCCAGTTATTCATCATCACCGCATATAACCTGGCAGCATAACAGCGTTACCCACACCCATAAATTTACTGTGTCTGGTCTTGTGCGTTCATCTGACAAAGCAGATTCACTTAAAATCAATTGGGATGGTACCAGCCTCAATGTCGATAAAAAAGGCACTAAAAGCTTTGAAATACCTATGGTGGGTGATTTTAAAGTACTGAGTGTTGACGCCGTACAGGATAATGACCAATATGTGTTGGTTAGATTTTCAAACCCGATCATGATCGGCCAGGAATTAAAGGGTCTGGTGGGTATCAAAAATATCGAGGACCCGGCTTACACCATTGACGGCAGTAAGATAAGGATATACGCACCGGAACGACTCGAGGGTAACTTTAGCGCCTATGTGAACGAAGGTGTAGAAGATATATCGCATAAAAAGATAACCAAAGAATATACGGCAAATGTTTTTTTTGAGAACCGCTTGCCTTCAGTTAGTATTCCCGGCAAGGGCGTTATATTACCCGATTCGGGTAAACTGGCCATGCCGTTTGAAGCGGTTAATCTGAACGCGGTGGATGTGAGTATCATCAAGATATATGAGAATAACATTCCGCAATACTTCCAGTCAAATAATTTTGATGGCGCAGCCGAACTAAGGATGGTTGGTAAACCTATCTTACAAAAAACCATTCGTCTCGATCAGGATAAGAGCCTCAACCTGAAGAAAAAGAACAGGTTCATGCTTGACCTCGACAGGCTAATAAGAACTGAACCCGGTGCCATATATCGTGTAATTATCGGCTTTAGAAAGGAATATTCATTGTATAACTGCACCGTAAATGCGCAGATCATTAAAGGTACTGATGCAAACGACGACGAAGAAGGCGGTTATTATGGCGGAGACAGCAGCGGAGCGGGCATAGACGAGGATGACGATTTTTGGTCGCGATATGATAGTTATTATCCAAAAGGTTTCCGTTGGAAAGACCGCGACGATGCTTGTACCGAATCATATTATACCAAAGACCGCTGGGCCATGCGGAATGTGATCGCTTCGAATATCGGCCTGATCGCGAAACGTGGAACAGATAATAGCATGACGGTAGCTGTTACCAATCTCACGACAGCTCAACCGATGTCCGGGGTATCATTAGAATTACTTGATTACCAAAAGCAGATGATCTTTAAAACGACATCGGATGCCGATGGTATGGCTCGGTTCGAGATGAAACGCAAGCCTTACCTGATGGTTGCAAAACAGGGTGCCGAGCGCGGCTATCTGAAACTCGACGACGGCAGTTCGCTACCCCTCTCCCGTTTTGACGTTGGCGGCGAGAACATCCAGAGCGGCTTGAAAGGCTTTATCTATGGTGAGCGCGGGGTATGGCGGCCGGGCGACTCTATCTTCCTAACCTTTATTTTGCAGGATAAGCTAAAAACGCTTCCACCCGATCACCCGGTTGAATTTGAACTGGATAACCCCGACGGGCAGGTGTATAAGCACATAACAGCTACGAAATCGGTAGACGGCTTCTATAGTTTCCATACTGCTACTGAATTATCTAGCCGTACCGGTAACTGGACGGCAAAGGTGAAAGTGGGCGGTGCATCTTTCGAAAAAAAGATCAAGATCGAAACCATCATGCCTAACCGGCTCAAGCTGAATTTGAGTTTTGGCGGGGCAACGCAATTAACCAAAGGAGGTGATATATCAGGCAATTTGGATGCGCACTGGCTGTTTGGCGGCATCGCGCAAAACCTGAAAGCGAAAGTAGATGCATTTTTATCGTCACAAAAAACGACATTCAAGGGCTATGACGATTATGTTTTTGATGACCCTACCCTGTCCTTTAACCCGCAAACGCAAACCATATTCGACGGACGCCTGGATGAGAATGGCAAGGCTCCGGTGAAGACAGATATCGAAGTAGATAAGCAAGCGCCCGGCCAGTTGAAGGCAAATTTCCTAGTGAAGGTTTTTGAACCGGGTGGTAATTTTAGCATTCAAACTACATCACTGCCATATAATGTGTTTGATGGCTACGTAGGCATCAAGATACCTAAGGGAAGCGATATTTCGGGTATGATATATACCGGGCGTGATAATACGATAGATATTGCAGATGTCGACACCAAAGGCGCACCTTTTGCCGGCAGCAGGAATGTTGAAGTGGAACTTTATAAAATAGAGTGGCGCTGGTGGTGGGACGAAACCGGTGACGAGCTCAGCAATTTCACCCAGGATAAACTGAACACGCTGGTTAAAACGGAAACGGTCAAGCTTGAAAACGGGCGTGGCAAATGGAACCTGCATGTTGATGCTGACGAATGGGGACGTTATTTACTACGTGTAAAAGACCCAAAAACGGGCCACTCAACAGGTAAGGTAATTTACCTCGATTGGCCAAATTGGGCCGAAAGATTACAGCAAAGCAATCCAACCGAAGCCACAATGCTTTCGTTCACCTCCAACAAAACAAATTATAAAGTTGGTGAAGAAGCTACACTGACTATCCCAACAGGTTCATTTGGTCGTGCGCTGATCAGTATTGAAAATGGCAGCAGGGTGTTAAAATCTGAATGGATAGACACTAAAAAGGGCCAGACGCAGTATACCTTCAAGGTCGACGAAACCATGTCACCCAATATTTTTGTGAACGTCACGCTGTTGCAGCGACATTCGCAAACGGTAAACGATCTGCCTATTCGCATGTATGGTGTGATACCGCTTACGGTGGATGATCCGCAAACCATATTGAAGCCGGTTATCAGTATGCCGGATAAGATAAGGCCGGAAACACCGTCGTATATCACCGTTTCGGAAGCATCCGGTAAGGAAATGACCTATACCATCGCTATTGTGGATGAGGGCTTGCTTGACGTTACCAATTATAAAACACCAAACCCGCACGAGACATTCTACGCACGGGAAGCACTCGGTGTAAAAACCTGGGACCTGTTTGATTACGTGATAGGCGCTTACGGCGGCAACCTCGAACGCGTTTTAAGCGTCGGTGGTGATGGCACCAATGGTATGAAAAAGAACGTACAGGTAAATCGCTTTAAGCCTGTTGTGAAGTTCCTGGGGCCATTCCATTTGGATGCAGGCGAAAAACAAACACAGCATTTTACTTTGCCGCAGTATATCGGTTCGGTAAAAGCAATGGTAATTGCCGGGCATGATGGTGGTTACGGCTTTACTGATAAGGATGTTATAGTGAAAAAGCCGCTGATGATACTGGCCACATTGCCGCGTGTGCTGGGCCCATCGGAACATATAACGTTACCTGTTACCGTGTTCGCAATGGAAAACAACATCAAAACGGTAAGTGTTGATGTGCAGTCAAATGCCTTTAGTAATCTTTCAGGCAATAATCACAAAACGGTAACATTCACTAAGACGGGCGACCAACTGGTTACTTTTGACCTGGATGTGAAGGACTTTGTAGGTGTAGGAAAGGTAAAAATAGTAGCAAAAAGTGCCGGAGAAACAGCCGATTATGATGTGGAACTCAATATGCGCAATCCAAACCCGGTCATTACAAAAGTGATCGAGAAGGAATTGAAGCCCGGTGAAACGTGGGTATCTCCATACGCGCCAATCGGTATGAATGGCACTAACCGGGCAACGTTGGAGGTAGCCTCTATCCCACCGCTAAATCTGGAAAAACGCCTTGATTACCTGATCGAATATCCTTATGGCTGTGTTGAACAGACGACATCTTCAGGCTTTCCGCAATTGTATTTAAGTCAGTTGATGGATCTATCCACGCAGCAAACGGCCGAAGTTGAGCGGAATATTAAATCCACGATCAACAGGCTCAGGAACTTCCAGACGACCGATGGCGGGATGAGTTATTGGCCTGGCGAACCCGAATCGGATGAATGGGGCACTAACTATTCGGGTCATTTCATGCTGGCTGCACAGGCAAAAGGGTATTCTCTGCCAATTGGATTTTTAGAGAACTGGAAGAAATACCAGCGCACCAAAGCATTGACCTGGGCTCCTGATTCAAAGAGTTTTTATGGAGCAGACCTGGTACAATCATACCGGCTCTACCTGTTGGCTTTAGCAAGATCACCGGAGTTAGGTGCGATGAACCGCCTGCGCGAATTCAAATACATCAGTGCTGAGGCTCGCTGGCGTTTAGCCGCCGCGTACAAGCTGGTGGGGCAGCCCGAAATAGGTTTGCAACTAATCAACGGCTTACCAACCGATGTGAAGCCATATAATTCACTTGATGGTACTTATGGATCTGACGTGCGCGACAGGGCCATGATACTGGAAACGCTTACACTGCTTGGTCAGCATCAGAAAGCCTCAGAAGTGTTCCAGGATGTTGCCTATAAGCTTTCGGAAGACGAATGGTACAGCACACAAACAACAGCCTATTCGCTGGTGGCCATCTCGGAATATTGCGGTGCTAATCATTCGTCCAATAAACTGTTGTTCAGTTATAATTCGGGTAATATTACATCGAAGTCATACTTGTGGCAATCGGCTTTAGCTGCAAACGGCGGTAAAGTTACTGTTAAAGATAATGGTAATAACAATCTATATATCAGAATTATACAGCGTGGTCAGCCATCGTCTGGCCAGGATGTTCAATCGTTTAGCAACCCGGATATTTTGGAAATGCGTGTCGGCTATTTTACACTTACGGGCCATCAAATAGATCCTACTAAATTGAAACAGGGCACTGACTTTGTCGCACAGATCAATATCAAAAATCCGGGCAAACGCGGCTATTATAAAAACATGGCGCTGACGCAGATATTCCCGTCGGGTTGGGAAATTATCAATACGCGGATGAATGATACCACCGAAGCTTTCCAATCATCGCCATCCGATTACAGGGATATCCGCGATGATAGGGTGAATACTTATTTCAGTGTTGAAGAAGATAAAGAAGTGACGTATTACGTAACGCTGAATGCGGCTTATTTAGGCAAATATTATTTACCTGCCACTAAGTGTGAAGCCATGTATAACCATACCATCAGCGCGGTGGAGAAAGGACAGTGGGTGGAAGTCATAAAATAGTTAAGTGGTTTAATGAGTTGATTAAGTGAGCGGTTAAACTTAATCAACCACTCACTTTATGCCGAATAACCCATACTTTAAAATACAATAAATGGCCCTTACACCGTCCTTCCATCCTATTTTTTTGCCGTCTTCATAGGTGCGGCCATAATAGGATATACCGACTTCGTAAATGCGGATCTTGGGTACGCGGGCTATTTTTTGGGTTACTTCAGGTTCGAAGCCAAAGCGTTGTTCTGTTAATTTGATCGACTGGATAATTTTGGTGTCAAAAAGCTTGTAGCAGGTTTCCATATCCGTCAGGTTCAGGTTGGCGAACATGTTGGATAAAAATGTGAGCCAGCGGTTGCCAATGGTATGCCAGAAGAAAAGGATGCGATGCGGGTTGCTGCCCATAAAGCGCGACCCGTAAACAACATCGGCGAAACCGGCACAAATAGGCTTCAGCAGGTCGTTGTACTCAGCGGGATCGTATTCAAGGTCGGCATCCTGGATAATGAGGTATTGGCCTGTTGCTTTTGAAATACCAGTATGCAGCGCAGCGCCTTTGCCCCTGTTGTGTTCGTGCTTAAAGTATTGAATGTTAAGGTCGGGATTGGTAGTTTGATAGTCAACGATAGCTTGCTCAGTATGGTCGTTCGAGCAATCATTAACAATGATGATCTCTTTCTGAATATTATCAATAAGTTTAACCGACTTAATTTTGTTCAGGATCAGGTGTATGGTGTTGCCCTCGTTATAAGCCGGAATTATGATGGATAACTTTTCTATTTTCATTTGAATCAAAATACCCTGTCGTTATAAAACAGGACTAATTATTATGCAAACAAGGCTAAACAGGGTAAAAAACTACCTCAAAAAACCAAAAGTAATCATATTACTTTCTTTTTTGCTGGTTTGCTTCCTGCTCTTTTGGTTTTGTTTGCCTAAGGTGCTGTTCAATTCGCCTACATCCTATGTGATTGATGACGATAAGGGCCAATTGTTAGGCGCCTCCATTGCCGCTGATGGTCAGTGGCATTTTCCTTATGATACCAACGTACCCGAAAAATTTAAGCAATGTATCATTGCCTTTGAAGATAAGCGTTTTGAAAACCATCCAGGCGTTGATGTACTGGCGCTCGGGCGTGCTATCAAACAAAACATTGGCGGAAAACATGTGGTGAGCGGTGGCAGTACCATCACCATGCAGGTGATCCGGCTATCGACAAAAGACAAACGCACCTACTGGAACAAATTTACCGAGATATTTAAAGCCATGCGGCTTGAATTGCGATACGGCAAAAATGAAATTTTGGCGTTATATGCCAGTAACGCCCCATTTGGGTCAAATGTTATTGGTCTGGATGCAGCCTCCTGGCGCTATTTTGGGCGCAGCCCCGATAAATTATCCTGGGGCGAAATGGCTGCTATGGCGGTTTTACCCAACTCGCCTTCACTGGTTCATCCCGGCCGCAATCGCGAATTATTGTTGAAAAAGAGAAATCTCCTGCTCGACAAAATGCGTGAGCAGGGAATTATTGATGCATCTACAGCCGCTCTAGCTAAACTGGAACCTATACCCGATAAACCAATCGCATTGCCCCAGCTTGCCCCTCACCTGCTGCAGCGCTTTAAAGCAGATATACAGGACCACCCCGAAATACCGACAAGGGTCACCACAAGCATCAAATCGACCCTGCAACGACGCGTGAATGAGATATTGGAACGGCACCACGATGTTTTAAAAGGCAATGGCATCAATAACCTTGCGGCGGTGGTAATTGATGTTGAAACCGGGCAGGCAGTTGCATACACAGGCAATATTTCGCATCGGGAGGATAGCACTATGCAAAGCGATGTAGATGTTATAAATGCGCCGCGAAGCCCCGGCAGCACTTTGAAACCGCTTTTGTATGCCTCCATATTGCACGATGGGCAGATACTACCAAATAGTTTGGTGCCGGATATTCCCACACAAATACTGAGTTTTCACCCTAAAAACTTTGACCTGGTATATGATGGTGCAGTACCGGCCTCAAGAGCATTGTCAAGATCACTAAATGTACCGGCGGTGCGGATGCTGCAACAATACAAGTCGGAACGCTTTTATGATTTTTTGCGTCGCATCGGTATGACTACCTTAAACAAACCTGCAAGTCATTACGGCCTTTCCCTCATCCTGGGCGGCGGTGAGAATAACCTTTGGGAGTTAACCGGCGCTTATGCGGATATGGCCCGTGTGCTGAATCATTACAATAAGAATCGGAGGTACGATACAGCCGACTATCATAACCCGGTGTACACCGTTCAGCCCAAAAAAGAACAACACCTGGAAAAAAATGGCCTGCTTGATGCGGCTTCGATCTATTACACTTTCCAGGCAATGGAGGAAGTAATGCGCCCGGGCGAAGAAATGCTGTGGCAACAATTCAGTTCGACACAACGCATCGCCTGGAAAACAGGCACCAGTTTCGGTTTTCGTGATGGCTGGGCCATTGGTATCACTCCCCGGTATGTAGTTGGCGTGTGGGTAGGTAATACAGACGGTGAAGGCCGACCAGGATTGACAGGGATCAATACCGCCGCTCCTATTATGTTCGAGATATTTCGGCAATTGCCGGTTGCCCGCGATTGGTTTCAAATGCCGATTAGCGAAATGGTTAAAATAAAAATATGCCACGAAAGCGGTTACAGGGCGGGTAGCTATTGTGATAATGTAGACGAAATGTGGGTACCTAAAAGCGGATTAAAAGCACCTGTATGCCCCTGGCATCAACTGGTACATTTGGATGCAAGCGGTAAATGGCAGGTAACCAGCGATTGCGCTACTCCATCATCCATGATAACTAAAAACTGGTTTGTATTACCGCCATCGATGGAGTATTACTACAAAACGCATAATTACCAGTACCTGGTGCTGCCTCCGTTCAGGCCCGATTGTGCGCTTACGCAAAAAAGCAACCCGATGGAGCTGATCTATCCTAAGGAAGGGGCAAAAATTTATGTCCCACTTGAAGTTGATGGGAAGCGCGGACGCATGGTGTGTAATGCGGCCCACCGGCAACCGGGGATCAAGATATTCTGGCATTTGGATGATAAATATGTGGGCGAAACAACTGATTTTCACCAATTGGCCCTGGATCCGCCCGTGGGGCAGCATAAACTGACGCTGGTGGATGCCAACGGCAACACCATACAGGTTAATTTTGAGATACTGGACAAGTGAGTTGGCAGTTTGCAGTATTTTTATCAGTTTTTTGGTGCCAATTGCTAACTGATAACTGCCAATTGAAATTATTACCTTGCCGTAATTATTATAGAAAAGATGCTCGAACAATTTGACCTGCACAACATGATGGTACTGGATATTGAAACGGTACCTCAATACAGCAGTCACGACGAATTACCCGCACCCATGCAAAAACTTTGGGATCTGAAAACCCAATATACGCGCAAAGAGGAAACCGCAGCAGATTTTTATGAACGCGCGGGCATTTGGGCCGAATTTGGTAAGATCATTTGCATATCAGTAGGCATATTTACACGGGGACGAAATACAGGGTTAAGGGTAAAATCTTATACGTCGCATGATGAAAAAGAATTACTGATACAATTTGCCGATCTGCTTCATTCACAACCGGCAGGACTTATTTTATGTGCCCATAATGGCAAAGAATTCGACTTTCCATACATCTGCCGCCGAATGCTCATCAATGGCATCCCATTTCCTTCACAACTGGAAATAGCGGGCAAAAAACCATGGGAGGTGAATCATTTGGATACGATGGAGTTATGGAAGTTCGGGGATTATAAAAGCTATACATCGTTAAATCTGCTTACCGCGATTTTCAATATTCCTACGCCGAAAGACGACATTGACGGCAGCCAGGTGGGCCATGTTTATTGGGTTGAGAATGATTTGAACCGTATCAGTACTTATTGCCAGAAAGACGTGGTGGCTACGTCACAACTGATAAGGCGTTACCGCGGCGAAGAATTGATAACAGATGATTGCATAACACTGGTTGGGGAATAATGCTGCAGGTAAAAGATCTGAAAATTCAATTTAAAACACAGAACGGCTTAATAACAGCGGTAAAGGATAGCTCATTTTCCTTAGAAAAAGGCGAAACGATTGGCATTGTTGGCGAATCGGGTTCGGGAAAATCAGTTACTGCACTGGCTTTGATGCGTCTGCATGATGAACACAGCACCATCATTAACGGCGAGATATTATTCAACGACGTTAGCATTCTTCAAATCGGTGAAGATGAAATGCGGCACATGCGTGGCAACCGCATAGCGATGATCTTCCAGGAGCCTATGACCTCGCTTAACCCGGTATTAACTTGCGGCCACCAGGTTACAGAAGCAATCAGGTTGCATTTGGGAGTGAATAAGCCAGAGGCCAAGAAGCGGGCAATCGAACTTTTTAACGAAGTGCAATTGCCGAGACCCGAGACTATTTTCGATAGCTACCCCCACCAGATATCCGGCGGCCAAAAACAAAGGATCATGATCGCCATGGCGCTTTCCTGCGACCCGGAGGTATTGATAGCGGACGAACCCACTACGGCATTAGATGTAACGGTACAAAAAACCATTATCGAACTCTTACAGCGCCTCAAAAGCGAAAGAAACATGAGCCTGGTTTTTATATCACACGACCTGGGGGTAGTAAGTGAAATAGCCGACCGGGTTATTGTAATGTACAAAGGCGAAATTGTTGAAGAAGCTGATACAAAGACCATCTTTTCGCATCCCAAACACCCCTATACCAAAGGATTGCTTGCCTGCCGCCCCTCACCCGACTATCATTTGAAAAAGCTGCCTGTTGTTGCCGATTTTTTGGATGATGCAACTAAAGGCGGTGCAACCATCGAAAAAATAAGAGCGCGATACGCTTATAAACCGAACGAAATAAAAGAGCATCGGAAAAAATTATACGCGCAGGAACCTATTTTAAAGATCAATGACTTGAGTACCTGGTTCCCGGTCGGCTCGGGTTTGTTTGGCAGCAAGAAAGCATTTGTGAAGGCTGTAAACCAAGTCAGTTTTGATGTTTACCCGGGTGAAACTTTGGGTTTGGTTGGCGAATCGGGGTGCGGTAAATCGACATTGGGTCGAAGTATCTTAAGATTAATAGAACCAAGATCGGGCGATATTAATTTTGAGAATACTGATCTGCGTAAGCTGGACAAGAACGATATGCGCAATATGCGCAGCGATATACAGATCATTTTCCAGGACCCTTACTCCTCTTTAAACCCGCGGCTTACCGTGGGTGATTCGTTAATGGAACCACTGCAAGTGCACCAATTGTATGATAATAATACCAAGCGCAAAAAGCGTGTGCTGGAACTTTTAGAGCGGGTGAATCTTCAACCCGAATACTTTAACCGCTACCCGCATGAGTTTTCGGGTGGGCAGCGCCAGCGAATCGTAATAGCCCGTGCGCTTGCCCTGCAACCTAAGTTTATTATTTGCGATGAATCGGTTTCGGCGCTTGATGTATCGGTGCAGGCGCAGGTTTTGAACCTTATCCGCGAATTGCAGCAGGAATTTAACCTCACCTACATTTTTATCTCGCATGATCTTTCCGTTATCAAACATATATCCGATCGGGTTATGGTGATGAACAAAGGCGAGATCATCGAAACAGGTGACCCGGATGAAATTTACTATCACCCTAAAATGGAGTACACACAACGACTTATAGCTGCGATTCCGGGGAAGTAATGCGGAAGTCGGAATGCCGATTGCGGAATGTTTGAATTGAGTAAACCTTAAAAAAAGAAATATGCAACCAACAAACGACCTTAAATCAAGAACTAAATTCTTTGCACTTAATATCATAAAATTAGTCGAGCCATGCCTGAAGATCGGGTTGGCAGAGTTTTGGGAAATCAAATTTTACGTTCGGGTACTTCCGTAGCCGCTAATTATCGGTCAGCTTGTAAGGCAAGGTCAAAAGCGGATTTCATTTCGAAAATTACCGTTTTCGAGGAAGAGGCGGATGAAACCACGCTTTGGCTGGAATTAATTATGGAGTCAGAAACTTTAAATAATGATTTTACTGAATCCTTGCATAAGGAGTCAAATGAATTAACCGCAATTTTTACCAGTTCTGGCAAAACGGCAAAAGAGAACAATTCAAAAAAATAATAAAATTCCGCATTCGACACTCCGCAATCCGACTTCAACACCAATCTTCGTACATTTACAATATTAAATTCTATCTATGTCTAAAAATAAAAATACCTCCTCTATCAAACAGGTACTCACCCAAATGGTACTTGATATATTTGAAAAAAACAACGGTACCCAGTTTAACTATAAACAGGTTTCGGCCAAATTAAATATCCACGACCCTGAATCGCGGGAGATCATCTATGAAATACTAAAGGAAGAAGCACAGAAAAATACCCTGAAAGAAGTATCCCACGGAAAGTTTCAATTGATTGAATTAAAGACTTTTATTGAAGGAAAGGTCGATATGACCGCCGATGGCTCGGCATTTATCATTACCGACGATGAATCGGAGACGGATATATTCGTAGCACCGCGCAAATTACGCAATGCCCTGAATGGCGATCGTGTGAAGGTCTATGTATATGCCAAAAGCAAAGGCTCCCGTAAGGAAGGCGAAGTTATAGAAATATTGCAGCGCAATAAAATGGAGTTTACAGGGATCGTGAAGCTCTCAGAGCGCTTTGCCTTCTTTATTCCGGACGACCGGAAGATGATGCATGATATCTTTATCCCCATCAGCGATATTAATGGTGCAAAAAATGGTGTAAAAGCAGTCGCAGAAATTACCGACTGGCCTGCAGGTGCGCGTAATCCAATCGGCCGTATCAAGCATGTATTAGGTATCCAGGGCGAGAATGATACTGAAATGAACGCCATCCTGGCGGAATATGGCTTCCCATTAAAATTTGATAAAGAAGTTGAACGCGACGCCGAAGAGATACCTGATGTTATTGCAGCAGATGAGATCGCCCGCCGCCGCGACTTTAGAGATGTATTGACCTTTACTATTGACCCATTTGATGCCAAGGATTTTGACGATGCCATCTCGTTCAGAATATTGCCAAATGGAAACTACGAGGTTGGTGTGCATATTGCCGACGTTTCGCATTATATCCAGCCAGATTCGGCTTTGGATAAAGAGGCGCTTGACCGTGCCACTTCGGTTTATCTTGTGGACAGGGTTATTCCTATGCTTCCTGAGAGATTATCCAATGGTTTATGTTCCCTGCGTCCCAAAGAAGATAAACTCTGTTTTGCCGCCATATTTGAGCTAAATGAGGAAGCGTATGTAGTTGAAGAATGGTTCGGCAAAACGATCATCCATTCAGACAGGCGTTTTACTTACGAGGAGGTGCAGCAAATTATCGAAGATAAAGCAGGAGAATATAGTGAAGAAATAGAAAAGTTAAATGCATTGGCTTACAAGTTACGTGACCGTAAATTTAAAAATGGCGCTATCAGTTTTGAAACTACCGAAGTAAAGTTCAAACTTGACGAGCAAGGAAGACCAACCGGCGTGTATGTAAAAGAACGTAAGGACGCCCACAAGCTCGTCGAGGATTTTATGCTGCTGGCGAACCGAAAAGTAGCCGAATTTGTAAGCAAAAAAGGCAAAGGCAAGCATAAATATACCTTTGTTTATCGTACACATGATTCGCCCAAGCCGGATAGCCTGGCCAGTTTTGCCCAGTTTGCCGCACGGTTTGGTTATCGTATTAATACGAAATCGGATCGTGAGATAGCGAAATCGCTCAATTTTTTGATGGAGGATGTGGAAGGTAAAAAAGAGCAAAACGTGTTGACACATTTGGCCATCCGCTCCATGGCGAAAGCTATTTATACCACCAAATCCAGCAGCCACTATGGCCTGGCGTTTGATCATTATACACATTTCACCTCGCCTATTCGCCGTTACCCGGATGTGATGGTGCACCGGTTATTATTTCATTATTTAAATGGCGGACAATCGGCCAACGAGGCCTATTATGAGAAATTGTGCCAGCACTGCTCGCAGATGGAGAAAAAAGCTGCGGATGCCGAACGTGCTTCCGTTAAATACAAACAGGCTGAATTCCTGAAAGATCAGATCGGTACGGTTTACACCGGTATTATATCCGGCGTAACTGAATGGGGTATGTATGTGGAGATCATCGAGAACAAATGCGAGGGTATGATACGCCTGCGTGACATTTCGGACGATTTTTATACGTTGGACGAAAAAAATTACGCCATTATCGGTCAGCGAAAAAAGAAGGTTTACCGCTTGGGTGATGAGGTGCAGATCAAGGTAAAAAATGTTGATCTTACTAAAAAGCAGATCGATTTCTCATTAGTTCAAGACTAATTATAGATTTGTTGAATTAATTTGAATGAAGAAACTTACCGACCTACAGGAAATAATTAACGGGGAAATAAAAAAACTCGGATTTCCATTGCATCCTGCCGACTTATACGAGCCGATAAAATACATTCTTTCTCTTGGCGGTAAACGTATGCGCCCTGCCCTGCTGTTAATGGCTTGCGACCTTTTTGGTGGTGATATCAACAAGGCTATCTCATCGGCCCTGGCCATCGAGGTGTTCCATAACTTCACATTGATGCACGATGATATTATGGATAATGCTCCCTTGCGTCGCGGCAACGTAACCGTGCATGAGAAATGGAATAAGAATGTGGCTATCCTTTCAGGCGACGTGATGCTTGTAGAAGGCTATAAGCTGATGATGAATGTGGATGAACATTTGTTGCGCCCAATCATGAATATCTTTAACGAGACCGCTGTTGGCGTCTGCGAAGGCCAACAGTTGGATATGGAGTTTGAGACCCGCATTGATGTAGGCCTTGACGAATATATTGAAATGATACGTCTTAAAACGGCAGTGGTGCTTGGCAGTGCGTTGAAAATTGGTGCATTGATTGGCGGAGCTAATGTCGAAGATGCTGCTTTACTGCAAACTTTCGGCGAACAATTAGGTATCGCTTTCCAGTTGCAGGATGATATACTGGACGTTTACGGTGATCCCGAAAAATTTGGCAAACAGGTTGGCGGGGATATCCAATCAAATAAAAAAACCTTCCTGCTTATAAAAGCGCTGGAATTGGCAGGTCCAGCGCAATCATCTGAATTGAAAAAATGGATGTCAGGCACGCAGGCTTTTGCTGAAAAGGTTGAAATGGTTACCGTCATCTATAACCAGGTGGGCGTACGGCAAAGCGCCTGGCAGGCTATGCAAACTTATGCCGATAAAGCATTTGCCGCGTTAGAAGCCATCAATCTGCCCAATGAACATAAACAATACCTGCGCGACTTTGCGGACGGATTGATGGTGCGGGAGAATTGATTATATTTAGGTTATGAAAAGGACTTTTCTTATTTTGGCATTCGCTATTGTTTCATCAATAACCTATGCCCAGCAAAACCCGCCAAATGTAAAGCCCCTTGATTCGATTGTTGTTGTTAATCCTGATCTCAATAAAATTACTTACACGACTGTAGACCAAGAGCCGATGTTTCCAGGCGGCTTTGGAAAACTGTTCGACTATTTCCAAAAAAACCTCAGATATCCAGATAAAGCGTTAAGAGATAAAATTGAAGGTAAGGTATTTTTAACTTTTGTTGTTGATAGAGATGGAAGTTTAGTAGATATAAAACTACTTAGGGGGCTGACATCCGAAACGAATGTTGAAGCCTTGCGCTTGATGAAAGAATGTCCGAAATGGATACCTGGTATGCAAAATGGCAAGCCAGTTAGAGTACAATATAATATCCCCGTAACTTTTAAGCTGAAATAATTGCCATGAAATTAATCCTCACAGCATTTGTGCTAATGTTGGGTTTTTCGGTTGTAAGCGCCCAGCAACCGCCGCCAAAACCGCCGAAAGACCCGGATACTACCGATACTTTAAAAGGCCTTCGCGCTGATACGTTGGTTTTTATGAAAGCTGAACATGAACCCGAATTTCCCGGTGGTATGAACGCTTTTTATAAATTTATCAGGAAAAACCTGAACCAGCCCAAAGATGATTCCCAGGGTAAGGTTTATCTGTCATTTGTTATCGAAAAAGATGGGAGTATAACAAACATACAGGTATTAAGAAGCCTGAGTGCCGAAGCTAATGCCGAAGCGATACGAGTGATGATGAAATGCCCCAAATGGAACCCCGGAATACAAAATGGGAAACCTGTAAGGGTTAAGTATGTATTGCCGATAGAATTTTGATGGAAATGAGATATAAAATATTTATCCTGACAGCTTTCGCCGCAATTTCTTCACTGGCTAAGGCTCAAACACAAGACACAGTCCTCACCAACGGCGGTAAGTTAAAACCAGAACAAGCCATTATGGATGTAAGGCATTACACCATAGCGCTCAATGTTGATTTCAGCCAAAAGTCTATTGACGGCTACACCACGATAGACGTGATCATGGCGCAACCAACAAAAGTGTTGCTGTTCGACCTGATGAATGATTACACCGTTCACAGCGTATGGGTTAACGGCAATAAACAGTCTTTTGATTTTAAAGATAAATTGATCACGATAAACCTGGATAAGGAATTGCCTGCCGGAAAAGCAAGCGTAAAAATTGCTTACGGTGGTAAACCGCATGTGGCGCGCCGCCCGCCCTGGGATGATGGGTTTATCTGGAGTAAAGACTCTACCGGGCATCAATGGATGGCTATAACAGCCGAAGGCGCAGGCGGAAAATTGTATTTTCCGTGTAAGGACCACCCTTCTGACGAACCCAACGAAGGTGTGGATATGCTGATCACCGTTCCGAAAGATTTGTTTGTAGGCGGTCCTGGTCTGTTGAAAGAGGTGAAAAAACATGGCGAAACAGCAACTTATCATTGGAAAACCAATTACACCATCAATAATTACAGCATCATTTTTAATGTTGGCGATTATAAGGTATTCAGCAGGCCCTATACAACGGTTGCCGGCCACCAGGCAACCGTGCAGTTTTATGTACTGAATGAGCATGCCGATAAGGCCGAGCACTTCCTGGATGTTTTTGTGAAGACCATACACGAGCAGGAGAAATACTTTGGTGAATACCCTTTCTGGAAAGAAAAGATCGCCATGTGCGAAACGCCGCATCTCGGTATGGAGCATCAAACCATGGTGGCTTACGGTAACAAATTCCATTACACCAAAATTGGCGGCGAAGATTACGACTGGCTGATGCACCACGAATTCGGGCACGAATGGTGGGGCAATAAAGTTACCGCCAAAGATTGGGCCGATTACTGGATACACGAGGGTATCTGCTCCTTCGGTGATGCATTATACACCCGTGAATTTGCGGGCGAAGCGGCTTACAACAAAATATTCCAGCAAAGTATTTTCGGCATAGCGAATAAGATACCCGTTGTGCAGCATCCGGATATGGACGAAGAAGCCGCTTACATCGGCGATATTTACTCAAAAGGCGCCTTCTTTATGCATACTTTGCGTTACGTGATGGGCGATACGCTCTTCTTCCCTGCCCTGAAGAAGTTTGTAACCAGCCCGCAATACACCTATGATAATTTGGTGAGTACGGATGATGTGGAGCGGTTTTTTACCAAAGAAGCCGGTCGTGATCTGAAGCCTTTCTTCGACCTATACCTGCGCACTACCAATAAACTTGAGGTACATATCAAAACATTGCCCGGCAATAAATACCTGGTGCAATTGCAGAATATCAGTATTCCATTGCCATTGGATATTGCTACCGATGGCAAAACCCAACGCTTAATGGTAGACAACAAGGGAATTAAGGTTGACAGCAAAACTTTGCCGGTGATCGATCCGGAGGTGTTTTATATTAAAAAGGTAATTATTGAATAAACATGAGAGCTATCCTTATCACAATTTTAACAGTCGTTATTTTTGCTGTATCTGCAAAAGCGCAAAATCAGGATACATTAAAAGGTAATAACGCTGATACCACAGTATATCCTTCCACAGAGATAAATCCGCAACTCGCAGATGGGAAGCAATATCATAAATACCTATACATGGCGGTCAGATACCCTTCCATTGCAGCCGAAAACAACATACAAGGCACTGTAATGGTATCCTTTATTGTAGAAAAAGATGGCAGCATCACCCATGTAAAAGTAGTGCAGGGCATTAAAGAGCTGAACCAGGAGGCTATGCGGGTGATCAAAATAATGCCCAAATGCAGCATAGGTAAACGAAATGGTGTTCCAGTCAGGGTTTCATATACGGTGCCTGTTTCATTCAGGTTAGCAAACGGTTAAAAGTCTTTGATATAAATATTAGATAACGCATGAGATCAATCCTTATCACTACCGCCTTGATTGTAATTTGCTCAGTAGCTAACGCACAGCAAACCGTCACGATAAGTCCAAATCAAATTTTCACTGCTGTTGAGCAGGAACCAATGCCCGCTGGCGGAATGTCGAGTTTCTTTAAATACCTTGGAGAAAATACTAAGTATCCGGATAGTGCAGCGAAAAAACGCATTGAAGGAAAAGTATTCGTCACTTTTGTGGTCGAAAAAGATGGCAGCTTAACAGATGCTAAAATATTGCGGGGTGTGTCACCAGACATTGATGCAGAAGCGATCCGCGTAATAAGCACCGCACCAAAATGGAAACCAGGTATACAAAACGGTATCCCAGTACGGGTGCAGTATACTGTAGTTGTTAATTTTAAACTGCCACCTCAAAGCGCTATAAATGATTCAAAAAAGATGGACTCCATAATGAATCTCCCTATTGATCAGAAAATATTTACCGCTGTTGAACAAGAACCAACACCCGTAGGGGGCATGGGTACTTTTTATGAATATTTGATGACTAATATTCATTATCCGGAGTATGAAAAAAGGAACAATATACAAGGCAAAGTTTTCCTAACCTTCGTAGTAGAGAAAGATGGAACACTAAACGATATACGCGTTTTGAGAGGTGTTTCGAGAGGTATTGATGTAGAAGCTATTCGAGTTCTTAAAAATGCGCCCAAATGGAATCCGGGTATGCAAAGCGGCAGACCGGTAAGGGTTCAGTATAATGTACCTTTAAGTTTTTCGTTAAAAACAGTTAATGATCACTAAAAAGCCCCACCGATATGGTCAGGGCTTTAAATATGCAGTGCCCGTTTCATTCAGGTTAGCAAATGGTTAAACAATGTACATGAGATTAATCCTTATCACGGTAGCTCTTTTCGCGATTTCTTCAGTGGCGAAAGCCCAGAAAAATGATACAACGATTTACGATGGTTGTAAACAAAAAGACGATACAACAACCGTTATTGGTGCCCCGAGTATTTTGGATTCATGCCCTCAATTTAAGAATGGGTATGGTGACTTTAATAAATATATAGATACGCATATCCGATATAGGGATATGAATAAACCTTCCGATAGTCAGAAAAGACTATATATAGAAATGATTATTGAAAAAGACGGAAGCATTACTCATGCGAAGGTTGTTCGATCTGTTTCTAATGAGTTTGACAAAGAGGTGCTAAGGGTTGTAAATTCTTCACCGAAATGGGAACCCGGAACTTTACATGGACAGAAAGTACGTGTGAGGTATTGGGTGGTCGTTTCTTATAATGCTCAATAAAACGCCAACAAAAAAAGCCCCAACCGATCCGGTCAGGGCTTTTCAATATGATATTATTTCGCTAATTACTCAGCAGAACCTTCTTCTTTATCAGCTTTCTTTGCTTTTGGAGCAGCGGGTTTCTTTGCCTTTGGTGCCTCTTCAGCAGCCTCAGCTTTAGGTGCCTTTGCAGCTTTTACTTCCGCAACTGGTGCCTCTTCAGCAACTGGCGCTGCTTCTGCTTTAACTTCAACTGCCTTTGGAGCAGCTTTTGCAGCCGGTTTTGGTGCAACTACTTCAGCTATCGGTGCCTGAACAGGAACTACCGATACATAAGAACGGTTATCAGCTTTCTTTCTGAAAACTACGATACCATCTTTCAATGCGAATAAGGTATGATCTTTACCGATACCTACGTTTAACCCTGGATTGTGCGGGGTGCCGCGCTGACGTACGATGATGTTACCGGCTATTGCAGGCTGACCACCAAATATTTTGATACCTAAACGTTTGCTATGTGACTCGCGGCCGTTTCTTGAGCTACCGGCCCCTTTTTTGTGTGCCATTTCTTATATTTTTATGGAATTACTGAGAATCCCGGGTTTGAATCTTAAATTATAAATTGATACCGGTGATCTCTAT
>JBIOHG010000014.1:0-71730 GCA_044448765.1 Sphingobacteriales bacterium | reverse complement strand
GACGGCAATTATTAAGCTGCAAAAAAATCGATTTGACGGCCTGAGAATCGCTTATACGAATCAGACATCCAGCAGATTACTCTACAATCCAAGGGAAAGGGGATATTCATGGTTTATGATACATCCCCTTTTTCTTATCCGATTTTGGTAGACTTTTTCAGTGCCCTCTAAATTATACCCGGGCTTTTCTGTGTTATAATAACGAGGTATTTTGGAGCTTTATTTTCCGCCTTGATTGGCCTGCTTTTTCATTTGCGCGTTGGCTAATATTACAATCTCTACCCGACGGTTTTGTGCCTTACCTTGCGGTGTACCGTTATCTACTATGGGTTCCGTTTCGCCTTTACCAATTGTCGTCAGCCTGGTACCTTCAATGCCAACCGAAGTAAGGTAGGCTTTAACCGATGCTGCCCTTTGTAATGATAGTTCTACATTATGTTCGGGGGTACCGCTATCGTCCGTATGCCCGATAATAAAAACGTTGGTTTGCGGATTTTTCTGTAGGGATACCGCCAGGTTTTGGAGGTTGGTTTGAGCAGCCGGCTTGATATCCGTCTTATCCACATCGAACAATATTCCCGAATCGAATTTTACAATGATACCCTCGCCTTCGCGTACTACCGTAGCCCCGGGAACCGTTTGTTTGATCTCGGCTGCTTGTTTGTCCATATTCTTACCGATAAAGGCGCCGGCTGTACCCCCCACCGCTCCGCCTATGATGGCTCCTAAAGCGGTGTTTCCGGCTGATTTGCCAATGAAAGCACCGATGATACCACCGGTACCCGCACCTATAGCTGCGCCCTTTTGCGTTTTATTAACCGTATGACAAGCCGGTAACCAGAAACTTGTCGTAACTATCAATAAAATGCTTACAATGTTTTTGGTATTGATTTTATGCATATCACTCATAAAAGGCAAAGCTGGTGCCATGTATGCAAATACGCAGGTAATGCCCTGTTAATATACTTTAGCGATAATTTTTTAATGCCGGCAGAAAAATACAGTCTATCCCTGCCACATAAAAAATAACCAACGGCCTGTTTTTAGTACAAAAAAATATATCCACACAACAAAAAGCTCCCCAATACATCGGGAAGCTTTCGTATTTAAAACAACGACACTCAAATTATTGGCCATCGCCTTGTGGCGGCACGCTTGCTACGCGGTAGCCTGCGCCGTCAGCATCTTTATAATCTTCAAAGAAAACATTATCCGGAGAAACGTAAAAAATCTTTTTATTCAATGTAACCTTTTTGCAATCGGGAGGCAACTGGTCAACAATATCGCCAACCTTAGCTACTGCGGCAACATTTGCCTGGGGTGTACTTTGAACCTGTGTATTGCCATTTACCGGCGCGTTATCTATCGGATCTTCATTACTGGCGGCTGGCTGGTCGCCAACATCTCCGCCTCCATTATCCGTACTCAATACACCGTCTTTGCCGGCTACTACATATACCGTTTTGCCGTTATCGTCAACGGTTGCTTCGTAATATACGCCTGCTGCTTCATAGTATTGAATGCCATCAATTACGATCGACTGCGCATTAGAGGGCAAGGTTGGTACTGCAGCGCCAATTGGCGGAGCTGTAACCTGGTACCCACCATTGTACGGCCTGTAAAATACGCCGCCAGAATAGTAGTAAGGGGAAGAATCCCAGTAAAATGGATAGTACCCGAAAGGCAATGCGCCAAAGTAAAGGCCAAAATGAGGGTAGCCCCAGCCCAGGCCAAACCTGAAACCGCCGTACCCATGATAGCCATAACCACGATACCCATAGCCGCGATAGCCGTAGCCACCGCGATAATAAGTACGGCCGCCGTAAGTGTATCGACCGCCACGAGCGTACACATTACCTCTTGCGCCACCGCGATAAGCTGTAGCGCCATGGAAACCTGCATTTCCTCTAAAGCCTGCAGCACCGCGAAAGCCCGTGTTGCCTCTAAATCTAGCCGAACCACGATTGACGGCTGCTCCACGAAAACCGGATGAACTACTGCGGAAACTGCTGCTCCCATGAAAACCGGATGACCTGCCGCGGACACTACTGCTTCCATGAAAACCTCCACCGCCGCTGCTACGAAAGCCGCCACCGGATGCCCCGTGAAAGCCGCCACCCCCGCCATGTCCGCCACCGCCGTGACCACCACCACCATGCCCGCCGCGCTGAGCGTATACACTTCCTGTCAGCGCCATTGCCAGTATGCCTGTAAAGACGAAAGCTGACAAATATTTATATATCCTTTTCATATTTTTTATTTACTTATTTGTAGTATGACTGAATTTTTCGGAAAAGGTTTATTTTAAATGAAAAAAGGGCCCTAATTAAGGCCCTTTTCTGTTCCGAATATCATTCTATTATCGATTTTTTTCATCATCCGATGGGATGCTCACGATACGGTAGGCCTTAAAGTCGTGTGCATCTTTAAATTCTTCGTAATAAATGCCATCAGGCGCTACATAATACTTTTTACCGTTAAGTGCTACCTTGCGGCAACCAGCGGGCAATTGATTTAAAATATCCCCAACCTGTGGTGTCGGCGGGTTATCCGCATTTTCGCCATTGGTATTCAAAACACCATCTTTTCCGGCAACTACATAAATTGTTTTGCCTTTATCGTTGGTGCCCTGTTGAAAATAAACTCCGTTATATTCATAGTACTGTTTCCCATCAATAACGATGGATTGTGCTCCGCGCGGCAACGCAGGTACCTCTGCACCAACCGGCGGCACGGCGACTTCGTAGCCGCCGTCATCATTAGGCCTGTAGAATACCCCGCCATAGTAGTAGTACAGATCGGCACCCCAATAAAAAGGGAAGTAACCATAAGGCAGGAAACCAAAACGAAAACCTATTGTTGGGTAGCCATAAAATAATCTTCCGCCATAAATGCCAGGGCGGGCAGCGAAACCAACTCCGGCGCGAACTCTGCCAAAACTCAGACCGCCACGGAATCCGCCGCTAATACGCACACCACCGCTGCCGCTTCTAAAACCACGCTGTGCATTTGCTGCGGGAACCAGCGCTACCGAAAGTAATCCGGCTAAAGCAAAGCCGGACGTGTATTTGAATAAATTTTTCATAAATTTTAATAGAACTTTAGGGTATTAATATTCTTTTCTTTTAGTGTTTAGACTCATAAATGACCATGCGGTTTAATTAAAAACACGGTTTTTTTCATTCGCATTTGCAACCTGCACGATTACGCTATAAACGCAAAAAAGGCACAAATAAGTGCCTTTTTATAGTAAGTATCAAATGTGTTATAGTTATCTGCCCCATTAAAAAAAAACAGCTAACATGGAGGGTTATTTTTTTACATCAAATTTAAAATACTGGCTGCCCGCCTGGCCGTCGGCAGTAAGGCCCTGTATCACACCAATATATTGGCCTTCCTGGTCCGAAGTATAAAAACTAAGTTGCTTTGCACCCTGAGCGCCGGTATTAACAGTTGGTGCCCAATATAGTACATTCCTGAAATCAGGAACGCGGCTTGCAGCGGCTTTGTCGGAATCATAAGCCGGCGAATAAAATACCCTTTGCAATTGCAGCCCTTCATAATCTAATACCACGGCATGTGGATCGAGTTCCACGCCACCCAGGTCGCCTTTATAAGTTGTATAACTTAATATGCCTTCCGCATCTGCAGATCCCCAAAAATACCTGTCTTTTATGACATCCAGTCTCTTCACTTTTAATGGGTCAATAGCGATCACTTTATCTATATCAAAAATCGGAATTCCATCAAGCATAACCAGCGGATCGCCTTCCAGGAAACCGGCACCGCTTATTACTTTGATATGATATCTTTTATCCGACCTGACTACATATACCTCCCGGATATATTCGCGCAATACTTCTTCCATTGTCGTAAAACGGGTATAATCATCCAGTTTGTAAACTTTATCCGGCGTACCAAAAAATGCACTGCTATCGCGCGGAAGATCATAATGCCTGATGTTTTCGCCCGAATAAATATTCAGCACCTGCATACCGAGGCTATTTTTTTCGAGCGACTGCTGCATATCCGGGGTGAGGTTAAACTGGGGTACCTGGCTTTTTGAATATTGTTCGGAAAACGGGCTCACAATATCAATACGGTACGTACTATCGTGTTGCGTATTGGTTTGGATCACGATCTCGCCCGGACCATAGAAGCCTTTGGTATTGAATAACAGCTTACCCGATGAATCGCTCCTTGCGGTAAATAGCTGTACCTTTTTGCCCGGGATGCCAAAATAAGCAACAACATCGGCGGTGGGGGTGTTTGTTAGGGTGTTGATCAGTTTTCCGGTCACTATGTGGCCATTATATTCAGGTAGAAAAGTGAAAGCAGCGGGTTTGTTTTTTAATACGTCGCTCCATTGAAACCTGCGCCATCCCTGGGTAAGCATTAGGTTATCCGCTGCTGCGTCTACCTCGGCAGTATTATTTTTGAGGTAATATTCAGCCGACTCGATACTGCCTTTCAGATCAGAACTTAACCATAAATAACTCGCTATATCGCCAGGTTCAAGGGTTTGAAAAGCATCCAGCCGGTATACGGACATGGATAGATTAGCATTGGCCGCTTTACCTGTATTATCCTTAGTAGCAAGTGAAATATTTACTTTTTTACGTTCGCCATACTCCGTTTTATCTGTCGAGGCATTGATCGCCATCAATTTTGTCGGCCGCTTAAAATAAAGTCGTTCGCACACCGGTTTTTTGTTATTATTGAAGATGGTTATGTGCGATATACCGTCTTCCAGCGTACTTTTATCAATGGTAAAGCTTGCGCTTCCATTGATGGGCACCACACGTTTAGCTACTTTTACCACTTGTTTGCTATGAACAAAAAGGTACAGGTCGGGCTCATCAAGTTTGGTATTGGTTGTTACCGTTACCTGTAACTGGCCCGATCCGTTATCGGCCAACTGCATCACATATCCTTGCTGATCAATAGCCGGGATAGGTTTTGTAACCGCCGCATTGTTGCCAACTTTGATAACCGCTTTGTAGGTATTGGCTGCATCGGGTGTGAATGAGAAATTACCCATACCAAACATCAATGGTTTAAACCGCACAATAGTGTCGTTTTTCTGGTCAATGATTGCACCCGAAAAAGTAATGCCTTTTCCATTTTTATCGGCCGCCTTAAATGCTACTTTGCTGCTAATGCCGTTAACAAGGTCACCGCCTTCGGGGAAAAACTGGATATCAAAGTCAGCCGGGTTTATCACAGCCATTGAATTTGGCGCTATCTGCGGGTTTACGAGCGTTATATTTTTTTCAAAATAATAATCCGGACTGAAGTTCTTCATCCAATTGGTGTAGGCCCGCAGCTTATAGTTCCCGTTATTTGTGGTAACCGGAATATAGATAGAGCCGCTGCCGCTGCCGTTGCGCAGTTCAACCTTGGTTTGCAGCACCGCTACCTGGTTGTTATCCAACAATTCCACATAGGCAACCTTGCTCAGGTTGAGTGGTTTATTGTTGGTACCATCCACCGCATATATCTTAAACCACATGATCTCGCCTGTCATATAGGAACCTTTATCGGTATGGGCATACACCTTTTCCTGTAAGGCGTATTGCTTATAGTTATTAAAACTATTTTGAATACTATTTAAGGTTTGGGCCCCGCAGCTTAATGAGAGCACGAGTGTGAATGCCAAAAACATAACACCCTTTAATTTGGTCGTTATTTGTTTCATAGTCTTGTTATTTATGTGGTTATCGGTTTTCATCAGCTTTAGTTTTTTAAATTAACATTTTTTATTCAATTTATTATTGATAGGGCCAGTATACCGGTACTAAATTATTACCAAATGGCGCTACTTTTCTGCAATCCACGCATTCTGTCGGCGCATACGTATAGCCTATCAACGCACCCGTCCCTAACTGTGATACCTCATTTACCAATGTTGAATCACCAGTAAATAAAACATGCTGTAAACGGGTTTTAAATGTTTCAGCAGGTTCAATGGGTATATATTCCGCCATACAGGCATCCCCATCGGTAGGTGGGGGATTAGTTGTGTACAAATTGAGGTAGTAATGATCTAAAATTATACGCTTTGTTTTGACGCCCGATACGCTGATGTAGCCCACAACAGGTTCATTAGCATTGGTAATACAATGAATATTACCCTGTATGGTTGACGGCTGTGCATCGAAAATGGTACCCAATTGCTCGGTGTTCTTTTTCAGCACCTGCCAATAATTAAATGCATCGCTGGTTAAAGCATACTGGCGTAACAATATGCTGTAGACCAGTGATATTTTACCCGAATTAGCAGCTACAAAATCAACCGGCTGTTGTGCTATCACATCTTGCGCAAGCTTAGCCGATGAGCCCAGTAAAACCTGGTGTGATTGACCGAATTTGTAACAATAGTAAATATTATCCGAATCATTATAGGCCGAGCGATAAGTAGGCAAGCCATCATCACCTATTTTATAAAAAGACCGGATACGAGACACGTATTCAAATGTTTCATCGAAATCCCAACGGTAGTAGCGCGTACTATTTTTAGGATCGTGCGAGTTGACGTATATCTCTACACCGTTGTTTTGCACCTTGTAATTTAAACTGTCAATATCCGGGGTATCTCTCGCCGGCACGAAATCGGATACATACTCCTTGTTATTAGTTGTTTTGATGCGTAACCGGTAATTTGCTCCAATTGTCAGGTTCAGCGCTGCTGACGAATAAATCCCATTCCCGGCTTCGGATATAGGGTATGAGTTATTATTATCACCCTCAACAGTTACAATAGCACCTAATTCAGGCGCGGGGGCCGCGCTATTTGATAATTTTACTGTCCGTGTAAGTTTAATATAGGTAGAATCCGTTCCGCTGTTGATCACCCCTTCCACAACAAGGTAACTGTTGTTTGAAGAGATAATTGACGGCGCATAAGGCTTTTTACAACCTACGGAAGCTAACATCATAACAAATATTGTTTTAACAACATTTTTCATTATCAATTAATAGGGCCAAAAAACCGGGTGTGTATTGGTACCATAAGGCTGTTTGGTCCGGCAATCCACACACTCATTCCAGGCATACGAATAGCCAATAATTGCCGGGGCTCCATTAGGCTGTATCGCATTTACTAAAACAGTATCACCATTTCTAAATATTTGGTTGAGCCTGTCCTGGAAACTTACCTCAGGGGCAATCATTATAGCTTTAATCGGGCACGCGCCTGCATCCGGCGGCTCAACATAAAAAGGCACAAACAGGCCTGCAAAATGGTTATCCACATACAAGCGTTTTGCTGTAACACTCGAAGCGCTTACAAAACCGATAACCGGTTCTGCAGGGTTACTGATGCAATGGATATTACCCTGCAATGTTGAAGGTTGGGCATCAAAAATAGAACCCAATTGCTCGGTATTTTTTTTCACATTTTGCCAATAACTAAACCCAGCCGACGTAAGCGCATATTGACGCAGCATAACGCTATAGCCATGCGATATTTTACCCGAACCGGCCGAAATAAAATCTACAGGCTGCTGAGCTATTACATCATTTGTTAGCTTAGCCGATGAACCAAGTAATATCTGGTGCGACTGGGCGGTAGCAAAACATTGATAAATATTGTCAGGTCCATTATAATGGATGCGGTAAGTTGGATAGCCGGTAGGGTCAAGCTTATAAAAGGATTGATAAAATGATATGTATTGCCAGGTTTCGTCAAAATCCCAGCGGTAATACCGGGTATTGTTTGTCGGATCATGTGTATTCGCCTCAAACTGCACACCGTTGTTTGCTACGCTGTAGCTTATACTGTCAATCGCCGGGGTAACCTTTGCTTCAACAAAATCTGACACATATTCTTTATTGTCCGATGTTTTTACGCGCAACCGATATTTTGCTGCTGAACTCAGATTTAACGGCGCTGACTGGTAAAGCCCGTTTCCGGCTTCCTCTAATGTATAAGTGTTATTCTGATCGCTCTCAACAGTTACCACAGCATTTAACTCCGGAGCGGGCGCTGATTTGCCTGATAATTTAACCGTACGGGTTAATTTAATAAAAGTAGAATCGGCACCGCTGTTTATTAATCCTTCGATAACCAGGTAACTGTTTGTGGCTGAAATAACAGGTGGCAAATAAGGTTTTTTACAACCTGATGTCACCATTATTGCCAATGCCATTGAAAAGATTTTTCGATATATATTCTTCATTGATTTATCCAAAAATTAGGTTGTTTATTAGTTCCGCGTAATGTGCAATCAACGCATTCCGGGGACGAAGCCACATAACCAAGGATCTGGTTTGATCCGGGAGGTTGTATGGGGTATATAGGTAGCTTTGTTCCTGAATAAATATAACGCTCCACCTCGTCTATAAATGTCAAACCAGTTGGCCTGAGTTTTAATAAGGTATCCAGCATGCACTGATCATACGGCGTTGATGCATGCCGCGCGGGAAGAGAGCTGTTATCAATAAATATCCTGCTTTCCACAGAGCTGCCGGCTGTTACATAGCCAATTACAGCCTCGCCCGGATTAGTTATGCAATGTATATTTCCCGGCAGTTCCGATGGCTGTGCCGTTGACGTAAGCGGTACAGTACGGCTGAGTTGAATGCTGGTTGAGTCGGAACCGGTATTTATAATGCCTTCCACAACCAAATAATTACTGGATACAGCTATAATAACGGGCAAGTAAGGTTTTTTACATCCTTGCGCTACCATACTTATTGCAACTGTGGTATAAATCATGTAATATTTTTTTTTCATTGAATAGTCCAAAAACCGGGTTGTTTATTACTTCCGCGCAAGGTACAGTCTACACACTGGGGTGTTGACATTGTGTACCCCAGGATAATAGAGGAACCGGGCTGTTGTATTGGGAATAGGGGAATCTTCGTTCCCGAATAAATCCAATATTGCACCTCGTTTACACCGGCAAATCTTCTTGCAAACAATGCCGTATCCAATACGCATTCACCGTACGGCGTTGACACCTGCCAGGTTGGTAAATCCCTGTTATCTATAAATAACCTGCTATCTGCGGCATTACCGGCTGTTAAATAGCCAATTACAACTTCAGCGGGATTAGTTATACAATGTATATTACCCGGCAGTTCAGACGGTTGCGCATCAAAAATGCTGCCCAGGTGTTCTGTGTTTTTCTGTAATTGCTCGTAATAATGAAAAGCATCTGCCGTTAGCGCATACTGCTTTACCAGGATGCTGTACCTAACCCTAAGCTTCTCCGAAGTGGAGCCAATTTGTGTTATGCGGTTGCCGGAAATGACATCTTTGGCCAATTTAGCCGAGGAGTTTAATATGATACCTGAAGATGAATCGTATAGCCAGCAGGAATATATCTGGTTGTCAAAGGATCGGTTTAAAACCGTGTCAAAAGGTATTTGGGAGAAATAAACATACGAGTAATAAGCCGTATGTATCTCATACGTCTCCTTATAGTCCCAACGGTAATAAGTGCTGTTGTTTGATGCGTCGTGCGTATCGGCATATATCTTCAGGCCGTCGCTTTGAACCCGGTAGTATACACTATCAATCGGGGGCGAGTTCTTCGAAACTACAAAGTCTGATTGGTACACTTTACCGGCGGAAGTGGTAATTTTTAAACCATACTTAGCCGACGAATTCAAATTAAGCCCCGGCCCGGTATAATAGCCATTGCCCGCCGATGATAACGGGTAATTACCCCCTGCATCGGTTAACACAGTAACGGTGGCGTCAAGCTCCGGTTGCGCTTCTGCTGTTGATGAAAGCGGTATGGTACGGGTAAGCCTTATGCTGGTTGAATCAGACCCGGTATTGATAGCGCCCTCCACAACCAGGTAATTACTGGATACAGCTACAATTTTTGGCAAATAAGGCTTCTGACAGCTAAATGCCGTTATCATTAAAATTAATATATATATCCTCTTATCCATCTATTTCCAAAAATCAGGTCGCTTAGTTACTCCCCTTAGGGTGCAATCAACGCATATTATCCCGGCCCCAAAATACCCTATTATGCCCGGTCCCACTTTTGCCGGAATTGTTGTTACAGGTATTTCCGGTGAGTTCGGCACCATTAAAAAATCCTTTACTTCATTTTGGCAGTCCTTACCTCTACAGAACAACAATGAATCAAGCGGGCAGTTGTAAGGGTAAGTTGGCTGCCATAATCTTGGCACCTGCGAGTTATATATAAAAATCCTTTTCTCCTGTACGTTTGTAGCGGTTATGTAGCCAATTACAGGGACGGAAGGGTTGGTAATGCAGTGCATATTTCCATCAATTGTTGAAGGTTGTGCATCAAATATGGAACCTATCTGCTCCGTATTTTTTTTTAAGGTCTGATAAAAAGTAAAGGCGTCTTTCGATAGCCCATATTGATGTAACAGGATACTGTATTCCAGTTCGATCTTCTCAGAGGTAGATTCAACGGTGGTAATAGGTGCCTGGTACACCACGTCCTGAGATAGTGCGGCGGTACTGCCCAAAACAATACCGGTAGATGTATTATTACCGTAACAATAATAAATATTGTTTTGGTCCGGCGTGCGCGGTACTATATCGATCCCGTTATAAATATAAAACGATTGATATTTGGCATGGAACTCCCAGGTCTCAACGTAGTCCCAACGGTAGTAACGGGTGGTATTATTAGCATTATGCGCATTGGCATATATTTGAATACCCTTGTTATTTATGGTAAATCCAATACTATCTATAGGTGGGGTATAAGTTGGCGCCGCAAAATCTGACAGGTATACCTTTCCGTCAACGGTTTTTACACGCAACCGATACTTATGCGTGTTGTCAAGTCCCAGCGCGGGTGCTGCATATTTGCCCTGGCCAATTTCGGGTACAGTATAACTCGCATTTTGATCATTTTCTACAATAACTTGTGCCCCTCGTTCAAAAGTCGAATCCGTCCCTATACCTAAGTTTACCGTTCGGCTTAATTTAAATATGGTCGAATCGTTTCCGGTATTGATAACACCCTCAACTACGAGGTAATTGGTGTTGCCGGCTGCAACATTAGGTGTAAATGATTTTTTACAACCATAAGATAACGTTAAGATTAATAAGGAAAATCCGGTGCTTAGTTTGTTCATATCCCCTTCACTTTTCATATTACCTCCAAAATGCCGGTTGTTTATTTGTACCCCTCAATGTGCAATCCACACACTCAGATGCCCCCGCCTGCGCAGCATCACCCAAGGGAATAAACTCGGGATGTACGCCTCCGTAAAATCGTTCTATATCAGCCTCCGAACTTACTTTTACAACATCATCTTTACAATCGATCATATCATAATAGGTGTAAGGGAGCACTGGCGGCAGGTCGCGATTGTCAATAAAAATTCGTTTGCTGGTTACAGTTCCTGCTGTTATAAAGCCAATTACAGGTATTGCCGGGTTGGTTACACAAGTAATGTTGCCTTTAAGTTCCGATGGTTCGGCATCAAAAATGGTCCCGATCTGTTCGGTGTTTTTTTTCAGGTTTGTAAAATACTCATATGCGGCAAGCGGCAGCCCGTATTCTTTTACCAATATACTGTAGCGGATACTTAATTTTTCGGAGTTGAGCGGTAAAATGACAAGCTCTTTGTCGTTGATGACCGATTGGCTGAGTTTATTGGTCGTTTCCAGGTTTGATACTGTTGAATGATCGTTCCCCCAACAATGATATATCTGCTGATCTGCCGTGCGGTATATAAACTGCCCGTTAACATACCTAAGAAAGGATTCGAAATGGGAATTAAAAGCCCAGGTCTCATCGTAATCCCATTTGTAATAATGTATTTTATTAGTGTTATCGTGGGTGCTTACGTAAATATGCAAGCCGTCACCTTTCACTTGATATCTAAGTGTATCTATTGGCGGCGAATTATACACCCTAACAAAATCCGAAAGATACTCCTTACCGTCAGCCGTTTTTATCCGGACACGATATTTGTGTGCGGTATCCAGTGTCATCGGCGGCAATGCATAGGTGCCTTTAAGGGTTTCCTGCAGTTGAAAACTGGTTTGCTGATCATTTTCAACCGTTACCAACGCCTCAGAATCGGGTTTACTGGTTATCTTATCTGATAGGTTAACGGTCCTGCTCAATTTAATAAAGGTCGAATCCGCTCCGCTGTTAATAGCCCCTTCTACCACCAGGTAGTTTGCGTTAGATGCTACGACAGAAGGCTTATAAGTTTTTTTACAGCTTTCAGCCACCATTATTACAGAAACAGACATCATCACTATGAGCCCCCTCGCATGCATTTAAAACCGGATATTGTAGTTTACAAATGGTATCGGCCTTGCAAATATGGATAGCTGGTAACCATTTATAGCTCCTCCCTGCTCCTGGAAGAAGGTAGAATAGGCGTTAGCCCTGCCTGTAAGGTTATACACCCCTATAGACCATGAATTGTGTGTAAGCTGGTGCACTTTATGGTTACCCTCAATATTCATGGATAAATCTGTCCTGAAATAATCCGGTATACGGTATGCGTTCCTGTCCGAATAATAGACCCTCTCGGCACCGCCGTAGTTGTATTTGGCAATCGGCAGGGTAATAGGTCGGCCGGTGCTGTATGTCATATCCAGCGACACACTAAACCTGTGGCTCACCCTGTAGTTACCTGTAAAATTGAAATCGTTTGGCTTGTCATAATTTGCAGGGTAATAATTGCCGCCGTTTATCAGTTCGCCGGCGTTAGGGTCATCCTGTTTCAGGTATGTGCGCGAATAAGTATAGCTGATCCAGCCGTTCAATTTACCTGCCGTTTTGCGTACCAGGAATTCGACACCGTAAGCTTTACCCTGCGTATTGATCACGTCCTGTTCAATATGATCATTAAGCAGCAAGGTGGCACCGCTTTTATAATCCAGGTAGTTATTGATCTTTTTATAATAGACCTCGACGGACATTTCTATCGTGTTGGCTTTAGCGTTCTTGTATAACCCGAGCGACACTTGCTGGCCAAATTGCGGCTTAATATTAGGATCGCTCAATTTATAGCTATCGGTTGGCGAAATGGCCGTTGTGTTGGAGAGCAGGTGAATAAACTGGTGCGAGGTATTATACGCTGCCTTTAGCGAAACGTCATCGCTTAGGTTATAACGAGCTGAAACTCTGATTTCGGGGCCGCCATAAGTTTTTATTACCTTGTTTTTGCCATAGGTGGTGCTGTCCAGAACGTTCAGGCTTTCCTTGGGCAAATTCGGTGCATAACGATCTACGGTTTGCGGACCGAGATAAGCATATAAGGCATACCTGATACCGGCACTTACCGATAGATCTGGTGTTATGTCATATTTGTCACCTAAATAGAGCGCATTCTCCAGGGCCTGCTCCTGCGGAACAACCTGTGGTATCACCAATGATTTTGCTCCGTCGGCCTCCTCGTCGCCCGGGTTAAGCTTATAATAAATAGAACTTATACCAAAATCGATGGTATTTTTTGGATTTACATAATAAGTAAAATCTGTTCTGAAATTATATTGATTAACGCCAAATTTGAGTTGGTACCCATCAACAGGGTTGGCTGTACTGGTTATGCTGTAATCGTAATGGTCGTACCCAAACAACACCACGCTATACAGTTTATTGTTAAAATTGTGCTTCCATTTAATATTCGCGTTCTTATTCTCATAACCATACGCCGTGTCGCTGTTCAGTCTGAATTTATCCTGGCTCATATATCCCATCAGGTAAAGGGTATTCTTATCACCCAGTTGACTGGTTATACCCAGGTTAAGGTCATAAAATGATGCCGAGCTGTGCTTATAAGCGTCAGGCAATAAGCTCAGCAGCCAATCAGAATAAGTAGTACGGCCGCCGAAAATAAACGATGTTTTATCCTTTATGATCGGGCCCTCCACATTCAGGCGGCTTGTTAACAAACCAATACCTGCAGAACCTGTAAATTTCTTTTTATTTCCGTCCCGGTCGGTTACTTCGAGTACAGAAGATAGGCGGCCTCCGTATTTCTCCGGTACGGTACTTTTAAATAACTCGATGTTTTTTACGATATCCGGATCAAATGCCGAGAAAAATCCAAAAAAGTGTGAAGGGTTATAGATCGTAGCATCGTTATACAGGATAAGGTTCTGGTCCGCAGCGCCGCCGCGCACGTTAAAGCCTGTTGTGGCTTCCCCTACTGATTGTACGCCCGGCAAAGTAAGCACTACACGCAGCACATCCGCTTCGCCGAATGCTGTTGGTATTTGCTTGATGCTTTTGATATCAAGCTTGTTAACGCCCATTTCCACACTCTTAACGTTAGCTACTTTCTCAGCCGATATCGTCACCTCTTTTAACGATGTCACCTGTTCCTGCATTTCGATATTCAATTTGCCATCGTTGTACAATACTATTCGGCGCCGGGTATCCTTTAGTCCCAGGCCCTTTATAACCAATGTTTGCCTTCCGCGTGGCAAGGTGAGCGAGTAATAACCAAATTGGTCGGTTGATACACCTACCTTACTATCCGGATTATAAATGCTGGCGCCTATAATAGCCTCGCCCGTTTTTATATTACGAACATAGCCGGCCAGGGTGGCGTTACCAGCCTTAATGTTATTGGTTTTTATACCTATTTCATACAACTTATTCTCAGTTGTAGCCACTGGCACTTTGGTTTGGTTATCAGTAGTATAATCCGTTACAGCAGCAGCGGGCGCAGTTGTTGTTGGCGTGTTAAAAAATCCCGGTGCCAGGGTAGTGTTCAGTTGCCTTCCTTTGGTGAGAAACACGGCCTGGTTGGTTATTGCGTAATGGAAATCTGTCCCGCGGAAAGCCATTCCCAACACCGTCGCGAGCGGCTGGCTTGTTGCCTGTACCGTTACCTTAAGGCTATCAAACTGCGGTGGGTTATAATAAAAGTGAAGCCCGGTTTTGGCTTCAAGGTCTGTTACAAACTGTTCAATGGAAGCTTGCTGAAAATTGACGCTGATCGTTTTCTTGTCCATGTCCTGTGCCGAAACCATTTTAAAAAAAATCGCGAAGCAGAAGCCTAAGAGGTAAATTTTTTTCATCAGAATAAGTTATTCGTTCAGTAATAGGTTTTGATTATAGCCGGACTTGGTTTCGCCCGGCTTAGTATAAACCATAGGCACTTACTGCCGATGGTTACTTTATCATGTTTATTTAGTTTTGATCATAATAGGCTGCAAGGCTTGCCATGGCCCCTTCAGGATCCTGCCTGAATTTAATGCTATTATTTTTAATGTATTTCTCTAACTGCGGTTTCTTGTCCTTCAGCGCATTCAGGAACGAACTTTGGCTGCCGACCTTATAGTAGGTGTTGCCTTTGCGCACATAATATTCCGACTTTGAAATAAAATAAGTTTCAGGCGCCGCAGTAACATTGCTTGTATTCTGAATGGTTTTCATTCGCTTAGACAAAACTTCCACCTTGTTACCACCATAAAGCTGTTCGTAAAACCCCGTACTGATCCCCGATTTATCCTCGGTTAGTGAGTCGGCATCGACTCGCACAAAATGGTGGTTTGAGAAACTAAAGTCATGCACCCTCTCATTGAGCAGGGTATACATCGAAAAATGATTATAAAGCAGCACAACCAGCACATCCTTATAAACATCGTACATCATCGGCACGCCTTTGTAGATAAAACCGTCGTAATTTACTTCGCCCGATGCCCAGGTATCGGCATCAAAAGGATAAAGCGCGGTGCCTTTTATGGTTCGTTCGTAAGGTAAATACTCATGTCCGTTATAAAGCCTCGACTGCTGTCCAATGGCTATATAAAAATTTGCTATGGTTTGCTGTGTTTGGTTTTGCACAGCAGAACTATCGCCCGGAGCCGCCTGCCCCCATAACTTACCGGCAGCTATTACACTCAAAAAGCATAATAGACTAAGTTTAAAAAGGTATTTTTTCATCCCATGAAAGTAATTTAGGCAAAAATAGAAACGGAATATACAGTAGTTCTTTTTAGAAATCAAGCTATTCGTAAAGAAACATACCAATACGTCCTTAATTAAAAAGGGAAATTACTAAAATTTTAGTTGTAAATAAAAATATGTTCGCCAAAAAAAAATGCGTAATTTTTTATTAAAAGAAAAGGCCCTGAAAATCAGGGCCTTTTCTTTGTAAATCTGCTGCTTATTTACAGTTTACGCTTCACTTCAACATTTTCGTAGGCTTCAACAATGTCGCCCACCTCTATATTGTTATAGTTTGCGATGTTCAACCCGCATTCGTAACCTGTATTTACTTCTTTCACATCATCTTTAAAGCGTTTCAGTGATGCGAGTTCGCCGGTAAATACTACTACGCCTTCGCGTACAATACGTATTTTGCTGTTGCGGGTAATTTTACCATCAAGCACCATACAACCGGCAATGGTACCTACTTTGCTTATTTTAAATGTTTCGCGTATTTCAACATTGGCTACTATCTTCTCTTCAAACGTAGGCGCAAGCATGCCTTCCATGGCGGCTTTTATCTCGTTTATGGCGTCATAGATAATAGAATATAATCTAATATCGATTTGCTCCTGCTCAGCCAGCTTACGCGCACCGCCTGATGGCCGTACCTGAAAACCGATGATTATTGCATCAGACGCCGATGCCAGCAATACATCCGACTCGGATATTTGCCCAACGGCCTTCGAAATAATATTTACCTGTATCTGTTCGGTTGAAAGTTTCAGTAATGAATCTGACAAGGCTTCAATTGAACCATCCACGTCACCTTTAACAATGATGTTGAGCTCCTTAAAGTTACCAACTGCCAAACGGCGGCCAATTTCATCAAGTGTAATGTGTTTTTGTGTACGAAGGCCCTGCTCGCGCTGCAATTGCATACGCTTGTTGGCTATCTCGCGTGCCTCAACTTCGCTTTCGAGAGAATTAAATTTATCGCCCGCTGTTGGTGCGCCCTGCATACCCAGCACCTGTATTGGTGTTGAGGGGCCTGCAAAGTCAACACGCTGGCCGCGTTCGTTAGTAAGTGCTTTTACACGGCCGCTGTAACAGCCGGCCAGTATAGGGTCACCTACTCTTAAAGTTCCGGCTTGCACCAGCACCGTAGTTACAATACCACGGCCCTTATCTAAAGCTGCTTCTATAACTGTACCGATGGCACGTTTATTCGCATTAGCTGTTAGTTCAAGCAATTCTGCTTCAAGCAATACCTTTTCTAAAAGCTTATCAATATTAAGCCCTGTTTTGGCCGATATTTCCTGCGATTGGTATTTACCGCCCCACTCTTCCACCAAAATATTCATGGCTGATAGTTGTTCGCGTATTTTATCGGCGTTAGCGCCCGGCCTGTCGATCTTATTGAACGCAAATATGATAGGTGCACCTGCAGCCTGCGCATGGTTAATAGCCTCGCGGGTTTGCGGCATCACGCTATCGTCAGCGGCTATTACGATGATAACGATGTCGGTCACCTGGGCACCCCTGGCACGCATCGCGGTAAACGCTTCGTGGCCCGGTGTATCTAAAAATGTGATCTTACCCTTATCATCCGGCAAAGTAACTTCGTATGCACCTATGTGTTGTGTAATACCACCGGCTTCACCAGCTATTACATTGGTTTTGCGTATAAAATCGAGCAGCGATGTTTTACCGTGGTCAACGTGGCCCATAATAGTAACTATCGGCGCACGCGGCAGCAGGTCTTTCGGATCATCCGGTGTATCCAGGCTGGCTTCTTCGTCCTGCGGCTTCACAAACTCAACCTGGTAGCCAAATTCATCGGCCACGATGGTTAACGTTTCGGCATCAAGCCTTTGGTTGATAGACACAAACATGCCCAGGCTCATACAGGTGGAAATGATCTGCGTTACAGATACGTCCATCATCGAAGCCAGTTCATTGGCAGTTACAAACTCGGTAACCTTTAATACTTTGGACTGCGCTTCTTGCTCTAATGCCAGTTCTTCGGCGCTTGCAGCAACGTCATCACGTTTTTGGCGGCGGAATTTGGCCCGCTGTGCAAATTTACCTGATTTACCTGCACCGCTTAAACGGGCAAGTGTTGCTTTTATCTGGTCCTGTATTTCTTTTTCTGTAGGTTCTTCCTTAGGAGTTCCCGGAGGGGCGTTGCGGTTTCCAAAACCGGGGCGGTTATTTCCACCCGGGCCACCGGGACGATTATTGTTTCCAAAACCGGGGCGATTGCCGCCGCCTTGTTGTGGTGCCTGACCACCAGGACGGTTATTGCCGCCACCAGTACCTTGTTGCGGTTGATTATCCTTACGTTTCCGTTTGCGCTTGTGATCGGCAGCATTGCCCGCCGTATTTGACGACGACGCAACTGGATTACGTTTTGCAGGGTCAACAGGCAAAGTTATCTTACCCACTATATTCGGCCCGGTTAAGCGTTGAGCTTTGGCCCTTATTACTTCATCACCTTCTTCAACCGCTTCTTCGGCCTGGGGCGCTACAACCGGTGCCGCTGGTTTTACTTCTTCTTTCGGCTCTGCTTTAGCAGGCTCGGCCACAGCAACCGGTTTTACTTCTTCTTTCGGCTCTGCTTTTACTTCAGGTGCCGGTTCTTTTTTAACAACAACGGGCTCAGCTTTCTTTTCAGGTTGCTGAACCGGTGCATCGAGGTCTATCTTACCAATAACTTTTACGCCCGGCAAGGTTACATCATTTCTTTCTTCCGCTTTTGGTTGTTCAACTTTAGGTTTTTCAACCGGCGGTACAAAATTATTGACCCCTTTTATCAGTATTTCTTCATTTTCGAAATCCCTTGAACGGCGTTGTTCAACAGGTTTTTCGGGAACATAGCCAGGCTCTTCCTTCCTTATTTTGCCGATACTTATCTGCTTGGCTTCTTCCTTTATAATTTTGTCTGCAGAAAATTCCCTCAACAGGGCAGTGTACATATCACCGTCCAATTTGGCCATGGGCTGCTTATCAACTTTGTAGCCCTTGGTAGCCAAAAAATCGACAATGGTACCCATACCAATGTTCAGTTCCTTTACCGCCTTTATTAATCTTATTGATTTGTCTTCTGACATTTATTAATACTTTCTCTTTCTTTTTTTTGCAAAAATACGATTTTAATTTCGCTTATAGCGCTTATTCAAACTCGGCCTGCAGACTTGATAGCACTTCCTTAACCGTTTCCTCTTCCAGATCGGTGCGTTTTACCAGTTCACCAACCGTAAGCGCCAGTACTGATTTTGCGGTATCCAAACCAATGCGTTTGAACTCATCGATGATCCAGCCGTCAATTTCGTCTGAGAATTCTTCGATATCCACATCCTCATCCTGCTCGTCAGCTTCGCGATAAACATCTATTTCATAACCGGTTAACTTGCCCGCCAATTTAATGTTATGCCCGCCGCGACCAATCGCTAATGATACCTGGTCGGGTTTTAAATAAACTGCGGCCGTCTTTTTCTCATCATCTAATTTAATGGATGTGATCTTAGCCGGTGATAAAGCACGCTGAATGTATAACTGTAAATTATTGGTATAGTTTATTACATCTATATTTTCATTTTTTAGCTCACGAACGATACCATGTATGCGCGACCCCTTCATGCCTACGCAAGCGCCAACCGGATCGATGCGGTCGTCATACGATTCAACAGCCACTTTAGCCCTTTCTCCCGGTTCGCGAACGATCTTCTTAATGGTGATCAAACCGTCAAATATTTCAGGTACTTCCTGTTCGAACAAACGCTGTAAAAACTCAGGCGCAGTGCGCGAAATGATGATCTTTGGATTGCTGTTCAGCATATCCACCTTGCTCACTACTGCTTTTACGTTATCGCCTTTTTTGAAGTAATCAGCAGGGATCTGTTCAGATTTTGGCAGTAACAATTCGTTGCCTTCGTCATCCAGCACCAACGTTTCTTTTTTCCACACCTGGTAAACCTCACCGGAAACTATTTCGCCTACGCGATCCTTATATTTTTTGAATATTTCATCCTTCTCGAGTTCCAGGATCTTTGAAACCAGTGTTTGGCGCGCTGCCAGTATAGCACGGCGGCCAAAGCTCTCCAGTGTTACCTGCTCTACAAAATCATCACCAACTTCCAGGTCCTCGTCAAACTTATGCGCCTCGGCCAGTTCAATTTCCAGGTCATCATCTTCCGAAAACCCATCTTCCATCACTGTACGGGTGCGCCAAATTTCAAGGTCACCATTGTCCGTGTTCACGATTACGTCACAATTTTCATCACTGCCATACTTTTTCCTGATCATGCTTCTGAAAACGTCTTCCAATACGCTCATCATGGTTGGGCGGTCAATGTTTTTGAAATCCTTAAATTCCTGGAAGGAATCGATCAAATTAATATTGCTCATCTTATTTAAATGATATTACAACTTTTGTTTCTGTTATTTGCGTTAAGGGGATCATGCTTTCAACTGTTTCAGCTTTTTTCCCTTTTTCTTTAATACTTTCTTCTACCAGGATGGCGTCTTCTGTCAACCCTGATAATTTACCTTCCCGTTTGCTGCCATCAGCCATTTTTATGACTAATGTTCTGCCGACGTTTTTTACATATTGCCTCGGCAGCGTAAGCGGTGCATCCAATCCGGGTGATGACACCTCCAGGTTGTAAGCCTCTTCTATCACATTATCCTCTTCCAAACGGAAGCCAACATATCGGCTTATCTGTGCACACTCTGCAATCCCGATACCTTTGTCGCCATCAACCAAAATGATCAGTTTCCCGTTTGGCAGCATTTTCACACTCACCAGGAAAAGGTCGGCTCGCCCGATCTCGTTTATTTTCTCTTCAACAAGTTCGCTAACTCTCTGTTCGATATCCATTTCCGTTGTCGATTTTAGCCCGGTTTTGGTAATTTGAAAATAAAAGAGGGGACTACTGTCCCCTCGAATTCTTTTAATTACGGTGCAAATATAAGCAATTTTATTGAAAAGTCAATAGCGTCAGTATCTAAAAAGCAAGTCTTTATAACTCATTGAGCCCGTCCGATTTTTTCGCCTAATATATTGCAATGCATCCCCGATCTTATCATACTGATACCAGCGTAAAAAATAAACCTGCCCTTTTTTAAAAGCCGTATCTGGGGTAAAACCCAACAGGCTATCCTGCAGTTGATATTTGCCCGGTTGCGGGGTTTGAAAATCCTTCATATCGGTATCTGCGGGCATTTTGTAAACGGGCAGTAAGCTTTGCCAGGCATCATCGTTGCCATTTTGAGCGATATCGGTAATCACTGCTTTATCAAAGCCTGATATTCGGAGAGATTTATTGCTGTCGATAAGTTTTATGGCGATATTTATTTTGGAAGGATGGGTGCATCCCACGCAAAATATCAAAACCAAAAATGAGGCAATTTTTTTCATCGTAAAATCATAACAATGATCGTAAACTAAGACTTGTCTCTCAATTTTTTTATCTGTTCAAGCGCCAATACATCGATCTGATCTTTGGGGCGATTTACAACTTTCTTGTTTTCGATCAGCTGGTTTATATGAAGAAAGGGTACGGTCACGCCTTCAATATCTGCCACTGAGGCCATTTGTAAACACTCGTCAAAAGAATAGCCTTCAAGGCCTTTCATATCGGTAAGTATGTCTAATTGCAATCCGTTATTAAGATGGAATTCTGTCCAGCCGGCGACAAATTCCATTGTTTCAATCATTGGGTAATCCCCCATCTCACAGCTGACGAAGGTTTCCCGTAACCGCCACCTGTTTTCGGGCGTGTCTTTAAGCCAAATATCTAAATCGCCCGTAAAACGCTGGTATCCGTGTAAGTTGAGCGCATATCCACCAATCATAATATATTCAACATGATGTTCCTGAAGCGCTTTCCAAAAATTTAATATCCCTTCATCAAATATGTCCACCGATGCTTATTTGTTAATAAAAGGCTTATGAGATATCGTGGCCTTATTCATAGTCAATTGCATTTTATACAGGCGGGTAGCCATTTCAAAACGCTCCTTATGGCTTCTTTTCAGGCCTTCCTTTAATTGCGCTATTTCGTTTTCAGTAAGTTGATTTTTTTCGTTCGCCATAACGGGCCTTTTTATCATATCAAATTTACAGAAAATTTGCGGTCTATTTCTTCAACGTTTCCTCAAACAGCTTATATATCCTTTTGTATTCGTCTGTCCAGCTGCTGGGCTGTTCGAAACCATGGTCCTCCACCGGGTATGGTGCTAACCACCAGTTGTCTTTGTGCAGCTCGATCAATTTTTGTGTTAGCCGTACAATGTCCTGGAAATTCACATTCTGGTCAACCATACCGTGCAGCATCAACAAATTGCCTTTTAAGCCGTCGGCGCAATAGATAGGCGAGCTTTGGCGATAGGCTTTTTCATCCGTGTAAGGCAGGTTCAGTATCTCGGCAGTATAGCCGTGATTATAGTGCGCCCAGTCGGTAACGGAACGGATAGCGGCGCCCGAAGTAAACACATCCGGAGCGGTAAACATAGCCATCAGCGTCATAAACCCGCCGTATGAACCGCCGTACATACCCACATGTTTTGGGTTTACACCATATTTTTCGACCAGGTATTTTACGCCATCAACATTATCACTCAGATCCTTGCCGCCCATGTGACGATAAATGCCCGTGCGCCAATCGCGACCGTAGCCGGCACTCGCGGTATAGTCAATGTCAATCACATAATAGCCGTTATCGGCCAGCAAATTATTGAACATATATTCGCGGAAATAATGTGTCCACGAATAAGTGGCGTTTTGCAAATAGCCTGCGCCATGCACAAATACTACGGCGGGCTTAGCCGGATCGGGAGTTGTTGGCTCATATACCCGGGCGTACACATCGCTGCCGTAACGGTTTTTAAAGGTGATGATCTCTGGTGCGCGCCATGGGTACGACAAAAATTCGGCGCTTATAGAATTGGTAACTTTTACGGCTTTTGCACCGGGTTTATTAGGTTGCAAATACAAGTCAGGCGGACGATTGGTGAACGAATAACTGATAGCCAGCCATTTTTCATCCGGCGACAAGGCAACTAAATTTTCACCTTTCATCGAGGTTAGCTTAACAGGCGCTCCGCCACTTACCGGCATGCGGTAATAATCCACAACCCCGGGATGATCAATGTTCGCAGCGAAATAAAAGGTCTTTTTATCCTTCGACAGATCAAGGCTCTGCACTTCCCATTTGCCGCTGGTCAATTGTTTTTTCTCCCCGGTTGTAACGTCAGCTACATAAATGTGCGAATAACCGCTGGCCTCGCTTTGATAATAGAAATGGGTGTTATCTGTCCAGCCAACATTACCGGCGTAATAAGTACCGCCTATTCCTGGCCCGCTTATCCAGGCATCATCATGCTGGCGGTCTATCAAACTCAAATGACCTGTTGCCGCATCAAGTTTCATCATCCAGCGGTCTTTATAATCTTCAGCAGCAATAACCACTACGGCATTTTTACCATCCTCGCTCCAAAACGGGCCTTCAACAACCACTACCCTGTCGGCATTACGTTTGGTATATTCCTCCAACTCTTTAGGATAATCTTTAATGTATGCAGGAATGTCTTTAATGCCTGGGATATCTGCGGTTGCTACATTATATACGGTATCCTTTTCGGTATCGAAAATAAAGGTCTCGGATGTCGACTGCGGACCGCCTACCTTTTCGCGGTTCGGGATATCTTCGGTGAAACCTGATGAGGTTACATAATCGGGCACGATGGTGCGTTTTTCGCCTTTTGGTGTCGTGATCAGCCGGTAACTCACATACCGGCCATCGGGACTTACTTCCAGTCCGCTTATCCTTTTGTCATCAACATTGATCTCTTTCAGTTTTTTGGGTTCCAATTCCTTGCGCTCGGCATCACTGGCCTTTTTTTCTTTATCGTTCTTTTTGATGATGTCGAACAGTTCCAATTGCTGTTCTTTCAGCCATTTTTCCTGCTGGTTGCCTGATGAAGCATTGCTTGCACTTTGTCGTCCGCGTCTTCCGGCAACGGTGACGGCTGTACCACCTGAATGCACAAAATTGGTCAGCTGCACCAATTCGCCGGTGTTCAGCTTTAAAGCATAAAGGTTTTCGCTCCGGATAAAGATCACGCTGCCCTCGTCGCCGCTAAAACGCGGGTTGCTTTCCCTGTCGGTGGTATTGGTTAGGCGGATAATTTTCCCTTTCGGGACATCCGACAGGAAGATATCGCCATACTTTTCAAATAACTTGATGGTGTGCTTTTTATTCCACTCGCCGTTTTCGGGTACCATGGCTTTGCGTTCGTCCAGACTTAATTTTTGCGGCGTTGTGTTATCTGTTGTGATGCAAAATGTTGTCGCCTTGCTAGTATCTGGTGTCCAGTTGAAATATAGTTTTTTGCTATCGTCGCTCCAATGGATGCCTGAGGGCGAAGTGCCGATCCATTTTGAGTCGCGCATAATTTTTTCGACGGTTAGGGCGCCCAGTTGCTGGGCAAAGGATGGGCCTGAAACGGCTAATAATAGCAGCGTAAAAATTCTTTTCATAATTATTGAGAATATCGGGTAGAGACGCCATGCATGGCGTCTCTACATTGCACAATATTACTATTTTTAGCAATCAAATGGATATACAGCTCAAAGGTCACGGATTTGTTATACGCTGCTGGGAAAAGGGCGACGAAGCATCCTTGCAACGTAATGCGGATAATACTAATATTTCAGGGTTCCTGCTGGACAGGTTTCCGTCGCCCTACACGATGGAAGATGCCCGGGCCTGGGTTGACCGTCTTATTGAGCAAAACCCTTTAATAAATTTCGCGATCGTTATCGATAATAAAGTTGTGGGCGGTATTGGCCTCGAACTGCGCGACGACGTTTACCGCAAAACTGCATTGTTAGGCTATTGGCTGAGCGAAGCGCTTTGGGGTAAAGGTATTGTGACCGAAGCGGTAAAGCTCATCACAAATTATGCCTTTGAAAATCTTGATTTGATCCGCATCCAGGCAGGTGTACTAAGTAAAAACCCCGCTTCGATGCGGGTACTGGAAAAGGCAGGTTATTTAAAAGAAGGCATATCCCGAAATGCCGTCATCAAACATGGCGAAGTGCTGGACGAACACGTTTATGCAATGTTAAAATAGTCGCTTTATTTAATTTTTCATTCAAACATTAGGCTATTTCGGCTGTGTTAATGGTACTCTAATTATTCCTTCCGGTTTTAACATCTTTCAATTTATGAAGTACTTTTACATTTTAGCCATTGGCGCGTTCACTATTATTACATCGTGCCAAAAATCAGCGGTTGCACCGTCAACTGACAAAAAACCGATCTCCTCATCTCAACTACAGGGTAAGCCAATAAGCGGGACCACGTCGTCCGACCAAAAGATCGAGCTCAACCTTGCCAGTTTTGGTGTAGCACAAACGAGTCCATGCACGGCAGAGCTTCTGAAAATTGTTAGCGGTACTTACCATGCCAATGTGCATACAGTAATTAATGCTAACAAAATATCGGTGACACAGCACGGCAATACCAGCGATTTTAAATTGGTTGGTATGATCAGCGGTGCGCCGTATAATGCGTCGGTAAACAGCAATCAACACCAGGAATCATCATTTACAAACGGGTCGTCGACTATTATCATCACTGAAACCACGACGGTTACATCACCCGGTCGCGGTAATAATGCGGTTATCAAATTCGACTTACATGAAACATTCGATGCAAACGGCAATGTAACTACCACTGTTGACAATATGCGAACGGTTTGTCATTAAGGCGACTGTGGGGCCATCGTTCAATTCACTATCTTCCCGCTCAGATCAACCGTTTTGGCAAACGGGTTTAAGTACTTATTCGCCAAAACAGCAAACTCCATACGGGTAACCGGGCGTTTTACGTCCAGTTCGCCGGGTAATTTAAATACTGGTTTCCAAAGTTTGCTTATGGTGAGTTCGAGCGTTTTGGGGTCTGTTAAGGTGTAATCACTGATAAAATATAGCAAGTTACCCAAAGTGAGTTTTTCGCCCGGTTTTTCTTTGGCGAACCACATAAAAGCGCGGGTGTATATTTCATCCAGTACGGGTTTAACCTCAGCGGTGCGAACGGTATCGTTCGGTTCGAAATGTATTTCAACCGAATTACCATCCTTCTTTTGAATACCGCGCAGCATTCCCGTTTCGCAAACCTGTTGTATGGCCCGCCAATGCGGGTCCTTTTGCGGCACATCGGTAAAGGGCAATAGGTAGCCCTTATAATCCAGTATTTCGCCCTGTATGATGCGAACCGTCAAATGTTTGGTGGTTGTTTTAAAGAAGGCAAGGTATGCGGCAGTTGCGCCAACGCCCTGGCCGAGGGTCATTTGAACGGCGGGATTGTTTGTGCCATTATTAACATCCCCGGTTACCGAAATCGCCTTTTCGGTGACCAGTAAATTTTCTGTGTTCTTAGGAACGATAACACCAAGCGGTATAGAGAAGGCCGGCGTAGTGCCGTCACTTCCAACCCCTATCGAAGTCCGGTAAAGTTTGGATTGCCGGTCATAAGGTTTGGAGATGTCATCCAAAACCATCCGAACGTTTCCTTCAATCTTCATCGCTTGTCTTACATAAGCAACGGGCGCCAGGTGGTCTTCGGTGCCAAACTCATCATCCAATCCCAGGTTTTTATAGCCCAGTTCTGTTTGCAGGTAATAGATGAGGCCCAATGTTTGCTTTTTTACTGCTTTGTAAATGCTGTCCTTTAACAAAAGGAACTTGTCGGGGCTGGAGATCATTTTCGAGGCATATATCTCTTTCCCATATCCCGACCAATCGATCATATACTTTTCATTCGGGATTTTCCTATCCTTCAGCATTTGTTTGATGTCTTCTCCTTTTAAAAAAGAATAGGCAGCTTGATTATAACCTTCGGGTTTAGCGATCGTCTTATCAGCATTCCTGCCAAAATCCTTCAATATGGCTATCTCGGTCACAACCTGTTTTCGCTCTGCACCCCCATCATCCTGAAACTCGGCTTTAGCCTTTGCCGCTACTTCACCCGTTTCCGTGCCATCCACCACCACTTTAGCTTTTATGGTCACTTTTTCGCCGTTTTGCTCTATAGTGACCTCCCATTCGCTGCCGTCCTTGCGGATACTCGTCCATGGTGTTTTGAGTTTGACGGTGAGATTTTTTACTGTATCGGTTATCTTCTTCAAGATTTCCGCACCAACATGCGGTTCAAAACGCAGTATCGCGTTGTGTGACGTATCGTAACCTAATCGCGGCCGGTAGTAGTCGGTGATCTTTCGCCTGAACTCGCCCCAAATCCCCGATGGTAAATTACGGTTGGCATCCAAAACGCACATACCGCCCATGGTCATGCTGCCGCCCAGCCAGGGGCCGGGTTCAATTAGCAGGGTTTTCACTTTGCTCCTCGCGCTTTGTATGGCCGCAGCCACGCCGCAGGCACCGCCGCCGATGACGAGTACATCGGTCTTAATAGTCTCAGCATTGGCGATGGAAAAAGCAAATAGGAACAGGGGTAGCAGTAATCTTTTGACCATGGTTTAAATCGTAGCACTAAAACGCTAAAATAGGGTAATCCGTACCATCGCGGAAAAAATAAGTCATGCGATACTACTATTTTGACATTTAGCGTTTCATTTATTGGCAAACTTTGCGAATTATAATAAATTGCACATCAACCGACAAAAACACCTGTAATTATGACCGACGAAGAAGTGAGATACCCCACCGGCAGGTTTAAACCGCCGGTTTCCTATACCCAGCATAACATAAACACCTGGATAAACGATATCAAAACGTTCCCCGGTAAATTACGCAACGCCGTGATCGGTCTGACCGAAAAACAACTCGATACGCAATACCGCACCGGCGGTTGGACCATCCGGCAGGTAGTACATCATTTGGCTGATAGCCACATGAACTCAATTATCCGCTTTAAATGGGCGCTGACCGAAGATAACCCAACTATCAAAGCTTATGAAGAAGCCGAGTGGGCCTTATTGCCCGATTACAGTCTGCCTATCGAGCCGTCATTAAAAATGCTGGAAGGTATTCACCAGCACCTGGGCGGATTATTTGACAGCCTTAGCGAAGAGCAATGGAACCGCACTTTTGTGCATCCTGAAACAGGGGCCGAAATTCCGTTAAAACGCAATTTGGCGCTGTATTCGTGGCATGGGAAGCATCATTTGGCGCATATAACGGAGACTGTGAAGAGATTCTAGGCGAGGCGCTTGGCGCGAGGCGATAAATGTCTGACGCCGGACGCCCACCGCCATGCGCCATGCGCCATCCAAAAAACTATCTTTGCATCCATGACGATTTGTGCCGGCCTCGATTATCACCTGCTTGGGCAGGACCTAATTCTGTTACCCCAAAAAGCAATTTACTGGACACAGGAAAAAGCCCTCATTGTAGCCGATGTGCACCTGGGCAAGGTGGGGCATTTCCGCAAAGCGGGCATTGCCGTTCCACGCGATATGGAGCAGACCGACCTGGGCGAGTTATCTGATTTGATCTTCGAATACAAACCACAAAAACTCTTCTTTCTCGGCGACCTGTTCCACAGCGATATGAATGCCGACTGGGAATGGTTCAGGCTTTGGCGGCAGCAGCATAAAAAGCTGGAAATATTGCTCATTCGCGGTAACCACGATATTATCCATGATAAATATTATGTCGAACTCAATATTTCGCTTCAAGACGAATTGCAGGTCGGCCCGTTCCTGATGTTGCATAAACCACTGGGTGACGCAAAATTAGAAACCGCGGAAGGCTATGTTCTTTGCGGGCATATTCATCCGGGGGTTCATCTTTCCGGTCGCGGGCGGCAAAGCGTTACTATACCCTGCTTTGCCTTTGGCGAAAACCAATGTATCCTGCCCTCCTTTGGCAGGTTCACCGGCAGGGTAGCTATGCGGCATCAAAAAACTGACCGGATCTTTGGGGTGCTGAAGGACAAGGTGATCGCTATTGGTTGATTTGCAGCAGGCGTATTGCACCTACGGCGCAAAATTTTTTTATAATTTTTAGGCTACCGACATTTCGTCCCTACGGGACGCAGCATTGCAGGCTATAAGCGAAAGCCCTGTAAGGGCTAAATGTCGGTAACTACTACAAAACCTCAAATATTGCCCCGTAGGGGCAAAACAACTAACGCTAAACTTAGAACGTTTCTAAATAAACGTTTCCCTCTTGATTACACCGATTGATTTATTATTTAATAGATACTTTTGCCTCATAAATCAATTCATAATGAGCGAATTTAAACAAACCTTTAACTCCTCGCTGGGCAAAAAGCTTATAATGGCTTTAACGGGCTTGTTTTTGTGCACCTTTTTAATAGTGCACCTGGGTGGCAATTTGTTGCTATTTAAACACGACGATGGCTTCGCATTTAATGTTTACGCCAATTTCCTGACGCATTTTCCGCCTATTGAGGTTGTTGCCTACATATTATACCTGTGTATTTTGGTGCATACGGTGTATGCCCTTATCCTCACTGTAAAAAACCGCAAGGCGCGGCCGGTTGGCTATGCGGTAAAAGCTTCAGACAATGCTAGCTGGTCGTCAAAAAACATGGGGCTGCTGGGGTCTATCCTATTTTTGTTCATCGTGATACACATGAGCGATTTTTGGTACCGCTATAAATACAGCAATACCATGACGTATAGGGAGTATCGTACCGACCTCTCAACAGATAAAACAGAGTCGGTAGAATATGTACCAAAATCTGCAGATTTCGAGAAGTCGGTATCGGTCATTCATTCGCCATCAAATGATACTGATTATGAAATAGTACGTGTGAAAGACCTGCACGCCCGTGTGCAAAGCAGTTTTACCAATATCTGGTACGTGATATTTTACGTCATAGCCATGATAGCGGTGGCCTATCACCTGCTACACGGCTTCCAGAGCGCATTCCGGACACTGGGCTGGACACATCGAAAGTACACGCCGATAGTAGAGTTTATCGGCACCTGGTTCTTTGGGGTGATCATTCCGATAGGATTCGCGCTGATGCCAATTGTATACTACTTTACAAAAAGTTGAATTTAGTCCGAAAGTCGGAAAGACCGCAAGTCCGGAAGACAGGATTATTTAGAGTTTAGGATTTAGATATTAGAATTTAAAAAATATGATTTTAGATGCTAAAATTCCTGCCGGCCCTATAGCCGAAAAATGGAGCAAGCATAAGTTCAACCTGAAGCTGGTAAACCCGGCCAACAAACGCAAGTACGATGTAATTGTGGTTGGTACCGGTTTGGCGGGTGCGTCCGCAGCAGCCTCACTGGCCGAGCTGGGCTATAATGTTAAGGCATTTTGTTTCCAGGACAGCCCGCGCCGTGCGCACTCTATTGCTGCACAGGGAGGCATCAACGCGGCAAAGAATTACCGCAATGATGGCGACAGCGTTTACCGCTTATTTTACGATACCATAAAAGGCGGCGACTACCGCTCCCGCGAAGGCAATGTATATCGCCTGGCCGAAGTTTCGGTAAATATTATCGACCAGTGCGTTGCACAGGGTGTGCCTTTCGCCCGAGAATACGGCGGTTTATTAGATAACCGTTCTTTCGGTGGTGCACAGGTATCGCGTACATTTTATGCAAGGGGTCAAACGGGACAACAATTGTTATTGGGTGCGTATTCGGCCTTAAACCGCCAGATACAGGCCGGCAAGGTAAAAATGTACACCCGCACCGAAATGCTGGACCTGGTTTTAGTTGACGGCAAAGCGCAGGGTATTGTAACCCGTAATTTAGAGAATGGTAAGACGGAAACCCATTCAGGCCATGCCGTACTGCTTTGTACCGGTGGTTATGGAAACGTGTTTTACCTGTCTACCAACGCAATGGGCTGCAACGTAACCGCGGCCTGGCGGGCACACAAACGCGGCGCTTATTTTGCGAATCCTTGCTATACGCAAATACACCCAACCTGTATCCCGGTAACGGGCGACCACCAGTCGAAGCTGACTTTGATGTCGGAATCACTGCGTAACGATGGTCGTGTTTGGGCGCCAAAAACAGTGGAGCTGGCACAAAGGCTGCGCAAAGGCGAGCTGAAAGTAACTGATCTGAAAGAAGAAGATAGGGATTATTTCCTGGAAAGAAAATATCCTGCATTTGGTAACCTGGTACCGCGCGACGTTGCTTCGCGAAATGGTAAGGAGATGGTGGATGAAGGTCGCGGCGTAGGTACTACCGGTATTGCTGTCTTCCTTGACTTTGCTGATGCGATCAAGCGTTTAGGTGAAGACGCGGTTCGTGCCAAATATGGTAACCTGTTTGATATGTATTATCAAATTACCGACGAGAACCCATACAAACAACCCATGCGTATTTACCCTGCGGTGCATTATACAATGGGCGGCCTTTGGGTTGATTATAACCTGATGACCAACATACCCGGCTTATACTGTTTGGGCGAGGCTAATTTCTCTGACCATGGTGCTAACCGGCTGGGCGCATCTGCTTTGATGCAGGGTTTGGCCGACGGTTATTTTGTGATCCCATATACTTTGGGTGATTATTTGGCTACTATCGGTCCGAAACCAATTGATGCCAATAACCCGGCTTTTGCCAATGCCAAAAAGGATGTGGAAGATCGCATCCAAAAACTGCTGTCACTAAAAGGCACCAAAACAGTTGACGAATTTCACCGCGAACTGGGCCATATTATGTGGGAGTATTGCGGCATGGCGCGTAACGAAGAAGGGTTGAAAAAAGCCAAAGGCTTAATACAAACCCTGCGTGCTGATTTTTGGAAAAATGCTATCGTGCTGGGTGAGAACGAGGAGTTCAACATGTCTCTGGAAAAAGCCGGGCGCGTTGCCGATTTCCTTGAGCTTGGCGAATTGCTGGTTGATGATGCGTTGATGCGCAAAGAATCATGCGGCGGGCACTTCCGTATCGAATCGCAAACAGATGAAGGCGAAGCTTTACGCGATGATGAGCATTTTGCATTCGTATCCGCATGGGAATATAAAGGCGATAACCAGCCGGAGGAATTGCATAAGGAGGAGCTCGTTTTTGAAGAAGTACATTTGACACAGAGAAGCTATAAGTAAGATATGAGACGTGAGATATGAGATTTGAGACAAAAAGTTTCAATGTCATATTAAAAATCAATTACCATGAACAACTTAAAGGAGTTAAAAATTTGGAATAAGGCTATTGATTTGACAGTTGATGTTTACAAGGCTACATCGTCATTTCCTTCTGATGAGCGGTTTGGTTTGATTAGCCAATCCAGGCGTTCCGCTGTATCAATTCCTTCAAACATCGCGGAAGGTGCAGGCAGGAATTCCAAAAAAGAGTTTGCCAACTTTTTAGGTATTGCAAATGGATCATCCTATGAGCTACAGACCCAATTAGTTATATCAAATAGGTTAGAATTATTAAATGACGATTTGTTAAATAACTTATTGAAGCAGATCGACGAGCTTCAAAAAATGAATTATTCGTTCCAGCAAACGCTGGGCAAATCGTAAGAGATACAATTAAAACATAAGTTAAAGAATTATATATGAGTTTACACGAGAAATATTTACACAAGCTATTTGTCTCAAATCTCATATCTCAAATCTCATATCTATGAATGGAAACATGAACCTGACGCTAAAAGTATGGCGTCAGAAAAATGCGCAAACAGCGGGTAAATTTGTAACCTACAAAACGGACGGTATTTCGCCGGATATGTCATTCCTCGAAATGCTGGACGTGGTTAACGAAAGCCTGGTACATAAAGGCGAGGACCCGATACATTTTGATCATGATTGCCGCGAAGGTATTTGCGGGATGTGTTCGCTGTATATCAACGGGTATCCGCACGGACCGAAACGCGCCATTACTACCTGTCAGCTGCACATGCGCAGTTTCCACGACGGCCAAACCATCACCATCGAGCCATGGCGCGCGGCACCATTCCCGGTTATTAAGGACCTGGCGGTTGATCGTTCTGCATTCGACAGGATACAACAAGCCGGCGGCTATGTGTCGGTAAATACCGGTGGCGTACCTGATGCTAATGAAATTCCTGTTCCAAAAATAATAGCCGACGAGGCATTTAACTCAGCAACTTGTATTGGCTGCGGCGCTTGTGTGGCAGCTTGTAAAAATGCGTCGGCGATGTTGTTTGTTTCGGCTAAAGTAACCCAGTTGGGTATGTTGCCGCAAGGTCAGCCGGAACGTTACCGTCGGGTACAATCCATGGTGGCTCAAATGGATGAAGAAGGTTTTGGCAACTGTACCAACACCGGCGCTTGTGAAGCCGAATGCCCGAAAGAGATCAGCATGATGAATATCTCGAATATGAACAACGATTATTTTAGTGCCAAGCTGTTCAGGTCTGAGGAACTGCATGAGCAGTCATCGGGCGAATAAGTTTGGCTTTTATCAGGGCAGGAAAGCCGATAAAATTTTCTATTATTTGATTCGTGATTTTTTATATTTGAATAAAAAATAAGCTAATGACCGCCAAAAGTATCGAGGAGCAAATTGACGTAATCAGGAATGCCACAGCTAAAGCTGTTGTTTCCAGGGAAACCGCGACTGCTTTTTTGGAACGTGCCGGCATTATTGATGTTCAAATGGTCGAGTCTCATAAAAAAACCGACCAATCAGTCGTTGCTAAGCGACACGCGAAAAAGAAGGCTGATTAATGCCAAATTACCAGTCATTTGATGTAATAGGCTTCCATAGCTGCGACCTTGATATAGGTCTGAAGTTGCTAAATGGACAGGATGAGTTATTGCCGAGCGAGAATCCCTGGGATTGGTTAGGGCCCGGGAGTTATTTCTGGGAGCAGGATCCCTTGCGCGCATTACAATATGCAACTGAAACTGCACAAGGAAAACAATGGAATAAAAAAGCTGCTAAGACGCCATTTGTTATCGGCGCTATTATTGAATTGGGACATTGCCTGAACCTGGTCGATTCAAGTTCACTTGAGATTTTAAGTCAGGCTTACCGGGGCTTAAAAGGTGTATTAGATAAACTTGGTCAGCCGATGCCTGTTAATACGGGCGAGAACAGAAAATTAGATTGTGCGGTAATTCAATACATCCATCAGGCGAATATAGATGAGGGAAAACTCCCTTATGATACCATTCGCTGTGCTTTTCCGGAAGGTGAGGCGGCGTATCCTGGTGCGATGATAACTTCCAGGTTGCACATACAGCTTTGTATCTGTAATCCTGATTGCATTAAAGGATACTTTCTACCAAGACCTTTAGAAAAATTCAACCCGTATCTTCCTGAATTTCACTCCACAAATCAATAACGACTATTTCAGCGCCAGGCTGTTCGGGTCGGAAGAATTGCATGAACAGGGGCATGGGGAAGGATAAGCCATTTATCTATAAAGAAATTAAAGCTTTTCTGAGAATATTTAGAAAGGCTTTTTTTTATAATATCCGTTAATGATATATTTATCTTAGAAATCACAACTGACGAAACTACAATATGAAGAAATGGAGAAGGAACGAAATTGCGGGACACTTAGACATTCGTGTTCATAACCAAGAAGATGAATTTGAAGGTAACGTTGAGAAATGGCAGGATGTGCTAATTTATGGCGATCCGGAAGGATTGCGATCATTTGCAAAATTTCTAATACAAGTAGCCGATCTAAATCAGGATAGCATACCGGATAAGGAACTTCCATTCGGAGAAAGGGAACACTTTCATATACAACCGAAATGGGACATCAGCAACAGTTCTGTACAAGTGGTTGTGGGAAGACTTGATGCAAAAGGGACTGGACATTTTTATGATAGCTATGTTGCAAAAGACTCGAAGAAAAAAATAGACAAATGAAAGTCGTCAAAATAATTCTCGTCGCATTCAGCGCATTGCTAACCATACCGGCCATCGCCCAAATACCCGTCCGCGACCCACATACGCCCGGCTATGTTAAGGCTACGGAATTACCGGATGGAACCAATCCGTCACCCAAGGTTGACGGCAATTTTATTATTGGTCCTACCTACAACCCCGCGCCTGAAGCTATTGTGCGAGCCAATGTTCCGCAGGGAACGATATTCGAACTGACAATGGAGTCGAAAGACAGCAAGATATACCCCGGCATCGCGCGGGAGCCGAAAACGTTTGGTACCGTAGATCCATCGGACCCGGCTAAGCTGATCGTCACTACCAGCCATCCGGCTCCCTATACACGGCATATTGAGGTTTATGTTCCGAAGCAGTATGTCCCCGGAACCGCTGCGCCTTTCATTATTGGCGCTGACGGACCGGACCACATGCTGTTCACCGTACTGGATAACCTGATCGCCGAGCATAAAGTGCCTCCAATGATCGCCATTTCCATCGGCAACGGCAGCGGTGATGCCCAGGGCAGCGAGCGCGGGCTGGAATATGATACCATGTCGGGCCTGTATGCCGAATTTGTTGAGAAGGAAGTATTACCGCTGGTGGAAAGCCAATGCCAGGTGAAACTAACGCATGATCCGAATGGCCGCGCTACCATGGGCGGTAGTTCGGGCGGATCATGTGCGCTGATCATGGCCTGGTATCACCCGGAATGGTATCATCTCGTGCTGACCTATTCCGGAACTTATATCAATCAACAATGGCCGCCCAACCCGGAAACACCGCACGGTGCATGGGGTTTTCATGAGCATATTATTCCCGATAGCCCGGTAAAGCCAATACGTATCTGGATGGAAGTAGGCGACCAGGATCTTTATAACCCAAACGTGATGCGCGATAATATGCACGATTGGGTGCTGGCTAATGAGAACATGGCTAAAGTGTTAGTGGCAAAAGGCTATGCTTACCAGTTTCTATTCGCCAAAAACGCAAAGCATGTTGATCATGCGGTGAAAAGTCAAACGCTTGCAGAAGCGCTGGAATGGCTCTGGAAAGATTACAAGCCGCAGAAAACTAAACCAGTAAAGGATTAGCCCTTTTTAGCCGTTGCGATCAGTTCATCAATTGACGGCGCTTTATCGAAGGCCTTTACCAATTTGCCGTCCCTGCCGTAAATCGCTATGTAGGGAGTAGTACGTACCTGGTAATATCTTTGCACAATATAACTATGCCCTTCAGTGCCGATTGTGATATTATGATATTTTGCCAGGTCGAAATCCCGCTGAAAGTTCTGGATCATTTTCAGCCTGTCGTATTCGGTAAATGTTACCATCACGATCTGGACGTTGCTCAGTTGCTTCATCTTCGGCCGCATTTCGTACACCATGTGCTGGCAATGGCTGCAGTCGGGCGAAAAATAAATGATCATTACCGGCTTGTTTTTTTTGAGGTTAGCCGACGTGAACCAGGTGCTGTCAGTACGTAAAATTTTAAAGGGAGGTATCTTTTGGATCTTAGAATTATCAACGGTGTCCTGCGCCCTGCTGCATCCGGCGGCTATAACAAGGCAAACGAGTATGAGTAATTTTTTCATTCTGATGGTAAATGTAAGTATTTTGATGTGCAAATATGCAGATTCCAAATGTGCAGATAGATTGTTTAGGCTGATAATTTGCATATTCGCAAATCTGCAGATCATCAGCTCTCCAGCATTTCCATTTGCCAGGCTATGTGTTCTTCTGTTATGGAATATAACGCGTTATCACGGATAGTATGATATACGGCGTCAAATAAGCCCATATAATGGCCTTTTTCTGACGGAATACGCTCTGTAATTTTTTTGTTATCCGAATCGAAAGTTACTAAAATCCCTTCTTCACCAGCCGGCTCTATACCATATCCGGGAGCATCAGGCCAAATGCCATTGTCTAATTGGGCTTCCTGGGTATCTACCCTGTCCTTGATAAAACTGCCTAAAGTGCCATGTACCACGAACGATGGCGTAGGCTGCGCGATGAGCAAACAGGAAGTGAGGTACACATTTAACTGATGAGGATATTTAAGGTGATATTGAAAATAGTCGGTCACCTCAGAATTTTCACGATAGATCCCGGTAGTTCTTTTAAAGGATAGCGGTTTTCCAAACAAACTTATCGCCTGGTCGAGCAAATGAGGGCCTAGGTCATACACCAAGCCGTTCGCCGGAACGCTTTTCGATTCCTTAAATAATTTCGGGCTAAGTAAGGTCTTATATCGGTCAAACCGAAATTGCACCTCTATCAATTCGCCCAACCTGCCGCTTTCTATAGCCTTTTTTACCGATACAAAATCACTATCCCAGCGCCGGTTTTGGTAAACCATTACGTGCCTGCCAACCTTTCGACCCAGATCATACAATGCCTTTGTTTCTGTGGCGGTTACCGCGATGGGCTTTTCGATCAGTACATGCTTTCCGGCATTCAAGGCTTTTGTCGCTAACTCAAAGTGTGTGCTGCCGGGAGTATTGATAATAATTAGTTCGATCTCATCATCACTCAGCAATTCATCAACGCTGTTATAACTGATGATATCCGGATGATCAGCCGCCGCGTTCTTTTCGTGGCGCTCAACGACGGCCTTTAATTCAAAACCCGGGTTGAGGGCGATGAAAGGCGCATGAAAAACCCTGCCTGACATGCCGTGGGCCATTAAACCGGTTACAATAGGTGATGACATTTTTTGATTTTGGATAAAGTATAAAATTATCAATTATCCATGCAAAAAGAAAGGGAACAAGTAGTACTCATTCCCTTTACTTTCGAAAGATCAGTATTATTTCATGCTTTTCTTAATCGCTTCGATAGAATCCAGGTGCACCTTTAATGTCGGCAAGGTCTTTTCAGCAAATGCCTTAATATCTGCATCTTTGCAATTCTTAGCAGCATCTTCAAATGCTTTGATATCATCCTTATGATCTTTTACCATACCATCTACATAAGCTTTGTCAAAATCTTTCCCGGTTTTTTTATTGAGGTCATCTTCCATTTTTTGCTCATCGTTATTTACGGCAAGGGGCAAAGCAATATTCTTGGTTTTAGCCAGCGCTTTCAACTCATCATTTGCCTTGCTGTGATCGCTCACCATCATAGCTCCAAAGTCTTTGACACGTTGGTTGGCCGCATTTTTTTGTGCGATCTTCCCCATGTCAACTTCGGCCATGCCTCCGTTGGCCGCCTCAACCGCAAATTTTGCATCGTCTTTATCAACAGCTATACCACCGGTTGCCGCCGCGTTGCTTGTGGTGTCTTTGGTTTTATTAAGACTATCGGCGCTGGCGGTGCTATCTTTAGCTTTATTTTGGCAGCTCTGAAAAACAAAGACTGACATAGCTACAATTAAAATTGAATTTATCTTTTTCATGATATTTAGTTTATTTCATACTGGCTTTAATGGCCTTAATAGAATCCAGGTGCATTTTTAAGGTTGGCAATGTTTTGGTAGCAAAGGCTTTCAAATCAGGATCTTTCAGGTTTTGTGAAGCATCTGTAAATAATTTTACAGCTTTCTCGTGGCCATCAACCATTCCGTTTACATAGTCTTTATCAAAATCCTTTCCGCTCATTTTATCCATATCCGCAGCCATTTTTTGTGCGTCGGCATTTGGCGCCGATGGTAAAGCAATATTCTTGGTTTTTGCAATGGCAGCAAGCTCATTACCAGCCTGGGTGTGATCAGTCACCATCATCGAGGCGAAATTTTTAACCCGGGTACTTACAGCCTTTCCCTGTGCCATCTTCCCGGCGGCAACCTCGGCCATACCATCATTTGCCGCAGTAACAACAAAAGTGGAATCTCCTTTGTCAACATGCATCGTACTTGCAGCAGTTTCCGTAGTTTTACTTGCCGAATCTTTAGAAACATTGGTACTGTCGATGGTCCCCGAGCTACTATTGGCTGTAGTATTACTTTTACATGCCCCGAAAGCCATAGCCGCAGCAGCGATCATTACTATTGAACCTAACTTTTTCATAATGTGAGTTTTTAATTGATTTACATCTGTTTAACAACAAGTTGCCGTTAAGGTTTTTTCTTTTTAGCAAAGCCCTTTTTGTAGATTTCTTAGATAAAGTTTTATTATTTTTGACCCACTAAAAACAAGATCGATATGAATTTTCCCGCTGAATTAAAATACACTAAGGACCACGAATGGATAAAAGTAGAAGGCGATACCGCCACTATTGGCATCACTGAATTTGCGCAGCGGGAGTTGGGCGATATTGTTTATATCGATATCAGTTCGGTTGGGAAGAAAGTTGCCAAAGAAGAAGTTTTTGGCACCGTTGAAGCTGTAAAAACAGTTTCGGACCTGTTTATGCCGCTTACCGGCTCTGTAACCGAAATTAATCCGGCGTTGGATAGCCAGCCTGAATTGGTTAACAGCGACCCTTACGGCGATGGTTGGATGGTGAAAATTTCGATCAGCGATGCTTCAGAAATAGACGGCCTGTTATCGGCTGATGCTTACCAGTCGCTTGTTGGCGCTTAATTAGCTCTGTTCAAAATATTAATGGCCCGTGTTTTTGCGGGCCTATTTATTTTTACCGCAGGTGCAATAAGGCAACAAAGCCTTACGTATTTATCGTATAACCAGCGGAACTAATCATGAAGAAAATTAAATACCTGCTTATTTTGATCGCGATAGCAAGCCTGTCGTCATGCGGTATCTTCAAAAAAGATTGCGGCTGCCCCCACTTTAGCAAAAACAAACCGGTTACGCAAACCGCACCTGCCCCCCACTACGTATAATCCTATCATAAGCTTAATGTAAAAATTGGCAAAGATCACTTGTTCTTATTTGGATTTAATTTAAATAAGGTTTACATTTGAATGCTTTTAATAATAACTATATGAGGCTTTCGCAACTTGAAGTAGGAGAAACAGGAATTGTTAAGGAATTTACTGACCTGGAAATGTCGGTAAAACTGATGGAGATGGGTTGTTTGCCTGGCGAGCCGATCACTGTTTCGCGTATCGCACCGCTTGGAGATCCAATCGCTATCCATGTATCCGGCTACCAGTTAAGCCTTCGCAAAAGAGAAGCCTCCACCATTATTCTGCAGTAGTATTGTTGCCAGGTGAGTACTGATATAAAAGTTGCGCTTGTAGGAAACCCCAACACCGGTAAATCAACACTTTTTAATATTCTTACCGGCCTCAATCAAAAAATAGGCAATTTTCCGGGGGTTACCGTTGATAAAAAAACGGGGGGTTGCGATTTGCCAGACGGCCGTCATGCACAGATCATCGACCTGCCCGGCACCTATAGCCTTTACCCCAAAAGCCGCGACGAATCCATTGTTTTTTCAGTTTTAGCTGATCAGTCAAACCCGCTCAGGCCCGACCTGGTAGTGGTTATCCTGGATGCTTCCAACCTCAAACGTAACTTGTTGCTTTATACCCAGGTAGCCGACTTAAAGATACCTGTTATCATCGCCCTCAACATGATGGATCTTGCCAAAAAAGGCGGGATATCTATCAATGTGGATCTTTTTGCGGAGAAACTAGGCGTGCCTGTGGTACCCATTTCGGCACGAAAAATAGAAGGTATTGACAGGCTAAAGGAGGCCATAACTTATGCCGGTAAATTCGCGTTGCAGGAAGAGAGTATTGATGTGGAAGCCCTCGCGCCGCAGCTTATTGCCAGGATAAGGACGGAGATGCAGGTGGATAACCCGTACATGGCGTTGCAGCTGGCCCACCAGCATGAAGAGATAAAATTTCTCACCCCTGCCCAAAGTGAACGTATCGAAGAACTGGAGCACGAGTTTGGCTTTCATTCGCAAAAGGCCCAGGCGTCTGAAACCATCGCGCGGTACAATTTCATCAACGACCTGCTATATGACGCCGTAACGCAGAAAGTAACGGCTCATGACGAAACGATAAGCAATAAGATCGATAAGGTTTTAACCCATAAAACTTTCGGCTTCATTATATTTTTTGCGGTATTGCTGTTCATTTTCCAGTCAATATTTGCCTGGTCGGCTTACCCGATGAAACTCATAGCCGACTTTTTTGTTTGGGCGCAAAGTTCATTACATACCCTGCTGCCATCCGGGCCATTAACCAGCCTGGTAGTCGACGGTGTGATGGGCGGTTTGAGCGGTGTAATGGTTTTCATTCCGCAGATCGCTATCCTTTTCGGATTCATTTCCATTTTGGAAGATACCGGCTACATGTCGCGGGTTACTTTTATGATGGACCGCATTATGCGGAAAGTTGGTTTGAATGGCAAATCGGTAGTTCCTCTTATCGGCGGCTTTGCCTGCGCAGTACCCTCCATCATGAGTACGCGCAACATCGAGAACTGGAAGGACAGGATGATCACGATTATGGTGACACCCTTGGTAACCTGCTCGGCACGTCTGCCGGTCTATACCCTATTAATTGCTTTGGTTGTACCTGATCGCAATGTGTGGTGGATATTCAATTTAAAGGGCCTTGCCTTAACAGGCATGTACCTGTTCAGCCTGGTATCCGCAGTTACGGTGGCCTTGGTGATGAAATACATTCTCAAAGCACGGGAACGCGGCTATTTTATTATGGAACTACCGGTTTACCGCATGCCGCGATGGAAAAATGTGGGGCATTCGATGTACGATAGGTCGAAGGCTTTTGTATTGCAGGCGGGAAAGGTTATCATCGCGGTATCCGTCATATTATGGGTGCTGGCATCCTACGGACCGGGCGACAGGTTTGAACGTATCGACCAAAAATATAAGCAACCTCAATACACGCAGCATTTAAGCGCTGATGATCTGCATCATGCCATCGCTTCCGAGAAACTTGAAAACTCTTATGCGGGAGTTTTGGGTCATGTGATAGAACCGGTTATCAAACCCCTCGGTTTTGATTGGAAAATAGGTATCGCTTTGATCACCTCTTTCGCCGCTCGCGAAGTATTTGTAGGCACTATGGCTACTATCTACAGTGTTAATGGAGATGCCGAAAAAATGGAATCCGTACAGCAAAAAATGCGCACTGCTAAAAACCCCAATGGTAGTCCTGTATTTACTTTAGCCGTAGCGTTTTCGCTAATGATGTTCTATGCCTTTGCCATGCAGTGCGCCAGTACGGTGGCGGTTGTGTACCGCGAAACCAAGGACTGGCGCTGGCCGGCTTCGCAATTTGCTTATATGACCGTGCTGGCTTATTTGGCCAGCTTTATTACCTATCATCTATTAAGGTGAAAGGGCAAAGGCGAAAGGTTAAAGGTTTTTTTGATACGATCCCATCTCGTTAAATACTAGTCGGCATTTGTCCTGCTCCATAGGAGCATAGGCTCGGTAGAAAATATTTAGAAAACGACATTCTGCGCCGTAGGTGCAGAACCCTACAAGTCATTTCCTTTCACCTTTGCCCTTTTACCTTTCCCCTCAAATGAGTATTTTTGCATAGAGGTAAAATTGGATAAAGTAAAAGTATTAGAGCTATATCTTCCACCGGCGGCGGCACCGCTGATAGGCCGCTGGATAGATTACTTTAAGTGTGATTTTAAAATTTCCCGCAACCGGAATAGTAAATTCGGAGACTATCGCCCGCCTTATGGTGGCAAGGGACACCGTATATCTGTAAACTACGATCTTAATGCCTATGCTTTCCTGGTAACTACCGTACACGAATTTGCGCATCTGCATACCTGGAACGAGCATAAGCACAAAGCCAAACCCCACGGCACCGAGTGGAAGGCCAACTTTAAAAAAATGATGCAGCCGTTTTTTGAGCAGGATATTTTTCCATTCGATGTAAAACGTGCTATTGTTAGTTATCTAAATAATCCGGCTGCTTCCAGTTGCTCCGATCTGAATCTTTATAAAACCCTGCGGGCTTATGATGCCCAGAAACCTGAACATCTTACTGTAGATAAAGTGCCGATGAAAGCCCTGTTTAAATTAAAAAACGGGCGAGTTTTTCGTAAAGATGAACAATTGCGCAAACGTTTTAAGTGTACCGAGGTGGCTACACGGAGGGTGTATTTGTTTAGCCCGGTGGCTGAGGTGGAGTTGGTGGGAGATTAAAGGAGGTGAAAGGTTTTTAGCTTTTAAATAAATCTTGATAGAAAGGATGGCCTTCATGTTTTTTATTCGGCCATATTAGTTTACCGTCTGCAAAAATTGCTACACGTGAACGATGAGTATCGGAATTGTCGAATAAATATGCTTTATCAAACAACCCAATATGTTTAATCAGATTAAGCCTGCTTTTTTCGTGTCTTCTTACAATATCCTCACGCTCTACATGATGGCCTAAATTCGTTGTTCTTTCTTCAACCCTGGTCAAATTATCCAGCATTGACTCTAAAGCAACATAATACAATATCGTCTTATATCCCGCTTGTTTAGCCGCGATAACTTCATTGATCTCTGAATTTCCCGAAAAAGTGGTTTCAAAGGCGAAGTCTTCCTTTCGATCAATGGCCAGTTTTCTTCTTTCCAAAGCAACCCTGGCAGCCTTTACGTGAAAACTGTAATCACCAAATTCTTTGAAGGCAATTTCATCGGGATTAATTACTGATGATCTAATTCTTCCTTTTTGAATTAAATACGAAGTAAGGGTAGTTTTTCCTGAGCCGTTTGGTCCACCAATGACAACTAACGAGGGCATTTATTTGTCCAATGGTTTGATGATCTCTTCAAGTAAACGGTAATCGCTTGTTAGTTCTTTACGTATGAGGAACTTTGCGCCATTGGGATATTCTTTTACAAACAGATCGCCTTTCAATGTTTCAGGATATTTTTCATTCCGGTAAAAGATAGGCACGCCCGCTTTGAGCATTTGTTCAGCGCCCCAGCTGGCCCCTTCGTCAATGATGCGTTGCGTAGGGTCTTCTTTATAAATATCTTCAAGAGTGATCATAATACTAAGTTACGACTAATATTTCAATAATTTTTCCATCATCTCCTTAAGCTTCCCTTTCGCGAGGAACTGGTCTTCCAATGCTTTATTCATAGGTATGGCAGTATCCATACTGGCGCAGCGGATAATGGGCGCATCAAGCGAAGCAAAACAATGTTCGGCTAAATGCGCAGCTATTTCGCCACCGAAGCCGCTGGTTAACGTATCCTCATGCAATATTAATACCCGTCCAGTCTTTTTCACACTGGTTTCTACGGTTTCCTTATCCCAGGGCAGCAGGCTGCGCAGGTCGATGATCTCAATGTCCTGTCCTTTAGCATACTCGATCGCCCAGTGAACGCCCAAGCCGTAAGTAATGATACTGGCTTGTGTACCTTCCTGTACTACCCGGGCCTTGCCTATTTCAACGGTGTATTCATCGTCATAGATATCCTCACTGATGCTGCGGTACAGGTATTTATGTTCGAAATAAATTACCGGGTTCGGATCATCTATCGCGGCAAGCAATAACCCTTTGGCGTCTGACGGGAAAGCTGGATAAACTACTTTTAAGCCCGGTGTTTTGGTGAACCAGGCCTCGTTGCTTTGCGAATGGAATGGCCCTGCACCTGTACCGGCTCCCGTAGGCATACGTAAAACCACATCCACATTTTCGGCCCAGCGATAATGTGTTTTAGCCAGGTTATTGATCACCTGGTTAAAGGCGCAGGTCACAAAATCGGCGAACTGCATTTCGACGACGGACTTATAACCATTGATGGATAAACCCATCGCTGCACCAACAATACCCGATTCACATATCGGCGTATTGCGCACCCGCTCGCGGCCAAATTCTTCTACAAAACCTTGCGTTATTTTGAAGGCCCCGCCGTATTCTGCAATGTCCTGGCCCATAATAACCAGGTTGCTATGCTTGCGCATACCTTGTTTCAGCCCATCGCTGATGGCATCGATGTAGCGCCTGTTTGTTGTAATGTTGGAAGGTTGTAAAGTTGTAAGGTTGTAAGGTTTATACATGTCGGCCACTTCTATTGCAGCATAGGGTATAATATCAGCCTCGCTAAATACCTTTTCAATCTCGGTGTCTATCATGCTGGTGAAACCTCTCCGTATAACGGCGATCTTTTCGTTCGTAAGCGCATCTTCGTCCAGCAAAAACTTTTCGAAATTGGCAATGGGGTCGCGCTCCTTCCATTCGTCAAATAATTCCTGCGGCACATATTTAGTACCGGAGGCCTCTTCGTGGCCCCGCATCCTAAAAGTCATACACTCTAATAAAACAGGTCGCGGATTTTGGCGGATTTCGGTTGCCAGTTCGTTGATGGTATGGTAAACCTCCAATATGTTATTGCCGTCAATGGTACGACCTTCTATGCCGTAGCCTATAGCGCGATCACTTAGTTTAGCGCAATGATATTGTTCGTTAGTTGGGGTCGAGAGCCCGTAGCCGTTGTTTTCGATCAAAAATATAACGGGTAAATTCCATACTGAAGCTACATTTAATGCCTCATGAAAATCACCTTCGCTGGTGCCGCCCTCACCGGTGTAAACTAATGTTGCCCGGCTGCGCTTAGCCAATACATCTGCTAAAGCGATACCGTCTGCCAACGCCATTTGCGGGCCCAGGTGCGATATCATGCCGATGATCTTATACTCCTGTGTGCCGAAATGGAACGACCTGTCGCGCCCTTTGGTAAAGCCGGATGCTTTTCCCTGCCATTGCGCCATCAGTCGCGAAAGCGGGATATCGCGGGTGGTAAAAACACCCAGGTTACGGTGCATCGGCAGGATGTATTCATAGGACTGCATGGCCAGCGTGCTGCCCACAGCTATCGCTTCCTGTCCAATTCCCGAGAACCATTTGCCTATCCGCCCCTGCCGCAAAAGGATCAGCATTTTCTCTTCTATCAGCCTCGGCCACAATAATGCCTTATAAAACGACACTAATTTGTCATTATCAACGTTTTTACGTTCGAAAACCATGAAGCGAAACTACTGAAGTTTTTAAAACTTTGTATGTTTGGCAAATCAATATTCAGTTTATGAAACGTATCTGCCTTTTTCTTCCATTTCTACTTTTAATCGCAGCAAAAGCCAGCGCGCAGGACTATGTGTTACTGCCCGAAAACTTTTACCTGCACAAAGGCGATAAGGTAAATATGCATCTCATCAGCGCTAACCAGCTCATCAAGCAGGATGAAACCGGCTTCAACGCTACCAAATTCCAAAAGTTTACTATGGGCGCAGGCAAAAAAACCACCGACCTTATGCCCGATATTAAAGGCAAAGATTCGGTAGTGTCCGTACAGTTTGTGAAGAAGGGGCTCGAATTATTGCAGATAACCACCAAACCTGTAACCGACGATATTGAGCGGGATGATTTTTTGAAAATACTGGATGATGAAGGCCTGACCCAATATTCAGAAAAGGCCAAAAATGGCAGCAAGGATAGTTTCCGGGAAAAATATACCTGGTACCTCAAAACATTGGTCAAAGTTGACGAAACATCCGGAAATGATTTTGACAGAAGCCAGGACCAGGAGTACGAGATCATCCTGAAAGACAACCCTTACAAAGGCAATTATGGTGATGATATCATCGGGCTGGTTAATTTTCGCGGTAAGCCGGTGGCGAATGTTTATGTATTATTTTATGTAAAAGCCGCCAGCGGGGATGTTTTTGTTCAGAAATTATCTACCGATAAATCAGGCCAGGTTTATTTTAAATTGAGCCGTGAGGGTATCTATATGCTGCGCAGCGCACACATCGAACCATCAAAAGATAAAAACGTCGACTTTGATACCTGGCTGGCTACCTACACCTTCGCTTTTGAGAGCAGCAATACCATGCCGAATACTTACAAGGAATTTGGGTTTGGGAATAGACATTGAGTAGTCGGGAAGACCGGAAGTCCGCATAAGTCCGCAAGTTTTTAGATCCTCACAAGCAATCTTTCGGTCTTTCGTGTCCCGATAGCTATCGGGATTACCGACTTTCGGACTCATTCTTCTCCGCCCACATTTTACTGAATGATTTTTCGGCTACGGTTGGCATTTCGCGCAAATGCCCCCAGGTTTTTTTGAAGAATATTTTGAGAAAACGGTTTTTGGTTTTACCGCTGAAAAAGTCCGTCATCTTCCGGCTCAGCATCCCCTTTTTCCATATGGCCCAAGCCCATTCTTCTTTTTTGGTTACGTTTTGATGTTTTACCGAATCGCGCCGGTTGAGCAGCAGCATTTTGTGGATGTCGATCTTTACCGGGCACACCTCGGTGCATTTGCCGCACAGGCTTGAGGCATAACTAAGGTGCTTAAACTCCTCCATGCCGCGCATGTGCGGGGTTATGATGGAACCAATAGGGCCGCTGTAAGTGGTTTCGTAAGTATGGCCGCCAATATTCTTATAAACCGGGCAGGCATTCAGGCAAGCGCCGCAACGAATGCAATATAATCCCTGGCGCTGGTCCTTTTGGGCCAGCAGGTTAGTACGGCCATTGTCAAGCAATACTACGTACATTTCTTCCGGGCCATCAGTTTCATTTGGCTGGCGCGGGCCGCTTAGTATGGTGTTATAAACGGTCAGGTTTTGCCCTGTTCCGTGGGTAGAGAGCATCGGCCAAAACAGATCAAGGTCAGCCATGGATGGGATCATTTTTTCAATGCCAACTACCGCTATGTGTATTTTTGGGAAACTGGTGCTTAGCCGGGCATTGCCTTCATTTTCGCTTATGGCAATGCTGCCGGTATCCGCGATCAAAAAGTTAGCGCCGGTGATGCCTACATCCGCCTGCACATATTTATCGCGCAGCAACTCTCTCGCCTTTAAGGTGAGTTGCTCGGGTGTGGCATCTATTGGCGTGCCAAATTTTTCGTTAAACAGTTTGGCGATGTCCTCTTTAGAGAGATGCATTGCCGGGGTAACAATATGGTAGGGCCGTTGGCCGAGTAGTTGAACAATGTATTCACCGAGGTCGGTTTCGAGTGATTCGATATGGTTTTCTTTCAGGAATTCATTTAGCTGAATTTCCTCGGTCACCATCGATTTGGATTTGACGACAGTTTTTGCGCCGGCTTTCTGGATGATATTGAGTATCTCGCGATTGGCTTCTTCTGCATCATTGGCCCAGATCACTTTGCCGCCGCGCTTTTGAAAATTGGACTCGAACTCGGGCAAAAACTTATCCAGGTTCTCCATCACCTTCCACTTGATTACATGTCCCTTCTTCTTGGCTTGCTCCAGGTTGATCAATTTGGATAGTCCCCGCTCTACAGCAGCGTCATACCGGCCAATATTGAAATTGATAATGCGCCGGTGATCCATATCAAACGCCTTAACCTCAGAGTCGACCAAAAATTCGTCCGCGTGATGTGCCATGCTGTAAAGTTACAGCTTATTGCTCATCAAAAAAATCCAGATGCAAAGGAATGTCCTTTTGAATTTTTTCCAGTAAGTGAACTTTGTGACAATAGAGTTGCTGAGACACTTCACTATTAATATGCGGATATATAACCAAAACTACTGCTTCATTTATATTTAAGGATTCGCCGCAAAAGCAGCAAACTACTATAGTACTTGACTGTGATTCCATTTTATAAAAAAAAGACTTACGAAGTTTCCTAAAACTTCGTAAGTCTGTAATCTGAAAATTATTTGCCTGCCGCCTGCGCATCCACCACCGGGCGTTTGTCGCGGTTTGCCAGTTCCCATCCGGTATAGAACACTAATTGCGCTCTTTTAGCTAATAACGGGAAATTGATCTTGCTCACCTCATCGCTTACCTGGTGGTAATCGGCATGTACGCCATTAAAGTAAAAGATGATCGGCACGCCATGTTTAGCGAAATTATAATGATCGGAACGGTAGTAGAAACGGTTCGGATCATTTGGATCGTCATATTTATAATCCTGCTCGAGGTGGGTGTATTTATTATTGGCATCCTCGTTTATCTGGTGCAGCTCCTTGCTCAGCATGGCAGAACCTATGGTGTAAACATAATTGGCAGAATCAGCCTTACCGATATATTCTTCCCCTACGCGACCGATCATATCAATGTTCAGATCGGTAATGGTGTTTGCCAATGGGAATACCGGATGATCGGTATAATATTCAGAACCTAACAAACCTTTTTCTTCGCCTACGTTGCCTAAAAACAGGATGCTGCGGCGGGGGCCATGCCCGTCCTTTTTAGCCTGCGAAAATGCGCGGGCAATTTCCAGGATACCGGTAGTACCTGAGCCATCATCGTCGGCGCCGTTGTACACCTTATCCGGTCCTTTTGGATTCAAACCCAGGTGATCGTAATGCGCTGAAAAAACAAGTACTTCATCTTTCAGGTCGGTACCCGGCATATAGCCTAATACATCGACTGCTTTAACATCTTTGGTTTCGGTATGAAAATCTACTTTTATATCCGCTTTTAGCGTTTGTGCATTAGTAGCTTTCAGATCAGCATAAGTTTTACCACTTGATTTTAGCAGCTGTTCGGCCAGCGCTGCGGTAATATTAACGACAGGCGCTTGCGAACCCCCGGCGGATTTCGCCGCATCTTGTTTAATGGTGAGTCGGCCAGCCAAAATCTGTGAGCCAAACCTTTTCATCACGTCGGCTATTTCACCGTTTGCGGCCAGTATAAGCGCCGGGTTTTTGCTTTGCAGATTTTTAACTATTAGTGTACGGGCAGCAGTCATGCGATAACTGGTATTTGTTTTTGTGCCTGCCACTGGTTTGTCTTCGTTTACCCACAATACCACTTTGCCTGCAATATCTGTGCTGCCTAATTCGGCATCAGTACCGTAACCAATAAACACAATCTCAGACGCATTTATTGATTTATCAGCAACATTCGACCGGGTATAGAAATCTACTCCATTGGCAGCGGCCTGGCCATTGATGGATAACGAAACTTTCATCGCGTTTTCGGTCAATGGTACATTTAAGAAGTATGACCCGCTTACCGGCGCCTGCAGGCCCAGTTTTTTGAATTCGCCGGCGATATAGTTAGCGGCTTTCTCAGCTCCCGGTTTACCGGTTTCGCGCCCTTCAAAATCATCGGAAGCAATGATGCTCAGTTTAGCTTTTGCATCTTCAGCGGTAATGATCTTAGCGTACTTTGTGGGGTCGGCGGTTTTCTGCGCACTTGCGTATGTCCCGATAGCCAGCGCGGCGATTAGTAAGTAAGTTTTTTTCATGTATGGTTTTGATTAGTTAATTAGAGATCAGTGATTAGTTTTACCTAATGTCATAGCTTTCAGCTTTGGTCTTTCTGCTTTAAGCTTAACAGGCCATTTTATTAACCCGCGTTGCGTGCCTGCCTCCTTCAAAATCAGTATTTAAAAAAGTGCTCACAATTTTTTCAGCGTCTTCTATCGAAATAAAACGGGCGGGTATGCATACAATATTCGCATCATTATGTCTCCGTGCCAGGCTGGCCAGTTCTTCGTTCCAACAGATAGCGGCGCGTATGCCCTGGTGCTTATTAGCTGTAATAGCAACTCCGTTAGCACTTCCGCAGACGAGGATGCCAAAATCAAATTCGCCATTTTCAACTGCCAACGCTACAGGATGCGCAAAATCGGGATAGTCGGCCGAATCAGGGGAATAAGTGCCAAAATCTTTCAAATTATCATCATCCAGACATTTGGCTATCGCTTCCTTATAATCAAAGCCGGCATGGTCGGAGCCAATGGCTATTTTCAAATTATTCATCGCTCAAATCTATTCATAAATTTAAGCGATACAAATCAAATTGCAGCATTTCACCAGGCGTTCCTATGGAACGCATACACTTTTGTGGCCGTTTCTACCAACCAGACGTCCCTACAGGACGTATCAATCCATAACTCGTCCCATCGGGACGTCTGGTTGGTAGAATAAAATGTAAAACAGATTCTACGTTCCATAGGAACGTTTCGTGCCGGAGCGACAATATTATTATATCCGCCTATATAGCAAAGCGATAAGATGCGGTAATCTGATAGAACTCTGAGGCTTACTGCACCATTATATCAGCGTTACGCCTATTGCGCCTTTTCTGCGCAACAACAGCCACACGTATGCTTAATTCATACAGTAGCAACAGTGGTGCGGCTACAACCAGCATGGTTAACGCATCAGGTGTGGGTGTTATAAATGCTGCCAGGATGAGGATGAGCACAATAGCATAACGACGTTTATCGCGCATAAATTTGGGTGTTAATATGCCCAGGTTTGCCAATATACCTACTAAAATAGGCAATTGAAATGCCACGCCCGAAGCCAGTGTGAGCGTAGTTACGGTAGAAACATAGGAGTCGATACTAAAAAGGTTCTGGATAGAATCGCTCACCTTGTAGCCGGCCAAAAACTTTACTGCCAATGGCGTTACCACGTAATAACCGAACATAACCCCTAAAGCAAACAATAGAGACGAATAAAAAACAAACCCCCTGGCCGATTTACGCTCCTTTTCGTGCAAAGCAGGTTTTATAAACCGCCATAACTCGTATAGTACATAGGGAATACCTAAGGTAAGGCCGATCATGATGGACGAATTGATCTGCAAAGTAAACTGGCCCGCCAGCTCGGTATTAAGCAGGCTTAGTTTGATATCGCCTACATGAAAACCCTCTGCGCCGATCCACGGAATTACGCTGTGTAAAAAATCGCCCAATTTACCCATCATCCGGTAGGTCCAGAACTCCGGATGTGCAGGTGCCATTACGATACCATCCCATATCTCGTGGTAAAAAGCAAAGGCAATGATAGCGATGAGTACGATGGCCAGCGCCGAACGGATCAAATGCCAGCGCAGGGTTTCCAGGTGGTCGAAAAACGACATCTCGCCCTCGAGGTTTTTGCCTTTGTTGCTTATCGCACCAATTATTTTATCGCCTATTCTGCTCATTGCCTGGTGTAAATACAGTTCCGGAAAAATCCCGGCCTTATCTACGAATTAATTTGATGATTGATTTTAATATACAAAGGTATCCATGAATTTGGTGGTAAAATTACCCGCCCTAAAGTTAGGGTCCTGCAATAATTTTAAATGGAAGGGGATAGTTGTCTTTACACCTTCTATCACAAACTCGTTCAAAGCACGTTCCATGGTGCTTAAAGCTTCCTCGCGGGTTTGAGCCATGCAGATCACCTTAGCGATCATCGAATCGTAATTTGGAGGTATCACATAGCCCGCGTAAACATGGGTATCGATACGAACACCATGACCACCCGGTGAGTGGAAGTTGGTAATTTTACCTGGTGCCGGACGGAAATTATTAGCCGGGTCCTCGGCATTGATACGGCACTCGATGGCATGCATCGTTGGCTCGTAATTTTTGCCGGAGATGGGTATACCTGCCGCTACTTTGATCTGCTCTTTTATCAGGTCGAAGTTGATCACCTCTTCAGTAACCGGGTGCTCCACCTGGATACGGGTGTTCATTTCCATAAAGTAGAAATTCCTGTCCTTATCCACTAAAAACTCAACGGTACCTGCACCTTCATACTTTACAGCCTTTGCCCCTTTTATAGCGGCATCGCCCATCCGTTTACGCAGTTTTTCTGTCATGAATGGCGAAGGCGATTCTTCAACCAATTTCTGGTGACGGCGCTGGATAGAGCAATCGCGTTCTGATAAGTGACAGACTTTACCGTATTGATCGCCTACAACCTGTATTTCGATGTGGCGCGGATCAACTACATATTTTTCCAGGTACATGCCGTCGTTCCCAAAAGCCGCTGCTGATTCTGCACGTGCCGAATCCCAGGCGGGTTCAAACTCCTCATCTTTCCAAACCTGGCGCATACCACGACCACCACCACCGGCAGTAGCTTTTAATATAACAGGATAGCCTATTTTGTTGGCTAAAGTAATGCCTTGTTTCACATCGGTCAATAAACCTTCCGAACCTGGAATTGTTGGTACGCCTGCCTTCTTCATGGTTTCTTTGGCCGAAGCCTTATCGCCCATGGCATTGATCTGGTCGGCAGTTGCACCTATAAATTTGATGCCATAATCGGCACAAATAGCAGAAAACTTGGCATTTTCCGACAAAAATCCGTACCCGGGATGGATCGCATCTGCATTGGTAAGTTCTGCTGCCGAAATAATATTATGAATACTGAGGTATGAATCGCGGCTTGGCGGCGGGCCAATACATACTGCTTCATCAGCGAAACGCACATGCAGGCTGTCCCTGTCGGCAGTAGAATATACAGCTACGGTTTTAATGCCCATCTCCTTACACGTACGTATAATACGGAGGGCAATTTCACCACGGTTAGCTATTAATATTTTTTTAAACATGATCTTAATGTGCAGATTATAAATGTGCAGATGTGCAGATGTTTTTAGATGAATATTTCATCTGCACATCCGAAATTTGCACATCTGAAATTAAACAGGTTCAACCAAAAACAACGGCTGGTCGTACTCAACCGGCGAAGCGTTATCAACCAGTATTTTTACGATACGGCCCGAAACTTCCGACTCGATCTCGTTAAACAGTTTCATGGCCTCAATAATGCAAAGCACCTTGCCTTCTTGGATCTCGTCGCCCACGTTCACAAACAATGGCTTATCCGGTGATGCCGAGCGATAAAAAGTACCTATCATCGGCGATTTAATGGTGATATATTTTGACGTATCAGCCGCTGCTGCCGGAGCAGGTTCAGCCGCCGGTGTTGATGCAGGAGCTGCTGCTGCGGCAGGTGCCTGTTCATAAACAGGTTGTGCCGATGGCAACGTTGCCGTAACATAAGTTGGCGCCTGATTGGTTTTTATCGTTATTTTAAACTCTTGCTGTTCAATTGAAACTTCATTTACCCCCGATTTTGCAACGAAGCGAATTAGGTCCTGAATCTGTTTAATATCCATGAGATTGGAATTGGTTTTGGATGAAGAATTATTCTAAGTTATATGTTAATGTGCGTTTGTGCAAATGTGCAGATTTCAAATGTGCAGATGTGCAGATTTCAAATGTGCAGATGTGCAAATATTTTAATTAGTTAATTTAGTGATAGCAAATAAACAAAAGATAATCCGATGTGCAAATATGCAAATGTGCGTATGTGCAAATTCTAAACAAAATATATTTATAAAAGTTCAATGCGTTTGCACATTTGAAATCTGCACATCTGCATATCAAATCATCTGCACATCAATACGCCCATTTTAAATAGATGGAACCCCAGGTAAATCCCCCGCCAAATGCGGCAAGGATGAGGTTGTCCCCTTTTTTAAATTTGCTTTCCCATTCCCACAAACACAGCGGAATGGTGCCGTTAGTAGTATTACCGTAACGCTCGATATTGATGATCACCTTATCAGCGCTTACGCCTGTACGGTTTGCCGTAGCATCGATAATACGCTTGTTAGCCTGGTGCGGTACCAGCCAGGCAATATCTTCCGAATTCAAATTATTGCGTTCCATTACTTCGGCAGCTACATCGGCCATATTGGTTACCGCAAATTTGAAAACCGCCTGGCCCTCCTGGTAAGCGTAATGCTCCATGGCATTTATGGTTTCGTGGGTTGCAGGCTTTAACGAACCGCCAGCCTTCTGGTGCAAATAGGCACGACCAGAGCCATCGCTTTTCAGGATAGAGTCTATTACACCGTAGCCTTCGGTATTTGGCTCCAACAGAACTGCACCGCAGCCGTCACCAAAAATTATGCAGGTAGCACGGTCCTTATAATTTACGATGGCCGACATTTTATCGCCGCCCACTACTAATACTTTGGTATGCTTACCGCTCTCTATAAATTGCGCACCTGTGGCCAGCCCGAAAACAAACCCAGAGCAAGCCGCCTGCAAATCATATCCCCAGGCATTTTTTGCGCCAATTTTATCCGCTAAAATATTTGCCGTTGCCGGGAAAGGCATATCGGCGGTGGTGGTACAAAATATGATGAGTTCGATCTCTTCGGCAGAAATGCCTCTTTTTTTCAGCAGGCCCTCAACGGCAGGTACAGCCAGGTCTGATGTAGCCAGGCCTTCGCCTTTTAGTATGCGGCGTTCTTTTATACCTGTACGACTGGTTATCCACTCGTCATTCGTTTCCACCATCGTTTCCAGCTCATGGTTTGTCAGTATGTAGTCGGGGACATATCCATTAACGGCGGTAATAGCAGCATGAATTTTATTCATCTATTGGGGTAATAGTTATGATTGAAATGCTTTCTGTATTTTGTCGATAAGGCCGCTTTGCGCCATGTCCCTGGATAACAGCACCATGTTTTTAATAGCCTCGGGGCTTGATATACCGTGCCCAACCACCACCGGCGCATTGACGCCCAGGATAGGGCTTCCGCCGTATTGTTCGTAGTTAAAGCGGGCAAAAAATTCGTCCTGTATTTTCTTTTTCAGCGAGATCACGTAAAACGACTCCGCCATTTTTAAGGCAACGTTCCCGGTAAAGCCGTCGGCCACGTACACGTCAGCAATATCGCTGAACAGGTCGCGGCCTTCCATGTTGCCTACAAAGTTGAACTGTTTGGTTTCTTTCATCAGCGGGTAGGCAGTTTGGCAAAGTACATTGCCTTTTTCTTCCTCCTCGCCAATATTCAGCAACGCTACGCGAGGGTTGTTCATGTGGTAAACACACTCGGCGAAAATGCTGCCCAGTATGCCGAACTGGTAAAGATATTCGGGTTTGCAATCGGCATTGGCGCCTACATCTACCAGCAAGCCGAAACCGCCCTCCAGTTTGGGGACGTTGGTCGACATGGCCGGCCTAAGCACGCCTTCTACAGTTTTTACGCTGAGCACCGAGCCTACCAGCATGGCGCCGGTATTACCCGCAGACGAAAAGGCATCAATTTTACCCTCTTTGAGGTATTGAAAGCCTACGCTAATGCTCGAATCTGCTTTTTTGATGACAGCCTTGGCGGGATGTTCGCCCATGCCAATCACTTCGGTGGTGTGTACGAATTCGAAGTGGTCAGGACTAAAATTATTTTCCTGAAGAATAGATACAGCGATCTCTTTATCGCCGATGAGGACCAGTTTCTGGCCTTCGGGCAAAGCTTTACAAGCCGCAATCGCCCCTAAAACCGTAGCTTTCGGAGCATAATCGCCGCCCATAATATCTAAGCCAATCTTCATTTCAGAAAATTAATACTTAGGCTGCTGGTGCGCTTTCTATTAAAACTTTTCCGTTGTAGTATAAATTACCGTCAACCAGGTAAGCCCTGTGCGGCAAGTGAACAGCACCGGTTGTTTTGCAGGTGGTCAAAGTTGGAGCTTCAGCTTTGTAGTGCGTTCTGCGCTTTGCTGTTCTCGATTTTGAAAATTTCCGTTTTGGATGTGGCATAACTTAAATCATTTAATGTTTTTAAGGGCGTCCCAGCGCGGGTCGTCCTTAGTATCCTGGCCGCTGCCTGCCGCAAGGGCATTTAACCGGTCAATCATCTCTTTATCGCAATACGGGGTGTTACCCTCGTCGCTGCAAACCGCAATCAGCGGCGCTGCAACATTCACATACTCATAGATCAGCCCTGCCAAATCGATCTCGTGATCGTTCTTCGTCAGGGTAATGATCTCCTCATCTTCGTCTACGCCTTCATCGCTGAATTTGGCTATCTGCTGCTCGCTGATATCCACTGGCTGCGGGTATTCGGCGAGGCATTTGTCGCAGGTCATGCCGAGGGTGCCGATGATATGGAAATTGAGGATAAGCATTGTTTCCTGTTTCTCCATTTCAACATGGCATTTCAAGTCGGCTTTCTTGACCAGCGAATATTCAAATTCGTCAAAAAAGGCATTGCTGATCACATAATCAAATTCATGCTTTCCCAGTTTAAGGCCGGTGAACGGAATAGAATATGTTTTAAGCGATTTCAATGAGCGATAATTAGCCCGCAAATGTAGGGAAAAATCCTAAATGTGGAAAAAAAAGTTGAAATATGGAAGTTGGGAAGTCCGGAAGTACGCGTAAGTCCGAAAGTTGGGGGCAGAAGTCGGGTGCCGGATGTATTAATCCCTCACTACCGCCACCGCCGCCAGCCGCCTTTGTTGGTGTTGTCACCAACAAACCGGGGATTATGATCTGGGCGTGTCCCGCTTACCAGCGGGCCGCGCTTTCCGTTCATACTGCACAGGCGTTAGCCACATGGCCGGTATCCACTTCAATCGCTCACGCGAAATCCCGGTGGGTGTCATCCTGAGGCGCTCGAAGGATGAGCGGTGGCCTGCCGCAATGCCCCTTTGTTTGAACTAGGATTCGTATGATTAAAGGATTACCACGATTTCTTACTCGAACGCGAACAAAAATCCCCTCCTCGGAGGGGGTGCGGCTGCCTGTGTAGTGGCAGGGGTGGGTGAGCGCCGGGCCTGTGCGTATCAGAATTTATGGGGCAGGAAGTTTGAGTTGCTTCCGTGCCTCTTCAATGTCCCTAAAAAACATCAGCGGGATCATGGAATATCCTTTCAGCCTGGTCGAGCCTTCTTCATAAACATAGTTTACCTGGATGTCAATAACTTTGTCGTCCAAATGGCTAGCCGGGAGCAGAAATAACTTTACATCCGTCACACTGTCTTTATCGTTCTTGTTTTTAGTAAGCTCCGAAACAGCCTTTTTAATGGTTTTTACGCCATTGGGATAAGCTTGTACCCGGTAATGGTCGCCCATCAGGTCGAAAGAAAAGGTGGTACCATTTACAACTTTTACATTTTTCGCTTTATCATATTCTTTCCAATACGTTTTCAGCCCGTCCGCTAAAACCGGGAACCTGGTATAGGTTTTTGCCTGGCCAAACGCAGACGAAGAACAGACCACAAGAAGTATTAAAAGGAAAATTTTCTGGGATAGCATCAATTTCGTTTTCATGACATTAGGTTTTCATCGATTAAATTTAACCATTTGTCAGTCAATGGGCAACCCGTAAAAACACCCTTTTTTCCGTCCGCTTTGGGAGGTGAAAAAAACGGCTGATTTTGGCTAAAGCCGAACCTGTTTGATGCCCCTGTTCCGTTGGCTAAAGCCAACGGCAATTAAGTGGTAAAATTCATTGCCGTCCCATTTACGGTGCGGATAGTAGCAAAGCAATTAGTGGCTTTAGCCGAAGGAAGCACACGTTAATGGAGGATTGGAGATAGATAATAATTGTTATGCTTGGGATTTAATATCCAAATAGCAATGTGTTCTAAAGCTTCAGCTTCACGCTTAGATTCGCATTGATGTATTCTATATTTATAGTGATTCAAAAAGTGGTTAACGGCTTCCAATCTATTTTGATGAATTCCTCCCTTTATAAGCTTTCTAACTAACGTGTGCGTCGATTCATGTTTTAAATCAATGCCAAATCGAATATGGAATTTATTGGTGCTGCCTATATATAATATTCCCCCGTCCTGTGAGTAAATGATATATACTCCCATAACATCCTTCATTTTTTTTACGTCATCAAACGAATAAATATTACCACTAAGAAGCTGAATCAACATCGAATTTAATTTTTCTATCTGCTCATGCATAAATCAAATTTTATATTCTATTCGTAAAAGTCAATTTAATATTTTAATTTGAAAGCCCTCAATTAAATGATATGCAAATAGCGAAAGCTCCTGAAAATAAAGATACTATCATAAGGCATGTCGCCAGACAATATCACGCCTTGAGTTACCTGCCGCAATTGCAGGAACTTTTTACCCTTATTCATCCACTTGAGGACTGTAGACCATTGGCCAAATTTGAACTTCATGAACGTATCAACGCTCATCTGCTCAAACAATATCACGGTGAACAAGCAATAAAATATGCTTTATTTAAATCATTTAAGCAAAAACAAGTTGTCGCTGCTTTTGAAATTAATGTAAGTAATAGTCGACTCGATTTTTTGACTGTTAATGGCGTGACTACGGGTTATGAAATTAAATCTAGCTTGGATACTTTGCAAAAGCTCCCAAAACAATCTGCGGACTATCTGAAAGCCTTTGAATATAATAATATAGTCATCGATGAACGACATTTAATAAATGCTAAACAAATAGTGCCGGAACATTATGGCATCATAACTATTCATCGTGGACGCAAGAAAATGATTCAACAAGGTTCATATAATAATGATATTGACGCAGAATTTCAACTCAGTCTGTTAACTAAAAAAGAACTTAATTCCTTTTTCCGATGTCGTAACGTGAAGGACATACTGCGTGAAATTGACCCTGTATCAATTAATATTAAATTCAAGCAAGCACTGAAGGCTCGATATAAGGAACGTTGGAATTTTATTACTCGCAGAGCGGATGAAATACTTCCTTTGGACATCCAATTCTTTTTCAATTCCAATGTCGAGCCATCTAATATCTATCGTTAAGCATTAAATTGACCTGCTGCAATTTTTACTCGCATGCAGTGCATATAGTGCTCAATTGATATCCTTTTAAATTTTCCTTGACTTCTACTCGGTTCATCCTCTAGATGGATTTTTGCAAGAATTGTCCATCCAGAATTTTGTGTAGTCAAATACGGCAAATCTGAATCCTGCATTCTTGCCGCTGTTGCTGAATTGTATACTGCCGGTACAATTATATTTTCAAAATCTGCTAGATTTCCTTTTTCTCCTTTTCCCCTTTTTTGGCCTCTATAACCATAATAAGCATTTTGAATAGGGTCGTAAAAAATGAATCCGGGGCTTATACCCCCTCCATCCGTTATTGCGTCTTTTTTTATACCCGCGTAATCCCCAAAACCATGCCCACCCAGTTGGGTATAATTAGTAAGTAGCCGATTATCTCCCCTAGGAATAATCTCACCATGTATAAGACTAGTGTTAGAAAGATTATGTGGAATTGCACTTCCCAGTATCACAATTTTGCAATTACTAAACCCTTCTATTGCTTCCATTACCGCTTGTATAACGTATGGATCTGTAGGCTCAGCGGAGTTTTCCTCAAGATCAACAATCAAAAAATCTTGAGATTGTGCAATCTTTTTTATTTGTTCAATATCACTAGATATAGTCTTTTCAAATGTTCGGAAGCCCAACGATTGAAATTTAGGTCTCAATGCGGACCCCTGTGTTAATATTGAGTTAAGTTCTCCGGTTCTTTGAGAATAAGTTGAAATAATAGGAATAATCTTATCTGAAAGTGCAGATAATTGAAGCATGTAGGCGGTCCTGTTTTCTCTTGATGCTAAAACTTTAACAACAAAATCAAGTACATCTTTCTTCATTTGGTTATGTGGCTTCAAATGAACAGGAAGGTCAACAAATACTTTGCTACAGTTGATACTAGCTAGTAATGGAATATAAGTTTCTGAAAAAGACTTGTTCAGAGATTTTTCCGTTTGACGCTCATATTCCTTGAATATTTCGACACATGGAAATATGTTTTTTCCAAAGTTGAAACTTCTTAGTATTTTTTTCTCTTCTTCTTTCAGCCTTAAAACAGGCATATACTGAAATTCGCCATACATGATTCTAAACATTTAGTAATCAGTCCATTCTGATTATTTGACTCTCATGATATAATCTAAATTTACGGTCATCTTAAATTGATTTCCAAATGTCCTTGGGACAATTTCAAGCTTTTGTAATCTACCGACAACGATACCTGGATGAGTATTATATTCCTTCGCTAATTTCCACACGTCCATGTCCGTTATTTTATCGCGAAGGTTTTCTATAGATGATTTGGGTAAAAGCATATTTCCCGAATATTCGTTAGCCTCATCCTCTTTTATCTGGTTGTTTTCGACACAATCAAATTCCTCTATAAAAACATCTTTTTTACCATGTAAAAGAATATGTGCTGCTTCGTGGAAAAACGTAAACCAAAAATGATCGTTTGTCTTATATCGATCAGTCATTTGAATCAATGGTTGTCCACCGATCCATCTTGCTGCGCCACTAATTGGCGCCTTGGGAAGACTTCTAGAATAAACAATTGCGACACCTACCTCAAAACAAATATCTCTTAATTTTATAGCAAAATCTTCTGGTTGATTCTTCACGACAGTCTTGATTGCCTCTAGAGATTTTTTAAAACTCTCCTTACTAAATTCTGGCATCCTTATTTTTTGCAGTTCTAATTCGCCTATTCTTAACCAAGCTGCCATACTTCCAAGAGCAGTAGCATGAGAGCTGCTTTTCCTGAAATTCGTTTCAGTATAACTATCTATATAAATAGATTCCCATTGATTTGGTGACACAACGCCATAAAATCGCAAGCACTCATTGACCATTTCTGAGCCAATTTTTTCGGACTTTAAATATCCAAGAGATTTCAATTCTTTTAATGGCTGCTGTTGCAACCATTCTTTACATTCCTCAAGAAATTCTTCTTGTTCTATCCTAGCCAACTTCTCACGATATAATGTTTCGCGGTTAAGCCAGAACTGTGCTTGAATGCCTAACACTCGTTCTAATTGCAATGCAGTATTAACAGTTATCGGTTCTTTGCCTGAAATAATATCATTTATTTTGGATGGTGTTTTACCCATCCGTTCAGAGAGTTCCGCCTGACTCATTTTCAAATACTCAATCGTTTCCAAAATGGTATCCCCCGGCTTTGATAATAATTCTCTTTCGTCATTCATCGTATTCATTTTGTTAGATTTAAGGGCTATTTAGTGATAGTCTTCTGTTGTAAGGATTTTTATATCTGTGATTTTGATAATTTCAATTTCGCCATTTTCGTTTTTTGGTAAAGGATCGTGGTCTGGCTCAAAGATGATTCGGTGATTTCCCGAAATATCAACCGCCCATTCTCCTTGTCTATTCCCTTTTAAGGGATGGCAATTCGCTGCTGGAATCTGTTGTAATACAGCCAAGTTCGGCGCGGCCTCCATTTCATTCAAGCGTTGCTGAATACGCTTGGCGTTAACACCGAAAGCCCGCTTTATCTCTGATGCAGAGCCCATTTGCTTCCTTAACTTGTTATTACCAAAATCTATTTTCATTTAATTTAAATTACCGAAAAAGGGTAATTATTTTCAAATATAAAATGATTAGATTATAAAACAAAATAATTACCCAAAAAAGGTAATAAAATAGTTATTGCGCGTATTCCCCCCGCACTTCACAGGCAGCCGCATCCCCTTTCGCTGGCTAACAAAGACTTTGGAGCCATCGGTTTGTTGGTGACAACACCAACAAAGGCGGTAATAGGTTTTATAGGTAATTTACCTAAATTTGTTTATGAACCTTACAATTTTATATTCGATATTAAGCGCTACGGGTATTTCGGCCTTGACGGCATTTACAATTAAAAAGACAATTAGCCGAACTATTGAAAGCAGATTCAATGAGATTGAATTAAAAAGCAAACTTCAGCTTGAAGAAATAGTTAGGCGACAAAGTAAAATCTTTGATGACCAGTATGATAGTTTAAAGTTTGTTTGTTCATTGATATACCGCATTAGAAATTCAGCTCGAGATACTTTAAATGAGTTTACAAATCCTGGCTCCCGCCATTTCAGAGAAAAGCAAAATTTACGTCTTCTAGAAGATACTCTACAAGAAGTGATGTTTAAGGATAGAGGTGTTTTACCTGAATCAATATTTACGAATCTCCATGATTTATTGCATGCGATAAGCGCATTTTCAATGAACATGCAACTTCTAAAAATGAATAATGAGGTTGAAAAAAAAGAATACTCTTTGAACAATGCTAGAAAAAGTTTTGATCAAATCGAAAAACATTATTGCGATGCATTGGCCTTATATCATTCGATGGTAGGATATGTTACAACTTAAACTAAAGGTAATTTTATAGGTAAATGTTGCGTTAAGGATAGTAGTGAAAAGCCCACAGCGTAGCGAGGACTTGTAACGGATAGCCTGACCCGGTTTTCAGTTGGCAGTACTTAGTTGGCAGTTTGCAGAAACACTTACCAACTGAAAGCGGGGAACGCCCTAATTCAGTTGGCAGTTATGAGTTGGCAGTTTGCAGAAAAGCCTTAATCCTTCGTGCAAGTTTCGCTCGTTGGCCGGCGCTCACCCACCATGCCTACGGCAGGCAGGCCTCCACTTCACTACCATCCGCAGCACTTCCCAAGAGAATGTTTATATCCTGCATTAACCTGTTGACGGTGCTTAGGGGTATGCGCAGTTGCCGGCTGATGCGGCGCTGGCTGTAGCCTTGCCGGCTGAGGGCGGCAATTTGCTGCGTTAGCTGCTGTCGCTGCAGGCGTGGGGGGCGGTAGAGGTGGTCGGCCTCGTGCCCGGTGCCGCTGAACTGGAAATGCACAAAGTTTGCGGGCTTGATGATGCTGCCGAGGCATACGTTTTGGGCGCCGAATATTTCGGCCGTGTTGCGCTGTTTGATCTGCTTTAGATAAGTGAGGCCGGGCTGCATGGCGCTTTTACCGAGGGCGAAGGCGCTATCGGCAAAGTTGATGAGCAGTTTGCTGCCGTGCAGATCGTCGGGCGTGAGGGGGTTGGCGGGGTTGCGCTTGGGTGTGTGGGCCAGCACGAGTACTGACAGGCCGTAGGTGCTTTTGAGCTGCTTAAGGTCCTTCATGAGTCGGAGGGCCACGCGCGAATTTTCGGTGCCATTGCGCATGCAGGTGATGTTATCCACGATGAGCACGGTGGCTTTGAGCTGGGTGATGCGGTCGGTAATGGCGGCCATGAGGTATTGGTCGTACAGGGCGGCGTCGCCGGGCATTTCGTTTTCGGGGTTGAACTGGGCGCGGTAAAAGTTTTCGGAAAAGGCGTAGCTGCCCCCGGCGCCATGATAGCGCAGGTGGAATTGCTTGCCCGACAGTTCGAAGTCGACATAGAGCACCACCTGGCGTTCGGCCTCTGCGGCGAAGGGGTCTATTTTGCGGCTGCGGGCAATGCTTTCGGCAATTTGCACGGCGAGCACGGATTTGCCGGTGTTGGTGTCGGCAAAGAGGATGCAGAGTTCCCCTTCGTGCCAGAACTCGCCGAAGAGCATTTTGGGGTGGGGCTGGCGCTCGCCCACTTCCATCCAGCGGTTGCCGTCGTAAAGGGTGAAGATGTTGCGGGTGACGGCGGGGTCGGGGTAGCTTAGATTGGCGCGGTATATCTCATCGGGGTGGCCGCGAGCTTCGGCGCGGATGGCTTCGATGATGGGGGGACGGGTCATTTAGTGATTAGAGATTAGTGGTTAGAGATTAGGTGAACGGGCGGTTAGTTTAGTGGTGAGTGGGTTGGCGGCGACTGGTCGCTTCGTGGACTCACCCGGTCATCGCTCAGCCGCTCGACCACCCTCTCTTCGCCTGCGGCGGAAAGAGGGTTGGGAAAAAACAAAAATTATTTTAATAAATAAATTAAAATCCCTCTTTACTGCTTGCAGTAGAGAGGGTGGCGAGCGTAGCAACGCCGGGTGAGTAAATACGACGGCGGCAAGGTTGGCTTACATACAAATATAACTATTGCCCCCAGAGAAAGTGGTGACAGTGTTTTGTCAGTGCATCAATAGTTAAAAAAATTAACTATTATGGTGTTCCAAAAAGTATAGCCCCAAAAAGTGGGACACTTACGGAACTGTGTGTCAGAAACTTAGCGAATGTAGGAAATCGCGGCTAATCGCGGTCGCGGCTCAGTTTGGTGATCACTAAGGGGTTTTCGGTGAGCTCGGCACTTTCGCGGCGGTTTTTAACAATGTGGATGGCGGTAAATATAGCTTCGCGGAATGATTCGGACGAGGCCATGTTTTTGCCTGCAATATCGTAGGCGGTGCCATGGTCGGGCGAGGTGCGTACAAAGTTTAGTCCCGCCGTAAAGTTTACACCCGATTCAAAGGCCAGCTGCTTAAAGGGGATGAGGCCCTGGTCGTGGTACATGGCCAGCACGGCATCAAACTTGGTGTACGATCCGTTGGCGAAAAAGCCATCGGCGGAGTACGGCCCAAAGACGAGGATATCGCTTGCACGGGCCTCTGCGATAGCAGGGTTAATAATATCTTGTTCTTCGGTGCCTATTAGTCCGTTGTCGCCCGCATGTGGATTCAAACCCAGTACGGCAATTTTTGGTTTACGTATCCAAAAGTCCTTACGAAGGCTGGCATCCATTAGCCTCAATTTGCCTAATATTTTTTCGGATGTAATGGTTCCGGCAACCTTGTTCAGCGGGATGTGGCCGGTCACAACACCTACGCGCAAAGTATCGCTTACCAAAAACATCAACACATCGCCCGCGCCTGCTTGTTCTTGCAGGTATTCGGTATGCCCTGGGAATTTAAATTCCTCGCTTTGGATATTATCCTTATTAATAGGTGCGGTAACCAAAGCGTCGATATCGCCATTTACCAAATCGGCCGTGGCGCGTTGCAGGGATAAAAGGGCGTACTTACCGCCGATTTCATTGATAACACCGAGGTCGATCTTTACGTCCTCTTCCCAGCAATTGATCATATTGGCCTTGCGGTGCTGTGCCTGGTTAGGGTGATCGATCACCTGGAAATTCAGTTCGTTACCCTCAATAGTCCGGCGATGGAAAGATGCTATTTTGGTTTGGCCGTATACTATGGGCGTGCAATAATCCAGTATTTTGGCATCGGCCAGGGTTTTGATGATCACCTCCAGTCCTATTCCGTTTACATCGCCTACACTTATACCTATTTTTAATTTCTCACTCATTTTTTTGTCATTAGTCATTGGGTCATTAAGTCATTGAACAATCGGTTCAACACCATGCGCCCCGCGCCTTGCGCTATTCACAAAGATGCAAATAAAAGAATTAGGCTTATAAATTCCTGATTACAGCACAAATATGACGTAATTTGCGCAAATAATTCAATCTAATATGTCGTTGGTAAGGGCCAAGAAGCACCTGGGGCAGCACTTTTTGACAGATAAAAACATTGCAGCCAAAATAGTTGGCAGTTTGCAGTTGGCACCGAGGCTTTATTCCCAGGTTTTGGAAGTGGGCCCGGGGATGGGGATTTTGTCTGATTTTCTGCTGCAAAGGCCGGAATTTGAAACCTACCTGATCGACATTGATGCCGAATCATACGAGTTCCTGCAAAAGAAATATCCGCAACTGGGTGAACGACTGATCAATGATGATTTTTTGGAGATGGATTTTTCTAAAGTGTTTACCGGGAATTTTGGTATCATCGGCAATTTCCCTTACAATATTTCATCCCAAATATTATTTAAAGTACTGGATAGCCGGCAGCAGGTGGTCGAGGTAGTGGGTATGTTCCAGAAGGAAGTAGCCGAACGCTGTGCTTCAAAGCCCGGCAGTAAGGAATATGGTATTTTAAGTGTTTTTTTGCAGGCTTATTATAAGGTTGAATACCTGTTTACCGTAAAGGCTGGTGTTTTCAATCCACCGCCAAAAGTACTGTCGGCAGTGATACGGCTAACCCGCAACGAAACCGCTGAACTGGATTGTGATGAAAAGCTTTTTTGGCAGGTGGTAAAAGCCGGTTTTAACCAACGCAGGAAAACATTGCGGAATGCGGTATCATCCCACATCAACAAAGAAAAAATGACGGATGAGCCTTTGCTTGATCTGCGAGCGGAAAGATTGACCGTACAAGACTTTGTTAATTTGACTAATAAAATTGTTGCTAGTAGATAATGAATAAAAACATCCTCATAGTCGATGACATCCACCCCATATTCATAGAACAGGCTGAAGCCATGGGTTATCATTGCGATTACAAGCCCACCATTAAACCTGATGAAGCTTATGCAATCCTCCCAGATTATGAAGGCATTGTAATACGCTCCAAATTTTTAGTTACCAAAACGGTTATCGACCTGGCCAAAAACCTTCGTTTTATTTGTCGCGCCGGGGCGGGTATGGATAATATTGATGAGGATTATGCCAACGAAAAGGGCATCATCCTGATCAATGCTCCGGAAGGGAACATGGATGCAGTTGGCGAACATGCCATTGGTTTATTGCTTGACCTGATGAACAAACTAAACCTTGCCGATGCCGAAATTCGCAACGGTGTATGGAAGCGTGAGGCAAACAGGGGTCACGAGTTAAAGGGTAAAACTGTGGGCATTATTGGTTACGGTTTTATGGGGAAAAGCTTCGCCAAAAAGCTCTCGGGTTTTAACGTGAATGTGATCGCTTATGACAAATACAAAACCGGCTTCAGCGACCAGTACGTTCGTGAGGTTAGCATGGAGGAAATTGTGAAGCACTCTGATATTTTGAGCCTGCATGTTCCGCTTACTTCTGAAACTGATGGATTGGTAAATGATGAGTACCTGTTCCATTTCAAAAAGCCTATTTTTTTGCTCAATACCTCACGGGGAAAAATAGTAAAAACACAGGCCGTGTTGAATGCTATTAAACAGGACAAAATATTGGGCGCTGGACTGGATGTGCTGGAGGTAGAGAAGTTCCCGGCTTTGAGCGAACAGCAGTGGTTTGAAGAATTGCGCCAATCTGATAAGGTGATATTGACGCCTCATGTTGCCGGCTGGACCTTCGATTCTTACCGGCGGATAAGTGAGGTGATGGCCGAAAAACTAAGTCAAATTAAACTTTAAACCGTACTATTTTTCGAAATTAAATCGTCGAAAAAATTTTGATTTTCAAACATAAATCGTTTATCTTCGTTTTACTGAAAAGCAAGACTATGTAGGTAATAGCCCATATAGTCTTGTTTGTTTTTAATGCACACACGTCCTTCTTAGAAACAGGGGGACTATTTTTTTTGGTATCAGATTATAAACTAAAAATTTAATAATATCGGTTATGGCAGAGGTAGCATATTATACCCGGGAAGGTTTAGAGAAATTAAAGGAAGAATTACAACAATTAAAAACTATAGGCAGGGCCAATATTGCCAAAGCCATTGCCGAAGCACGCGATAAAGGTGACCTATCTGAAAACGCTGAATACGATGCAGCGAAAGAAGCGCAGGGCCACCATGAATCTAAAATAGCCAAAATGGGAGAATTGCTTTCGACCGCCCGTTTGCTTGATGAAAGCAAGCTGGATTCGTCCAAAGTATTGGCGCTATCTATCGTGAAGATAAAAAACATTAAAAACGGGGCCACCATGAGCTACCAGTTAGTATCAGAAAGCGAAGCCGACCTTAAATCGGGCAAAATATCGGTATCATCACCCATAGCCAAAGGTTTGTTAGGCAAAAAAGTAGGAGAAACTATTGAGATCACTGTACCTGCTGGTAAAGTGGAGTTTGAGATACTGGAAATAAGCAGGTAGAGATTAGTGACTGGTGATTAGAGATTAGTTTCTAATCACCAGTATAATTTTTAGATAAAACAACTAATCACTAATTAACTAATCTCAAATCACAAAAATATGGGTACCTTATTTTCTAAAATAGTAGCTGGTGAAATACCCTCTTATAAAGTTGCTGAAACGATAGAGTTTTTGGCATTCCTGGATATTAGCCCGCTTGCCGAAGGGCATGTGCTGGTTATCCCGAAAAAGGAAGTAGATTATTTGTTCGACCTGGATGATGAAACTTATACCGGGCTGCAAATCTTTGCAAAAATAGTGGCAACGGGTTTACGAAAAGCTATTCCCTGCAAGCGTATCGGTGTAGCAGTTATAGGACTGGAAGTACCACATGTACATATCCACCTAATCCCAATGAACAGCGTAAGCGACTTGAATTTCTCAAGGCCGAAACTGAGCTTTACACCCGAACAATTGGAAGCTACGGCGGAGAAGATAAAGGCCGCGTTAAGGACTGAATAAACTAATTCACTATGCCTACAATTATAGTTGGCGATTACGAATTGGAAATAATATCCAACCCGGGAGAACCACCTTTCGATCGTTTTTATGGTGAGGAAGATGTTTACCTCTACTCCTCGATATTACTACAGACGTACAGCGCCAACGATCTTTTACAAACGGTATTAATTAGTTCTGTGGGTGGTGGAACTACTGTTCATGAAACCTCTTTTATTGTCAAAAAAGATAGGGTTACAATATGCTGCTCTGACTCGGTGTTCTGTTTGTCGATCCCCAATTTAGAGTTATTATGGCGAACAAAGGCGGACAGCGCAACCTGCTTCGAAATATTCTCGCACCAGGAGGACTATATTGTACATGGCGAATTAGAAATAAGCCGGTTAGACTTAAATGGTAAAATATTATGGCAACGAAGTGGCGCTGATATATTTATTACAATCCATGCGTCACCTGATGATTTTATAGTAGCTGATGGCCTTATCCTGGCTACTGATTGGGACGGACGGAAATACCAATGGGACCTTGACGGTAATCCGGTTTCCTAAAGGAATATTATTAAAGTTTCTTTGCCTTAGCAATCCCACTCACCCTGCCTTTATTATCATTCACAAAAGTCTCCCAACCCGAATAGGTTTTTTTGCTGCCATTTTTTCCGGATTTGGTACTGATCTTTTGAAACGAATGGCAAACGGCTACGGCCAAACCGTCGGTGGCGTCTAAAAATTCGGGCGTTTCGGTAAATTTTAACAGGTTTTGCAGCATGGCCGCCACCTGCTCCTTGGTGGCATTTCCGTTGCCGGTGATAGCTTGTTTGATCTTACGCGGTGCATATTCGGTGATCTCTACATTCCGCGAAAGCGCAGCAGCCATGCACACCCCCTGGGCACGGCCCAATTTGAGCATTACCTGTATGTTTTTACCGTAAAATGGCGCTTCAATAGCCAGGCAATCCGGGTGGTAGTTATCTATCAGGTTTACGGTTTTTTCAAAAATGCGCTGCAGTTTTAGCATGTGGTCGTCAATGGCACCCATCTTAATAATACCGAGGCTTATCAATTCGATCTTTGAGCCCGTTTCCTTCACTAATCCATAGCCCATTACTGCGGTACCGGGGTCGATGCCTAAAATGATGCGCTCTTTGGTATTGATCTGCTCCATAGAAAAGTCAGACTTACGAAGTTTTAAAAACTTCGTAAGTCTTTTGATTACAAAACTACCCTTTAGCCTCCGTATTTTGCAGAACCGCCATATATTCTTTTCTGCTGATCAGCCGCGCACCCATAGATTCGAGGTGTTCGGTATGTACCTGGCAATCTATCAATTGATATTTATTGCTTTGGCACAGGCTTACCAGCGCCATCTTTGAAGCATTACTCACCTTGCTAAACATACTCTCCCCACAAAAAACACTACCAATTTCCACGCCATATAATCCGCCAACCAGCACATCATTTTCCCATACTTCAACTGAGTGTGCGTAGCCTTCATGATGCAGGCGGATATAGGCTTCCTTCATGTCGTTGGTTATCCAGGTGCCATCCTGTCCTTCGCGTTTGGCCATTGAACAGGCTTCAATTACTTCTTCAAATGATTCATTATAAGTTATCACGAACCTGCCTGAACGCAAAACCTGTTTCAGGCTTTTAGAGATTTTCAGTTCGGCAGGAAGTAATACGAAACGCTGGTGCGGCGAATACCACAATATTGGCGTATCATCGCTATACCAGGGGAATATGCCGTTTTGATAAGCCACCAACAGGCGTTCAACTGAAAGATCGCCGTCTACAGCCAAAAGTCCGTCTTCATCGGCCAGGGATGGGTGCGGAAAAAGGTTACGTTCATCCAGCCTGAATATCATCCGGCAAATTTAGGCCTTCTTGCGTATCACCAGCTTTTTATTCTGCGCTTTCTTAACACCGTCAAGGTATTGCTGCATTTCTGAGTATTTGGCTGCCGGTATTACCTGGTTGTTTAACACAAATTTTGCTGTACTTATTACCTGGTTTTTATCCTTATTATAAACATAGTTTATATCGTAATTGCCATAGCTAAATTTAAGGCTGGCATTTGATGGCAAAGATTCCACTTCAAATCCTTCAGGCAGATCTATAGTAGTTACACATGATTTTTGTAATGGGAAATCAAAAAAGAAATCATTTTTTCGTTTTTCCGTTATCGGCACCGTATTATGCCACAATGCAAAAACCATCGGGCGGTAAAACTGCTTGTCGCCCGACATTACATCGCAATACTTATCGTATTCCAGGTTCATGTCGATCTGTTTCACACCATCTGCATCTTTGCCCGAATCAAAATTAAATTGCGAAGGCTGCTTAATGTCCAAATCTCTCAGCCAGTCTTCTTTTTGCTCATCTAATTTAGCCGCTGTCATTTCAATGTATCCTGTACGGTATTCTCCTGAGCTTAAAATTTTTATCTGTGCTTTTGCACTGCCATCGGGTTGCAAAACCACATGCACTTCACTGTTGAATTGGTTGTCTTGCGCGCGGCTCCTGGGTGTGTTAACCAGTTTACCGCCATCTTCAGTTATCAACAGGGCCGTTCTATTCTCAGTAAAGGCGCCAAGTTTTCCAAACGGGCTTATATTGCTCGTACACTCCAGCCAGGTGGTGTCGTTTTTAAACGGAATACATAATATCTCATGGTTAAAATCATTATGCGGGAATGAGAAGTCGCCGGATTCCTGGTTCTCACCGGCGCGTATTATGGCGCAATAGGATGGAATGTCGACCGCTTTTAAAAGCGCATGCATGTAATTGGACAGGGCTTTGCAGTCGCCATATTTTTTGTCATCAACAAAGGTTGCCGGAAATGGCCGGTAGCCGCCTATACCTAATTGTATGCTCACATAACGCATATTTTGCTGCATATACTTATACAAAAAAATGGCCTTGCCCTTGTCTGTTTTAATGGTATCGGTCATCTTTTTAATTTCAGCTATCCTTGCGGGAGTTAGCGTGCCTATATCATTGCTTAAGCCTTGCAGCCACTTTCCAAAATTTTGCCAGCTGCTAATATCGCCCTGGTAACCATAGCAATCAAACTGATTAATGGCGAACTCCACACGCGGTATAACCCTTGCTGTAATGTTATTATCTTCTTTTTTAATAGCCTTTATATTCTTTACCTGCCATTTGTAGGTTTCGTATGGCCCATCGATCGATTTTTCGGGAGAGAGTGTAACGTTTTTATATTTAAACCTAAACCCATTAATTGGTAAAGTCCATACTGTATATTGCGAGTTTTGAACAGACTGCTCAATTCTTTCCTGTATATCCCAACTCTCAAGCGTTATAAAACTGCTTATATCTTCCTCGTATTCTATCTCTATTGTTTCGGGGTATTTAGCTATACTGTGCTTTAAACCCAAAAAACGTTCATCGCCAACTAATGTCTCATCGTCAGATGCGGCACCATCATACATATCGGTCCGGTGGTATTTTTTTATTACTTTGCCGGCTTCGTCGTAAACACGTATGTCGATGGAGCTATAGGTATCATATTTTTTATTGTAAAAAAATTGGATAATAT
>JBIOHG010000013.1:0-74391 GCA_044448765.1 Sphingobacteriales bacterium | reverse complement strand
TTCCCATTCCGAACAGAGAAGTTAAGCCCGCCAGAGCCGATGGTACTGCAGTAAAATGTGGGAGAGTAGGTCGGTGCCCAATCTTAATGAAACCCTGTCAGCTTCGCTGATGGGGTTTCTTTGTTTTTTGGTCAAAAATCCATCACATCAAATCCTACTTCCGCTAACCGGCTGACCCATAGTTCCGTAAGTGTCCCACTTTTAAGGGCTATACTTTTTCACCTCACTTTGGAACACCTTAATAGTTAAAATCGATTAACTATTAATTAGGACGGGCGATAGTTACCATTAACTATGATCCATGAACATCCACCTTTTTAACTTCCAAACGTCTTATCCAGCCACGCCACAACCTGCTCCCAATTTTCCAATGATATTTTAGCATGGGTGGCATTTTTCATGATCATAAACTCTTTTTTGTTGCCGGGTATCAAGTTATAGAAGTCCTGTACCTTATCTATCGCGAACAACTCATCATGGTCACCAACACCTACCAGTACCGGCCCGTTAAATTGCGGGGTGACACGTAATTTTTTTACATCCATCATGGTAAGGAACCGCAATGTGTACCTGAAATTAAATAAAGTATCCGGTGAAACCGTCATCCCATCCCGGTAATATTCTACATCGGCATAAGAAGGCCGGAAAATCGAACTTGACAATATTTTGGCTTGTGTAAAAAACGGAATCGACTTGTTTAAACCCTTCCGGCCTTCATAAGCACCTGAAAGTAATACCAACCCTGCAATATCATTCGGCACAGCATCCACCGCGCAAATGGCTGAAGCTACCCCCAGGCTATGCCCTAATACGATCACTTTTGAAAAACCCATGCCTTTGACATGCTTTACCGCTTCAGCCAGGTCGGCTATAAACCTGTCTTTACCTCCCGGCGCATCGCCGCGGTTACCGCCGGATAAACCATGTCCCCTATAATCCAGCCCAAACACGGTATATCCCGCTTTTGATATCGGCACGCCAGCCATCGCATACGGGCCGCTATAAGCTGTAAAGCCATGAAAAATTAAAACGGCAATAGCCTTTTTTGCCGGTACGATAGTATCAGGGTTCCACCTTCGCAAAAAAAGTGTTTCGCCGTCCGTTGTTTTAAATAATTCATGCGGACCCTTATAGTTTTCCCTCAACACAGCAGCCTCCCCGGGCGTAATTCCCTTATTTTTTATCCTCGATTCCATTGGAAGATAGGCAAGTACCAACCTGAAATTACTATAGCCACAACCAGGAAGAACAATGTATACAGAAGTCTTTTAAAGAATTTTTTCATGCCGTCATTTTAACATTTTCATAAAGTTAAAATAGATTCCGGTATTTTGAACAGATATTCCGCATTCAGTCTGGTCACAAAAAAACCACCCGCTGTAAAGCGGGTGGTTAAAATAGCCTTCTCCTTTTTGAATTAAGGCTACTATTTACTCACTTAGTAAAATCTTACATTTCGCCGGGATTGTGTGGCGTATGCTTTTTTATGCTGTCGGTCACCTGGTCAATGGTTTGGGTAGCATATTGCTTCCCCTTGTCAAACCATTCGGGGACGTTTTCTGCCAGGTCATCAATGATCGATGTGCCATCCTCCCTCTTTTTGGTTACGTAATAAATACCGTAACCTACCGCTGCGCCAATCATGGCGAATTTCAATATGCTCATATCGTGTCGTTAAAATAAATTATTCAGGCAGCTATATGCTCGTTTTCATAAGTGTTCTGCAGCTTGATATTTTTGTTGCATTTAGTACATTTTATCATCCCCTCGCTGCTATCTTCCCAATTATGGTTGCATTTTGCTTTTTCATTTAACCTGTTAGTAATAATGGCATATATAGAAACCATTACAAAGAATCCGAAGAAGTATATAAGTGTCATCTCAATTGTGTGTTGTGTGTTGCAAAACACTAAGCCAAAATTATTCCAAAAATTTTGGCGTGCAGAGAATCAGTAACTTATAAATAGCAGCAACTTTTAGCCCGGCATTATCACTATACACCGTGTATATTTTTTAGAACGAAATTAACTTAAAGTAAGACGAGATAAAAGTTGGCTTAAAGCACCTTATACAATATCCAATTATCCGTTTCGTAAATTTTCTGGAGGTTCAGGTTACTATCGCTGTGTTTTATGGCAGGCAGGTATTTGTTATTGAGCTGGGTATAACCGTTAAGCGGGTTATTGTCGGTAGCTATCAGGATATAATTCACATATTTCTCCGGCGCCTCGCTTGCGCTCAGGTAATTATCCTGGTAAGGGAGGGTAATGCGCTGTATCTGGTGTGTAAAAGCTATTACCGGGTAGGCTACGGCATCGTCGGCTAAAACCTGTTCATTAGCGGGTAATGTATTGAGGTAGGTAGCCATCTCGCGGTTATCCGCCTGGGTATCGGCAGGCGTTAAGTGGAATAAGGTATTAGAAAAGTCGCGCTCCTCCGGTACAAACGAGTTTTCCAAAAAAAAGTAACCAGTTATCAGCTGGAAAACCGTCATAATACCCAGCATTGTTTTCATCATACGCTGGTTCTCATGCCGGTGGCCTCTGAATACAATACAGAGCAGCGACAGGATCAGGAAGATCAAAAAGTATTCGTGTGCTAAAAATATCTTATCGTATTTGATCTGTAAAAACTCCACAAATGCAAATGGCGCGGCGATGGTCAATATCTGGTAAGTATTGTGCCTGAACAGGTAAATAGCCAGCGCTATCATAGGACAGTACAGCACAATACTTGCCGTTACCAATGGAGATACCTGCGACGACTGATAATGTACAAAGCTGGTGGCTTGTTCAAAACCAATCTTATCGGCCAGTACTGTCCACGTAGCATAAGGGCTATCGATAAAGTAGTCCAGGTCGTTCGCGTGCGTCAGGTTCAGCATCTTAAAGATGGTAATTGATGCCAGCGGAAGTATAAATATGATAATGTAGATAGCAAAGGTTTTGTTAATGAGTTTGCGCCGCAGTGCAGGGGTGTTAAAGCTTTGCACCAGGCGGAAGATGGTTTCAGTCTCGCTCAGGTTAAGGCTTTGCGTTGCGATGAACAACACCAGCGGTATAAAGAATAACGTGAGCCAGATGAACTTATAGTCGCAAAATACCAGTACCACCAAACATATACTGGCGATGGAAACGTGGAAAGTGGTGTTGGATTTATAATACCTGAGGATATGATAAAAGAACAGGAAAAAGAATATTAGTACCAGGTAAATGGATTTACCCGAGCAGGCAGTGTATAATAGCCCCGGATGGAAAACAAATAGTACCAATAATATCAGCAGGTAAAAATCATCATGACTGCGCTTGGTGAGGGTAATGGCCATAATATAAAATAGTATGGCCGTACCTATAGCTGAGGCAAACACGGGTGCAAGTAAATTACTTGGATAAGAGAAAATAAAAGTGCCGTAAAAAGGTAGGATAGGCGCGGTAAGGCCCATTATTTTTAGGCGGTTGCCTACGCCTTCAAACAGTATCTTATTTTTTTCGCTATAAAAAAGCGACTCGAGGTTATGGTAATGTAAATTATGCAGATACACACCCATAAACAGGTAATAACCCGCCAGCAGCAAGGAGAGAATAATAAGATATAGGGTTCTCTTGTGCATTATTTGATGACGTTGGTTGCGCTGTTTACTTTACTTAAACCATGGTTTGTTTTTTCCCAGTAAAAAGGCTTCATAACCAATTGGTACAAACCTTTATAAGCAGCAGCCGAGTGCAGCAGCCAATAGATGGGGTTTGCAATGGCGAATAAGATCAGTTCGTAAAAACGGCGTTTAAATACAGCCATCATATTTACGTAGATCATCAAAATATTGCCCACCATCAGGTTGAATATCGAAATAAACAAAACCCAATCGGGAAATAACAAATGCATGGATGCTATGCCGAATATTACGTAGGCCAAAAATATAAATAACAGGATAGGGTATATCAAAAAGGTGATGGGTGTTGCGCCCACGAAGAAATTGAAGCCCAGGAAACCTTTCCAGCCTACTTTTTTCCAAAGCGTTATAGGGTTACGCATATGTACCAGGTAGGTTTGCATGTAGCCCTTTATCCAGCGCGAACGCTGGCGTATCCAGTTCATTGGCTCGTTATTGGCTTCTTCGTATGTGGTTGAGTTAACGATAGCCACCTTGTAACCTTTGGCATAGGCACGTACGCCCAGGTCAGCATCTTCGGTTACATTGAATGGATCCCAGGCGCCCAATTCTTTCAGCGCCTCGATCTTAAAGTGGTTGCTGGTGCCGCCAAGCGGGATAGGAATATCCAGGGTATCAAGCCCCGGCAGCATATAATCAAACCAGAAAGAGTATTCAAGCGTGAACATCCGGGTAAGGAAGTTCTCGTTACGGTTAAAATAGTTCAGGGCGCTTTGCACGCATATATACTGTTCAGGCAGCTTGTTGAATAGCGTAACCACTTTTTTAAGCTGATCGGTATCCGGTATATCCTCGGCATCATAAATGGTGAGGTACTTGCCCCTTGCAAAAAGCAGCCCGTAATTGCAGGCCTTAGGTTTGGTTTGGGGCATATGGAACGGCACAATAACCACTTCAAATACCGCAGGGAAATCAAGGTTGCGTACGGCATGTAATGTTTTATGATCGTCTTGCTCTATCAGTAGTTTTACATCAAGTTTTTCGCGCGGGTAATCCAGGCTCTGGAGGTTCCATATCAGCTTTTTTATCAGCTTATCCTCCTTGTAAACCGGCAGCAGGATGGTATAAACCGGCAGGTCTTCTTCTTTCAGATGTTTCAGATCTTCGCGGGTAACAGCCTGGTACAGCTCAAACCTCGATCCTACCAACGACAGGAAGAGCTTGAAAATAATGGCCACTAAAAAGAAACAGCTCAAAATAATATTGAGCGCTACCAGTACACCTTTTAAATCCTTTACGGCCCATATGGTCAGCCCGCAGATTACCAGGAAAATGGATATCAACTGCGGATCGGTGAAAGTTGTCAGCGCCGAACTGTTGGGGTCGCGGTTCACTAATTCAAAAACGGATGTTTTTACATGTTCTCCGCCAAGTAATTTATGGCTCAGCCAGGTGATCTCAAGGTCGTCAGCTACAATAATTTCGGGCTCAAGATGGTAGGTTAGCCTTACAAAGTCGATACACAGCCGGTTGGTGGGATCGGCCATTACTGTTAACACTTTATTGTTTTGGATGCGTAAAGGTATGGCCAGGTGGGCATCGGCGAAAGACAGGTCAACTTCTTTTATTACAGCTTCGTCGTACTCCAGGTCGCGGATGTGCTGGTACTCATACCCCGCATTGTTAAGCGAACGCCCGTAGTTTTTGCGCGATACATAGCCGTAACTCAATGCCACCTTCAAAAAGGAAAGGTCGTACTGTGCGGCATACTCTTTTATATGATCCCGATCACTTGGTGACAAAAACCCATCTTTAACCAAAAGTTCAGGAACCGAGATATCCATTATAGCTTATATAAAATGTTGTATACAATGAGCCATTTAACTCCCTCTCCTTCAGGAGAGGGTTGGGGTGAGGCTTCTTAATCGTTAAATAACTCCTGCGATTTCTGCACCCTCGAACGTACATAAAGGAACGACATCAGTATCAGCACCAGCAGGCCAAGCAGGATGTACAGGTTATAGGTTTCCCAAAACCTTGTAAGTGAACTCTTGGTATCAAAATACTCCAGGTTCTCGCTTGATTTATTGATGTTGAATAAGTACTTGTTCCCGTTTATATCCGAGATACACATATTGCTCGAAAGTGTCGATAACTGCTCAGTAATTGATTTTGAGGCGGCGGTAAAGGCCTTAGCTTGTTCAGTACCGGTAGCTGTTATAACCAAAACGGCGTTGTTGCTGGGGCCGTAAAATATTTGTGCGAGGCCATTGGATACCGAATCCGAAATACTGTAAACCGGCTTCCCATCCTCATTATTTAATATCCGGAACTTCTTGTTAAACTTTACCGGCGCGTATCCGAAATTATCCATCAACGGGTCATGTGGCGATAGCAGTGCTACAATATTGTATTTCTTTAGATCGGCCAGGGTAACATTATCTGAATAAACAAATTCAGGGAAGTTACTGCCATTGATGTTATTGTTCAATTCGTATATGATCTCGCCCATGGCGGATGCAGCATATTTAGCATACTCCTTGGTTACCACAATTTTGGTTGTGCCGGTGTTGAAAGCTTCGGGATATTGGTAAAAACTCAGGTCATTTGTAATAAAGGGGTTTTTCGATTCCAGGTACGATTTATCCACGTCCACTTCAGCAAAGAAATTGGTAAACGAGTTGATACAGTTACCACTGCTCGGGTAAATGCGGAACTCCGCTTCCACCGTGTTATACTTATGATGCTGGTAACGGTTAATGGTTACCGATGTATTTAGCTTGCCCGTGGCATCCAGCCTTTCGCTGCTGATCAGCATACCGTTCAGGTAAATGTTAAAATAACCGCGGTCGCCGGGGGTTAAGCTGCTGTAGTTGGCTACAAAATGTATCTCAACTTCTTTTGGGGTGAAGCTAAAATCGCTGTTCTTAAAGCTGTAAACATTAGTTAACGAGCCAATACCCGACATAAAGTTAGGTGCACCGCCAACCTGCCTTAAGGTAAGCCTGGTGCGGTTTTCCTCTATCGTCTTAAAAAAGTTATTCTGTGCGTTATTTATCAGCAGGTATTCGCCGAATGAGGAATTCAAAATGTTCATATTGCCAAGTGCGGTAATGGCTTTTTCATAGCCGGGATCATCACCGCCGGTTATAAATAAAATTTCGCCTGGCACCGTTACATCCTTGCCTTTGTTAACAGAATCCTGGTAGGTAACCAATGCCTTTTTCAGGAACAAAAGTCCGTCAGTGCCTTCTGGTTTAACGTTTATCATCGCCTTTTTGTCGGCCTGCAGGCTGCCCCATTTGCCCACCATAATGTAGTTTTTAATGCTATCGGGCAACAGGTCTTCCTGGTAAACTTTAATATCCTTGTTCAGCGTCTTTTTCAAGCGCGAATAGGCCCATGCCACAGCTTTCAAATCGTACAGCGAGGGGTTTACAGGATAAACAATGGCTTGTTTCGATTCAAAACAGTTGCTGATATTTACATTGCTGAAAAAGTTGCCATTGGTTTTAACCAGCGATAGGTACGAATTTTCCTTCACCTTTACCCACATGGCGGGGTTATCCAGGTCCTTACATTTATCGTCCGATACGGTAAGCAATGTTTTTACCTGTATTTTCAAGAACTTATCCGCCGAAAGATCCTCAGGTGTGAGGTTGATGGATATTTTCTCAACAGAATCTTTGGTGAGGCGTGCACTGTATGCGGGCCTTTCATTTATAACTATGTTCACAAAGGAATGGTCTTTTATCAATGCCTGCGACGGCTCGATATAAAGCACCAGTTTGCTTCCCTTCATCTCAACCAACGGGCTGATCTTTAAATAGAACGAACTGGCACCTATCATGCCGTAAATAGGTTCATCATCATGCCCCATCGCTTTAAACGATACAATGCTTTGCGCCATTGATGCCGTACTTAGGAGTAATGCAAGAGCTAAAAGGCTAAAAAATTTATTCATCTGGTTGTAGGTATTAATTGATCACGTTGAATTCTACTCTAAAATAATTGCCATTCTCATCGCTGCGGTAGCTTAGCTCGCCGCCCATTTCCTGGGTCATTAGCTTAGCTATTGACAGGCCAAGGCCGAGGCGGCTTTCCACATGCTCCGAGGCATCATTTAAAGATTTTAATTTATTGAACATCATATCCAGCTCATCCTCGCCGATCGCTATGCCGCTGTCGATAATTTCGAAAACGAAACGCTGGCGCTGCAGGCTGGTAACTACGTTAATGCTGTTATTGGTTTGCGAAAACTTGATAATATTAGATAGCAGGTTTTGAAATATCTGCCCGGTAAATACCCGGTCAAGTTTCACATTCAGGGGTAGTTTCAGGACATTATCCACCAGGGTAATGTTTTTCATCTGGGCCGTTTCAAGCAGGCCGCGATACACATGCTGCACTTCCTGGTTGATGTCGAATATTTCCATGTTAAACTGCATCTCCGACGATTCGATCTCGCGAACATCCATCAGTTTGCTCAGCATATACTGGATCTTTTCAGCCGATTGGCCTATATAACCTGTAAATTCTTTCTGGTCGGCGCTTAAACGATCTTCCTCTTCCTTGATCATGTTATTACTCATGATAATGGAGCCCACCAGGTTTTTCAGATCGTGCCCCGCAATATTGATAAAGCTGTTTTTCTGCTCATCCAGTTTACGCAGGCGCTCGTACTGCATATCAATAATATGGTTCTTTTCGCTGATGTCCCTGTTTTGCGTCTTCAGTTGCTCGTTTGATTTTTCAATTACGATCTGCGAATGCACTTCGCGCAGTATCACCTTATGCCTGGCATTTGGTATAAGGCACGATATAGCCAGGATAATGAAAAATATACTGCCGCCATTGCTGATAAATACATCAACCCCATATTCGTTAGCGCTGAAAAGGTTGTAAAATAAAACCAATAATATGAGCGAAATAAGTGCCTGGATGATAGAATTGATCGGTTCCCAAAATACCTGCATGTTAAAAAACAATACAACAACCGAATAAAGCAGGAAGTAAATATTTAATTCGCTGGGCCGCACAAGCGTGACTAATAGCGCCGACATGGCCGAAAGCAGTAAAAATGCGACATGCAGCAGTATGCGATGGTCATATTTTTTGGTATGCATAAAATTGTACAGCATATAGAGGATCAGCACGACGATAATGCGGCCGATAAAAACCTGCATCCATATATCCTTAGCCCAGATGAAATCGGGGATGCTGAATAAAGGAAATATCAGGATGATCGTCCAGATTATATTATTTGTCTGAAACCAGGCTTTTTTTGCAACTTCCTTAGAAAATTCCTCTTTATTAATTTGAACAAGCATTATTCGGTTTCTTAATTTATAAAAGAATTAAACCAGTCGTTAATTTTTCGTGAATAAAAGTAAAAATAATTGAATTAGGTCACGTTTTCAACAATCGTTATTAACAAACTGTTAAAATTGTTAGTTATTAAAGTTTAGTTCATGTTTTGGGCAGATGTTCTTTAAACCGCTGACTTTCAATTATTAAACAAGCAGGGGCCTTAAAATCATCAAGCTTTCTGCCGCTTTCGAACAATGCTAATTTTATGCATAAGCGGGCACACATGCTGGCGAAACTTTAAAACTGAGCAAATTATACGGGTATAAGCTACCCATTTGTTGCCATTTTTATAATTTAATTGATAATAATTATTCAATTGAAAATCAGCAGGTAATGCATTCCGAAAAAAAAATAAGTAAAAGATACCCGCACAAACCGACATATATTGTGTTTATACCATCAAATACGCTATTTTTGATAGGCGACTGATATTTACAGAACCCCTTGTGTAGCAGGCACCACCGATTATTGAACCCAAAACTGATTTGTTATTTACACGTATTAAATGATTACCTTTGCACCCTATAATTAACGTATGAAATTTTTTGAAGAGAAGCGATGTGAGGTGATGAAGCATATTGAAAAATATATGCTCGAAAAGATCAATGATTTTTTGAAACCCGTTGATACTATCTGGCAACCATCAGACCTTTTACCCGATTCAACAAGAGATACCTTCTTTTCAGAGATCAAAGAATTGCAGGAAAGCGCCCAGGGCTTATCATACGACCTGATAGCAGTTTTAATTGGTGATACCATTACCGAAGAAGCCCTGCCTACTTACGAATCGTGGCTTACCATGGTTGAAGGTGTTTCCAAAGATGAAGCAGGCGGCTGGATGAAATGGACAAGGCATTGGACCTCCGAAGAAAACCGCCACGGCGACCTGCTCAATAAATACCTTTACCTTTCCGGCCGTGTAAATATGCGTATGATGGAAGTATCAACGCAATATTTGATAGCCGATGGGTTCGACATAGGCACCGGTACCGACCCATACCGTAACTTTATATATACCTCTTTCCAGGAACTGGCAACCAATGTTTCGCACCGCCGTGTAGCTTCGCAGGCTAAAAAGGACGGCGATACGCTGCTATCCAAAATGTGCGGTGTAATTGCTGCTGACGAGGCGCGCCATGCTAAAGCCTATAAGTATTTTATCAATAAGATTTTTGAAGTTGACCCCAATGAAGCTATGATAGCTTTCGAGGATATGATGCGCAAAAAAATTGTAATGCCAGCCCACTTCCTGCGTGAAGTAGGTTTAAAAGTTGGGCAAACTTTCGGCCACTTTACCGATGCAGCGCAACGCCTCGGCATCTACACCGCTACTGATTACGTGGACATCCTGAAAGAGCTGATCGAAGACTGGCATATCGAAAGCGTTAAAGAACTCAACGAAACCGGTGAAAAGGCCCGCGATTATATCATGAATTTGCCCGCACGTTTACTGCGCGTTGCCGAAAGAATGAAAAATCCGATGCTGGAGTACAAGTTTAGCTGGATCAACGGGTAATTTTCCGGCATTTGTCACTTGTAAGTAGTCATTTCCGGTCACCATTAATCGCCTGTTTTCCTTCGTCTATCTTTCGGACTTATGCGGACTTTCGGGCTTCCAGACTAAAAAAATCATCCCTCCTGCACCAGATCCGTCCCATATTTGTCCGACAGGTCATTGAACAGATCGTTCAAAATGGATTCAACCGTCAGCGAATTTACGTCATCCACATAATGTTCTGATCGGGTGATGTGCAGTTCCCGGCCCTTCACTTCAATGCTGTAAAGTATGTCATCGCCATATACCGGCTGCGATATGGTGATGGTATCATCACGCCCCTCCACTATAAAATGCATGTCGATATGTCGTTGTTCCTTAAACATCGGATCCAAATTCTGCCGGATATGATTCAGTAACGCGTACGGATCAATCCGGGTATGCAGGGTGATGATCTTCATAATAGTAGGTTTTAATAGTAATTACAACCTGTGTTTGATTTTGTTTCTCAAACCCTCGCCACCGCGCGGTTGCGAGGGTGACAATCCCCCACGTGCGGGAGAAATCGGGTGAGTAGCGTTGAAGCGATTGTCACCTGTCCGCTTCGTTAGACTCACCCGGTCATCGCTAAGCCGCTTGACCACCCTCTCTCCGCCCGCGGCGCAAAGAGGGTTGAGGTATAGACAGAATTAGGTAATAAAACAATTAAAATCCCCTCTTTACCGCTCGCGGTAGAGAGGGTGGTCGAGCGTAGCAACGACCGGGTGAGTCCACACGGATTGTATAATTTAAACGATATATTTATAACCTTATTTCCTTAACGATCATCTTATATGAAATACAAATTACTCGGCCGTTCGGGCCTCAAAGTATCTGAATTATGCCTCGGCACCATGGGCTTCGGCACCGAAGGCGGCTGGGGCGCCGACCGCGACACCAGTTTTGCCATTATGGATGCTTACGCCGACGCAGGCGGAAACTTCCTCGACACGGCAAATATTTATAAGCTCGGCACAAGCGAGAAGATCATCGGCGATTACCTAAGCAACCATGACCGTGATCACTTTGTGGTAGCAACCAAATACACGCTGAAGGATAATACCACTAACCCCAACGCATCCGGCAATAACCGCAAAAATATGATGCGCAGCGTTGAAGCCAGCCTGAAACGCCTCAATACTGATTATATCGACCTGTTTTACCTGCACATATGGGATGATCTGACACCTATTGACGAAGTGCTGCGCGGTATGGACGACCTGGTGAAACAGGGCAAAATAAATTATGTAGCGATAAGCGATACCCCGGCATGGGTAGTGGCTAAAGGGAATACTTTAGCCGAACTAATGGGCTGGAGTCAGATGGTTGCCCTACAGGTGGAGTATAGCCTGATTGCCCGCACACCCGAGCGTGAACTGATACCCATGGCCAAACATTTCGGCATGACGGTTACACCATGGGCGCCGCTTGGCGGAGGTGTGCTAACCGGTAAATACCTGCGTGGCGAGCAAGGGCGCATTAAACCGGAAAGCAAACGATTGAACGACCGCGCAGTTGCCATTACCAAAGCCGTGGTAGAAATTGCTGATGAGCTAGGCAGCACGCCCGGAAACGTCGCACTCAAATGGACCATGCAGCAGGGATTTTCAAGCATACCTATAGTCGGGGCCACCAAACTAAGCCAGTTGGAAGATAACCTGAAAACTGTTGATGTTACTTTAACTGATGAGCATCTAAAGAAATTAAACACCACCAGCGCCATCGAACTTGGCTTCCCGGGCGAATTTTTCGCAGAGGAAGGTGTGAAGAATAACGTATTTGGCGGGTTTTATGATCGGGTAGAGAAGAGATAAAAATAGCGTATTATCCTTAGGCATTCGAAAGGCTGCTATAGAAATCTTGAACTGCGTATTAGTTTGGCTAAAGCCAGTTAATATTTTCAAATTATCCGTTGGCTGAAGCCAACGGCAATGAATATAATGGAGCGGCGTTCAAATTCATTGCCGACCATTTATGGGACGGACAAGTAATAAAGAGAAAAGTGGCTTTAGCCGAAATAGCCCGTATTCTATAAATCCCTTATATTAGCATAAATCATTTCACCATGCAAACCTTTAAATCCAAACTCGCTATCATCGCTGCATTGCTTTTATTCGTGCCAATGCTCTCCAAAGCCCAGATGGCCCCCGCCGATATCGACGCGTTGGTCGAAAGAACCCTTAAAACCTTTGATGTGCCGGGTATCGCGGTAGCTGTAGTTAAAGACGGCAAGATCGTTTACGCCAAGGGTTACGGTGTCGCCTCACTCGCTACCCGCAAAAAGGTGGACGAGAATACATTGTTCGGCATCGCCTCTAACAGCAAAGCATTTACCACGGCCGCAATAGGTATTTTGTGCGATGAAGGCAAACTGCACCTGGATGATAAAGTAACCGACTATATCCCTGAATTCAGGCTATACGATCCCTGGGTTACTTCCGAATTCACTATCCGCGATTTGCTTACGCATCGCAGTGGTTTGGGTTTAGGCGCCGGCGACCTGATGGATTTCCCCGATTCTACAGACTTTACGATGAAAGATGTCATTCATAACCTGCGCTATTTTAAACCGGTTACCAGTTTTCGCAGCACCTTCGCTTATGATAATCAATTGTACAAGGTGGCAGGCGAGGTGATAGCACGGGTATCGGGCATGAGTTGGGAAGATTTTATTGAAACGCGTATTATGAAACCGCTTGGTATGACCGACAGCCGGGCAGCGTTTCAGCGCATTAAAGACAACAGCAATTATGTCGACGCGCATGTACCCATCGAAGGCAAGGTCACCGTAATACCGCGTTACCTGACACTCACCGGAGATGCTGCAGGCGGTATCTATTCCAGCGTAACAGATTTGAGCAAATGGGTTATTATGCAGATAGACAATGGTAAATACGGCGATGGCAAGCAGCTTTTCAGCGAAGGGATACATCGCGAGATGTGGTCGCCGCAAACCATATTGCCGGTTGGCGCGCCCGGTCCGTACAATACCCATTTCGGGGCTTACGGCCTGGGCTGGTTTTTGAACGACGCCAAAGGCTACAAGGAAGTGAGCCATACAGGCGGTATCGACGGTATGGTAACCAAAGTGGACCTGGTGCCCGAACTGAAATTGGCCATCATTGTGCTCACCAACCAGCAATCAGGCGCGGCATTCAGCGCTATTGCCAATCAAATTAAAGACAGCTACCTCGGCGTAACAGGTAACGATTGGGTAAAAATGTTTGCCGACAGGGTAAAAGCCGGGGGTAATAATGCAACGGCTGTAACCATTCCCGTTTGGAAACAGGTAGAAGCAAGATTAAAGGACGGCCCGAAATTAGACAATAATTTATATGTGGGCACCTATCACGATAACTGGCTTGGCGATATTACCATTAGCGAAAAAGATGGTAAACTATGGTTCACCGCGAAGCATTCGCCCAAATTAACCGGCGAAGTGCTGCCTTATAAAGGCAATACACTTGTTGTAAAATGGAATATCCGTAGTATGGACGCTGATGCTTTCGCAACGTTTACGGTAGACGAAGAAGGCAAACCAACCGGCCTCAAAATGAAACCCATTTCTCCGGCAACCGATTTTAGCTATGATTTCCAGGACCTGGATTTTAAGAAGGTTAATTAAAGCGTTGTGGACGGAAATTAAAAATGGGTTTAGTCGAGATATACTATTATTTCTTTTATAAGATATATGGCCTTATGGAAGCTGCTAGTCCAAATGGAGCGGGCAATAAATTTAGAGCAATATTATTAATGACATTTGTAGAATGTTGGTTGATATTTTCCATCTATAATTACTTGGATTTGTTTTTTGAACAAAAAATTATTGTCAGACTATTTTCCATCGCGATATTACCTTTTGTAGTGATTCTATTTATAAAGTGGTTTACATTTATAAAAGACAATAAATGGCTTACTTATAACCGAAAGTTTGACGATTGGCCAAAAGCCAAAAATTTGAAAGGAACTTATATTGTGACGGCAAGCGTAATAGTCATTTTTGGAAATCTTATTTTGTCGGGCTATTTATAATTTATTCCGGTAATATTGATATCCTGTTTATCAGTTAAATCTCTTAATCGTGTTCAAACTTCCTCAAATACCCCGGTTTGATGAGCTCCCCATACCAAATACTCGGTATTTTATCTATGCTGAACCAGTAATATCCAGGCGACATCTGCAATACCTGTAAATTTTGCGCCGGCATAAAGCTTTGCGCCAGCAGGAATTGCTTCTGATGCTGCGCATTCTCAATCACATCCATCACGATAAAACAATGCCCAGGCGAACCTCCATGAATAAATACATCCCCGGCCTTTAACTCATTTGGATTAGTGACGGGTTTCAATTCTTTCTCTAACGACAACGTTCCCGCGTAAGCAAAAACCAGCTCCATATAGCCCATAAAAGTTTTGTAGCCGTAGTCTTTTTTAGCTTTCATCACCCAATGGTCGTTATGGTAACGGTAGCCATCGGCGTAATGGATATAGTCGCACTTAAAACCACTCACAAAATTAAAGCTGATATCGTCATACCGTTTCTGGCTGTACAAATATTCACCGCGAAGGCGCATCACCACATCCGCGCATTGCTGCAGATCCTGGTGCCTCACGCTGATATCCACCACCGCGGCGGTCTCAACATCTGTGGCTGCAACAGCACCTTTATAAGTTAAAGTATGCGTGCCCGCCGGTTTTAGCGGTAGGCTTTGCAGATAAGCGGCAAAACTCCCCGGCTGAACATTTTCCTGGTGATAACCATCGGGCGTTTTAAAGCGCGTCAATACATTATCCGGGGACGATAACGGTGCATAAAACAGCAATAACAAGGATAAAAACGCTTTCATAATTCAAGGTTTAAGGAAACAGTTCCGGGCGGTATTCAAAATGCATGGTATCGTAATGGTACCATTTGCCGCCCCATATAAAGCCGTGTTTTTCAAATATATCCACTACAACTTGCGGAACGCGGTTTTGGTATTTCAGATCAGCATTTTCGTTAGTGCATTTGCAATGCCACTGCCAGTAATCGGAGTACTGCGTGTTCAGGTCGATCGTCATCCCGAAGCTATGCATACTATGCCGGTGCGTGCCTGCAATATTCCGCCAGGCAAATGTTCCGCCTATATGGGTAAGGTATTTTTTTAATTCGGGGTGTTCATCCAGTTCTTTTGAGATAGCCTCCAGCTTTTTGTCGACGCCATTCACTTTGGTCACCCTGATTTTCTGCCCTACCAGTTTCGGGCACCAGGTGATGGTCACCAGGTTCTTTTCAACTTCGGATTTCGTACCTCCATACATCTTCTCAAAAAACGCTTCGTTCCTTATCCGACCGGGATCAAAGTTTTTAGCTGGCGGTTCTTTCAACTGCCCGGTCTCATACTTCTGATTGAACATATCCTTCATATCCGGTTTATCCAATAAGGTTTGGTAAGATTTGTTTTTGATACCGTCGTCCCAAACCATTTTGCTGCCATCTTTAAAGGTGATGTTGTTGTTTGCGAATCCGGCTATGACTTCAGGATAAAACTTTATCAGCTTTTGAACATCGGATGGAATGTTATCAGACCGTCTGAAAGAGAATATGCCAGTACACAGAAATCCAAAACCGATGATCAAAACAAATCGTCTCATCTCTATCCTTTGATTTCAATGCTATACTTCATCAAAAGCCCCGCTAACCCATGCACCGAAAACTTTGCCTTTTTAATGACATTGTTATCCGGGTCGATGATAAAATTGTACGAAGTGCTCAGATCGGCATTCGTTAATATCGTCTGACTAAAAAACGCCCGGTGCAGGTTGCAGTTATCAAATTTGCAGTCGGTTAGGTCGGCCTCGGTCAAATCCGTTTCTATCATGGAGCAATCCCTGAAGGTTGTTTTTCGATTCTTCTTTTTATAAAACACAGCGTTATCCAGTATGCAATTGTCAAAATGCATTTCCATCAAAAAATCCTGGCTCCTGCTAAAGTTTAGTCCGCTAAGTTTGCAGCCCTTAAACTTGATATGCTGAAACCCCGAAGTACTCACATTCGCCAGCGACAAGTTGCAATCCTCAAACAGGCAATCAATAAAAAGGATGCCGCTTAAATTGGCATTCGCCAGGTCGCAGTTCACAAACTTGCAGTTCTCAAACTGGCGGTGGGTAAATACCGGGTCGGTGGCGGTTAGGCGGGTAAAGGTTTGGTCTTCCTGGATTTCGGGTGGCATAGGGCAAAGGCGCAATAGTTATTCATCGAATTAATATTTTCAATGATACTAATAAATAGTACATTTATTTTCTAAACCAATCATAATGTCTAAAAACCACAGGAAAAGAAATAGGGCGCGATATAGGTCAAAATTTGAAAGAGCTTTAAAGAACAAACGAAGATTTAAAGAATATACTTTAATTCAGAATAAATATATAAGAAGAAGAGCTCCCAAAGCTAAACGTATAAGGCCGAACAAATCCGACACATTTTTCAGTCAAACAAATAGGAGGAAGACTATCGTTGAAATACCGTCTAAATTTTCTATAAATTCTGATATAGAAACAGTTTTATTCTTGGTTTATAAAAGCAAAAAAATAATTGAAACAAAAAGGTACAATGAGGTTGTTTTTGATTTCACAAAGGTTATTAGTATAGATGATGGGGCGACTACCATATTGCTTTCGCTATGTTATGACATGAATTATCAACGAATTAGAGTAGGGTTTAACAATTTACCCAAGAATATAGCAGCCAAAAAATTCATTGAGGAGTCAGGCTTTATCAAATATTTTAGCGGTCCATTGGCTAAAGTAAAAGGAGATGGGCCAAACACCACAATCAAGAAAGGACAATCAACTATATTGCAAAAGGATTCTGCTGTAGTTATTCATAAGGTTATGAAAACGGTATGGGGTGTAGAAAAAAGAAACCAAAAATTACAAGGGATGCTGATTGAATTGATGACAAACTCGGTTAACCATGCTTACTTGAGTAACGATCGAGAAAAAACCTGGTATATTTCAACCAACCACTATACTGATCAAAACAAAGTAGAGTTTTGTTTCGTTGACAATGGAGATGGAATTATAAATACCATCAATGTTAAATTTAAAGATAAATATTTTACGTCTAATGAAGAGTTATTAGAAAGAGCGTTTGAAGGAGAGTTTCGCTCAAGGACCAAATTAGCCAACAGAGGTAGAGGACTGATTGTTGTTAAAAATAATCATGAAAATATGACTATTAGGGGACTAAAAGTAATTACTAACAATGTACTTTTGGATTTTGAAAATAATGTTACCTTTAAATTGAAAACTCCTTTTTCAGGTACTTTTTATTCATGGGTAATAGATCGGACATGCAAGTAGCAACAAAACATTTTCTGAAGATAAGCAGCGAATTTTCAGAAACGCCAGGTGCAAGATATTATACGGATGGTCAAGATTCAGGCCAAGAGTTTTACGAAAAATTTCTACACCACGCTTTCAAAGAAGCGTTTGAAGACAACTCTATACTAACGATAGATTTGGATGGTACAGAAGGATATGCAACCTCATTCTTAGATGAGGCATTTATGCGTTTGACGAAGGAGTTTGGGAAAAATGAAGTTTTATCTCACATTAAGATAATTTCCACAGAAGAGCCTGATTGGATATCTGAAATAGATAGTTACATTAAAGATGTTGAATAACAAGTATTTTGTTTATGCAATTTTTTTAACTTCTGGTATTTTACTGGGAGTTTTTTTTTGTAACTTTTCTTACTTTGTATTTGAGAAAACAATTAAGATAACCGATTTATTGTCAATCGCTATTACCTGCTTTCTTGGAATTTATATAGCAACAACGGTTAACAAGGTTTTTACAAGAAATAGCTCTGAAAAGGACTTCTTAATAAAAGAAATTAAATCCTCCTTAAAGGTTGTAAATGAATTAATTGGATTGATCCATGAGAAGAGTCTGCCATTTGGCAAAACAGTTAATAGTTTCAAAACTATTAATGAGGATTTACTCTTAATAGAACGATTGATAGAATCAAGCCATTGCAATGGTGTTAAGATTACTCCAACTCGTAATGAGTTGATACAATTGAGAAATACAGTTACCGGGATATCTCCTGTAAATGGTACCATAGTACTGAATAGTACTAACTACAATATTGCAAGAACACAAATCTTAAAATTAAAAAGCTCGCTTTATAATCTTGTTTTCGAGATTAATAAGCAATAGTTGATAATTAACACTCACATATTCCTTCTATACTGTCCCCCAACCTCATACAAAGCATGTGATATTTGCCCCAGGGAGCAATATTTACAAGCTTCCATCAAACTCTCAAAAATATTGGCCCCGGCAATGGCTTTAGCCTGTAGTTCTTTTAAAAGGGCAGGTGCTTTATCCGCATTACGTTTCTGGAACGCCTCTAATGCCGCTATCTGGAACTGTTTTTCTTCTTCTGTTGCCCGGATCACTTCCGAAGGGGTAATGGTAGGCGAACCTTTTTTATTGAGGAAAGTGTTTACACCTACGATAGGATATTCGCCGGTATGTTTGAGGGTTTCGTAGTAGAGCGATTCCTCCTGTATCTTACCGCGCTGGTACATGGTTTCCATAGCGCCAAGCACGCCGCCGCGGTCGTTGATGCGTTTAAATTCGGTTAGTACAGCTTCTTCTACAAGGTCAGTCAATTCTTCAATAATGAACGCACCTTGCAAAGGGTTCTCGTTTTTAGCCAAACCCAATTCCCGGTTAATAATGAGCTGTATTGCCATAGCCCTGCGAACGGATTCTTCGGTCGGCGTAGTTATCGCCTCGTCATAAGCATTGGTATGCAGCGAATTACAGTTATCATAAATGGCATACAGCGCCTGCAAGGTGGTACGGATATCGTTAAAGTCGATCTCCTGCGCGTGCAGCGAACGACCGCTGGTTTGGATATGGTATTTGAGCTTTTGCGAACGATCGTTGCCCTTGTACTTGTTCTTAATGGCCTTGGCCCACAACCTGCGTGCAACCCTGCCGATCACCGAATATTCCGGGTCGATACCATTGGAAAAGAAGAATGACAAATTTGGTGCGAAATCATCAATGTTCATCCCCCGGCTCAGGTAATACTCCACGTAAGTAAAGCCGTTTGACAGCGTAAACGCCAGTTGTGAAATAGGATTAGCCCCGGCTTCGGCAATATGATAGCCCGAAATAGAAACCGAGTAAAAATTACGCACGTTCTGATCGATAAAATACTGTTGCATATCACCCATCATCCGCAAAGCGAACTCGGTAGAAAAAATGCACGTATTCTGCGCCTGGTCCTCCTTCAATATATCCGCCTGCACCGTCCCGCGAACTGTTGATATAGCTTTGGCTTTGATCTTTTGATAGACATCGGCAGGCAAAACCTGGTCGCCGGTAAGGCCGAGCAGCATTAAGCCTAAACCTTCATTTCCCTTTGGCAGATCCCCATCATATTTTGGTGCAGATAGATTTTTGTAAACCTCTTTAAACTTCGCCTCAACCAAATGCTCCAGTTTATGCTCGCGGATATATTTCTCACATTGCTGATCGATTGCCGCATTCATAAAATAGCCCAGCAGCATCGGGGCAGGACCATTAATAGTCATCGAAACAGAAGTCGACGGGCTGCATAGGTCAAACCCAGAATACAGTTTCTTGGCATCATCCAAAGTAGCAATGCTTACGCCCGAGTTACCGATCTTGCCATAAATATCCGGCCGTACATGCGGGTCCTCGCCATAAAGCGTAACCGAGTCAAAAGCGGTAGATAACCGGTGCGCCGGTTGCCCCAGCGACACATAATGAAAACGCCTGTTCGTCCGTTCCGGACCGCCCTCACCGGCAAACATCCTGGTAGGATCCTCCCCCTCGCGCTTGATGGGGAACACCCCGGCAGTATAAGGGAATTCGCCCGGTACATTTTCAGTCAGCAGCCAGCGCAAAATGTCGCCCCATGCCTCGTATTTTGGAAGCGAGATCTTAGGTATTTTAAGCTGCGAAAGCGAAGTATAAAACAGCGGCTGCTTAATTTCTTTATCCCTAACCTTATAAATAAAATTCTCAGCCTTATAGATTTTAACCGTTTCTGGCCATTCGTTCAAAAGGCGTTTACATTCGGGGTGAAGATGGCCTTCTAAATGATTGTATATATCCTGTAGAGACGCAAGATTTTGCGTCTTTGGGTTATTGTCTGTTCCGCTTTGGGACGCAAGATCTTGCGTCTCTACAAGATCAATCACCCCCTTCACCTGGAACATATGCTGCGCCACCTTGCACTGCTCATTCACCCACTCGCCATATTCCTTGCTGGCCTCCGCTATTTCAGCCAAATACCGGTTTCGGTCAGGCGGAATAATATATATCTTTTCCGATTCGCCCCAATGCAGGGCGGCGGTATCATATTTCTTACCAATAAAATTAACGCCGGTCTTCACTTTAATGGCCCTCATCAGCGCCTCGAATAAATTGTTCATGCCCGGGTCATTAAATTGCGAAGCCATCGTGCCGTAAACAGGAATATCCTCGTCCTTCGCGGTAAACAATTGGTGATTGCGCTTATATTGTTTACGCACATCGCGCAAAGCATCCAGCGCGCCGCGCTTGTCGAACTTGTTCAAAGCAACAATATCCGCAAAATCCAGCATGTCTATCTTCTCTAGTTGCGTTGCCGCGCCAAATTCCGGCGTCATTACGTACATGGATAAGTCGCAGTAATCGGTTATCATCGTATCCGATTGCCCGATGCCCGAGGTCTCAACGATGATCAAGTCATAACCCGCCGCTTTGCAGATATCAATCGACTCCTGCACATACTTCGACAAAGCCAAATTGGCCTGCCGCGTAGCCAGTGAACGCATGTACACCCGCAGACTATTAATGGAATTCATCCGTATCCTATCGCCCAAAAGCGCACCGCCCGTTTTCCGCTTAGATGGGTCCACAGAAATTATCGCCAGCGTTTTATCCGTTTCCATCAAAAACCGGCGTACAATTTCGTCTACCAAGGATGATTTACCCGCGCCACCTGTACCTGTAATACCCAATACTGGGATGCCTTCCTTCGCTACACGAACCCCACCGGCTACTGAGAATTGTTCCGGGTCGTTCTCCGCCAATGTGATAAGCGAGGCTATCGCCTTGGGATCTTTCTCCGGCAAATGTTTCAACTCGCCATTCAGTTTGGTAATTGTCGCAAAGTCACATTGTATAAGCATGTCGTTTATCATGCCCTGCAAACCCATCGTGCGCCCGTCATCCGGCGAATAAATGCGCGCAATACCGTAATCCTGTAATTCTTTTATCTCGTAAGGCAATATCACACCACCTCCGCCGCCAAATATTTTAATATGCCCCGCACCGCGCTCGCGCAGCAGGTCGTACATGTATTTAAAGTATTCAATGTGCCCGCCCTGGTACGATGTGAGTGCAATGCCCTGCACATCCTCCTGTATAGCGCAGTTCACCACCTCATCAACCGAGCGGTTATGCCCCAAATGGATCACCTCTGCACCGCTCGACTGCAATATGCGTCGCATAATATTAATGGTTGCATCATGCCCGTCAAACAGCGAAGCAGCAGTTACAAAACGTATCTTATTTTTGGCGTGGTATGGGGTAACGGTTTCCATCAGTGGGTATTTCTACAGCAAAGCTAACTAAAATGTTGCAAAGCTATGCATGCATAATAAATGTGCAAATGTGCAGAATTTCAGATGTGCAGATGAGATGTAAGGTATGGGCGCCTGGTCGGGCATCCTCCCGGTAGCTATCGGGAAACATGACTTAAGGGCTTAACCATTGCAATGTCTGGCGCAGTTATCCTGGTAATCCTTTAATCTGTTTAATCCCGGTTCAGACATAAAAAACGAAACCCGGCATTACGCCGGGCTCCGTTCCGAAACCTGCGAGAGTAGCTTACTGGCCCTTCCTGGTGCTGGTCTTCTTCACTTCGGTGGTTTTTACCGAAGTTTTCTTTATCGTATCAACTTTTTTAGTGGTATCAGAATCGCCCATCCTGATGCCAATTTTAGAAGTGTCGTGTTTTACGGTCGAATCTACTTTGGTGGTCGAGCTAGAATCCAGCACTTTGGTCGAATCGGCAGCTGTAGCCGAATTATTGCCTTTGCAAGCTGCCATTAATAAGCATAATGCGATAGCTATAAATGGGAGCCGGATGTAAGTTTTCATTGAGTTTAGTTTTGGTTTGTTTATTATTGAACACCCCGGTTTTAAAAAGGTTTGCAAAAATAACCCCTCACACTGATGAAAGGCGAATAAAAAACGGGACCTGTTTTAAACAAATCCCGTTTTCCTGCCCGGTACTAAAACTACAAACTTGCACCCGGCGGTAATTTTACAGGGTCGGTAGTATGCGGCAGTGTAAAGGCCCTGTCTACCGATTCGGTAACGATCAGGTGATAGTCCTTAGGCTGCTGCTGATTGTCCAGTGGCTTGTGATTAAGCACAGCCTGTGCCGCCGCCCCCGCATCGCTGTATACCTGGCCAAGCGTATCGTTTGAGGTGTGGTCGTACTCGCCCGGCGGCAAGTCGTGCCAAACACCGCAAAAATTTAGGACACGGTAAAATTGTTTGTCGCGCATTTCCTGGTGCAATAATTCATAGTCATCGCCGTCGGGGTTAATTAACTCAATCCTGGTTGTAAAGGTTGCCATTGTTTTAAGATTTTGGGTTTAAATGATATCCCAAAAATCAACCAATTGAACCACATAACCATCAGTGTTTTAACGGTATTTGACGAGTAAAACTACGCTAAATAAAAAGCTATTTGCCAACCATCCCCGGGTCAAAAATACTTTTATCAACCGGCGCATCGGCAGTTACATTGTGATAGGTTTCAACCTGCAAAATATGATCGTTCACATAAAACTTGCATAGCGTTTCGCTCCAGGCTTTTTTAAGCGGTATTTGGTTCTCAAAAGTGCCCTCTTCCTTGGTGCCGTTCTCATATTTCATAAAACGCACCGGTACCAGTTTTTCCTGGTCTATCCAAAGCTGGTTAACTTTTTCCTGGGCATTATCCGAGCCGATCACATATACCGGCTTACCTTTCCATATATCCTCACGGAATTTAGAAAGATCGTAATGCAGATCTTTAAAATGCGACAAAACCTGATCGAAGGGCACAAAATATTGACCGCCTAAAAAGAATATCAATTCATTTTCATTCTTGAGCGATCTCAACAATTTGTTTCTACTGATGACATAAGTGGAATCGGCCCGGAATATGATGGCATTCGGGCTCTTCACGCTATCGAAATCTATCCGCAGCTTATCCGGGTACTGAATATGCTCATACCAGGTTTGGGTTTTAAACAAACTGTCGTTTTTATACATCTGGGTAGTTTGGTTGAACGACAAACTGTTGTGCCACTTGCCATGATACCGGGCGTACATTTTTTGCAGCAGCGTGGTCGAGTTTAAATTGCTTATGTGCGAAAAAGGCAGAAATAAGAATAGTACGATAGATAATTTCTTCATATAAAATAATTAAGAACTGAATTCCTGGTAAGCAGCTTCGAGGCTGCGGTTGATGCCGTCGCCCTGCCAATCGGTAACGCCGGGGATGGCTGTGGCCTTTATAATTTCGCCTTTAGTTTTGCCGGCTTTGATGCTGGTTTGCACAAAATCAGATAGTTTTTCCATATAGTTTTGCATGGCTTTCAAGTCGTCCATATTGCCGGTAACTTTCAGCGGGTCAAAAGCGTGGCCGAAAACAAACAGCGTATCCTTATCAAATTTCTTTTGTGCCTTTTCCAGCGCGATGGGCCAGTTGGCTACCGATGCGCCGGCGGATTTGTCGACAAATGGATAGCGGCGGTTAAATACCAGGTCGCCCATGTGCACAATGTTGGCATGCTCGAAATGGATCATGGCATCGCCGTTGGTGTGACCGGCGCCGAAGTAATAGGCCCTGATATGCTCATCGCCCACTTTAATTTTCCAGGTATCGGTAAAAGTCGTATCCGGGTAAAGCTGCAAATCTTCCTTTTTTTGAGCTACCGCGACATTTTTTTGATTGGTTAGCGAATTGGCATGTGCCGCAACATTTTTCACTAATCCTTTAAAGGAAATGTTGCCGCCGGTATGGTCTCCATGATGATGGGTATTGATCAGCCATTCAAACGGTTTGTCCGATTTTTTTTGCAGTTCGCCTATCAGGTGTTTTGCCGGGTCAGGGAACTCTGCATCCACTACTACGATACCTTCTTTGTTGATCATCCAGGCAATGGTGCCGCCTTGTTCGGCAAACATGCCCACATTATTACGAAGCGGTTTAAACTGGTAAGTAGGATCGGCTAACAGCGAAGCAAAACTTCTTTTGCCCAAAAATGTGAATGCTCCTGCTGCTACAGCAGTGTTTAACAGGAAATTACGGCGTTGCATGGTTTACTGATTTTGATTTGAAGTTAGGAATTTTTGTTTGAAATGGGATGCGGAAAGCCATCGGTAATATTTCTTTTACAGATAATTGGATATTCGATGTTAATTTAGCGCTTTGTGTTATGAACCATACGTCCGCAAATAGCTATAGGTGGCTTTATAGTTTCATTTTTTTTGCTGTGCTGGTCAACTTCAGCGGGCTATTTGTGACCATCATTGGCCCCGACGGAACGCTGTACGCAACTATTGCTAAGACCATGGCGCTGCACCACGATTACGTGAATATCTACGTGTCGGGTGCTGATTGGCTGGACAAACCGCACTTCCCGTTTTGGGTTACCGCTTCGTTTTTTAACCTTTTTGGCATACATACCTGGTCGTACAAATTGCCGGGTATCCTGTTTATGATGATGGGGGCGGTATACACCTATTTTTTTGCGAAAAGGTTGTATAATAAGGAGATCGCCCTTTGGTCAGTTTTGATCTTATTAACTGCGGAGCATATTGTTTTATCCAACTCCGATGTACGGGCCGAACCTTTCCTGACGGGACTGATCATTGCTTCGGTTTATCACTTTTACCGGGCATATAATCCGTCAAACTACTGGCATTTATTAGTCGGTTGTGCTTTTGCCGCTTGTTCCATCATGACGAAGGGTATGTTTGCCATCATCCCCATAGGCGGAGCTATTGCGGGGCAATTGATTATCAAAAAAGACTGGAAAAACCTTTTCGCCTGGAAATGGTTAATCGCTATAGTACTAACCTTGATATTTATCACGCCCGAACTTTACTGCCTTTACCAGCAGTTCGACCTGCATCCCGAGAAGGTAGTTTATGGGCAAAAGGCGGTATCGGGCATTCGCTGGTTTTTTTGGGACAGCCAGTTCGGACGTTTCTTTAACACCGGCCCTATCAAAGGCAGCGGCGACCCGACCTTTTTTATTCATACCACGCTTTGGGCCTTTTTGCCATGGTCGTTGCTTTTGTTTGGGGCGATATTCCAGTTTATCCGTAAAGGGATCAAAAATGCACAAGGGGTTGAGTGGTTTTGTATCTGCGGTTCGCTACTTACCTTCCTGGTTTTTTCGGCGTCGCGGTTCCAATTGCCTTATTACCTCAATATTGTTTACCCGTTTTTTGCCATTATTACGGCGCAGTACTTATACAATTTGTCCTCTGATAAAAGTTTGAAATTGGTATGGATAACCCAATTGATCATGATGGGGCTGTTGCTATTATTAGTTGCCGCACTACAATACTTCTTTCGCCCGGAAGCTTTCAATTGGCTAACTGGGTTTATCCTGATCGTATTGATAGTCGGTTTATTTTTTCTGCCGGGTAAGATCGCATCCAAAACTTTCTGGCGCATAGGTCTAAGCACATTGTTGGTGTCCTTTATCGTCAATATTTACCTGATGCAGGCCTTTTATCCTTCGTTATTGCATTACCAGGCTTTAACGGAGGCAGCCCTTTATATCAATAAAAACAACTGCCAAAAAATGCCGGTACTGCAAAGCGGCGATGTGCCTTTTGCGATGGAGTTTTACCTCGATCAACCCCTCACCAACATCAATACCGACGGCACAGGCACCATCCCACCAAAGCCCTACTACCTTTTTGCCTCAACAGATATTATTAAAGGTTTGCAAGCCAAAGGCTGGCATATCCAACCCGTCAAAACCTTTGAGCGTTACTGGATATCGCGCCTCAAACCCACATTTTTGAACAAGGCGACCAGGAGCACAACCTTAACTTACGATGAGTTGGTGATCGTACGCTGATCAGAACTAATCACTAATCACAAGTCTCTAATCACTAACCTCTAATACTGATGAAAACCCTGCGATACAAACTCCAATACCGCCGGTAAGGATGCCCGCCAATACGTCCAGGTATGGCCGCCATCGCGGATGCGGAACTCGTGCGGTATTTCCTTTTTCCGCATAGCAATATGCACTAAGGCGTTACCCTCGTACAAAAAATCATCGTCGCCGTCGTCAATATACCAGCGCACGGCCTTTTTCAGTGTGTCCGGCATATTATTAACCAGGGCAAGTACGCTTTGGCTGTTGTAATATTTAGTGACAACGGAATCGGTGACATTCGGATTATTCCTGCTCAATTGTTTTTTGGCATCATCAATAGTAAGCGGACCGGTTGCTGCACTCAACGGGCAGGCCGATGAAAACATTTCGGGGTGGTGAAGCGCATAAATAAAACTTCCGCCGCCGCCCATGGATAGGCCGGCAACGGCGCGGTAATGTTTATCGCTTTTAATGCGGTACTTCTTTTCCACGTAAGGCACTAGTTCCTTAAAAAAGAAATCCTCGTAATTCCAGTCGCCCTTTACATCGTTAAAATAGCCACGACGGCCGGTGTTGGCATCGGGCATAATGATGATCATTGGCGTGGCAGTACCTTCTTTTATAGCCTTATCGGTGATGTTGAGCACTTCGCCGAATTGTACCCAGCCGGTTTGATCATCGCCGCCGCCGTGCAGCAGGTATAGTACGGGGTAGCTGCGGTCGGACGTTTCATAATCGGGCGGAAGATAAACCGCGTATTTGCGCTCCATTTTAAGGATCTTGCTAGGTAGGCTCAGGTTATCGTAAACCTTGCCCGACTGGGCAAACAAAGCTGAACAAAATAGAAACAGGGCCATTAAAGCCAATATAGTTTTTTTCATGATGTGTAAGAATGAACAGGTTTTAAAAGGTGGTTAAAAGTAAAGTTATGATTTAGTGCGAAGTATCAAAAACTAAATTATTTAAGCCCTGTATCACTTAAAATATTTATTGCGTAAAGTAATTAAACAGGAAGATCAACCATTCACGATATGAAACGTATCTGTCCGCTGTATGCCTTAAAATATTTATTTGCATTACACCTGTAAAATCAAAACACTAATGGCATCGGCGGATGATACGTTTATTTACCTTTAGCTATGAAACGCATTAACTTACTATTACCGGCCTTACTTGTTATAACCGTTTTCGCATCGTGCCACAAGGGCACCACGGTTGTACCCAATAAGAGTAAAGACCTGGTGTTAACCGCCGATCAATTACAACAGGCATCAGCAGATAATACGTTTTCCTTTAATTTATTCCGATCTGTTGCGGCGCAAAATACCAGCCGCAGCAACTTGTTTATGTCGCCGCTGAGCGTGAGTATTGCTTTGGGTATGACGACCAACGGTGCCAATGGCGCTACGCTTGATTCGATGCGAAAAACGCTGCATTTTAACGGATTTACACAGGCGCAGGTAAACTCGTACTATAATGCGCTGATCACTCAATTGCCCGTACTGGATTCTTATACCACGCTAAAGCTGGCCAATTCCATCTGGTACCGGCAATCGTTTAGCGTGCTGCCGCAATTTTTGCAAACAGAAAACAGCAGCTACCTGGCAAAAGTACAGGCCTTGGATTTTAATGATCCTTCTTCGGTAAATACCATCAATAACTGGGTGAGTAATGAAACAGCCGGGAAGATACCTTCCGTGATAGCCAACATAAAGCCCGCCGATATGATGTACCTCATCAACGCTATCTATTTTAAAAGCATCTGGGCGTCCAAATTCGACCCGGCTAACACCACATCAATGCCTTTTACGCTTGCCAACAACAGCCAGGTACAAACTAATTTTATGCGGAATACGGCAAATTATAATACTTATGCCGATAATGATGCCGATGTGGTTGAGATGCCTTATTCAAATAACAAATACAGCATGGTGATCGTGATGCCGGTTGTAGGCAAATCCGTTAATGATGTTTTGGCCGGGTTGGACAGCGCAAAATGGAAAGGATGGATGGCAGGATTATCTTCAACTAAAGTAGAATTGGATATACCCAAATTCCAGTTCACTTATTCTACCCGCCTGAAACAAAATTTATCCAACATGGGTATGGGGATTGCCTTTACACCGGGAGCTGATTTTACCAATATCAGCGCGGGTGGAAATTTGGATATCAGCGATGTTTTTCATAAAGCATACGTAGCAGTAGACGAAAACGGTACCACAGCCGCCGCTGCCACTGTGGTTACTGTTGTAGCCACAGATATATTGAATAACCAGGTTATTATTAATCGCCCTTTTATTTTTGCTATACGCGAAATGAAAAGCGGGTTGGTAGTGTTCACCGGTATCATGAATGACCCAACCAAAAGCAGTCAATAATATTTGCAGGAGTACCAGGTATTTCCTTTATGAGAAATGATTGCGTATCGCTCTCTTCAGTTGCGAAAGGATGGTGCTATCCAGTTCGCATTTCGCTGCTACGCAGTTTAATTGCTTGTCGTAATCGAGCTGTCCCAGCACTATGCCCTGATCAACCACAAGGAAATTGCCGGCGTCATTTGGCAATACGGCTACGCTGCGTTCATCATCTTTAAAATTAATAAGCACGTGAAATTGACGTTCAGGAAAGAATTTTGATACTGTTATCATGACAACCTCCTTGCTGTAATTTGGGTAGATTAATGACTACATAAAATTAACGAATAGTTTTTCAATAAAGTGCAAGAAAAAGTTATTTTTTTGTTAGATTTTAGTAAGAAAATGATAATTTCTTATCAATAGGGCCTTATTGATGTTAACTTTTAATTAATGTTAAAGTCACATTTATTCTCCAAAAATGGTGTGCCTGATCGATGTGTGCGCCATTATGCTTTCAATGCTTCGATCTCTTTCAGCGATTTTGGTAAATACTTGCCTAAAAGCTGAGAGCCGTTATTTGTTATCAAAAAATTATCTTCGATACGGATGCCGCCAAAATCACGGTAGGTATTCAGTTTATAATAGTTGATAAAATCGGCGTATTTCTTTTCGGCCTGCCAGCGATCAATCAATTCAGGTATGATGTATATACCCGGTTCAACCGTGAGCACAAAACCCGCTTCCAGTTCGCGGCCCAGCCGTAGCGATTTCAAACCAAAAATTGATGTTTCTTTTTTCAATTCCTCAGTGTAACCCACATACGGTTCGCCGAGGTCTTCCATGTCGTGCGTATCCATGCCCAGCATGTGGCCAAGCCCGCATTGGAAGAACATGGTATGCGCTCCGGCTTCAACGGCTTCGGCGGGGTCGCCTTTCATGATACCGGCCTGTTTTAACCCTTCGACCAGTTTTTGACAGGCTGCCAGGTGAATGTCCTTATAGCGTGTTCCGGGTTTTAGCATACTGATGGCATGGTCCATCGTGTTAAGCACCACTTCGTACAACTCTTTTTGCCTTTCGGTGAAAGTTTTTCCTACCGGGAAAGTCCGGGTAAGGTCGCCGCCGTAATGCATGTTATTTTCGGCACCGATATCGCTGAGCACCATGCGGCCTTCCTGTAAAGTGTTGCCGTAATAGTGCGTATGCAGTGTTTGCCCGTGCGTGGTAATAATAGCAGGGTAACCCAGACGAGCATTATTTGCCGCCGCCACCTCGTGCGCTTTGGCTACCAGCTCGTATTCTTTGATACCGGGGCGTGTGTATTTTATAACAGTGGTCATCATATCAATACTGATATTGACAGCCTTTTCCATCTCGGCAATTTCGAGCGGGGCTTTGATGACGCGCTGCGCGATAACAGCTTTGATAAGTTTTAAGGATACAAATCCGGCAACATCTTCCAGGCTGGTGTTGAGCCATGCCGCCAGTTTGATCTTATTTTCGGGTCGATAGGGCGGAAGGATATGAACTTTACGACCATACGTTAGCGCTTTGTGGACATAATGGAATATATCTTCATAAGGTTTGGTTTGACTGATGCCGACTATTGCCGCCATTTCGCTTACAGTAGGCAGGGTGCCAGTCCATACAATATCATCTATGGTCAGTTCATTGCCGAATATCACTTCCTCGCCGGTTTCTGTATCGATGATCGCCGCTAATACGGGCACATCCAGGCCGAAGTAATAAAGAAAACTGCTGTCCTGCCTAAAGGGGTAGCAATTGTCCTTGTAGTTCATGCTGCTATCTTCGTTGCCTAAGAGCAGGATGATGCCATCGTTACCAAAATTTTGCTTTAATACCTGCCTGCGGCCGGTGTAAACCTGCTTTTCAAAAAGGTTGAGTTCCATGGAGCAAATATAATAGTCCGTAAGTTGGAAAGTCCGCAAGTCCGAAAGAAAAATCTAACTATATCCAAATCGTCATGGCGAGGAACGAAGCCATCTCTGAACTGTGCCAGTCAATAGACCGGGATTTTGCTCGAAGCTTAAAGCGGGTGAATAGTCGCCGGCTTTTCGTCTTTTGACAACACTATCCTTGTTGATTTGCATGTGTAAAGATGGCTTCGTTCCTCGCCATGACGCGCGGGGTTAGACTAGCAGCGTCACTGTAAATTCCGATCCTTCACCTTCTTTACTCTCTACGCTGATCTTTCCGCCATGCCCCTTCACCACAATATCATAGCTTAAAGATAAGCCTAAACCCGTCCCCTCACCAGTAGGCTTAGTGGTAAAAAAAGGCTGCATGATCTTCTCGCGGATATTTTCAGGAATGCCGGTACCGTTATCTTTTACTTTGATCAGGATGGAGCCATTCTGTTGAACGGTGATAACTTCGACAGTTGGTTTATAGCGATTACCTGAAATTTTTGCCTTTTGGTTCACTGCATAAAACGCATTGCCGAACAGGTTGATCAGCACCCGGCCGATATCCTGCTGCACAATATTTACTTTTGGAAGTTTGTCGTCAAAATTTGTCACCAGTTCAGCATTGAAGCTTTTATCCTTTGCTCTTAAACCGTGATAGGAGAGCTTCAGGAACTCATCGGCCAGCATGTTGACATTGGTAACCTGCCGTTCACCGGTGCTGATACGGCTGTGCTGCAACATACCTTTTACAATAAAGTCGGCACGTTTGCCGTGATGGCTTATTTTTGTCTCGTTCTCTATCAGGTTATCTATCAGTTCGATTTCCACTTGTACATCTCTTTCAGCTTTCGGCTTTACGCTTTCTGCTTTTAGCTCCTCCAGCATCTCCCGGTTCACCTCCGAAAAATTGTTGACAAAATTGAGTGGGTTTTGTATCTCATGGGCTATACCCGCTGTCAACTCACCCAGCGAAGCCATCTTGGCCGATTGTACCAATTGATTTTGGGTTGTTTTTAATTCGCCAAGTGCCGTTTGTATTTCTTCTTTCTGTTCCTGCAAAAGCTGGTTGGCTTTTTTTCGTTGGCGGCTGTTTCGCCAGAAAATGATAGCAAGCAGCAATAACACAACAAGCCCCGCTATAAGCGCATACATACGCACCGAGGCGCGATACTGTTCCTGTGCAGCGGCAATCTCCTGCTGGCGCTGTTTTTCTTCAAAATCAAGGTTTAGCTGCTGTTTTAACCTATCCTGACTGTAAATACTGTCTTTGGCGGCAGTTGCCAATCGGAAATATTTGTATGCCGCAGGCAGGTTATGGTCTTCGTCATAGTAAGAGTAAAGCACTTTACCTGCATTCAAAACGTCCTGCTCAAACTTGCCCGCACTGGCCACGTCAAGCGCTTTTTGCGCAAAATACTCGGCTGAATCCTGCCGTTTGTTATTATGATATAATTTTGCTTCACTGAGATACGATTCACTCAACATTTGCTGATCTTCGATCGCTTTGGAAAGGCGTATGGCATCGCTGAGATACTTTAATGCATTGTCCGTATGTCCGCGCGCTATTTCTACTTCACCAAAATCACGGTCGATATTGTTTATAAGATCATCGAATTTTTTTCCTTCTTTGTAGCCTCGCTGCAGATAATAATCCGCCGAATCGATCTTGCCGAGATTCAGGTAATCTTCACCGATATTTATAAGCAGTATCGGCGTTAGTCTCGCGCCAATGGCATCCGTGGGCTTATTGCTGGTTGCACGCCATTGTTTGTCAGCAGGCAATAAATAGTTAAGGGCTCTGCGGTAGTCGCCCTGCCTGGTATAAGTATCACCCAAGTTATTTAGTATCCTGACAATACCCAGGGCATCGTGAGTACTTTCCGCTATTCTCAAAGACGTGTAAAACAATTGGATAGCTTTCGGATAATCCCCCAAGCTGGCGTAAGCCGTGGCCATATCGTTAAGAGCACCCGCTTGCTGTGGCATGAATTTGTCTCTTTCAGCGATCACATACGCCTGCTGTGACATAATAATATTAGAATCCGGATGCGACAGATAATAATTATGGGCCAGGAGGAGCATAATTGCGACGCGCGTCGAATCGTCGGTCACATGGCTCAGTTTGGCCCTGAGTGAATCGTTGACTTTGTGCTGCGCCTGGGCTCCGAGAATCAGACCCAGTAGGATAAGCGTAAGGGTTATTTTTTTCATACTTTGTGATAAAAGGCAAGGTAAGGTAAGGAAAATTTAAGTTGATTTGGTTATCCCGATAACTATCGGGAGGTTAATTAAGTTGATTGGGTTGGCTTGAATGAAAATTTTTAACTCAATTAAGCCAGTTCAACTCAGTCAACTTGATCAACATCTTTCGGACTTCCCGACTTATGCAAACTTCCGGACTTTAATTCCTTATTTTCGTTCCTGATAAAATCAAGTACAATATGCCACACTATTTCCTAAAACTGATACCCCGCCGTCCGACGTTTTCGCAGGATATGACCGCCGAAGAACGTGCCATTATGATGCAGCACCTTGCTTATTGGACGGGATTTATGAACCGGGGTAAAGTAGTTGTTTTTGGTCCGGTAGCTGATCCGGCCGGAGTTTATGGCATGGGTGTGGTGGAAGCGGAGAACGAAGAGGAATTGCTTGACTTTATGAAGAATGATCCGGCAGCTACCATCAATCATTATGAGCATTATTTGATGTTGCGGGCGGTGCTGCCGGGGAAGTAGCGGCGGCAGTAGCAATAGTAGTTTGTCTTTCGGACTTATGCGGACTTGCTGACTTCCGGACTAACAAAAACAAAAAATGCGTTCCGTATCTCACCCCGGAACGCACCATCAACAAATAATGTTGAGTCAACTAAATCTCAGATAACATGTTTAATATTGATCCAAGTTCTTTATGATCGTATCGATCTTTTTTTATTTATACTTAAAATAGCTTTATATTGTTGTAAATCAACAAATTGAATTTGTATTTTTCCTGTCTTTTATAGCTAACCAATAATATGAACAGAAGTTTTTTTTAAAAATTGTGCTAAAGCGTTACATTTCGCTATTGTGACATAATTTTTATAAATGTCACCGCGACAAATATAGCTCTTTTAACCCTATTTAATGTTTTTTAGATAATTGTATATGCTAAAACGTTACTGTAATTTTTTTGTGACAATCAAACAGTTTGTGCTTTTGGCGTTGTTTGTTGTTCCGTTTGGGAGCTATGCTCAAAAATTCAGCAAAGCGGAGATCCAGCGTTACGAGACAGGGGCCAAAACGGTAACTATTATCCGGGACGATTACGGCGTGCCGCACATTTATGGTAAAACGGATGCCGCAGCTGTATTTGGGCTGATGTACGCGCAATGCGAAGAGAATTTTAAAGGGATAGAGCGCAATTACCTGTACCAGTTGGGTAAGCAGTCGGAAGTGGATGGTGAGAGCAATTTGTATACCGATATACAATTGCAATTGATAGCTGATACAGCAGATGCAATAAAAGACTATCAATCCAGCGCACCCTGGTTTAAAAAACTGATGGATGCCTTTGCTGATGGCATCAATTACTATTTATACAAACACCCCGAAGTAAAGCCGCAGGTTTTTCACCATTTCGAACCCTGGTATGCCCTGATGTTTACCGATGGCAGCGTAGCCGCTACCGAAACAGGCGGCATCAGCCTTAGGGATACCAAACAATTCTATGAAAAGGGAGCTGATGCGTCGGGCGCCTTAACGCCCACTCATACTACGGAAAACATTATCCCCGAAAGAGAAATGGGCTCAAACGGTTTTGCTTTGGCGCCCTCGAAAACAGCCTCGGGGCATGCCATGCTGTACATTAACCCGCATGTGCCGTTTTACTTTCGCGATGAGGTGCAGATCGTAAGCGATGAGGGCCTTAATGTTTACGGTGCGGTTACCTGGGGACAATTCTTCGTGTACCAGGGCTTTAACCCGCATTGCGGCTGGATGCATACCTCCAGCTATGCCGATGTCGCGGATGCTTATATGGAGAAAGTGAGTAAAAAAGATGATAAATGGTATTATGAATACGATGGACAGCAAAAGCCGGTAACTACGCGGCAATTAACGTTCAATATTAAAAAAGGGGATAAAACCGAACAAAAAACCATTGTAGGATATTATACCCAACATGGTCCTGTGATGGGAAGCCGGGATGGCAAATGGCTGTCGCTAAAGGCCAATAACCGCTCGTATAATGCCTTGCTCGAATCGTGGCTCATCACCAAAGCCAACACTTTTGCCGAATACAAAAAAGCAATGGACCTGCTATCCAACAACAGCAACAACAGCGTTTACGCCGATGATCAGGGCAATATTGCTTTCTGGTACGGCAACTTTATGCCTAAACGTGACCCCAACCTTGACTGGACAAAGCCTGTAGATGGCAGCAATTCGGAAAATGAATGGCAGGGCGTACACCCGCTGGATGAGATCGTACATGTATACAATCCTGAAACGGGCTGGATTGAGAATTGTAATTCGACACCCTACACCTGTTCAGGAATTGCAAGCCCGGATAAAAGTAAATACCCGGCCTATATGGCGCCGGATGGTGAGAATTACCGTGCTGTAAATGCGATCAAATTATTGCATGGAGCAAGAAATTTAACCATGGACCAATTGATCGCTATTGGGTACGACCACCATTTATCTGCATTCGATGTTTTGTTGCCCGCGCTTTTCAGAAATTATGAGAAGATGCCGGATGATTCAGTAAAGCAAAGTCTCGCTGAACCGATCAAAATCTTACGGGAGTGGGATCGTCGTTCCGCAGTAAATTCTGTAGCTACAACGCTGGCAGTTGAATGGGGGACGCGCGTGATGATGGCCCAACCTCGTGCCCAAACTGTGGAAGAGAGTACCTATCAGACTACCAGAATGATAACCGCGCTTGAAAATATGCCGGACGGAAAAATAGAAGGATTGCTCAGTGACGCGGTAAAAAGTCTCATTAAACGTTATGGGACATGGAAAATCGCTTGGGGCGATATCAATCGGTACCAGCGCCCCGCCGATGGCATGACCTTTGACGATAAACTACCCAGTACGCCCGTAGGATCAGTGGGTTCGCAGTTTGGGCAATTGCCATCGTTCCAGAGCCGTACCATGAATACGCAGAAACGGTATGGCTACAGCGGCAACAGTTTTATTGTTGCTGTGGAGTTTGGTAAGCGCATCAAAGCGAAGAGCATTGTTACCGGCGGCGAGTCGTTCGACCCGGCATCAAAGCATTTTACCGACCAGGCCGACGGCTATATCAACGGCCGGTTTAAGGATGTGCTGTTTTATAAAGAAGACGTGCTTAAGCATGTGGAAAGAAGTTATCACCCCGGTGAATAAATAAACCGGGAATAAATATATATTTGAAAATACCCCGAAATGATGAAACGATATTTATTAGCCGCACTCCTGTTTATAGCCTGCACCGGCGGGTATGCCCAAAGCCTGTCTTTTGGTGATCTGCTAAATTTGACGAGCATGCCCGATGCCCAATCGCACGACCTGTTAGTATCATCCAAAGGTTTTAAGCAGGGAACAGCCCAAACGCTCAATGGCAAAACTTATGTACAATACACCAAAGTAACCAAAGGCACGCCCGATAAAAACGAAAGCGTGCTGATCGGTACACCCATAAAAAGCGCTACGGGCATTTTAACCCACGAAATTATCTTTAATACTACCCAGTCATCCGATCTGGATAACCTGCTTGCAGAGGCCAAGAAATCAAATCTTACCCTTGTTTTCCAGGGAGCGGATCAGACAAGCAATATTTACCGCTTTGATAATTCGCTCTTCCGGGCGAGTATTTCGCTTGCCTTCGATAAAAAATCGGGCAATGTGGATGTGCAGCAAAAATGATTTTTAAATGTGCAGATTTCAGATGTGCAGATGAGAGGATTGTTTGTGGCTATTTGAATTTTGAAGCCGGTAAAAGGCCGGACGACCTTGAGGGATTAAGGCAACGGTTAAACATATTATTTACAACCGGTGCCTGCCTGCACAGGCGGGCACTTAACTGTACCGTAACTGCAAAACACACAGCAATCGCCTTCGAGTGGTTTTAGATGGGTGCCGCAGCCTTCACAAATATAAAAATACAGGCAGGAATCGGTAGGCATGATTTCCTCTTTCTCGTACCCGCAAGTGGGGCAGGTTGTGATGGACTTGAGTAATATTTGTGTAGCCATTTTACAAATCTCCTTTTAGCACCGTCCAAACATTGCCCGCTACAATTTTAGCGCCCTCGGAGGTAGGGTGTATGCCATCGGCCTGGTTTAATTTGGGTATGCCACCTACGTTCGTCAATAGGAAAGGCACGAGATCGATCTTATTCTTTTGCGCTAATTGCGGGAATATGGCTTTAAAGCTATTGGCGTAATCGGCGCCCATGCTTGGCGGTACCTGCATGCCGGTGAGTACGATCTTTGCGTTAGGGTATTTCGCTTTTACTTTATCGATAATGGCCTGTAAATTTTTGGTAGTTTCCTTTACCGGGATGCCGCGCAGGCCATCGTTCGCACCAAGCTCAAGGATAAAAACAGCTGGCTTTTGTTTAAGCACCCAGTCGATACGGCCGAGACCGCCGGCAGTGGTTTCGCCGCTATTGCCCGCATTGATTACGTTATAAGGCAGTTTAAGTGAGTCAATTTTATGTTGGATAACGGCGGGATAGGCATCATCAGTAGGGTCGCTTAAGCCATAGCCGGCGGTGAGGCTGTCGCCGAAGACAATGATGTTCTTTTTGTTAGAAGAGGCGGAGGTTTCGGTGTTTGCTGCTGGGGATTTGGTATCAGTTGATGTCGTATTGTTGTTATTGCCGCAGGCAGTTAAGATCATCATAATGATGGTCAACACAAGCATCGGCAGGCCTTTGCCCACATGCTTCGAGTGCCTCAGCATGACACCCATCTTTACTTCGCTATCAGACATATATCAAACATAAAGCAGAAAACTAAACATCCCTCCGCAAAACCTCCAGCGGCGGTTTGTTCAGCGTACCGCGGCTATTCAGCAGACCTATAATAATGGTCAGCGCCGCTATCGTTAAGAATAACAATATGGGCGGAACAGGGTTTGCATAAAACGGCACCTGGAAGTTGTATTTCGCCAAAAGCCAGCTTGCGGCAAAGGCGATGAGGATGCCGGTAAACGCTGACAGCCCTGCCAAAAACAAATATTCTATCGTAGTAATGGCAAATATCTGTTTGCGGCTGGCGCCCATGGTGCGCAGCAGTACGCTTTCCTGTACGCGCTGGTATTTACTGATACGTACGGATGCAATGAGCACTACGATGGCCGTCACGATGCTAAACATCGCCATAAAGCGGATGATGCCGCCTACTTTATCCATCAGGTCTTCCAGTACGCTCAATATAAAGCCCAGGTCGATCATTGAAATGTTCGGGAAAGCCTTTACTACGTGCTGCTGATACCGGGCCGATGTTTTCTTATCGGGCACATGCGTTGCGAAAGCATAAAACTGCGGTGCATCATCCAAAACGCCTTTCGGGAAAACGAAAATGAAATTGGTTTGCAGGCGGTTCCAGTTCACCTCGCGGGTATTGGCAACGCGTGCGGTGATGGGGATACCCTGCACATTGAAGTTAATTTTATCGCCGATCTTTAAATTCATCCCTTTTGCAAAGCGATCTTCTACCGAAATAGGTATATCGCCATTAGCAGGCGCTTTACCAACCCAATCCCCACTCACGAGCCTTTCGGCCGGCGTAAGACTGTCGCGATAAGTAACGCGAAACTCATTTCTAAATACCCACATGCTGTGCTTCATCGAGCTGTCGTTTTTAGTTTGCGCTTCGGTTTTTCCTTTGAACTTATCGATCCGCACACTTATAATAGGCACTTCCTGCAACACGGGTAAATGTTCCTTTTTGGTGAGTGCCGCCAGTGCATCTTTTTGTTTTACCTGGATATCGAACAGGACCATATTCGCCTGGTTCCCGCTTGCGGAAAGCGAAACCTGTTTGATCAGCAGGCCCTGGATGAGGAACAGCGTGCAAATAAACGCCGTACTCAAACCGATGGAAACGATGAGTGTAATAGTTTGATTATTGGGCCGGTATAGGTTGGCGAAACCTTGCCGCCAAACATAGGTCCAACTGCTTTTGATGAAAACACGGGTAACCCACATCAGTAGCCGCGCAATGAGCACCAGGATGTAATAGGCTACAACGATGCCGATGGTGAAGAATGTAGTGGCCTGCCATCCGTCAATCTGCGTATGGGTGAATATGGCGATGAATGCCAAAATGACTGCATAAACCAGCCATCGAAACGGGTCGCGAAGCAGGTTGATGTTCTCGTATGACATGCGCAACGTATTCAGCGGCGAGATCCTGCGGATGGCGATGAGCGGCAGCAAGGCGAACAGGATGGATATTGTTATCCCTAAAATGATGCCTTGCCCCACAGCGGCCCATGATATATCTGTTGTGACTGATATCGGTAAAAAATCTTTAAAAACAACCGGCAGCATATGTTGGACGAACGTCCCGAGGACAGCGCCGACGATAGAACCTAGCAGCCCTATGCCAATGATCTGTATCAAATAGATCAGGAACGCTTCATAGGCTTTCACCCCCAAACAGCGCATAATGGCTATCGAAGCGATCTTTTCCCGTACATAGATATGGATAGCGCTGGCTACGCCTACACAGCCCAGCAGCAAAGCAATGAATCCTACCAGCGCCAGGAAATCCGTAAGGTTGGCAAACGCACGGCCGGTATTTTGTTTGCGGGTTTCAATGGTCTCGTAACCCATGTCCAGCTTATTCAGCTTCGGCCCGAGCGTTTTGGTGAGCTTCACCATATCCACCGCGTGGTCATATTTATAGTAAAAGGCGTAATTGACGCGGCTGCCCTTTTGTATCAACCCGGTTTCGTCCAGGTACTGCATAGGGATATATACTATAGGCGCAATGCTGGAAGCAATATTAGCTTCCCCGGGTGCTTTGGTCAGCGTGCCTTTGATCAGGAAGGTGACATTTCCCACCTTGACCGAATCGCCTACTTTGACGTTGTATTGCAGCATCAGTGTCTGGTCTACAAGCGCTTCTTTACCGGTGCGGAAATCCGTGCCTGCATTTGCCGGAATGGTCTCCAGTTTGCCATAATAAGGGAATTTACCCTGCAACGCCCTAACCTGTGCCAATCGTGTATTTCCGCTTTTCGGGAAATAAACCATGGAAGCAAAATTGCGCTCCTGCGAACGGCGGTCGCCCAGCGAATCGAGAAACTTTTGCGTTTTGGCATCTGGCAATTTGCCCGAATGGATGGCCATATCAGCACCTATTAAAGTAGCTGCCTGGGAATCGATATCTTTTTTCAGGTTGACGCCGAAGGTATAAATGGCCACCAGCGCCGCAATACCGAATATGATGGATGATACGAACAGGAACAATCTTGAACGGCTTCTGCGGCTATCACGCCAGGCCATATTGAATAACCAGCGCAGGCTTATTTTGCGTTTGAAATTTATTGGGCCGTCCATTAGCTATTCGTATTAACCGGGTTATCGCTTATCAAATGGCCGCCTTTGATGCGCAGGATGCGCTGGGTTTTGCCCGCCAGTTCCAAATCGTGGGTTACAAGCACAAGCGTAGTGCCTGCTTCCCTGTTGAGGTCGAATATCAGTTTCACTACTTTTTCGCTCGTCTCAAAGTCCAAATTGCCGGTAGGTTCATCGGCAAACAATATCCTGGGCTGGTTACTGAATGCCCTTGCCAATGAAACGCGTTGCTGCTCGCCACCCGAAAGCTGTGCCGGGTAATGGTGCCCGCGGTCGTTCAGGCCGACTTTATCCAGCAGGTCCATAGCACGTGCGCGGATATTTTTTTCCCCGCGGAGTTCCAGCGGCACCATCACGTTTTCTAAAGCAGTCAATGTTGGCAGCAGTTGGAAATTCTGAAAGATAAAACCTACGTACTGGTTGCGTACCTGCGCCCGTTTGTCCTCGCTCAGGTCGTCTAAATAAATGCCATTGAGCTGTACCTTTCCGGTAGAAGAACGATCGAGCCCCGCGCACAGGCCGAGCAAAGTGGTTTTGCCGCTACCCGAAGGGCCGACAATAGCGTTCGTCGAACCGGCGTCGACCGCAAAATTGATATTATCCAGAACTGTTAATGTTTTGCCTGCGCTTTGGTAAGTTTTGCCCAGGTTGGCTACGTTGAGAATGGTTTCCACGAAATATTATATGTTTTTAATTTTATTTGATTATAAACGGCGACGAATGTTACTGATAAAGCTAAGGTATGACGATTTGGTTTCCTATTTCGTTACGAAAATGATGTTGGGGTATCTGTCGCAGGGTTCCCTTAACGAAACACTGAAGCTAAGCAATACGACCCTGTTGTTAACCCAACTTCAAGCAAGGAGTTGAAGGAAATGGAATATCCAAATATATGAAACTTACTCGGTAATAGTGGTGACACAACTTTGTCAGTAGCGTATAAAAATAAATTTGCTGCAAAATACCTTCAGGAGTCCCCGGAGGAACGAAACTCATTGTAAAGCAAACTGATGGCAGTAAGAAATGTTGATATTAGATTAACAGCATTTCCAGAATGAAAACAGCCACCGTATTTATCAGCCTTTTATTGTTAAGCTACAAGCCCGTTATCACCGCAAATAACTTGCCTACGTATAGCCATATTATCATTGTGATGGAAGAGAACCATGCCTTTCACCAGGTCATCGGCTCGCCGAATGCTCCATATCTCAATGAACTGGCAAAAGACGGGGCGCTGTTTACCGATTCGCACGGTGTGGGCCATCCGAGTCAGCCCAATTACCTGGCGCTTTTTTCGGGCAGCATGCAAGGTATCAGCAGCGATGGCTGCCTTACGGGGCATGCGCCGTTCACTACACCCAATCTTGGGGCGGCATTGATAGCCAAAAAGCTAACGTTCACCGGTTATGCGCAGACGATGCCTAAAGAAGGTTTTTTAGGATGTACAAATGGATTTCATACCATTACGGCGGGTAGCCTGTACGCCCGAAAACATTCGCCTTGGGTGAACTGGATAGGGACGGGGAAAAATTCGATACCCGCAAACGACAGCCAGCCGATGACAGCCTTTCCTAAAAGTTTTGATAAGTTGCCCACAATTTCGTTTGTAATTCCCGATATGGACCACGATATGCATAATATCGGCTTTCCCGGCAATGCAGCGGCGATTAGACGCGGAGATAAGTGGCTGAAGGATAACCTGAGGGCTTATGCCGAATGGGCCAAATCAAACAATAGCCTGCTGATCGTGACCTTTGACGAAGATGATTATGACAACCAGAACGGGAACCAGATCGCTACGATCTTTTACGGCGATAAGTTGAAGAAGGGCCAGTACAACGAGCACATTACCCATTATGTGATATTGCATACCATTGAAACCATGTATGGCCTGCCCTCTGATGATAATATTTCGGCCGCGCCGATAACCGATGTCTGGAAAAAGGGCCCGATCATCAAACTTTAAGCGAGGAAAGCGGTTATCAAATCCCTCTATCAATTATTTGCAAAAAAATCGCAGGTAACCGGTCTTACTGATATGGGTTGTTGGCCGCAAAAATCGATGTAATCAGATTTGCGTATCTTTACCCCGTGGAATCCCTCTTACAACAAGGCATCAAAGGCTACAACAACTACGGGGCATGGCTGCGCGAAAAATACAACGGGCAACGCGTGTTCAAGGTTATTGTGGATGGCGGTTTTACCTGCCCCAACCGCGACGGCTCAAAGGGCTATGGCGGCTGCACCTATTGTAATGTCGATTCATTCACGCCGTCCGTCTCCCGTAATGCCCCCACCGTCCGCGAACAGGTGATACAGGGCATGGAACGTGCTGTAAAAGGCAATAAGGCCGATAAATTTATCATCTACTTTCAGCCTAATACCAATACTTACGCCCCGGCGCATTATTTAAAAATGATGTATGATGAGGCGCTCAGCATCAACACCGAAAATATCGTTGGCCTATCCGTAGGTACGCGCCCGGATTGTATCGATGCCGAAAAGATCGCGCTGCTCGAAAGCTATACAGACCGTTTCGACGTGGACCTGGAAATGGGCATGGAGTCGATCTATGACGAGACTTTATTGCAGATCAACCGCGCCTGCCTGCACGGCGACTTAATAAGTGCACTGGAACTGGTTAAAAACAGTCCGCTGGATATTTGCGTGCATACCATCTTCGGCTTTCCCTGGGAAACTAAGAACATGATGCTGAAATATGCTGATGAGATCAACCGCTTCCCGCAGATCAAATTTGTAAAATTTCACCACCTGCACATTGTAGAAGGTTCGGTAATGGGTGTTAAATACAAGCGCGATCCATTCAAACTATTTACCCTGCCCGAATATGCCGACTTTTTATGCGAATTGCTGCCGCTAGTTCGCCCGGATGTGGTCATACAGCGTTTGTTCGGCTTATCCGATATGGAACTTCTCATCGCACCCAATTGGGGCCTCAAAAAATCTGAGATACAGCATGTGATCGACAGGACGATTGAGGAAAGAGGTGTGGTGCAGGGATCGGTGTTGGCATAGGGATTAATTATCCTTTATATATAAGTCGCCCATTTCTAACTCCATTTTATGATAATTGATAAGTGTAAAATGTAGTGTATATGGCTTGCCTTCAGGACTCATCTCTATTTTCCGAACTCCTGCATAATGCCAAATATCGGTATCACGTTTTATTCCTTTTGAATTTTTCTGATATTCTATAAAAAGCAAAGAATCCCCACTTGCATCTTTAATTTTTGTAAAAGTTATTGTTTTTATACCTGATTTGCCTAACTCTTTATTCTCCCATTTTCCTATTATGGCGTTGATTGTTTGACCTTTTGTTACTATGGGTAACTGGCAACCAGTTATTAAGGTAATTAAGGCTAGGCTTACTAGAATTATTTTGAAGAGGTTCATTGCAAAAGGTTTACCTAAAGTTACAAATAAAATCAAGCGGTTTCCCGTTTAGTGCTTCAAAGTCACAAACTATCCCAGCTCGTTTTGTCTTCCAGCAAACTATTACCCTTTTCGGTAATGGTAAAGCTTCCGTTACTTAACCGTTTGATCAGTTCTTTTTGTAAGGCAAAATCCACCCGCTGACCAATAGTGTAGTTATCTGCTTTAGGCCCTATCAAACCAGACCTTTTTATATTGTAGAGCATTGAAAAAACGGTGTCTTTATCCATTGTTAAATTAATCGGGGTATTATTTTGCAGGATTTTACGAATAAGGCGCGGCAATGTTACAACCTTGTTTACGACAATGCTATCCTGTGCGCCAGCCAAATAAGATCATCCAGTTCCAAAGGCTTTCCCAAATAACCATCTGCGCAATTGCCTTTGGTGATCTTTGCTGTTTCCAAAATTGTTGAGTACACAATAACCGGTATAGGGTTGCATTTGTCGTCCGCTTTAAGTCGTTGGCAAACATCATTACCCGTTAAGCCTTTCAGTTGAAAGCCTATAACGATGATGTGCGGCTTTAAAGCGATCACGTCTCCGGTTGATATATCTTTACCGCCCTTCGTCACCTCAAACCCATTGTTCTCAAAGGTAAAAACGGCCATATCAAGGGCATCCTTGTCGTCTTCTATTATAAGTAGTCTTTTCACTGTCAGATTTATTAGTACGACTAAGATATGTAATTATTCAATATCGCTTTAACCACAAATAGATTAATCTATTGCCCTGTCTGCTCCATCGGAGCAAAATGTCGGTAGATAAAAAAACAAAAGAAGAGATTTTTGCGCCGTAGGTGAAAAACTTAGCCACCGGGCCACGCATTCCCGCTTCACCTTTAAGATAATTTTTTTATTATTGCTTAAATTACTGCGGTTTAATAACCCGGTCCCACTAAACGGCGTAAACAGCGATAAAAATTTAGTTTTGTCACAACGAGAGCAGCAAAATTACATCCCCGCGCTTACTGGTGTACGTGCCCTGGCAGCTTATCTCGTTTTCATTTCGCATTACGAATATCTTTTTGACAAAAGCTTTCCCCATTTCGTTCAGCGCTTTTTCTTCGAGTTCCATATCGGGGTAACTATATTTTTCGTACTGTCGGGCTTTTTGATCGCTTTCCGGTATTATGATAATTTCCAACTGACGAAAGATTGGTTCAAGCAATACCTCAAAAATCGTGTGGCACGCATTTACCCCATGTATTTTTTGATAACAGCGGGCGCTTTTGTCGTTTACTACTTTACCCGTGAGCCGGCTGTGGTCAACGGTTTTCCTAGCGCCATAGGCTTATTTTTTATGCATATTACCTTTGTGCGGGGCTTTTTCCACCAGCTCAATTTTACAGGCGTGGCACAGGGCTGGTCGCTTACGGTGGAAGAATGTTTCTACTTTTCAGCGCCATTTGCTTTTTACTTCATCTATAAATATAAAAAGTTCTGGCTGCAGCCGCTGATCATAACAACTTTTGGGTGTTTAATGGTAATCATCTTCCGCAATGTAAACTGGTACGGCTTTTTCGGCGATTTTACCTTTATGATGCTCTACACCTTTTTCGGGCGCTGTTTTGAATTTTTTGTGGGTATCAAACTGGCGCTGATGATAAAGCAAAAAGGTTTCCATCGTACCAATGAATTAAAATTCACTTATATCGGCTTTTTCGCCATCTTCTTTTGTGTGTGGCTGATGTCGTTATTGCCTGTCCCGCAAGGATGGACGGCCGGTTTGCATAATCCGTTTGGCATCGTCATCAATAATTACCTGCTGGCCATATCTATTGCCACCTTCTTTTATGGCCTGATAACCGAAACCACGGTAATGAAGCGTATTTTGGCCAATCCTTTTGTGGAATTGCTGGGCAAAAGTTCCTACATTTTTTACCTCATACATTTGGGCTATATGTACCTATTTATTTATAACGGGATTAACTGGCTCAACGATAAAACCTTTATATTGTACGACAAATGGGGCGTCGACTGGCATTCGCCTTTTGAATACGACGGGCTGAATATTTTATATGCTTTTGTGGCGCTTAATGTGGTATCTGTAATTTTATTTAAGTTTATAGAGGAACCTTTAAACCATTTTATACGTAAATCGGATTTCCTGATAAAGGCAAAGCCAAAACAATAAACCGGGCATGTTTTATAAGTTACCTCATCGTGTAAAAAAAATAGCAAAGGCTGTAAGCTTCATAAGCCTGCTAACACTGTTTTTTCTTCCCAATGCTAAAGCTTTTCAAACCAAAAAAGACAATAGCGATGGTGATGTAAGCACCGAGGTAATAGCACACGATAAAAATGCAATTTTCAGCGGCTCAGCCTTTTATACTTTTGCTGTTAAAAATCCTACCGGTAATGATGAATCAGGCACGGTAAGTTATTTGATTACCACCGAAAAAGGCGATAAAGTGCTTGATAAAAGCATGAACGTGAATATTACCCGTAACTCCAATGATAGCTACGATTTTCATATCCCCGAATTAAAACCCGGCTTTTACAAAATAAACTTCATGATCAATGTTTCTGATTATGACGACACTACCAAGCGCGCTTTCGGCATCAGGCCGGAAGAAATAGTTTCCCCGCACCCAAAACCGGCAGATTTTGACCAGTTTTGGCAAAAAGCAAAAGACGACCTGGCCAAGGTAAAGCCAAATTTTAAGTTGACGCCGACGCCTAAAATGGATACCAAAGACCGGCGGGTTTTCGAGATACAAATGCAGTCGCTGGATAATTATACCATCAAGGGCTGGCTCACTATCCCGAAAACCAATAACAAACATGTTAAGTTTTCGGTGCTGCTTGGTTTACCGGGTTACCAGGTTGACCTTGACCCGATATTAGGCTCCGACCCTGATTTGGCTATTATTACCTTGAACACGCGCGGGCAGGGCACCAGTCGTGGCCCGATAGATACACGGCGTGATGAATTTATATCGTATCGTGTGGAGGATAGGAACAAATATGTAATGCGCGGCGTGATAATGGATTGTGTGCGCTGTATTGATTTCATTTACGCGCAGCCAAATTTAGAACATGATAATATTTTGGCATCAGGCGGTAGTATGGGCGGCTATTTGGCGCTTGCCGTTGCCGGGCTGGATAAGCGTGTCAATTTATGTTCGGCACAAAACCCAATCATGTGCGACATTAGGGGGATAAACGGTGAAGTGCAATGGCCAATAACCGCGTTTAAAAAGTATGTGGCCACACAGCCCGGGTTGACAATGGAAAAAGTATTCGACAATTTGGACTACTACGATGGCAAAAACTTCGCCTCAGAAATAAAATGCCCTACACTGGTAGGTATCGGTTTACTCGACCCATTTGCACCGCCAAACAGCGAGTATGCTACTTATAACGTTATCCATTCGCAAAAACGGATAATGGTATTTAAAGACCTTGCACACGAGATCAGCCAAAAATATAAGGACCTTGAAGGCCGCTGGATGCGGGATACATTTGCACTATTTTAAAGGGATATGAAATTTACTAAAGCTCAAATTAAATATTTCCTGGCAACAGTATCCCTCTTGGCCGTGATGCATCAAAATAGCTTTGGTGATGGTTTCCCGGTGCGTCCAAAAAGATTAATACTCAATCCGTCGGTCAGCTACTTTTTTGCCAACCAGGCATGGGATTCGCTGCGGGTAAAACATGCTTTTCCCGATAACGGAAAATTCACCTCACTCACGTATTCTTTAGCTGCAGAATACGGACTCAGCCGCCGCTGGACCTTAGTAGGGCAATTGCCTTATACCATGAGTACCTTTCAGACCAACAATTTAAAAATTTCAGCAAACGGGCTAACTGACCTGGAAACAGGTATCCGTTATTATATCGCCAATATTGATTACCGCTATTATTTTATGATAACCGGTACGGCTATAACGCCATTATACACTAATCCGAGTTTGGGTTATGGCCAAAGCGGTGCGGAACTTAAATTATCCTTTGCAGGCAGCGGGCACATATTTGGTTTGGGCGACTTTTTCCAGCTCGAAAACGCGGTACGTCAATATTTCGGTAGCCAGGGGCCCCAACAGGATCGCTATAGCGCTACCTTTGGTATGGCTTTGGATAACAGGTTTAGAAACCAGTTGTCCGTTACCTACAGCGGATTTTATTCGACCAGTAGTTTTACTAAATTGGTGCCAAATCCGGCCCTCGACAAAAACTTTGCCTTTAACCAGGTATCTTTAAGTTACGGGCATACTTTTAGTCGTACCATCTCGGCATTTGTAACCGGCGGAACATTTATAAACGGGCGCAATACAGGTGATGGTTCGAGTATATCATTTTCATTAGTTATTAAGGCATTCAGATAAACGGCTATGCATAGGTTACTGATCTTACTCTTCCTGGTACCTTTTTACTGCGCTGCACAAACGGCAGAAAAGCTGGTTGAAAGCGGTAACGACAAAGCCAATAACAAGGATTATAAGGGTGCGATAGCTGATTTCACCAAAGCGATACAATTGGATGGCAGTAAGTGGAAGCCTTATTTTTACCGCGCTAATGCCTATACCAATATTAAGGATGATAAAGACGCGATACCCGATTACACCAAAACAATTGAACTCGATCCAAAGAATTCCGACGCTTATTTCTATCGCGCAAACTCATACAACGCCCTGCACGATTACAAACCTGCGATAGCCGACTTCGATAAGGCTATCTCCATGACCGGCCACAACGCCGATATGTATCATTACCGTGCTAATGCCAAAGCCAATTCAGGCGATTACACAGGAGCGGTTGAAGATTTTACCAAAGCTATGTCCATTACGCCCAACGACCCCTCTTTGTACGAATACCGTGGCGTTACTAAAACGAATTTGGGTGATAATAAGGGGGCGATAATCGATTTTGACAGAGCTGTAAAGCTCGACCCGAAAAATGCCGACCTGATATTCTACCGTGCGAACTCAAAAGGTAACATAGGCGATTTTAAAGGTACACTGGCTGACTATGATACATCGATCGGCCTCGACCCTAAAAACGCCGATGCCTGGTTTTACCGCGCCAATGCCGAAGGTAACCTGGGCGACTATAAAGCTGCCATCAGGGATTACGAACAAACCATCCGCCTTAAGCCGAGGACACCCAACGTTTATAAATACCTGGCGCATGCTTTGGGTAATAGTGACGATGAACAGGCCGCGCTGGATTACTTCGGCAACCAGATCAAAGTTGACCCGAATAATGCCGAATTATACCTGTACGATGGCCTGGTGAAAAGCAACATGAACGATAAAAAGGGGGCGATGGCCGATTTTGATAAATCGATACAGCTTGACCCTAAAAGTTCGGATGCGTACCAAAGCCGCGGCGATGCCCGTTTAGGTTTAAGAGATTATAAAAAAGCCATCATAGATGCGGATACCGCGCTAAAACTGGACCCCGGCAACGGCTATGCTTACATTACACGTGGTAGGGCAAAGTTTGGTTTGAATGATACCACAGGTGCGATTAACGATCTGAATTCGGCAGTTAATGTCAATCCTAAAAATGATTATGCTTACGCGGAACGTGGTGAAATAAAATTCAGCCTGCGTCATTTTAAAACAGCTCTGGAAGATTTTGATAAAGCAGTTGAGCTAAATGCAGGCAGTGCGGATAATTATATACGCCGCGTCCGCGCAAAGATAAAATTGGGAGATCGCAAAGGGGCGATTGAAGATTTCGATCGTGCTGTTGATTTGCATACCGCCAAAAAAGCGAGATACATTACTTTAGGACGCACAATGAACGAGAACCGGTTTTATAGCCAGGCGCTCTCCCTGTTCAACTCCATGATCAAAACTGATGCTAAGGACTCTATCCTATACGTGCAGCGTGGCATAGCCAAACAAAATCTGGGAGATTTGCCCGGCGCTATCACTGATTATAATACGGCCATTCAGCTTGATCCGAAATTGACCGAGGCTTATGATAATCGCGCTAACGCCAAACTGGCGCAAAATGATATCGATGGTGCGACTACAGATCTGAAAAAAGCCATATCCATTAAAGAGGATGATGAGGACGCTTATTTCTATCGTGCAAAAGCGCGAATGATGCAAAAAAACTACCAGGGAGCGGTGGATGATTATAACAGCTGCCTGTACATCAGTCTGGAAAATACCAAAGTTTACGCCCTGCGCGCTTACGCGAGGAGCTTCCTGTCCGACCAAAAAGAAAGCATGAACGCCGATTTTAATGAGGCGCTAAAACTCGACCCTAAAAACGAAGAGATCTATTACCTGCGCGGTTCCGCCAAAATGAACCTGAACGATAGAACCGCCTGCGCCGATTTCAATAAGGCTGCCGAAATGGGCTCAAAGAATGGGCAGGAAGCGGTGAAGAAGTATTGCGGGAAAAACTAAAAGGTCATGTCATTTCGAACGAGCGCAGCGAGGAGAAATCTTCGACACCATGCAATGCGAACTATGCATGACGGTTACCTTTCAATTGTTTAAGATTTCTCGTTATCACTCGAAATGACATTTGTTTTAGATTAGTAAAATGTGGAACTATAATTATTACATCTACATAACTACCAATCCTGAGAAAACAGTAATATATGTTGGCGTTACAAATGATTTACGGGTCCGCATATCTCAACACACCGAAAACAAAGGAAAGCCGGACACCTTTGCGGGAAAATACTACTGTTATAACTTGGTTTATTACGAGCATTTCTTTAACATAAATCACGCTATCGAGAGAGAAAAGGAAATAAAGAAGTGGCGTCGTGCGAAGAAAGTGGCATTAATAGAATCTGTAAATCCTACCTGGAGGTTTCTAAATGATGAGATATAAAAAACCATGTCATCGAACGAGCGTAGCGAGGAGAACTACTCTCTTGAGCGTAGCGAAAAAATCTTCGACGCTACACATAACGGGCTATGCATGGCGGTTACCTGTCAATTGTTTAAGATTTCTCGCTATCGCTCGAAATGACATCGGGATGGGTTATTTATTCGCTTTTCCAAAAATCTCCCCAATAGCCTTCTCCCTAAAAGCAAAAACTTCCTGTAATTTTTTCTTCACGATGAGACTATTAGCGATGCGCCCGATAAACCCGTAACCGATAGCATAATTTACCAAATCATTCATCTGTATACCACCCTCAACTTCTTTAAAATGATGCTGGTGGTGCCATAAAGCATACGGCCCGAAACGCTGCTCATCGATAATATATTCCTTTTCTTTTACATGGGTGATCTCGGTCATCCAGTTGAGCTTAATCCCCAACAGCGGCGACACTTTATAGGTAATGATCATGCCCGGGTAAACCTTGGAGTGCGCCTTAAAATCCGAAGTAACTACAAAGTTCATTTCAGGCGGCGTGATCTTCGCCAGGTTCAGGGGCGAGGTAAAAAAATCCCAGGTTTTATCCAGGGACGCAGGGATGATGGTTTCGTAACGGAGGGTGTATGTTTTCACGTAAGTATTAACGGTATAAGCAAGGTTATGGTTTTTGCAGGGGCAGTTCCATACGCATTTCTAATAATAACGGTTTAAAACCCATCTTCTCATAAGCCCTTAAGGCACCCGGGTTATTGTGGTACACTTCCAGCCGGAATTCGTTAACGCTTTTTGACATTGCCCATTGCTGCAACGTTTCAATGATGAGTTTATTAACTGCCTTACCACGGTGTTCCGGCTTCACATACATAAAACCCAGGTGGGCATGTTTGGCATGTGTCAGATAAGACTTGGAATCTATGATATGCGCATAACCACTACCGATCAATTCACCATCCTGTTCGGCTACCACGACCTCCGCATCCGGTGACTTAATTAACCCTGCCAGGTCGTAATAATGAACATCGCCTTCTTTGATAGTCTCATCCATGGGCCGTTCAACCAGCATGATGCCTTTTTCGAAAGCGAGCAAGGTATCCATATCAGCTAAAGATGCGGGGCGGATAATAATGCGGTCCATGGGTTAAGTTTTGTGGCTAAGATAGCAATTGGGAAAGAATGTTATAGTTTAGCCTGTCGATGGGCGGACTCACCCGGTCGTCGCTAAGTCGCTCGACCACCCCCTCTATCACAAGCGATAAAGAGGGTTTGGATTTTGTTGTTATTTAAAATTTCTTTACTACCCCAACCCTCTTTGCGCCGCAGGCGGAGAGAGCGTCGACAAGCAACTTAGCGTCGTCGGGGTGAGTCTACAGCGGACAGGTCGCCGCCATAAATTGACCGAAGACTCAAGCTCAAAACTCCCGACTTAAACTACTGCACTATCTTATTGGCGCAATACGAACTGGCAAAAGCTTCCGGCTTGGCTTTAAATACAAAGCCCATGCTCAGGATGTAGCCCATAGCCTCGTGCAAAGCCTGGTTAGATTTGAACATCGGGTTAGTGTTGATGTCGGCATGCACCTCCAGGTCAACATCATACAGATCGAGCAGATCGCATAGCTTGTAAGCAATGTCGATAGATTTTTGCACCTCGTTCAGCATACGCTCTTTAATGCTCATCTTTTGACTGGTGCGTTCCTGGTGAATAAACATAAAGCCGCCGCGTTTCTCGCGCAGGAAGACGATCACGGTAGCAAAATCGGTCACAGTGCCTTTCACCTGCGAGTCGGTGCCGATACAAACTTTTAGTTTGTTCCCCAGTAAACTCTCCCGTTCAATTGCTTTTTCGACTTCTTCGATGATGGGCGAATTGATGATCTCGCCGCTAAATTTTCTCCAGGTCATAAATTTTTGTTAGGTTAAATTTAACTGACCCATTATTCAGGTCTATAAAAATAAGCGATAAGCTTTCATATAAACGTTAAGCCTGAATGATTTATTTGTTAACAATATTCAGATTATCAACAAGGTAGGGATAAATAATACAAAGGAGGAAATTAGGAAGAAAAAAGTCTGCCTGTAGCGAATTGCCCGGATGTTGCGTAAAAGCTTTTGAACAACATAACCAACCTATGTCAAAAAGATTGATCTATGCCTCATTTATCCTGGTAACGTTTACTGCCTGTTATAAACGCGACGAATCGGAATTGAATAAGCCCTGCACCAGCGGATGCGCTGTATTTAATGTGCGCGTGGGCACCGGGGAAAATTCGGCAACGCCGGTGGGCGGTGCGCATGTCGGCCTGGTTTGGCTAGGGCCTAGCGATAAACTTGGCGGACAGCCGAGCATAGATGTTGCAAAAGGCTACACAGATGCGAACGGGATGTTCAATATCAAATTTAAAGCTGTAGGGAATGAGTTTACAACAGGTTATTTCACGCTTTCGGCTACCGGACCAACCAATTATTTTGCGTCTACCAAGCCTTTATTCAATATCCGCAAAGCCGATACCGTATTGAACACTTCCATACAACTTCCGCTCAAGGCGTATGTGAAGGTCGTGATGAAGAATTTTGATCCGGCTTCTCCGGACGACTCGTTTGTGATATTACCCACCTTTAAAGACTATGGAGTCTCGATAATTGATGCATCGCTGGCCAGTGCGCCAACGGGCCTCCTATATCACCCCGCACAGTCGGCAGCTTTTGATAGCGTAGTTTATAAGGCGCCGACCGTTGGCAACCAGTACACCTATTTCTCAATCGTTATACAACGCAACGGTAACCGGACATCGCACCTGGATAGTCTTTACATACCCGCCGGCACGCTTGGCACATACCGGGTAGATTATCAGCATAGTTTTCAGTAACATTCATCTGCACATCTGCATATTCGCACATCTGCACATCAAAATCACCCCACCAACTTCTTATACTTCAACCGATGCGGCGTGATATCCCCCAAACGTTTCTTCCGATTCTCCTCATAAGCGGTATAGTCCCCTTCGAAGAAATAAACCTGTGAATTACCTTCAAAAGCCAGAATATGCGTGCACACCCGATCCAAAAACCAACGGTCGTGACTAATAATAACCGCGCACCCGCCGAAATTTTCCAGGGCTTCTTCAAGTGACCGTAAAGTGTTTACGTCAATATCGTTCGTTGGCTCATCCAGTAACAACACATTCGAACCTTTTTTTAGGGTGATGGATAAGTGCACCCGGTTGCGTTCACCACCGGAAAGTACACCTACTTTCTTTTGCTGATCGGCGCCATTAAAGTTGAATTTGGATACATACGCCCTGGAGTTGAGTGGCTTGTTGCCCACCATAATAGTTTCCAATCCACCGGTAACGTTTTCCCAAACAGATTTGTTAGCGTCAAGGTCATCATGCATCTGGTCCACATAACCTAATGCCACGGTTTCGCCTACGCGGAAAGTACCTGCATCGGCCTTTTCCTGTCCGGTTATCAGGCGGAACAAGGTAGTTTTACCCGCGCCATTCGGACCGATAATACCCACTATACCGGCAGGGGGCAAGGAAAAAGTAAGGTTCTCAAATAAAACCTTATCACCATAAGCTTTGGTAACGCCATTAGCTTCGATAACCACGTTACCCAAACGCGGGCCCGGCGGAATAAACAGCTCGAGCTTATCTTCACGCTCCTTCGTTTCTTCGGAGGCCAGTTTTTCATAATTGGATAAACGAGCCTTTCCTTTGGCCTGGCGTGCTTTAGGTGCCATGCGCACCCATTCCAGCTCGCGCTCCAGCGTTTTCTGGCGTTTGCTTTCGGTCTTTTCTTCCTGCGCCAAACGCTTCGCTTTTTGGTCCAGCCATGAGGAATAATTTCCCTTCCATGGAATACCTTCCCCACGGTCGAGCTCCAATATCCACCCCGCCACGTTATCCAGGAAATAACGGTCGTGCGTAACGGCAATTACCGTTCCTTTATATTGTTTTAAATGCTGTTCTAGCCAATCTATCGACTCAGCATCTAAGTGGTTGGTAGGCTCATCCAGTAAAAGCACATCCGGTTCCTGCAAAAGCAAACGGCACATCGCCACGCGGCGGCGCTCACCGCCCGACAGTACCGATATTTTAGTATCCGGGTCGGGGCAACGAAGGGCATCCATCGCGCGTTCCAGCTTCGTATCCAGTTCCCAGGCGTTTACTGCATCTATCTGGTCCTGCAATTCGCCCTGGCGCGCCATCAGTTTATCCATCGCATCCGGGTTGCTGTACACTTCTTCCAGTCCGAATTTCTCGTTTATCTCTTCGTATTCCTTCAAAATGGCCGTAATGGCCGATACGCCTTCTTCAACCACTTCCTTTACCGTTTTGTTCGGATCTAATTCCGGCTCCTGTGCCAGGTAGCCCACGGTATAGCCAGGCGCAAAAACTACCTCGCCCTGGAAGGACTTATCCAGCCCGGCGATGATCCTCAATACCGATGATTTACCCGAACCATTCAAACCGATAACGCCGATCTTGGCCCCGTAAAAGAAGCTCAGGTATATATTTTTTAAAACTTGCTTTTGCGGAGGGTAAATCTTACTCACTCCGGCCATTGAGAATATTATCTTTTCGTCCATAATTTAATTAGTGAATTAATGAATGAGTGAATTAGTGAGTTAAAAGGATGGCTATTCAGTCATTCACTCAGTCGCCAACTCACTCATTGAGTAGGGGAAGCAAATATAGGGTTTAGTCCGGAAGTCCGCACAAGTCCGAAAGTCCGAAAGAATGATTTTATAGAAGTCTAAATAAGTATGTTAAAATCAACTTTCTTACATCTTGCCTCTGACATCCGGCATAAATCTTCCGGACTTTCGGACCCCCGACTTTCCGACTTCGACCTGTAACAATCCATCCCAAAATCTCGTCATATAAATAAAAGCATATAGCCTGGCGCGAGGCCTAAAAGGCTGATATTTAAAGCAGTGGGTATATTAACATTTTAGTTGTTGAAATCTTGATAACTATTTCTGGTATTACCAATCATTTTTAATTGATTTGCGTATAATAGAACATACAACCTGTTGGAGTTCTTTTTATAATGCCGTAATGTCATAGTTAATGACGAATTGCCTGTTATAACAGCTAAATTAGGCTGAAAAGCAAAAGCCACTAAACTTTTGCCGAGAGAGAAGGTCAAACAAGTAAATCTCAGCCATTTACTTAAAGTTGTAAGTTTTTTTAGAGGTTTTTGTTCATTATTTTCTTTGTATATAATTTTCTTTAATAGATTGCGTATCATAATAATGTCTGTTTTCAACCCTGAAAATTAATTGGCAGTATTGTTGCAGATAAGTAAAATGCGCCCTCCGAGGAAACTAAATGATATGCAGGGACGTACATAATTTTTGAAAGGTATTATATGGAAGCTAAATTTTCGCCACGGGTTAAGGATGTTATACAGTATAGCAGGGAAGAGGCGTTACGCCTTGGACATGACTATATTGGTACCGAACATCTGCTGCTTGGGCTTATCCGCGATGGCGACGGAATTGCAATAAAACTACTTAAAGGTTTGAGCGTTGATACCGCTAAACTGCGCCGTGCTATAGAAGATGCAGTGAAAGGTACAATTGGTACCAATGTAAATATCGGCAGCATCCCGCTCACCAAACAAGCGGAAAAAGTATTAAAGATCACTTACCTGGAGGCCAAAATATTTAAAAGCGATGTGATAGGAACTGAGCATTTACTGCTCTCGATCTTACGTGACGAGGATAACATTGCATCACAGATATTATTGCAGTTCAACGTTAATTACGAAATATTCAAAGGAGAAGTTGAATCGCACAAAACCGACGTGACCGACGAAATGCCGGGTTCACCAACCGGGGGCGAAGATGAATTTAAGGAAGACGATTCCTTCAGTCAGCCAAAAAAAGTATCTGATATTAAATCTAAAACACCGGTACTTGATAATTTCGGTCGCGATTTGACCAAAGCTGCCGAAGATGGCAAGCTTGACCCTATTGTTGGTCGTGAGAAAGAAATTGAACGTGTATCGCAAATATTATCGCGCCGTAAAAAGAACAACCCTATTTTGATAGGCGAGCCTGGCGTAGGTAAATCGGCCATAGCCGAAGGTTTGGCATTGCGCATTGTTCAGCGTAAAGTATCGCGCGTATTGTTCAACAAACGTGTGGTTACGCTTGACCTTGCTTCATTGGTTGCCGGCACTAAATACCGCGGGCAGTTTGAAGAGCGCATGAAGGCAGTGATGAACGAACTGGAAAAATCACCCGATGTAATTTTATTTATCGACGAAATTCATACTATCGTTGGCGCAGGCGGCGCTTCGGGCTCGCTTGATGCATCCAATATGTTTAAACCTGCCCTGGCACGCGGAGAGATCCAGTGCATTGGCGCAACTACTTTGGATGAATATCGCCAGTATATTGAAAAAGATGGCGCTTTGGACCGTCGTTTCCAGAAGGTAATGGTTGAACCCGCTACCCCTGACGAAACCATTGAGATATTAACCCGCATTAAGGATAAATACGAAGAACACCACGGCGTAACTTATACCCCGGAAGCTATTACTGCCTGCGTGGCTTTAACCGCCAGGTATATAACTGACAGGTTTTTACCGGATAAGGCTATTGATGCTTTGGACGAATCAGGTTCGCGCGTGCATTTGACCAATATCCATGTTCCGCAGAATATTTTGGATGTAGAAGCTAAGATAGAAGCCATCAAGATCGAAAAGAACAAGGTTGTTCGCAGCCAGAAATACGAAGAAGCAGCAAAACTGCGCGATACCGAAAAGCATTTGCTGGAGGAGTTGGAGCAGGCTAAAACTGTATGGGAGGCCGAAACCAAATCAAAACGCTATACTGTAACGGAAGATAATGTTGCCGAGGTAGTAGCCATGATGACTGGTATCCCGGTTCAGCGTGTGGGACAGGCCGACAGCCAGAAATTGCTGAATATGGCCGACATGATCGCAACCAAGATCATCGGCCAGGAAGAAGCTATTAAAAAGCTGACCCGCGCCATCCAGCGTACTCGTGCCGGTTTAAAAGATCCTAAAAAGCCGATTGGCTCATTTATATTCTTAGGACCTACAGGTGTTGGTAAGACAGAATTAGCCAAAGAGCTTGCAAGGTTTATGTTCGATACCGAGGATGCCCTGATACAAATTGACATGAGCGAGTACATGGAAAAATTCGCCGTATCACGTTTGGTTGGAGCTCCTCCTGGGTATGTAGGATACGAAGAAGGCGGACAGCTTACCGAAAAGGTGCGTCGTAAACCGTATGCCGTTATCCTGCTGGACGAAATTGAAAAAGCTCACCCGGATGTATTTAATATACTATTACAGGTATTGGATGAAGGCCAACTGACCGACTCACTGGGCCGCAAGGTTGACTTCAGGAATACCATCATCATCATGACATCCAACATCGGCGCACGCCAGTTGAAGGACTTTGGCCAGGGTGTTGGTTTCACTACGCTTGCTAAAACAAACCAGGCTGATACACACTCACGCGGTGTGATCGAAAATGCTTTGAAACGTGCCTTCGCACCTGAATTTTTGAACCGTATCGATGATGTGATCGTGTTCAATTCACTGGGCAAAGACGAAATATTCAAGATCATCGTTATCGTGCTTGGCTTCATGTTCGGTCGTGTGAATAGTTTTGGTTATAAGATCGCTTTGACAGACAATGCCAAAGATTTCATTGCCGATAAAGGCTTCGACTCGCAATTTGGCGCCCGTCCGTTGAAACGTGCTATCCAGAAATATTTGGAAGATCCAATTGCGGAAGAGATCCTGAAAGGTGAATTAACGGAAGGTGATACGATGGAGGTTGACTACAACAAGGAAACCGACCAGATAACCGTTGCCGCCAAACACCAGGAAGGGGAAGACAAAAAACCAAAAGAAGAAGCACAGGAATAATCCAGTGTAACGAAATAAATCCAACGCCTCCGATTGACCGGGGGCGTTTTTGTTTTGTTAAAATCTGCCATATTCATATATTTATATGTAGACTTTAATCTTACGGTGGCACTTAAAGACCATCGGGATATAAATCTTTATTCTATGAAATTAAAAATATCTTTAATTGTGGCTACTGTAATCGGGTCTGTCTTGTTTATCGGAGGATGCCTTTACTTTGTTGCAGGAGTAAGTGCAACAATTCCACCAATCGAAATATTTGAATGCCAGGGTGATTTCAACCAATTGATTTCAAAAATGGAAACGTTTTGTTCCGCCCATCATAACATGAAATTTGAGGTTACAGACAGGGTAGGAAATCAACAAAATGGATATGCAGTATATGCCAATATTTATTTGGTAGTTGACCGGGATAGCATGGAGTATGATCTGAAATTTGAAGATAATTCTTCAAAACCCAACAATTCAATGATAAGTATTGTCGAGGCATATAACAAAACCCGTAATATCGTGGCCTATGGAAAGGAGGCAAAACAAATCAAACCACTCCTTAATGATTTCGAGTCAAAGTTTTTAATTCCTCTACAAGAAAATCAAAAGATAGAATTAATTCCGGTAGCACCTAAAAAGCATTGGTGGTGATAGTATTAATATTTCCTCATGTTTCCAAAAGGGGCTCAAAGAAAAAACCTACTTTATCCTCCTGTAAGTAACCCCGCCAGCATCATAAGCATCTATGAAAAAGCTTAATTGATTATTGCTGATATCAAAAAAATTATTGCTAAAACCGGAATCTTCATGATCATAAATTATCCTGTTTTTAAGGGTATGATCAATATAAAAGGTATCCTGCCTTATAGTGTAATTACCGGATCGGGTTATTTTATTATGATCGTAAAATGCATAACTACCATCAGCATTAAACTTCATTACCGTATCATTGCCAGGCTTATGGTGAGTGACGTAGCCGGTCATGCCGTTTACATCCAAACTTAATTCCCATGTACCGGCCAGTGAATTGGAAACAGGTATTTTATCTTTCTTGCAGCCAACGGCTGCGCCAATGATGGCTAACAACAACAGGTAATATACGGTTCGTTTCATATCAGAGAATTTATACTATTACGACAGTGAGATTAAAAACGCTACAACCTTATTTCGCCGGCGGCTTATAATCCACAGGCAGCATTTCGGCCATGCGGCTTTTGCCCCATTCGCCTGAAAAAGTAATTGCAGATGGATCAGTAAAGATGCCGTTCTTATCGAACAAGGCATACGGTTTGTCAAATATTAATGTGGTGGTTACCGGTGTTACATCGGTCATATCAACATCGTCATTCTTTACTGGCTTTTTAGAGTGCATCACATACAGGCAATCTTTGAAAGTAAGTGCGTACAACCCTTTCTGGTCCGTCAGGTTCACAAAATCAACTATGGTGAGCGGGGTAGTTACCAGCGATTCAAAATATTGCTTGTCGCCGCCGGTTTTGTAGTCTGGGTTGGCTTTACGGATCAGCCGTAATACTTTAAACCCGTTTTGGGGTAATTGATTGGCAACTACTGATCGTAAAAAGTGCATGCTAGAACCCATGTAAACCTTAAGCCGGTTTTTGGCCCACCTTTCTTGCTGGGACTTTCCGCCGGGGAGGCCTTCAAAAAAAGCGGTCCCGGCAAAGTACACGTAGCCGTGTCTGTAATCTTTGGTAAATTCCGAAAGCTGGTATTTTACCCGGTAGCCCAGGGCCTTGTTTTCGATCACTATAAAGTCGGACGAAGAGGCCGTCAGTTTACCACTATCTGCATCAAAGTGTAAGTAAAGCAACTCGGGGTTGAGTATCTTACATTTCGCGACATAATCCGAACTTCCCAGGAATTCCTGCCTGAACATTTCATAATTCCTTGCCCAATTGGGATCGGGCCTTATTTTAACTTCGTTTAATGCTATCGATTTTGATGACAGGATAATATCCGGCAGGCTAATGTCCTGGTTAATGAGAATGGTCTTACGGAAAGTGGTGTAGCCAACCATGGTTACCACCAGGTCGTATTGGCCGCCATGCACATTATCTAAACTGAAAGTTCCATCTACAGCAGTGGCTGTACCGACCGATGCATTGGCCAGGAATACTGTGGCGCCGGGCACAGATTTCTTATCAGCCGAATCCAATACCTTGCCTGTGATCTTATATTGGCCGGCTACCAGCACAGGGAATATGAACAAGCAAAAAAGCAAGGATGACCGCATTTGCAAATTTATGTGTATCATTAGGTTATGTGATATAAAAATTCTGACGAATAATGCAGTACGTTAAGTTTTTTGCAATAACAACACCAGCATTTCCGTTAAATTTGGGAATAATTTTATTAAATATTTTATAGAGGATTTAAACCTTTTTAACTTTTTTTGTTCTAACACATATATATAAAGATAACACTATGAAAAAAATCCTGACTATCGTTTGCAGTGCAATGGTATTATTATCCATTTCTTCGTGCACTAAACAGTACGTTGCCCCTAACAACACCGAAACAGTTGTTGCCACACTGGCGCCCACGGATTGGTCGTTGTATACGGACAGTAAATCGTACGCGGCTACCATAAACGTGGCCGATATTGTTCCTGATTTTGTCAATACTGGCGCTGTGATTGTTGCCATTTCGTATGCTGATGGTGTTTACGAGAGCCTGCCCGAAGTATATAACGGAACCTCGTTCAGTTATATCTATAACTCCGGTGATAACACCGGTGTTGTACAAGTTTTTGCACAATCGGCTGATGGTAATACACCAATTGCGCCAACGCAACCTATTAAGGTAAAAATTACGCTAATAGCAACCAATTAAAAGGAATTGCATTTTTGCAAAAAGGTGCGCTGACTATCAGTGCACCTTTTTTGCTTTATGAAGATTTAGAGGGGCTGTTATTTCTCCATTTGCTCAATAACAGCCTGAGTTACCCCGGTAAACGAGAATCCGCCATCGTGGAAAAGGTTCTGCATAGTAACCATTTTAGTTAAGTCGGAGAATAGCGTTACACAATAGTCAGCGCATTGGTCGGCATTGGCGTTGCCAAGCGGACTCATTTTTTCGGCATAGTTGATAAAGCCGTCAAACCCTTTAACACCCGAGCCCGCTGTTGTACGCGTTGGCGACTGCGATACGGTATTGATACGCACCTTCTTTTTAGTACCATAGTAGTAACCAAAGTTGCGGGCTATACTTTCCAAAACGGCTTTGTTGTCGGCCATATCGTTATAATCAGGGAACACGCGATGCGCAGCGATATACGTAAGCGCTACTACAGAGCCCCACTCGTTTATGACATCATTCTTCAGAGCTATTTGCAACATACGATGCAGGCTTAATGCCGAAATGTCAAAACCCTTGTGTGTGAAATCATAATTATTCTCATAGTAGGGAATGTTTTTGCGTATGTTCACGCTCATGCCTATCGAGTGTAGGATAAAATCAACGCCGCCGCCAAAATGTTCCTTGGTTTTGGCAAACAGGTTTTCCAGATCCTCATTGCTGGTCACATCCGCGCCGATAACCGGTGCATTACATTCGGCAGCCAGGTTGTTCAATTCGCCCATGCGCAATGCCAACGGCGAGTTCGATAAAACGATCTCGGCACCTTCCGCATGACAGCGTTGTGCAACTTTCCATGCGATAGATTGTTCATTAAGGGCGCCAAAAATGATGCCTTTTTTGCCCTTCAATAAGTTATAAGCCATAGTTGTTGTTTTTATGAGCGGTAAAGTTATGTATTATAGTCGAATAGTCCATAGGCTGTGGCCTATAGTCGTGCATTACTTATTACTGCCGACATCATTCAATACTATCTTCATTGAATCAAGATTTAATGATGGTGCGGGTATCTTAAACCGTATCTCGTTTTTAGTAAACGAAAGCTTGGGGTCGAACGTAAAGTCATTGCCCCTGCTTACATCGGTAACATGTTCGGCTATGTCACTCATAAACAGGCTCCCCATTACTACATCATAGTCTTCGGTGGCCACACTTCCGGGCCGGCCAACCATCTTTTTTTCAAGGTCGATGTCAATATATTTAAACAGCGCACCTACCTCGTTAATTTCAACAAAACTAACTATGTAATCATTTTTAAACTTCTTGTCACGGTAAACCTTTATTCTATCATTAATATGGCCATTAACATAAACGGTTGCATCAATGGGCTTGCCGATATTCCTTGCGGTATCTGATAGCCATTTTGATATGATAGGATGCTTAAAATAGATCACGCCGCACGCAATGGCAATCACAACGATCAATCCGGCAAGTATTAATAAAAATTTACGCATAACTTATTCGTAGTATTTAGCCCGTTTGCTGCAAACTAAGTAATTCCCTCGCATTTTGCAAAGCGCTTTCTCCGGGTTTATCGCCGCTTAGCATTTTGGCTATTTCGGTAATGCGCTCTTTTTTATCAAGCTGTTTGATTCGGGTATAGGTAGTTGCCGAATCATCATCCTTGTAAACAAAATAGTGGCTGTTACCCTTGCTGGCTATTTGTGGCAGGTGGGTAATGGTAATTACCTGTAGGTTTTGCGCCAGCCGTTCCATAATGATACCTACTTTGTTAGCCACTTCACCGGATACGCCAGCGTCTATTTCGTCAAAAATAATGGTTGGTAAAGCAGTGTGACTCGCGATAAGCGATTTGATGGACAGCATCAGCCGCGAAAGCTCACCACCTGACGCCACTTTGCTCATTTCGCCTAAGGCGTGACCTTTATTGGCTGAGAAAAGGCAACGCACGGAGTCAATACCATCAGCCCCAAGCGATGGGGTAAGGGATAGCTCGATCTTTAAAGCCGAATTACCCATTCCCATTTCTGCCAATGAATTGACAACCTGTGTTTCTATGGATGGTATAGCTTTTGCGCGATTGGCAGATAATTGCCCTGCCAGTTTTTCAAGTTCCAGTTTTTCGGCGGCGATTTGTTTTTGCAGTTTTTCAATGGCTTCATCACCATGCACAGCCTGCTCTATCTTATCGGATAGTTCTTCCTGTAATTGCAACAGTTCTGCATTGGTGCTTACGCGATGTTTCTTTTGCAGATTATAGATCAGGCTCAGCCGGTCATTAATTTCAACAGCCTTGGCCTCGTTGGTATGGGTTAACTGTTCTATGTTTTCTATCTCCGATGCGATATCCTTTAGCTCGATCACGGTGCTTTTCAGCCTTTCATGTAGTTCGGCGATAGCCGGATTGAATTTTTCGAGCGATGATAAATGATGCGTTGCCTCGCGTAGTTGTATCAGGGCCGACGTTTCTCCCTCCTGCATTAAGTAACCGGCCGCAACCAAACTGCGCTTTATTTCCTCAGCGTTGTTTAGGGTGTAGAGTTCTTGCTCCAGTTTTTCTTGTTCATCAGCGTCCAGTTTGGCTTTTTCCAACTCATCAAACTGGAACCGGTAATAATCCAGGTCGGCTTTGGCTTTATCGCTTTCGCTGATCAGTTGCTGTAATTTGGCCGAATCCTTTTTGTAGGATTTGAATTTAGAGCGATAATCGCTCAACAACTCGTTGTGCCCCGCAACCGAATCAACCACTAACAATTGAAATTCAGGGTCATTTATTTCCAAAGTAGCATGCTGCGAATGGATATCGATCAGCTTTTCACCCAATTGTTTAAGAATATTCAGATTGACAGGCGTATCATTCACAAAAGCCCTTGATTTGCCGTCGGCAGAAATTTCGCGCCTTAAAATAGTTTCAGCTTCGTGATCCAGGTCGTTCTCTTCAAAAAACGACTTCAACTGAAAGCCATTGATCTTAAAGGTTCCCTCTATCACACACTTCTTTTGCTGGTTAAAAAAATAACGGCTCTCAGCGCGCTGCCCCAGTATCAGCGAAAGCGCCCCCAGTATAATAGATTTACCTGCACCGGTTTCGCCGGTGAGTATATTTAACCCCTTATCAAAGCTGATCTCAAGGTCATCTATTAAGGCATAATTACTGATAACAAGCTTTTGAAGCATAAAAAAAGTACCCCGTTTGGAGGGTACTAAAATATAGTTTTTGGTTGGATTATCCCTATAGAGGATGGCTTTAAACCTCAGTGACCTGAAGCGGTGTCAGGCCTGTCGGGATGCTCTATCTTTTCATAATCGCTGCCCAATGCTGTCTTCAGCTGGTCTCGCCAGGCTTTAACGTGCTGGTGATACTCGGCTGATTGATTGTAAGCATGCAATTTTTCGCCATATACTTTAAGCGAGTCGAGGTTACGTCTTGTCTCGGCTTCATGCTGTTTACTATAAGCAAAAAATTGGGTGGCGGCATCACTTACTACCTGTTGATATTTGCTTTCTGTTTCCGGCGAACGAAAATGATTCAAGCTGTCTACCAGGTTTATTAAATGTTTTAGATCGGCTTTGTATTCAGGCGAATTTAATTGCTGGTGCATTTTTAGTCCGTCCTTTTTCATCAGGGCGGTGGCATCCCTTATATCCACTGGTATTTTAGTATTTAATTCAGCCTGGTAATCGTGGTAGTTTTGATCATTCTCAGCATATTTTTTAGTTGGATCGATCGAATATTTTTTTAGCAGGCGTGCATTTAGTTTTTTGAAATCATCGCTGCCGTAATACTTTCCTACTTTATTGCCCAACGTTTTTATCTCATCACCCAGCTGCTCGTTGCGGCCATCATCGCCGCCCCATCTTAAATAGAAATCATTACTGGCTTTGCGTTCTTCGGCATATATCTGATCGTAAAAAATGTCGTTACGATAGTCTTTCAGATTTTTCTGAGCGGCATCTAAATTATCATGCAGCCGTTTATACTCGTCAGTTTGATGAACACTTGATACTGCATCGCTATATTTCTTTAACATCGTCAATATGGCGTCCTGTTTCGGATCATCAAACCCCATTAATTGGTAGCCGTTGGTTATGGGGTCGTTTCGGTAAGCATCAGTAGTGTCTGTTTGCAGGCCTGTAGTAACGGGCACTTCGGTGTTTTTTGCGATAGCAGGTTTCGCATGTTTTTTGGTTGTGGTGGCGGCAATTGTCTTTAGGCTTACTGCCGAAACAGTTTCACTCTTTTGCTGTGCGTACAGCGGGCCGGCTATGGCAATTACTGGCAATATAGCCGCAACTAAATACTTAAATCTGTTCGTTTTCATAAGGTTTGTATTATTATTCGATGAGTGTCAGTATACAAATCAATAATTGAAAAGTGCTGTTGGCGCTAAAGGGATGATCAAATTTAAATGAATTACCAGCAAAGCGGGAAGATTTAGTGTAACAAAATAAGTGATTTTGCTGACTTATTCGTCATATTTTAGGATATTAGCCATCGCGCATGAAATATATTCGCTACCAGTCATGACGTTTAGATTGATTTAGCCGGGAATAAAAATAGCGATGGGTTTTAACCCATCGCTATTTAATTATAATAGTCTCTGATCAATAATTAACAGATCACTGATTCCCCGTCGTATCCGGTTTCTCAGGTTTTTCCGGGGCCTCAGGTTTCTCTGGCTTTTCGTCGTTATTATAATTGAAATTCCAGTTCATGTACCTTGCGTCGTCCATTTTCTTTCTAAATTCAGGGGTGTTCATGTATTCGCGCATCTTTCGCCCTGTAGCGCGCATTTGCTCCTGCAATTTTTTCATCTCAGGGTTGTTTTGATAGGCGCGCATTTGAGCTCCCGCTGTGCGCATCTCCTCCTGCAATTTTTTCATCTCAGGATTGTTCTGGTAGTCGCGCATTTGTTTACTCATGGTCCTCATTTGCTCCTGCATCTCGCGGATCTGGCCGCTTTGCGACATGTGCCGCACGCTATCACCCATCATCCTCATTTCCTGCTGTTGTTTACGCATTTCCGGCGAACCCCAATGATTCTTCATTTGATTGCCCAGGGTTTTAAGCTCGTCGGTTGCTTGCTTTACGTCGGCAGGTATATGTGATTCCAACTCGTCACGGTATTTCCGGTAATTCTCATCCTTCATATCCTCGTTGCTCCAGTTATGACGATTATGCGGGATGTTATATTTGGTCTCCAGGTCATTATTTAGTTTCCTGAATTCAGCCGATTCATAATAATCACCTACTTTCTTGCCCATTTTTTCCATTTTGCTGCTCCATTCTTTGGTTTCAGCTGTTTCGCCCCAGTTCTTTTCAAAATCTTTGGACATCTTCTCTTGTTTTTCGGTCAGCTCTTTCCATTGGGAGCTATTGTAATAATCCTCTATTTTTTTGCCTTGCGCCTCCATATCAGCCTCAGTCTTTTTCCACTCCGGGCTATTATAATAGGCCTCCATCTTTTTGCCGTCTATTTCCATTTGCTCCTGGTATTTTTTAAACTCAGGGCTGTTGTAGTATTTTTCTATCTCTTTGCCATACCTGTCCATCTCGTTCGAATACTTTTGCAGCATAGGGTCTTCATCAGCGTCAGTATATAAAGTACCATTGCGTTTTGTCAGAGCTGTCTTCGTGGTCTTTTTTGCTGTGTACGGTTTGTGCGTAGTTTTCGTAGCCGCTTTTTTATGCGTGGTATCGCTGAACATTTCGGCTAGCGCTGCCGGTTGTATTTTGTTAAAGGATAATTTGCCATGGGCGATGGTCGGGTTCAACCATGCCAGGCCGGTAATGCTCGCTGTGAGCACTACGGTAGCAAGTAATATATGGCGTACATTGCCAATAGGTTTCTTTGTTTTCATGATTCTTTCAATTCTGTTTAATAAATGATACTTCGTCTTACCCGTAGCGGCCAGGGCTATTTGCCATTGCTGCGTGCGGGACTGTTCTAACTTCAACAGTGCATGCGCATACACTATTGGTTTTTTGGTCGACTCTATTACAATATCGTCGCAGGCATTTTCGCGTTCGCGGTTAATGATGCGGCCAATCAATTGTGCAAAGGGATTAAAGAACAACAATACACCCATCGCCTGCTGGATGAGGTTCATCAGGTAATCGTTGCGTTTGATGTGTGCCAGCTCGTGTAACAATATAGCTTCTATCTCCTCGGTCGAGAGGCTGGTGGCGATAGACGCCGGTAACAATATAAAAGGTTTTACATAACCGAATACGCAAGGCACATCCACCAGCGTACTCAGGCCAAAACTTACCCTGCGTTCAATATCAAGCATTTCAACAAATTCAGCCAGCTTACGCAGCATGGCAATATCAATGCTAACCGTTTGCTTTATCTCGTGCAGTTTTTTTCGGCTCATAACCAGTTTTGATGCGTTGAACAGCAAACCGGCTATATATATTAAGGTAACATAAGGCAAAAAGCTTTCGATAGTATAATAGTACCTGCTGCTAAAGCTGGTACTATGCGGCAAATGCAAAGGCATGCTCAATATGGCAGGAATAAAGCCCTCGCTGCTATGCGTTTTCAATTCAACCCATTGGTAAACCCGTACTTCGCCAACCAGCGTGTAAATGAACCAGCTGGTAACGCCAAGCATGCATAGCATACCGATATTATGCTTTGACTTTGCAGACATTGCCGAGAACGACAACAATACCAGCCGCAAAAACAAATAAATAAAGAGCCCCTGCCACATGGAGTGGATAATAGCGACGCCAACTACCTGGCTGATGTTATAGAGTATGGTTTCCATTTTTTTGAATCTCTAAATTCTAATTTCTAAACTTAAAGGTTATTTAACTAATCTCTGATCACTAGTCTCTAATCACGGGCACCGCCACCAAACTGATCTAAATATTTCTTGATCGCATCTATCTCATCCTTTGATGCTTTGTGATGGCCCAGGGCTTGTATCACCAGGTCCGACGTCGATCCTTCAAATACCGTAGATAATATTCTGTCCAGCGCATTACTCTGTGCCTTTTCCTGGCTGAAACGTGCTTTGTAGATATGCGTTTTTGAAGTGGTGTCGCGCTCAACCAAACCCTTCTCATCCATTATCTGCATCAGCTTAAGGGTAGTGGTATAACCCGCTGCTTTTGTTTTAGCCAGTTCATCATGCACCTCGCGAACGGTTGCTTCGCCCATTTTCCAGAGTATCTGTAATATCTCTAATTCGCTTTCTGTCGGTTTAATTTCCATGTTCATTTTTGTATTACGAATTTCTTCGTACAAATATGTACGACAATTTTCGTATCTGCAAATATTTTTTGAAATATTCTTGTTACGATTCTTTTCGTAGATAAAAGACGCAGGGGAAAGGAATGTGTTACAGAAGAAAACTATTTTTTTAGAATTTAGAGATTAGGGCTTCGAATTTTAGAAATTAATTCTTCCCAATCAGTAAATACTTATTCCCATTAGAAGGATCAGCCTGAGACAGTATATTCACCGCATCCGTTTTCTCACGACTATCCGCTTTGCTGAAAATAGAGACCAGTTCGTCGCCTTTGGCTGAAAAAAATATCAGCGGCAGCATGGCCCCTAAACGTGTACGGTCGACCTGGGCAAGGGTGGGCAGCGCATCAGCTATAGCTTTTCTGCCTTTCGAGGCATTGTCGGCCATTTCATCCAGACCGTTGCGGTGATAATCGTAAATGAAATTACGCAACGGGAGGTATACTTTGTTATTCAGGTTTTCCACCAGCCAGTAACGATTGATATTGCCGTCAAAAGCCTTCCAGCCCTTATAAGCACCGCTGGATTGTGCGTTGGTAACAACAGACTGTGCCAACTGGAAATAAGGGGAGCCCCCAAGCCGCGAAAAGCTGTCGTAATCCATCCCTATAACAACATAGGCATAAAATGCCATAACCGACGCCAGGTTGCTGGAGAAGGTCTGGTCGCTAAAATCAATGGTTTGGCCTTCGCTGTACGTAAAATCAAAATCCTTGTCGTTAACGTTGAGTAAAGGTGAGCTATAGCTCGAATTGTAAACCGGCCTTGAAGAAACCACCTGCAATTCTCCGCTAAAATTGCTGTTACCATCCCAGGCGGTTAGGTTCAGTACAAAAGAGCAATCAAATCTTTCAGCAGGTAAAACTTGATCGGCACACCACTTGCGGCCGTTCAAAAAATCCTTCATAGCCGTTTCAAGCGACTGGAAAATATGCCTGTTGCTGGTTTGTATCTTGCCTGATATCACTTTAACGTTGGCATTCAGGTCCTGGGCACAGGCTGAATAACCCAAACAAAGAATGACAATATACAGGCTAAGCTTTCTCATGTATCAGTTCAACAACTTTACGGCAAATATCCGCAGCAACAGCATCCTTATCTTTCAGTTTGAACGTAGTTTTTTGCAGTTTATGGTCTATAATGGTGATCTTGTTGGTGCTGGTTTTAAACCCGGCGCCTTTGTCATTCAACGAATTTAATACAATAAAATCGAGGTTTTTCTTTTGCAGCTTTTCTATTGCGTTTTTTTCTTCGTCATTAGTCTCTAACGCAAAGCCCACCAGTATTTGCCCATTTGCTTTTTGCTGACCCAGTGCTTTTAATATATCGGTGGTCTTTTTGAGTTCGACTGTAAGGCCCTTATCTTGTTTTTTTATCTTTTGTGCCGATACGGTTACCGGTGTATAATCGGCAACTGCCGCGCACATGATGCAGGCTTTTGAATCGTGGTAATACTGTAAACAGGCATCCAGCATTTCGGCAGCTGAGGTTACATCAATACGTTTGATACTATTGTGTTTGGTTTTTTGCGCCGTTGGACCGGCTACTAATATCACATCTGCACCCAATGCCGCTAATTGATCCGCAATAGCAAAGCCCATCTTACCGGACGAATGATTGCCGATGAACCTTACCGGATCAATAGCCTCATAAGTTGGGCCGGCGGTAACCAAAATCCTTTGATTAGCTAAAGGCAGCTTCTTTTTGATATCGGCTTCTACAAAACTTACTATCTCCTCAGGTTCAGCCATACGGCCCTCGCCATAAAGCCCGCTTGCCAGTTCGCCGTTGCCGGGTGGTATCAATATATTACCATACGATTGCAGTTTTTGGATATTACCCTGCGTTGCCTCATGTTTCCACATGTCCAGATCCATCGCAGGTGCAAAATAAACCGGGTACTTCGCGGAAAGATATACAGCTGTAAGCAGGTTATCGCTTAATCCGGTAGCCATTTTGGCCATGGTATTGGCGCTTGCAGGTGCTATGATAAAAAGGTCGGCCCACAGGCCAAGTTCCACGTGATTATTCCATGCGCCGGTTTCTTCGGAGGTATATTCAACCAATACCGGGTTTTTGGAAAGAGTGGAAAGGGTAAGCGGTGTTATAAAACCGGTAGCATCAGGGGTCATCACCACCTTTACATCGGCACCAGCTTTGACCAATAGTCGTACCAGCGAAGCCGATTTATAAGCTGCAATACTGCCGCAAATACCCAGGATAATTTTTTTACTCAGTAGCATAAAGCCAGGCCCCTAACCCCTAAAGGGGAATGATTATAATTATAAGAGGTAAAATTAACAAAAAAAACTCCCTATTGAGGAGTTTTATCTGTAAGCCTTTATACTCCCCCTTAAGGGGGCGGGGGGGCTAAACTTCTTTAGCCGGGTTGCGGTAGTAAATTTTGTCTTCCAGGAATTCCTGTACAGCAACCAGCGAAGGTTTTGGCAATTTTTCGTAGTATTTAGATATTTCTATCTGTTCGCGGTTTTCAAACACTTCTTCCAGGTTATCATTTGCCGATGCGAATTCAGAAAGCTTTTGGTGCAATTCTTCCTTTACATTGTTTGATATCTGGTTGGCCCTTTTTGACATAATTACGATAGACTCATAAATGTTGTCTGTGTTAATGTCAAGGTCGCGCAAATCACGTGTAATGGTGCTGTTAGCTACAGCCGGTTTATTTGCAATATTGTTCATATCGATCTTAATTTGGTATCTTTTTGTTAACGTCTACTTTTTCTGATGGCGGTTGGCCCGTCACGGTATCTTTTTTATCGAAACGGCGCAGGTATTTATTTTCATTTGCGTATTCCGTCAATGTCCTTTTAGCTTTCACTACGCCGTTCTCACTATCCTTTTTAAGCGAAACAGCGCCGGTAAGATATTTGCTTGAAGGATACTTTTCGGCAAACTGCTGTTCAAAACTTATAGCCTGGTTAAAACGTTCTTCCTGTTTATATACATTGCTGTGGTATGCATACTGATATTGCGCGCGGATGGTTAAATATTCCATCTCTTCAGCGTACTTAGTATCAGGGTAATCGCGCAGCACGTTACCAAAGTCAATTACTGCTGCCTGGTAATCGCTAATAGTTAAATAAAGCTTGGCGTTTTCGTAAGCCTTACGCTCCAGTTTATCGCGCAGGTTTTGTATCAGTTTTGATGCTTCTGCAACACGCTCACTTTTTGGATAAAGGTTAATGAACAATTGCAGCTTGTCAATAGCCTTTGTGGTATTCTCCTGGTCGAGCGAATAGATGGGCGAATCCAGGTAATAGCAATAAGCGCTCATAAAGTTACACTCCTCGGCACGTGTACTCGCCGGGTAAGTATCGGCAAATTGCTTAAAGTGATAGCTTGCCGATGTATAGTCTTTTAGCCTGTAATTGGTATATGCGTAGTAATAATATAAATCTTCGGCCTGGGCCTGTCCGCGGTAACGCTGCACCAGGGTTTCAAATAACTCCAATGCCTTATTGTAGTCCTTTTTATTATAGTATGCGATAGCCGCCTGGTATTTTTTGGCGTTATCGTTACTAGCTTTCAACTTTTCGAACTTGCTTTTGCAGCTGCCGGCTAATAGCACCAGCACAATCAAAAGCACGGAAAGTATAGGACGTTGTTTTTTAAACATTTTGCAAAGATACGGTAATATTATAAATCAGTCAATTATTTATTCAATGGCGAATATAAACGCCTTTATTATATGGTACGAATTGGACCCCTACATTTAACATCTTTTAACGGTTTAAAACAGATATTTATTCTTTGTAACAATTTTTAAAGGCAGATACCTATTGCATAGTATATAGGAAACAAATTTTGAACGTGGATACCAAAGAAACTCAATTTCTGAAACTGATAACGGAGTACAAAGGTATCCTGTTTAAGATATGTAAGATATACCAGGACGATGCCGATGACCGCAACGACCTTTTACAGGAAATGACATTGCAGTTATGGCTGGCTTTTGATTCCTTCAGGGGCGAAAGTAAATTCAGTTCGTGGATGTACCGCGTATCATTAAATACTGCTATCGTTTTTTTCAAAAAGCAAAAACGCCGTCCTGACGATCAGCCATTGCACCCTGACTTTGATAGGGCTGACGAAGCATCCCTTGCGGGAGAAAAGGAAGAAAAGTTGGCGATATTCTATAAAGCCGTTCAGCAATTGGGAAAAGTTGAGAAGGCGTTGATATACCTCTATATGGAAGATCAGCCTTATGACGAGATCGCATCGCACCTTGGAATAACCGAGTTGAATGTAAGAGTGAGGCTAAACAGGGTAAAAAACAAATTAAAAGAGATCATTAAAAAAATGAATTATGAATATTGATGAATTAAAAGACGCCTGGGGCCAGGATGAGCCCAAGGGCATGAGTTTACCGCTTAGTACCGAAATGCTGGGAAAGACCAATTCGGTAATTAAAACTATACGAAAAAAAATGCGCGCCGAATTTATAGCCCTGGTGGTATGTTACGCCGTCATGATCGGGTTTTTGTTTAGCAGTTATCAATCGTCCATCTTTACGGATATGATCAAGATACTGCTGTTCGCTATATTGTTATTGAATGGATTTTATTATTCAAGGTTCTATATTTTCTATAAAGCGATAGGTAGGTATGATCTTAACATGAAAAGCAGCCTGCGCAAAATTGTTTATGAATTGGAATTGAATACGGAGATATATAAAACCTACAGCTTTTCGGCAATGCCTTTATCGGTACTTGCGGCCGGGGCATTTATAGTCGGTAAGTTCAATTTTATTCATATGCCCAACCTTTTTACACACGGCAACAGTGTGCCCGGGAATATGATGCTTTGGATATGCCTTACCATATTAGTGTCCTATGTTATTACCTATTTCCTTATCAGCCTGGCTGTGCATGTAACTTATGGGAAATATATTGACGAGCTGAAGCAGGTTATGAATGACCTTGGCGAAGACATTTAATTCTCCGGGTAATTTTTTCCGGCTGATTTGCAAAGTGTTAGATGTACACTCAAACCTTTTTTGGCGCAAGTGTTTGCCCGGGTCAAAAATCTGCTTACCTTTGCAGCCCCGCAAATAAGGGAGCGGGTTGTTCTGAGAGGAGTTTAAAGCAAAAAATATTTAAATTAAATAAGTTTTGCAGAAGCGAAAAAGGTTCTTACCTTTGCAGTCCCAAAACAAACAGGCTCACTTAGGGCCAAAAATACAGGAAGCGATTTCCGGTATCAAAACATAGAAAAGTAATCGTTTAAATACGATAACTATATAATCCGAACCGCGAGGCAAGGAGTGAAGTTCTTTAAAACATTGGAATAATCAAAATAAAGCGCAGCGGGGCTGATAGTGAAGTCGGAGGTCGGAAGGCCGAAGTCGGAATGATCAGCACTGTCAATTTAAAAAGGATAGGGGTACTGTAAAAAGAATACGGTGACGCGAGTCACCAAAACAAGAACAGATTTCTATTTTGAGATAAAAATGGGGTCTGGATCGAAACAACATTTATACAATGGAGAGTTTGATCCTGGCTCAGGATGAACGCTAGCGGCAGGCCTAATACATGCAAGTCGGACGGGATTGAGAAGCT
>JBIOHG010000012.1:0-77965 GCA_044448765.1 Sphingobacteriales bacterium | reverse complement strand
GTTTAAAAATGAATTTTTATTCTTTGTTTAGCGGCAAGGGCTGTTCGCTTTTAAATTATAATTGCCCGGTTCTCTTTTTTGCAAAATCGATATTTTTTGGTTGATTTTAGGGTAATTTTTTACGAAAGTGATAATTGAAATATTGCACATTATACGTTTGGCATCATACATTTTACAAAAAAAAATTGAACATCAAAATGCAAGACTTGAATTTAAAGTAAAGAAATTTAATTAACTGACTATGTGATTGTTATCGCCGTAATTAAAATAACTTGCTTATTATTGTAACCCAGCGCCTGCCACCGCCGTAAATGCACGCAGGAGATTGGAGCATCATGCCTAAGAACGCAGCATTTTTTGTACCGGAAAGAGACCTTGTCGGGGTTGATAAATGGGAAAACATACCGGTTTGGTGCGCCGGAACGGTTATCATCGGCGGACTCATGGCGCTCACGGGCTGGTGTTTTGATATCAGTTCGCTCAAGGCCCTTCTGTCTGATGGTGTGGCCATGTCCATCAATACTGCGCATTTGCTGATACTGAGCGGCATTTGCCTGCTTTTGCTGCATTCGGATTATTTGCGAGCCGCACGCGTTCTCCTGGTCATTACGCTGCTGGTTTCCCTGGCCATTGTTTACGAAAATATTTCGGGCGCCAATTTTTACCTCGACCAATCCCCAATCCCGCACTCCATAAAGGATGTTAAAGTAGGTACCGGCCGTACGCCTCTGCTGATGGCGCTCTATACCGTGCTTGGCTCAACGGCCATGCTGCTAAGTTCCTATAAACGCTATTATACGGCCCAATTTATAAGCAGCACGCTTATCATACTTATCTATATTTCCATATTGGGCACGCTCTTCAATTTTTTGGGATCATTGGTCTCTACGGGTGTTGTGGGCCCGGCATTTCATACCACGGCTTCACTGCTGTTATTGGCAGTCGGTACCATCTTTTTAGCGCCTGACGAAGGCTGGATAAAGCTCATGTACCGGCGCATTGCACGCAAAAACCTGCTTATTTACCTGCTGGGCTATATTCTTGGGGCGGTGCCGCTTTTTGCCGCGTTGTACCTGTTTGTTATCAAAAACAGCGCCATCGCCCCGGCGTCGGATATGCTGGTGCTGTTCCTGTTAACTATTATCCTTAGTGTGCCCGTGGTTTACTTTCTCACCCAATTGTTTAACCGGCTGGAAGAAGAAGTACAAGGCGCTCATGAGCAATTGCGGATAGCTGTCCACGCATCCCGCTCGGGCGTTTGGGATTTGGACCTGCAGCAAGGCATACTTTCTCATTCTATGCAGTTTGCCCAGTTATTCGGTAACCAAAATAAGCGAATGGTAACGCCCCAGGCACTTTGGCGTTGTTTTTATGCCGAAGATGCCGAGCAGGCAAAAGCAGCTTTTGAACAGGCAGTACGTTCGGGTCGGTTAGATTTCCAGGCCAGGATAATGACCGAAAACGGCCGGATAAAATGGCTGCAATTTTATGGCGAAACCCAGCTTGACCGTAGCGGCATACCAGCGCGATTGCTGGGAACAGTAATGGACATTACTGCCCGTAAGGAACTGGAACAGCAAAAGGACGAATTTATAAGTGTGGCCAGCCACGAGCTGAAAACTCCGCTCACCTCCTTAAAATCCTATGTGCAGCTTGCTCATATCAAGTCGAAAGAGCAGAATACCCGGGAGGTTTCGGGAATGATAGAGAAAGCGGAGACCCAGATCAATAAAATGACCCGCCTGATACGCGATTTTTTGAATGCCGCACAATCCGAATCCGGCAAAATGGTTTTGTACCGCCAGGAATTTTTCCTGGACGAACTGGTGCGCGAAATTATTGCCGACCTTTCGGTAAACCTCAGGAAAAGACAGATCCATCTCAATAATTGTGCGTCAATTAAGATCAATGCCGACCGCGAGAAGATAGAGCAGGTTTTAGGCAATTTAATAGGCAACGCACTTAAGTATTCCGTTGGGGGTGAACCGGTAGTGATCAATTGCAGTAATGACAACGGCCATGTACTGGTGAGGATAGACGACCACGGCATCGGCATCAGTGATGAGGACAAACTTTACCTGTTCGAACGTTTTTTCCGTTCGGAAAACCCTAATACAAAGGATATTTCAGGTTTTGGTATCGGCCTGTACGTATCCGCCGAAATTGTGCGCCTGCATGGCGGCGAGATCGGTGTTGACAGCGAGATCGGTAAAGGGTCAAGCTTTTGGTTTGAGCTGCCGGTGGGGGTGGTTGTGGATGATGGGGTTAAAGTGTTAGTGGGGAAGTAGAGAAACTATAACTCCGAGATGTCCATATGAGCTTTTAATATGGCCACCTTTTACTCAGATTCATTAAAATAATTCAACTTGTACACCGCCTTTGACAACTTCTTTTTTAGGATAAAATATGCCGATAATCATAAAAGGATTCTTTGCGCGTTTGTGCCATGATTTGGTAGTGCCAAGAAAAAAATAAACGTCCTTATCTTTCTTAAAATTATCCTCGTATTGCTCTTTCACTTTTTGTAATGCAACTTGCTCGTTTCCTTCTGCCGCTCTCAAACACTTCCAATAAAGTGCGCCTATTTCCCAATCTTCAATCATCAAACGCCTCTCTTTTCCTGTTTCATCTGTGAAAATATAAAAGAATTTGTACGGCAACTTTCGAATTAGTTTTCCAGGATCTTTGACTCCAGCAAATAAATCACCTTGTTTTCGTAAATCAGTCCACTCGGATTTCCAATCCCTGGATTTTTCTTCTTCCCAATCGAGTTTTACAATAGTTGTCGGTTTAAAAGTAGCAAGGGAAACATTTTTAGGTGACTTAGAATCAGCTATTAGTTTTCCCATGTTCGTATAAACATTTTTTAAAACCAGGGTTTTTCGTTCTCGCCAGTTATTTTCAGTATCAATACGCGCAAGGATTTGTAAATCTTTGAAATTATAATTTACAGGTGAATGACTTTCAGGCCTAAAGTCATCCGTTCGTTTTCTTAATTCAAGTTCGAACCAAGTATATTTGACATTATTTACTTTTCCATTTCCTTTCAAATCGATTAGAAAGCTTAACGGTATTGGATATATACGAATCCATTCGCCGCTTTCTAATATACCGGCAGTACATACAAGTTCATCATGGCTACGTGACGGTTGAGGATAAGTTGTAACTGTGATAAGGACTTTATGTCGCGGCATTAGATATGTTTAAGTTCATACTCAAATGGCGGGAGTTTCTCAATTGCCTCTGCAAGATGCTTACGATGGCATTGGCAAATATCCGCCTCAAAACAAGTTAAGGCTATTCGTTTGTATTGTTCAAGTAAAGATAGTATACGTTCCTGAGCTTCTTTAGTCTTAGGTAAATTGTCTTTCCGATATTTTTTAAAAAGATTGTCGTAATCAGATTGCGTATTTAATTCTTGTCGCTGATTTGAAACAATACCGACCTCGGGAATATGAAGATACGCTATACCCAAACTTTCAACATACCGCTTTAATTGGCTTTTGCTAAATCCAAATTTCATACTCAAAGGATTATTCCGAACATCAATCAAGAGTTTGATCCCATTTTTTACAAGTCGATTTAAGTACCCTTCAAGGCTGCTTCCCTCATAGCCAATCGTAAATAAAATTGTCTTTGAGCTTTGCACTTTCTCCATTGCTACTATATCAAGTTCATCGGCAGTGAGTAAACTTGGTGCTTTTACGCTGTTAATCGCCCAATAGGGGAAGTTTCGATAAGTGTGCTTCATCAAAGCATCACTGTTCATATTGCCGTAAAGGTTTTTGATACTTAGTAGCTTAGATTTATCGTCAGGCTTAATAAGGTATAAGTAGCTTGCTTGGTCGTTTTTGATAAAGCTGCTACCGGTTTCAACCAACATATTTTTTCCAGCCATCGTTGTTAGATCAGCATTAGCAGAATAAGAATAGCAACCGTATTTATAAGGAATAAATTCGTATTCAGGCTTTGCTTGATTCTGCGAAAAGAGAAATAACAATTTTTGAAGGCGAATCTTTTCCAACTCACCACCGAACAACTCTAATAATGCTAAAATGATCTTTCGTCTGTAAAACATTTTACAAAGATAAGATTAAGGGTTGGGCGTGAAAATTAATCTAATTTAATAAAATTTGTAATAATAAGCGATGAGATCGCATAAAAAGAACTTCTGCTGATTTTTGCCCTATCCAACTGGCGTGAGCATTGAGTATTCATGACCAAACACAGTCCATTTTGTATCATTCTCCCGTATTTCAAAAACCAATGACACTTTTTAAGCTCTCACCTCAAAATCAATGCGCCTCCAGCCAATTCAATCCCGTACCAATTTCTATCTCGATCGGAACGCTGGTTTTAATGGCATTCTTCATGTGTTCGGTGATGATAGGTTTTAACTTTTCTATCTCGTGGTTGGGCACGTCGAAAACCAACTCGTCATGCACCTGCATGGTCATGCGGGCATCTAGTTTCTGGGCCTTCATTTCGCGGTGAATATTGATCATCGCGATCTTGATCATATCAGCTGCCGAACCCTGTATTGGGGCGTTGATGGCATTTCGCTCGGCAAAACCGCGGACGGTTTGGTTAGCTGAATTGATGTCGCGCAGGTAACGGCGGCGCCCCATCAGGGTGCATACATAACCATTTTCGCGGGCAAAATTCATGGTATCGGCCATATATTGTTTGATACCCGAATATTGCGCAAAGTAGTTCTCGATGATCTCGGCAGCCTCCTTGCGCGGTATGCCCAAACTTTGCGATAAGCCAAATGCCGACTGCCCGTAAATGATACCGAAGTTTACTGCCTTGGCATTGCGGCGCTCATCGCTGGTTACCTCGTTAAGCGCTTTGCCGTAAACTTTGGCAGCGGTAGCGGTATGGATATCAAGTTTGTTGGCAAAGGCATCCATCATGTTGGCATCCTTGCTTATCTCGGCAATGATGCGCAGCTCGATCTGCGAATAATCCGCCGATACAATGCTGTGGTTCTCGTCTCGCGGTATAAATGCCTTGCGCACTTCGCGACCGCGTTCGGTACGAATAGGTATATTTTGCAAGTTAGGATTGGTAGAACTGAGACGACCGGTAGCGGCTACCGCCTGGTTGTAGGAGGTGTGTACCCTGCCGGTTTTAGCGCTTACCATTTTCGGCAGCGCATCTACGTAGGTAGATTTGAGTTTTTGCAGCTGGCGATAATCGAGGATATCGCGCACGATGTCGCTTTTGGCGGCAAGGTACAGCAGCACATCTTCGCCGGTTTGGTACTGGCCTGTTTTTGTTTTTTTTGCTTTGGGATCGAGCATTAATTTCTCAAACAACACTTCTCCCAACTGTTTCGGCGAAGCGATATTAAAACGTACACCAGCTTTTTCGTAAACCGTTTTCTCCAGTTTAATGATATCGCCTTCCAGTTCTTTAGAGAACTCGGCCAAAGTCGCGTGATCGATGCGCACTCCTTCGTACTCCATATCAGCCAAAACATAAATCAACGGGCATTCGATGTCGTTGATCAGCTTTTCAGCTTCAGCCTGCTTAACTTTTGGTTCGAAAACATGGTGCAATTGCAGTGTGATATCGGCATCTTCGGCGGCGTATTCTTTTATTTTTTCTATCTCCACATCGCGCATGCTGCCCTGGGCCTTTCCTTTGGCGCCGATCAGTTCGGTAATAGAAACCGGCTTGTAGCCCAGGTAATTTTCCGACATGACATCCATATTATGGCGCGTATCCGGATCGAGCACATAGTGCGCCAGCATGGTATCAAACAACGCACCTTTTACCTCCACGCCATACCATTTCAGCATCAGCACATCATACTTGATGTTCTGTCCTATTTTGGCGATGTTCTCATCTTCTAAAACAGTTTTAAATTCGTCAACTATGGCCTGCACCTCCTTTTGATCAACCGGAACGGGGACATACCAGCCATGATGATGCTTGATGGCGAACGACAGTCCCACCAGCTCGCAATGATTGGCATCGGTGCCCGTGGTTTCGGTATCAAAACAGATGCTTTTTTCCTGCTTTAGCGTTGCGATCAACTCAGCCCGTTTTTCTTTGGTATCGGCCAGGATGTATTCATGTTCTACATTATTAATATTCTTGCCTGCCTCTTGCTTTTCCTCCGGTTCGCCGATGTCCTGCACATCAACCGTCATAGTGGTGCGACCAACGGATACAGGTTCACCAAAAAGGTCGGTTTGGATAGACACCGCCCGGGTTTCGGTAATGCTGAAATCGTCACCAAAAACACGTTTGCCTAAGGTTCTGAATTCCAGTTCGGCGAACAATGGCTCTAAAAGGTCCTTGCTCGGGGCACACATTTCCAAGCCGGCCTCGTCCAGTTCAACCGGGGCATCGAGGATGATGGTAGCCAGTTTTTTTGATAGCAAACCCTGCTCTGCAAATTGCTCTACATTTTCGCGCTGCTTGCCTTTTAATTCGTGGCTGTGGGCGATGATGTTTTCCATCGAGCCATATTGCTTGATGAGCTGCTTGGCGGTTTTTTCGCCTATCCCGGGAATGCCGGGGATATTATCCACCGCATCACCCCAAAGGCCTAAAATATCTATTACCTGCAGCGGGTTTTCTATCTCCCATTTTTCCAGCACCTCTTTTACACCCATTATCTCCACCTCGTTACCCTGGCGGCCGGGTTTGTATAACCGGATATTATCGGAAACCAATTGTGCAAAATCCTTATCCGGCGTCATACAATAAACCTGGTAGCCTTTTGCTTCGGCTTTTTTGGCAAGGGTGCCTATGATGTCATCAGCTTCGTAACCATCCGAAGTAATCAGCGGGATATTAAAGCCCAAAACGATCTTAAAAATATAGGGTAAGGCGGCTGACAGATCCTCCGGCATAGCCTGGCGCTGGGCCTTGTAAGCTGCAAAATCGGTATGGCGCTCGGTGGGCGCTTCGGTGTCAAAAACTACCGCCATGTGGGTTGGCTTTTCTTTTTTAAGCACATCCAGCAGGGTGTTGGTAAAGCCCAGCATTGCCGAAGTATTTAGGCCGCCCGAAGTAAAGCGCGGGGTTTTGCTTAAAGCGAAATGCGCCCGGTAAATAAGGGCCATGCCGTCCAGAAGGAATAGTTTTTTCATGAGAGTTACACTAATTGCACGAATTAATTGGGCACGAATTTCACGAATTGGTCCGAATTAAATGTGCTGGTACAATAGTACAAAATATAGGTTAATTCGTGCAATTCGATTTAATTCGTGTCCATTAGTGGCAATTTATTTGAATGAGCAGTCGGGCAGGTGATCGTTCACCATACCGGTTGCCTGCATGTGGGCGTAGCAGATGGTTGTGCCAAAAAATTTAAAGCCACGCTTTTTCATATCCTTGCTGATGGCATCGGATATGGGCGTGCTTGCCGGTATGGTATGGGAATGATTGATGATCGGCTTACCATCGGGCATAAAGCTGTACAGGTATTTGTCAAATGAGCCAAATTCTTTCTGAACCTCAATAAACAGCTTCGCGTTATTGATGGCTGCCAGGATCTTCAACCGGTTGCGGATAATGCCGGTGTCCTGCATCAGGCGTTCAACGTCCCCATCAGTAAACTTAGATACTTTATGTACATCAAAATCAGCGAACGCATTCCTATAGCCATCGCGGCGACGCAAAATGGTTATCCAGCTTAAACCCGCCTGTGCGGATTCGAGGATGAGAAATTCGAATAGTTTTTTATCGTCGTGGACAACCTTACCCCATTCGTTATCATGGTACTCCATGTAAAGTGGATCGGTTCCCGACCAGGTGCAACGTTTGATTTCGGTTGACATATTTTTATTTTTTAAATTTTTAAACTTTGTCATTGCGATCCGCTAGCCAGCGGAGGCAACCTCTTCGCAAGCATGGCGACGAGGTTGCTTCACCACCCCACCCCGCTACCTTTCCTGTGGTTCGCAATGACAGAGTGGGTTAATTATAACTCGTTCAATTCATCCCAATACTCCACCGCCCTGCGATAATGAGGTATCACTATAGATCCACCCACTAGGTTAGCGATCATAAACACCTCGTTCATTTCGTCGTGTTTTACGCCGGCTTCGTGGCATTTGCCCAAATGGTATTTGACGCAATCGTCGCAGCGTAAAACCATTGACGCTACCAGGCCCAGCATTTCCTTGGTTTTTACATCCAGGGCGCCATCAGCATAGGTGGTGGTGTCGAGTGCGAAAAAGCGCTTGATATTTGTATTGGCCGATTCCATAATGCGGTCGTTCATCCGGGTCCGGTAGGCGTTAAAGTCGTCTTCTAATTTTCCCATATTTATAATTAGTGAATGAGTGATTTAGTGAAATATTGAGTTGTGATCCCGCATATAAAAATACTAAAAAAATTAGTTTTTTACGAATTTATTTTTACATTTATATCCCTTTATCAAAATTAGCTTTTTACTTAATTAACAAGCATATGGAAAGTTTAGCGCCTAATATTTTTACAAATAACATACAGGAAACAGTTGCCCTGTATACCATTTTAGGATTCAATGTCACCATGTCGGTGCCCGAAAAGGGCGATGAGCTGGTTTGGGTGATGATGGTGAATGGCAGCGTAACCATCATGTTCCAAACCTATGATAGCCTGGCGGATGACCTGCCGGAGATCAGTAGAAAAGATGGTAGTTCATTGTTGTTGTATATCACGTTGAAAAATATCCGGGAGTTTTTTGAAAAGATCAAAGACAAGGTGAAAGTGTTGAAAGGGCTCGAAAAAACCTTTTATGGCGCCACCGAATTCTCTATATTAGACAACAATAATTATGTCCTCACTTTTGCCGAACACGAATGATCGAATTTAAACGCGCCGACCATATCCACATCTGCGTTCCGGAAGAAAGACTGGAAGAAGCGCGCCAATTTTATACTGATGTGATCGGTTTGAAACAGGTGGAACGTCCCAGCGTTTTCAGGCATCGCGGATACTGGTTTGATATCGGTAATATTGGTTTTCACATCGGTGTGGAACCGGGCCTGAAACAAACCTCGCGGCATACCGCTTTTGAGGTTGCCGACGTCAAACAGGCAAGGGCGCATTTGGAAGACCGAGGTGTGGCAACTTATGAAGAAGAAGTAATCCCCGGTCGCGAACGTTTCTTTTTCCTTGATCCGTTTGGTAACAGGATGGAGTTGCTGCAGATCATCGGTTAGGGATTTTACTTCATCGTCAACGCCTCTTCCAGTTGTTTTATCAGTACATCCCTGTTCATTGGATAACCTGCCTTCGAGAGTTCGTAAGTGCCATCTTTTTTAATAATGACATAGGTCGGATATCCGGTGCCCTTTACTTTAGCCATGATATCTTTACTCAAATTAGCGTTGGCTAAAATATGCGTGCCTTTCATGTCAAAATAAGCTATCAGTTTTTTCCATTCGCCTTCGTGGTTCACATCACGGTTGGCAACATAAAAATAGTCAAGCCCCTTGCCTTTAAAATATGCCTTTAAAGCGGGCCCATTATCGTGTATCTCATTCCGGCAAGGCCCGCACCAGGTTCCCCACATATCCAACAACACCGTTTTGCCTTTTGTTAACGCCAGCAGATCTTCCATCGTATTCAGTTTGGTGCCGTTATCAGCAACAAGTGTATAGTCCGCTGAAAGTGGCTTGGTTTCCTGTTGCCTGATGGTATCGATAGAAGGCCCAAACAAACTGATATACTCACTGTTGGGATATTTTTGCTTAAATCCATCGTAAATGGATACGATGTTCTCGGGGTTATGTTCGCTCATTGCATTATCAAACAAAGCACCATATAAAAATTCTGCCGAACGATGGGTGAAAAAATGGTTGATGATCTTTTCCTGCAACAAGTTTTGTTCATCTTCATCGAACTCTTTTTTCCCGGTTATTACATCTGTATTGTACCATTCTTTGAAAAATGCTTCAGGATTTTTATAACTCTGCGTCCATAAATATTCTTTTTCACGTCCCATGAATGTCTGTATTAAAAGCTCATAATTAATGGCACCTAAAGCCTCGTCATTATCTAATTTTATGGTAGCAAATAAACTATCCTGTGTAGCTTTCCATTTGCCTTTATAGATGTCAGAGGGGTCCTTTAGTCTGTATTTATTATTTTCTTTGAATTCATAATACTGGTAAACCGCATCATATTTAATATTAGATAGCTCGTTTTTCACGAAGTCGGGACTTGGCTTATAAAGGCCAATATATTTTTCCAGTGCAACTTTAAGGTCGGCCTGGTGCTTATTGGCAAATGCTATTATCCGACCGGGTAGAGTATCGCCATACATAGTCTGTACACTTGCACCTGCCAGGACAGATAATAATGGCTGATTATTATTGCTTCCTTTACCGGTAACTACTATACCATTATCAATGCTTTTAAAGTCGGCCTTAAAGTTAATATTGTCACCGGGTGACAGATAGAATATATAATACCATGTCTTGGCGCTGTCAGCATCGCTGCTTGCATACATCAGATAAGCATATTGCGGTTTATTAAACGTAAATTGATGCGTACCTGTGCCCGATGCATTTAACGACACATCAAATGAACCCTTTTTCTGATAATTGAGGTTTAACCCCGGTATCCAGATATGGTAGCTCGTGGATGACGAATTAGCTAACGTTACTTTTAAAGTTGTGTTTTGGGCAAATGAACTATTAGCTATCAGAAATAGTGCAGATAAGGATGCGAATAATTTTTTCATAAGGATAGGGTAAATGGTTTAGATAAAAACGTTACAACTCTAATTCTATTGCCGGGTCCCAGAATACAGCTTTAAAATTTTGTATCTGATCCTCAACAACTTCAACACCCTCACTTCGCAGCATTTCAGCCATGCGTTCGCCACCAAAATGAAACTTAGCCGTTAACAATCCCTGTCTGTTCACCACCCGGTGCGCCGGTACTGGCGGATTGGCATTACCGCAGGCCTGCATGGCGTAGCCCACCATTCGCGACGACCCTTTGGTGCCAAGGTAACTGGCAATAGCGCCATACGATGTTACCCTCCCCGGCGGGATCAACCGTACTACCTGGTAAACCGAATCGTAAAAATTATAGTCGGGCATTGTTATCAGAATGAAAACTTAAGGTAGTTGATATTTTTGTTATGCTGCAAATATTTCTTTTCGTAATAGGTTTTTATGGATAACACTTCGTCAGCATATTCGGAATGATAGAGGTCTTCGGTATTGATATAGACGTTCAACCCAAATTCGGCTGCCTTTTCAAGACTGTAAGCATAAAAATCGTCGTTGTCCGTTTTCAGGTTAACTGCACCGCCGGGCTTTAATACTTGTTTATACATTTCGAGGAAACGCGGAGAGGTTAATCGTTTTTTTTCGCGACTGATCTGCGGCTGCGGATCGGGGAAGGTGATCCATATCTCGTCCACTTCGCCAGTTGCAAAGTAATCAAGCAGCATTTCAATTTGAATACGCAAAAAGCACACATTGTTTACACCGCCTTCCAAAGCATCTTTCGCTCCGCGCCATATCCGGTTACCTTTGTAATCAATGCCGATAAAGTTTTTTTGAGGGAACAGTTGGGCAAGGTTAACCGTGTATTCGCCTTTGCCGCAGGCCAGCTCCAATACTACTGGGTTATTATTTTTAAAGAATTCTGAAGCCCAATTGCCTTTAAGCGGTTTACCCGCATCGAGTTGAAAAACATTGCTGAAAGTATCTATTTCAGCGAATCGTCTTAATTTATCTTTTCCCACGCCGCAAAAATAAGGATAAAGGCGAAAGGTAAAAGGATAAAGGTTTTTACATCGAAGAGGCTAAGTTTTTAAAGGGCAATTGACCTTTTACCTTTCGCCTTTTAGCTTTAACCTTCTCAAGAAGCTTCGCTCTCAGGCGGGATGCCGTAGTCTTCTTTTTTTTCTTTCTTATCAAAAAGGTGTTTTACTTTATCCCATAAGCCAATAACCGAGTCTTCGCTGATAAAATGTGACGCCTTTTGCGAAAGGAAACCCACAATACCCTTCATGATGAAATTTGAATTGCGGAACAATGTTTTGTTTAAGGCTAATGGCAACAATATGCGCGATAGAACACCAAAAATATCCTGGTGGAAAATGTCATTTATTGCCCTACCTGATGGCTTTGGGAATAACGAAAATATAGTGGAAAAGGTAGCCCCCGGTGAACTGAAACGTGCACCAATAGCTTTGCCCTGCTCATCTTTTAGCAGCCTTAGCCGGACTATCTCAGCCTTAAGATCACCGGCGGTATTTATAGATAGGTCTGACATGGCTATTCAAAGAATTTTTTAATAAAGAGATTGGTAATAGGGACCTGTATTTTGTCTTTTAATAGTATGATAAGGACGGCGATAACAAAATATATCCCCGCCATGCATCCGAAACCAGCCGCATACGAATGGAATACTGATGTTGACAATAGAAAACCGGCGGCAAAACTCAGGAATAGGAACGTAAGTAAAAACACGCACGCAATGATCATGTCTGTAACAAAACTTGCCAAAAAGGTTGCGCTTTTATCAATAGCCTCCAATTTTGCCAGCTTTATCTGCGTTTCGGCATACTCTTTTAGCTGATCAATAATGGGAGGAGGCGTTTCTTTTTCGTCTTTGTTTTCCATCGTGTTCAATTATGGGTACTATCGGTTTGCCAATCAGGCGTGCTCCAGGTCATCCTGTAATTCCGGCTCAACTGAACCCATCTTGCTTTTTATATTATCAACAACCTTGTCCTTTAATCCCACCAGGTTATCAATTTCATTAGCTGCGGTTTCTTTTATCGAATCGCCTAATTTTTTTAACGATTCTGAAAGTTTATCGCGGGTTTCGGTGCCTTTTTCAGGTGCAAATAATATTCCTAATGCTGCCCCTGCTGCTATCCCTAACAGCAATGCAACTACTACTTTTGAGTTATCGGTCATAATACTATAATTTTAAGTTCGACATTTTGTTTTATAAATGGTTAAATATCCTGTCAATTATTGAAAAACAGAACTTTACAGCCCATTTTTTTTTATGATTTATTGCTCTTAATATAGGAAATTTATTCTCCCTTAGCAAAAAAACATTTGTTTAAGTTTCGTTTTCCGGCCCTGTCTTAATGCGCTCAAGCCTGTCGGCAGCAAGGCGGTTGGTTTCATAAATCTCAAGCAAAAGTAAGAAATAAGATAATAACAGCGGACCGAAAACCAGGCCCAATATTCCGAAAATAGGTATGCCGATAAATACGCCTATAACCGAAATAATGGGATGCGTATTGCCAACCCTCCTGTTAATGAGCACTCTTAAAACATTGTCCACATTGCCAATGAATAATAAGCCATAGGCAAGCAGGAACACACCTTTCATCGTATGATCTGTGGCAAATAAAATAATACTTGCCGGAATGGTTAAGGTGGGTGCGCCTACTACGGGCAAAAAATAAATGAAGGAACCAATGACACCCCAAAATATAGGGTCGGGAATGCCAAAGGCATAAAAGCCCAATGCCAGCAAAGTACCCTGGGTAACGGCAATTAAACCCTGCCCCAGTACGTTGCCGTACGTGGTGTTGCGCAAAGCAACTGCAAATTTTAAGGCGTGCTGCTCGCGAAATGGGGCATATTTAAGTATCGCAGCTTCGAAAGCCCTGTTCTGCGTGAACATAAAAAACAGGAGGAAATACATTACCAGGAGTGTTAAAATAATATTTACCGCACTGCCTAATATCGAAGGGAAAAGCTCGGTTGCATAAGTACCAAGTTTTTGAAGCGTATTTTCGGCAAACTTCGGTTGCCCCAGGTGATGGGCCGCGAAAATATCAATTTTGTATATCCAATCCTGGATCGGAAACGACTTGCTGCTAATGCCTGACAACTTATCAACCACCATAATACTCAATGACAACATGGGGATAATAATGACAATAAGCGAGGTGAACATGATCATAAGGGCAACCATGGTTTTATTCCAATTCCTTTTTTCGACCAGGTTAAGGTAAACCGGCCTGAAAATGGTAAATAAGATGATAGCGCCTAAAATGGAACTAAATAAGCCGCTGATAGCATACAAAAGGAAACAGCCCAGTATGATAATACTGACCAATATGATACTGTTGCGCTGTTTATAGTTAAAAATTGACACAGGAAAACTGCAATAAGTGCAACCTATAAACAAAGATGCGCTAAAAAGTTTTTAGTCAGCGCGTTAAAATATGTTAAAGGGCAGTTTAACTAAGATCATTAAGCAGCAGGTTGATCTTTTCGCAGCTTGTGGCAATGGTGGTGATATAAAATTCACTGTCGGAGCCGACATCGTCGGGTATTTCGTACTTCAGTTGTTCAACGGCAAGGTTGATGTTGGAGAGCTGGTTCCGGATATCGTGGCGTACCCTGCGAATATTGTCTCCATCAAATGTATCTTCCTTGCCGGGCTCTGCCATGTTATTTGCTCAGGTTAATAGCCTTCATTTTGTTGTAAAGCGTTTTCCGGTCGATGTTTAATATTTCAGCAGCTTTTGTTTTGTTGAAATTTACTTCGCGTAATACCTTCAGTATGGTATCATATTCAGCTTCCTGCGCAGCATTTTTAAGGTCATGCTTGCTTTCTTTAACTACCGGTACCGGCTCATAATGTTGCTGTTCCATATTAACAGGTTCATATGCTGGTGTCGATCTGTAGTTTGATATCTCAAGCGGCAACGCTTTTATCTGGATCACATCACCTTCGGTGATCAGCGTGGCGCGTCGGATCACGTTTTTCAGCTCGCGGATATTGCCATTCCAACGGTAGTTTAGAAAACATTCTTCTACTTCCGGGGAGAATGAGGTTACATTGCGACCCAATTCCTGGTTTGCTGTTTGCAAAAAGTGATTAGCCAGCAACATAATATCGCTGCCTAATTCGCGTAAAGCAGGCATGTAAATGGTAAACTCGTTAAAGCGGTGGTACAAGTCTTCTCTGAAACGGCCTTTCAGTATACCTTCCTGCAAGTTTTCGTTAGTAGCTATAATAATGCGTACATCCAAATCAATTTCCTTGGTGCTGCCTATGCGTTTTACTTTACGCTCTTGTACCGTCCTCAATAAAGCGGCTTGTATATCGTAGGATAAGTTACCTACTTCGTCCAGGAACAGCGTGCCGCCATTTGCCATTTCAAAGTGGCCTATTTTAGTATATAAAGCGCCCGTGAACGAACCTTTTTCGTGACCGAAGAATTCACTTGCTGCCAATTCCTTGGTTAACGAACCGCAGTCCATTGCAATAAATGGCATACTGGCACGCTGGCTGTGCAGGTGTATATTTTTGGCAGCCGATTCCTTGCCGGTACCGCTTTCGCCTAAAATGATGACGCTGTAATTGGTAGGGGCAACTAATTCAATCTGTCGTGCTAATTCTTTTGATGCCTTGCTCGAGCCTACAACAAAATCGCTGTTTGGCAGTTGCGGCTTTTTACCGTTGGTTGGTTTAGTAACCGTAATAGATTCGGGCGCATCAATTAAAGCATGATGTGTTTCAAAAGCTTTATTGATGGTATTTAATATCTCGTCGGGATAGAGCGGCTTGGTGATATAGTCATAAGCGCCCATCTTGATGAGCTCAACAGCCATTTTTATATCCGAGTACCCGGTGATGATAATTACACCGGTTTTGGGGTAATCTGTTTTGATGGTTTTCAGCATCTCGCGGCCATCGGTATCTTCCAGGCGGAAGTCACATAAAACAAGGTCGAAAGAACCATTTTTCAGGAACTCCAAACCACTTGAACCAGTCGATGCAGTAGTAATTTCAAAACCATTGCGCGTCAAAAACTTCGACAGTAATAACGCAACATTCACTTCATCATCAATGATGAGTATTTTTTTCATACGGGTGTAAGCTAATTTTGACTGGTAAACGTATTACTGCTACCTCAAGTTACATACAAATCTGCTAAATTTTTAGTTAAAAATTAATTATAGCGCTAATTTTTATATTTCTCATATAAAAAAACGACAAAAGGGGCTCAACGGCCCCTTTTGTTACTTTAGTTAAGGATGTAAAAATTATTTGGTATCAAAGGCATAAGCTACGCGCAGGCCGACAAAATTTACCTTGCTGTCGTCCACAGTGCTGATGAATTTGGTAGTGCCTTCATAACGTATACCGGCATCGATATAGCTCTTGCCGCCTAACGCAAATTGGTAGCCGATCTGCGGTGCGTATAAGAACGCGGCGCTGTTATCAAAACCAAGGTCCGACTTGTTTAAGGAGAATGCTGCACCTGCTTCGCCCTGGATGTAGAAGTTACTTACCGGGAAGAATTTTAAACCGGCTTTAACGGGCAGCAACTGAATGTTGGTTGCGTCCAGACCTGTTCCGTCCAAATTCTTTTTACCAAAGATATTGTTGTAACCCGCGTTAACGGTTACGAACAGTTGATGCTGGATAACCGGGATATCCGCCTGTACCGAACCGCCAAGGTTCCAGTTATAAGCGTTGGATAAATTACCTGTCGGGATGCCGGCGTCGACGCCGATGCTTAAAATTACTCCGTTTGAAGTAGTTGTTTTGGTAGATGTAGAGGTTGTTTGTGCTTTTGCGCCAAATGCGAACCCGGCAAATGCAAGCACTAAGGCAGAAATTTTGAATGTACTTTTCATGATGTTATGTGTTTTATATGTATGTGTTTTTTGAAACACAGGGCAAAGTAAAGCACGAAAAACAATACGGAGTTTCATCCTAATGTCACGATTATTCAATCGTTTGATTAACAATGATTTATTTTTGACCTTTTTTCTTAATTGGTCAGGATAGTGTCAAAAAAGTGGCTTATTTGCCCCGGAAAGCGGGTTTTCTTTTTTCAAGAAATGCGGCGACACCTTCCTTAAAATCGGCAGTATCGAAGGATTTGGCGAACCCGGTTATCTCTGCCTCGTAACCGTCCACACCATTTTGAGTGGATGCGTTAACGGCTTTAATGGCCGATCCAATAGCCAGCGGGGCGCGGGAAAGTATGCGGTTCATAATAGCTTCTGCAGCCGGCATCAGTTCTTCAGGACTGGTTACATGGTTCACTAAACCAAACTCATAGGCATCTTCAGCTGTGATCATATCGCCGGTGAGTATCATTTCCATTGCACGACCTTTGCCAACCAGGCCCGTTAATCGTTGTGTACCGCCATAGCCGGGTATCAGGCCTAAGCTCACTTCGGGTAGACCCATTTTGGCGTTGTTGGATGCCAGGCGAATATGGCAGGCTAACGCCAACTCCAATCCTCCGCCCAAGGCAAAACCATTGATAGCAGCTATAACAGGTTTTTTACCGTTTTCTATCATATTAAAAACCAGTTGATGGCCCTTACGGGCAAGTTCTTCACCTTTTTTGGAGTCGAACTCGGCAAATTCAGAGATATCGGCACCTGCTACAAATGCTTTTTCACCGGCACCGGTGATAATGATGCCGCCCACATTTTCGCTGTCGAAAGCGTCGCTGATGGCGGTATGCAGTTCGGCTAAGGTGGCTTTATTGAGCGCATTCATTTTGCTTTCGCGATTGATGATGATGTGCCTGATGCGGGCTTCGGTATGTACAAGCAGGTTTTGAAACATGGACATGGTAGAATATTTAGTTATACTTGGAATTACGTGGCTGGTCGCTTCGCTATCGACTCACCCGGTCGTTGATTGGCTCGACCACCCTCTCTCTCCGCTGGTTAGCGGACAAAGGGGGTTATTTTTTTTCTTTTAAAAATTCCGGTGCTGATGCACCCAGGCAGTAATGTATTTCACAATATCGGTAGTGGTAGTTCCTGGCGGGAACAGCTCGCCTACACCGATTGCTTTCAGTTCCTTCATATCACTTTCGGGGATGATGCCGCCGCCGGTAACCAGTACGTCATCCATTCCTTTTTCTTTGATGAGATTGATGACTTTCGGGAACACCGTCATGTGTGCACCTGAAAGTATGGATATCCCAATCGCGTCCACATCCTCCTGTAAGGCGGTATTCACCACCATTTCAGCGGTTTGGCGCAGGCCGGTGTAGATCACTTCCATACCCGCATCGCGTAAGCTTGTGGCGATGATGCGCGCGCCACGGTCGTGCCCGTCGAGGCCGACTTTGGCAACCAGTACACGTATCGGGCGATTGAAGGTATTACTCATTGTAAGCAATTGGTGGTGTAAAGGTAGTGATTTAGTTGATTAGAGATTAGTTAACTGGTCATTGGGGCATTGAGTCATTAGGTCATTGCTTTTCCTTCCGCTTTTTACCCGGAAATACCGAAAAAAATCATGGTAATCATTTAATCCTACGAATCATAGTTCAGACAATTGCGTTAGTGATAGAAGCGTATACCGGCCTCGTGGCTAATGCCGTGTGCAGTATGAGCGTATAGCACGGCCCGCTGGTTAGCGGGAACGCCCAAAGCTTCTGAAAAACTGTTACCCTAAACCCATCCAAAATTCTTAAATTTGCCCCTTTCTCCCGCATATAGCGGAGACAGGCGTAATTATCATGAGCGAAGAGAGATCATTAAATTTTATAGAAGAGATTGTAGCAGAGGATATCCGTAACAACAAGCACGACGGCCGGGTTTTAACCCGTTTCCCGCCCGAGCCTAATGGTTATTTGCATATCGGGCATGCCAAATCCATCTGCCTTAATTTTGGGCTGGCGCTGGAGTACAAGGGTAAAACCAATCTTCGCTTTGATGATACCAACCCCGTGAAAGAGGATGTGGAGTATGTGGACAGCATTAAGGAGGACGTAAAATGGCTGGGCTTTGAATGGGCCAATGAGCTGTACGCGTCCGACTATTTTGATGTGATCTACGCTTTCGCCATGAACCTCATCCGCAAGGGCCTGGCTTATGTGGACGACAGTACGCCCGAAGAGATTGCCGCTCAAAAGGGTACGCCTACCGAACCCGGTACCGGCAACGAATACCGTAACCGCAGCATTGAGGAGAATCTGCGACTGTTCGAGGAGATGAAGGACGGCAAATACCCCGACGGCGCAAAAGTGCTGCGGGCCAAAGTCGACCTGGCATCGCCCAACATGCACATGCGCGACCCGATTATGTACCGCATTAAGCACGCACACCACCACCGCACGGGCGACAAATGGTGCATTTACCCCATGTACGATTTCGCCCATGGGCAGTCGGATGCTATTGAGGAGATCACCCATTCTATATGCACGCTGGAGTTTATTCCGCACCGCGCGCTGTACGATTGGTTTATTGAAAAATTGGAGCTATTCCCGTCCAAGCAATACGAGTTTGCCCGCCTCAATCTCAACTACACCGTAATGAGCAAGCGCAAGCTGCTGCAATTGGTAGAAGATAAACAGGTTGACGGCTGGGACGACCCCCGCATGCCTACCATCAGTGGTTTACGCCGCCGTGGTTATACACCAGCATCCATACGCGATTTTTGCCAGCGCATCGGCGTGGCCAAGCGCGAGAACATGATAGACGTAAGCCTGCTGGAATTCTGCATTCGCGAGGATTTAAACAAAACTGCCTGGCGCCGCATGGCCGTGCTCGACCCGATAAAACTCATCATTACCGATTATCCCGAAGACAAGACCGAGACCATGTTCGGCGAGAACAACCCCGAGGTTGAGGGCGGCGAAGGCGGCAGGGATATACCGTTCAGCCGCGAACTGTGGATAGAGCGCGAGGACTTTATGGAAGAGCCGCCAAAAAAATTCTTCCGCCTGGCGGTGGGTAATATGGTGCGCCTCAAAAGCGCCTATATTGTAAAATGCGAGGGTTTTGCCAAGGATGCCGGCGGCAACATTACCGGGGTACATTGCACCCACATACCCAACTCGCTTTCGGGCCACGATACCAGCGGCCTCAGCGTAAAAGGCACCATCCATTGGGTGAGCGTGCCCCACGCCAAAACTGCCGAAGTGCGCCTGTACGATCGCCTTTTCCAGGTGGAGGACCCATCAAACGAGGACGGCGATTTTAAAGAATACATCAACCCCAACAGCTTAACCGTAATACCCAACGCCTGCATAGAAGCCGACCTGGCAACAGCCATACCCGGTAAAGGCTACCAGTTTATCCGCAAAGGGTATTTTACGCTCGACAAAAACTCCACCCCCGATAAGCTGGTGTTTAACCGCACCGTAACGCTGAAGGACGGCTGGGTGAAGAAGTAGTTTGTAGCTTTGGGCGTTGCCCGCTGGTAGAAGCGGGCCCGGCTTTACGCTTATACGCCTGCAGGCCTTAAGCGCGAGGGCCGGTATCGCTGCAATCCGTAACGCGAGGAACTGCGAACAGTATCAGCATCCGTTTGTTAGCTTTGTATTATGGCCGATGTGCATAGTAAGGAAACCAAGCCTGAAATACTGATGCGTAAGTTGTTAACTATTGTTTGAAGATGCTGTTTGTAATTTGAGTTGATTGACGCCCATTGTTTTCTTAGATTGCTTGAGTTAACCTAATGCTTGCCTTATGCTTTTAAACTATGAAGAGATAACCAATTTAGCCTTACTGCAAAATGCAGAGGCAAATAACTATGAGAATGCGTCCTACAATTTACGAATAGGGGCAATAATAAACTCGCAAGGAAAATCAGTAAATGACTACGTACTACCTCCACATGGTATGATTATGGTGGTATCCAAAGAAAGTTTTGCTTTACCAGATAATATTGTTGGGTATACAACGGTGAAAAATAGATTATCAATCAGTGGGGTGTTGGCGATTAATATAGGGATAGTTGACTCGGGATATAAAGGGCCTATATCGAGCGTTTTGATCAATTTTGGAAAAGAAAGTTTTGATGTTAATCTGAATGAAACTTTTATGAGAATGACCTTCCATAAATTCACTCAACCAACTACCCTCCGAGCGTTATCTGCAAGAAATCAATACACTGACTTTAATCATTATACTGATGAACGAAAAAAGGATGCCAAAATACTAGGTGACAAATTTTTATACTTAGATGACGAAGTAAAAAAGTATGAAGATCAAACTGTTAGCGGCGTAAAAGGCTATTTTTTCAAGATAGGTACTTACATTACGGTCGCGATTGGAGTAATAGGAATTTTGTTGGCTGCGATTCCTTATGCATATTCAACTTTTAGCGAGGATGCCATCCTTAGAAAGTTCAAATCATCAAAGTTAATTGATAGCACATTTAAAAAGCAAGACTCAGTTATAAAACAATATAAAATCATAATTAGTAAGCAAGATTCGTTAATTAAACATACTGTTCATGATTTAGATAGTATTAAACATGTTAAGGTAATGTCAAACCCCAAGATTTATGCACATAAAAAAAAATAGGCGGCTTATAATTTTTGATTTGGATGATACATTGGTTAATACAAGTGATGTATATTGGGTTGCTAAAAGCTCATTTATTGATGTTATTCTAAAAAACACACAGCTTTCAACTAGCTATATAGATAATTTATTTGAAGAAATAGATACCGAGAACCTATTGAAATTTGGTCATTCGCCAAAAAGATATGGCAAAACTATGTTGGATGTTTATAAGTATCTTTTGAATGAAGGGTATATTCAAAGTAAAAATAAAGTTGAAAATCAAATCGTAGAAGCAGGCGAAATAATAATTAAGACTATTCCTTCCCTTTTACCCGGCGCAATAGATCTTTTGGAGTGGTGTAAGACTAAATTTACGCTGGCGTTAGTCACAAGAGGGGAGGACGAATTGCAAAGTAAAAAAATACAATACAATTCCCTTCATGACTATTTCGATTTAATAAAGGTTGTTAAAGAAAAATCAGACTCTGATTTTCTGTCCATCATCGAAACCCTTCATTTTCAAATCAAAGATACTTGGATTGTCGGTGATTCGTTAAAATCAGAGATAGAAACAGGGTTAAGAATAGGCGCAAATTGTATATATTTTAAATATGAGCACCCCTTATACAATTGGGTTCAAGAAAGAAATTACTCTCTTTTGTCTTCAAGCTTTTATTATGAGGTTAACGAACTGAAAGAAATACCTTTTGTACTTAACGATAATTTGAGAAAAGCAGCAGTGTAAGTTCTGATGGCTGATGTGCATAGCAAGGAAACCCGCAGTTACAATATGTCGCGGATACGGAGTAAGGATACTAAGCCCGAGTTATTGGTGCGTAAGTTTCTTCACAAAAACGGTTTCCGCTACCGGCTGCATGTAAAAAACCTGCCCGGCAAACCCGACATTGTATTGCCCAAATACAAAACCATGATCTTCATACACGGTTGCTTTTGGCACGGGCATGAGGGGTGCAAATACTACGTGGTACCTAAAACGCGTACCGAATGGTGGCTGCATAAAATTTGTACGAATATTTCCAATGACACCAATGCCGAAATCGCTCTCGAAAACGCTGGTTGGAAGATTATTAAGGTTTGGGAGTGTGAGCTAAAAAAAGGCTCGATTGAAAGTACTCTTGATTTATTAACATCGAAGATTTCCCGTTAGTAATTTTTAGCAGAGTTCACTTATATCCGATTGACTTATAGTCGAATAGGCGATAGCTTTCCGCTATGGATATTCGTAAAAGAATTGGGCTGCGCATCAAGGAATACCGCACAAATTTAAAACTCACCCAGGAAGCATTAGCCTTTAAGGCAGAGGTAGATAAGACTTATTTGAACGAGGTAGAAAACGGAAAACGAAATGTTTCCGTGATCAATCTTGAGAAAATAATTTATGCTCTTGAGATAACAATAAGAGATTTTTTTAATGCCGAGGCTTTTAATGGAGGGACCAACTGATGGAGACCTTAACCTTAAAAGCAAGAGCATCCAGGGCAAAAACCTCTATTGTTCCGGACGAGTTTGATTCAGCCATTTTATCGCATTATGTAGTTACTAAAAATCCCATATACAGGGAACGCGCGTACGAAATTGCTGAAAATAGCCCGTATACACTTAATGAGCCTGAAGTATTGTATCATGCGGTTCAAAAAGAATTATTTGAGGCAACAGATATCCCTTTTCCTGGACCCAAGCCGGGCACAGAAAAGTTTACTTTTATTGATCTATTTGCCGGTATTGGTGGTTTTAGATTAGCATTGCAAAATTTAGGCGGATTGTGCGTTTATACATCCGAATATGATAAATATGCACAAAAAACATATTTTGCAAATTACGGTGAAACACCATTTGGCGACATTACTAAGGAAGAAGTTAAAGCTTTTATACCTAAAAAGTTCGACATCCTATGTGGGGGGTTTCCTTGTCAGCCGTTTTCTATTGCTGGAGTTTCCAAGAAAAACAGCTTGGGTAGAAAACATGGCTTCGATGACGAAAAACAAGGCAATTTGTTTTTTCATGTAGCAGAAATTATAGCTGAACACAGACCTAAAGCCTTTTTTCTCGAAAATGTAAAAAACCTTGTTTCACATGATAAAGGAAATACCTTCAAGGTGATAAAGCAGACTTTATTGGATTTAGGTTACTCTTTTGATCATAGGGTGCTAAACGGAAAGCATTTCGTTCCGCAACATCGGGACAGAACTATCATGGTTGGTTTTGATAAAAGAGTATTTGGAGAGGATATAAAGTTTGATTTTGATCTGGTTAAACTACCGGAAGCTAACCATCAAATCAAATCCATTCTTAAAAAAAGTGTTGACCCGAAATATACTTTATCCAATCACCTGTGGAATTACTTGCAGAACTATGCCAAGAAACACAAGGAAAAGGGGAATGGCTTTGGTTTTGGACTGGTAAACATGGATGGTATAACTCGAACGATTAGTGCCCGATATTACAAAGATGGATCTGAAATTCTTATACCTCAAAATGGGTCAGCGCCTAGACGATTAACTCCTGATGAATGTGCCGCTTTACAAGGTTATCCTGTCAATAAAGGAAAAAAGAGTTTTAGAATACCTGTCTCGGATAATCAGGCTTACAAGCAGTTTGGTAATTCAGTTGTGACACCGCTAATACAGGCTGTTGGAAAAGAAATAGCAGAGTTTATCGCCTCTACGGGGTCAAATAGTTAACAAGTTTATGGTTTCGGACTTTTTGTAAAGACTTTTTAAATTTCCGGACTTTATTCGAAATTGACTTCGGCGTTTTATTAAAGGCTTTGAAGAGGCTTGCTCCATTTTTACGCCAGGATCGTAATATACATTTCCCATTGCCATTTGTCGCAAGAATAAGTCAAACTCGGTGCCGTTTCCTATTAAGATATTATTCCCGTATTGATATTGTTTTGTAGGCGAAATGATTGATTTAGAAGGCACATAGCATGCTTGATTGTGTTTTTTGGTCCAATGTTTAAGCAATGTTATAAAACTCCATTTCGACGCTTCGTTGCCGCTATCATCAATTAAGGAGATTGAACCATCCGCTTTGATTATTTTGGAGCTTGCTTGGTCGAACCCTACAAGATGCAAAGTTAGTCCGGTTAGTGGCTGCCTGATTCCAAACTTATGAACACCCCCAAAGTTCAGACGGTCTACTATACCACTTTTATCAGGATAGCCATATAGCCTTATAAATGGATCAATGCCTTTCTCGACATAAAGACCCCCATTGGGTTCTGGTGTCATCAATGTAATAACTTCATTTGCAATCTTGTCGAAATTGTTGACTTTGAACTGTTTAATCTCATAGCCTAGGTAGTCTGGCTCAGAATAGCTATTTGGAACTATACCGAGTTCGGCTTCTAAAGTAAGGCCGCCACAATTAGGAGAAGGGCAAGGTAAAATTTCGCTGGCCTTATTTAGTCTTTTCGAGTCAATCCAGCCAAGCCGATGGATCCTTAATAATTCTGCCAATAATAAAAGTCTATGATCGACAATAGGCTTAAGTTCAAGTACTCTAAAAACGCCATATTCCTCTAAATGTAAACAGCGAATTTCATTAGCAATTTCTGAATCTGGCATTGACGCAAAACCAAGAGTCCGGCCATCTCTTGAAACGCCAAGGAATAATAGTCTTCCAGTAAGTTTTTCATTCATTATTGCTGAAGGCGCATTTTTACAAGCTTTCAGAAAACCGGAGAAACGAACTTCTGGGTAATCGGGATATAAAATAAATTTTGCGTGTGGTGCATAACAGATCGTTCCTTCCTCAGTGATCCAAGCAAAATTTAATGTAGCAATAAAACTCTCTCTCTTTCTTTTTCCATCAGCATTAGGCAAAATGTCAGAAAGAGGGAAAATATTTAATATGTCATAATTGCCGCCCAAATAGACTTGACTTTTAGAAAGGTCATTTGCCGCTAAACTCTTAACATAAACTTTTTCGCATCCGTGATCGAGGAATGCTTGTTTTAAATTTTCTAAGGTCATTAGGTGTATAGTAATTCCGAAGATAAATATAAGTATTTTCAAGCTAAAATCCTTTTACAAAAAGAGTTCTAATTACACATGCTGCAAAATAAACTCCGCATCCACATGCAATTGGGTATGTACGGCCTTTAGGAAATCTACATCGGGTTTTTGCTTGCCGTTCATGATGAGCGAAAGTTTGGCGTCGCTGATGTTCAATTTTTTGGCCAAGTCCTTTTGTTTCAGGCGCATTTCGTACATGCGCATTTCAACCATGCCGTTTAGGGTTGTGGGCATGGCTATTACCCGAAGTTCAACGTATTGATGACATACGTATTTATCCACTCTGGCACCGGATCGACATGAATAGTTAATTCCTCGCCACGATAAATTTCAGCTACTTTCAAAAAAGCATCCGTTTCGGACGAGTTATCGAATAGATAAGTGCGGTAGCTAAGCGGTATCATTTCGCTTAACAGTTCCAGCGATTTGGTATAGCGCGACCGTATATGATCTTCGGCCACCGGGTGTCCCTTTTTAATTACCCTTTGTGCAACACGTTGAATGTTTATTTCAACAGATTCCGTGGAAACAAAATACAGATATATCTTATAGCCTGATTGTCTCGCCAGGTGTACAAAATCAAGTTTCGAAGGGTGGCTCATTACAGTTTCAAAGGTGAAAAGTTCGCCCTGTGACAAAAGTCTGCCCTTTAAAAATTCTGCTGCAACTGCGGCTTCGTATGAGTGTGTTGGTTTGTCGGTAATAAGCAGGTTTGAGTCAAACCTTAGATGAATTGGGAAGCCGTCGCGTTCAGCTTTGGTTACCAGGCTTTGAATATTGGGGGTTTTCAAAAACGCCTCGTAATCTTCCGGCGTTGCTTCTATCAGGTAATCTGACAGCCTCAATAAGCCCTTATCACGCAATATCTTTTCAATGTCGTCGGTATTTAAATAAACGCCGCAATCGAAGTTTTTACGCAGCCTCTCAATGATCGTGCTTTTCCCCGAGCCATTAGGCCCGGCAACAATACGAAGGCGCTTAACGTTTGCGGGCATGTAGTATGGTCCCTTTACGCAAAGCCCTGGAAGCGTTAAGCTTTGGCAACTGCTCAAGCACCTCTATTCTTCCGTCCGGAAACTCTGTTACAACCTGGCGGCTGGCATTTAAATAGGTGATGGGTATTTTTAAAACTTTGGCTTCAAGAATGGCTTCCTGCCCTGCCGCACTGGCAATATCCTGTAAAATATCACTATACTCCTTACTGTCCTCAACACTTTCCAGTGTTTTTCTTCTTCTATCGATATTAAAATTGCTCATGGCCTATCCTGCATTATTTTAACGGTATTTAAAATTAGGATTTATTATTAACAATTAAAACAGTTTCAGTTGGTGCACCGGCCATTACCTGTAATCTTTCAGATCGTCCAGGGGCTCGTTAAAATCATCGGGCAGGGATACTTTGCCCTTTAAGCCGCCAGGTATCCTTTTGCCTGTGGCCGAATCGTCACCGCTAAGGAAAGTAACGATCACGTCAGTTTTGGACGTAACAGGAGCCTCTTCCTTAAGGATGATCTTCCCCTCTTCATAATATCCTTTAATAGCTGTAAGCATAATACATCTCCTTTAATACAAATGTACAATATATCGTGTGCAAATTAAAGTGTTGATATACCGCAACGTTCAGTAACATTATTAACCAATGTTTAATTTTCTTAACTATTAAGGGTGTTCCAAAACGTTCCGGGTGTTCCGCATTCAAAAGTGGAACACCGCTATGCACTGTAAAACAGCGTATTACAGTATGTTGGTATTGAGATATGAACTAAAGTTTCAGGCTTAGTGAGGCTATTTCCATACCTTAGCTTTTGCTATGAAAATACCATCCGCCTTTCGCCTTTTACCTTTCGCCTTTATCCTCCTTACAAGCTGCTCGCCCAAAGGCCCCTACGCGGTTACCAATAAATTCTACAAAACCCGCACGGATTCGCTGGCTAAGGTGATAGAAATGGCTCAGCCGGTTACGCTGGCGGATAGTTCGGGGGCGGCGGTGCCTTCGGCTTTCGTGGGTACGGTCAACTTCAATATGCGCAAGCCCAATTATGTCATCATCCATTTTACGGCGCAGGACAGCATCGGCCAAACGCTGCACACCTTTACCATAGCCAAAACGCAGGTGAGTGCGCATTACGTGGTGGCTAAGGACGGTCGCGTGTACCACATGCTGAACGATTACCTGCGGGCCTGGCAGGCGGGCATCAGCAAGTGGGGCAGCGTGACGGATATGAACAGCTGCTCGATAGGCATTGAGATAGATAACAACGGCAGCGAACCCTATACCGATGCGCAGGTGAAGAGCCTGCTGGCGCTATTGGGTTATCTGAAGGAGACGTACAATATTCCACGGGCCAATTTCATCGGTCACCAGGACATTGCCCCCGCCCGCAAACCCGACCCGGGCCCTTACTTCCCCTGGCAGGTGATGGCGCAGCACGGCTACGGCTACTGGAGCGACGACATCCTGGAGCTGGCCCCCGACAATTTCGACTACACCACAGCCCTCCGCCTCATCGGCTACGATACCCGCAGCCTCAATGCCGCCATTGTGGCCTTCAAACGCCATTTTGTGCAGAAGGATAGTAGTCCGGAGTTGAGTCAATTGGATTTGAATGTGCTGTATAATGTTTATCAGAAGTATTAGGGCGTGTCCCCGCTGGTAGAAGCGGGGCCGGGCTATCCATTCATACGCCTGCAGGCGTTGCGCTCGGGGCCGGTATACATTGCTATCCCTCACGCAATTGTCTGAACTATGATTTATCGGATTTTTCGCGTATTGTTTTTTTTAAGGCGCTCAAGAGGGCTACGCCGTTAAAAGATTACTATGATTTGCCTTTTGTCTATCCAGCAAAACTAAACTTCCCCATCAGTACTGCCGGGCTATTGCCAATGTGCAGTGGCTGGCCGCACAGCGCTTCGTTGCCGAGCAAGGCAAACAGAATGGCTTCTTTGGCGTCGGGGTTTAGGCCGAGGGCTTCGGTGCTGCTTATGGTAGCCTTGGGCAGCAATTGTTTGAGATAGGTTACTACGAAATAGTTTTTGGCGCCGCCGCCGCTAAGGTAGATATTGCTTTTGGCGGGCAAGTGGGTGGCAATAAATGCGGCAATGCTTTTGGCGGTAAAGGCGCTGAGGGTGCACACCACATCGGCCGGGCTGATGGTTTGCGTGGCGGATACCTGCTGCGCATCGGCCAGGTAGCTGAGGTTAAACAGTTCGGGCCCGGTGGTTTTGGGCGCTGCCTGCGTAAAAAACGGGTCGTTGAGCAGGGCGTTCAGCAGTTGGTCGTTAACCAGGCCGGACAGGGCGATCATGGAATCTTTATCATACGGCTGGTTAAAATACTGGCGACAGGCGGCATCGATAAGCGTATTACCCGGTCCGATATCGGTGCAGATAACCTGGTGCAGGTCGGCACTGGCGGGCAGGTAGGTGAGGTTGGCAATACCGCCGATGTTGAGCAAAATGCGTTCTTCGCCGGGTTTGTTGGCCAACAGCACGTCGCCGTAGAGAGCCAATGGCGCACCTTCGCCGCCGCCAGCAATATGTTTTTGGCGGAAATCGCTGATGGTGAGGATGCCGGTTTTAACGGCAATATGGTCGCCATCGCCGATTTGCAGGGTGGCGTTGGGGTATTCGGCCTGTTGGTGCAGTCGTTTAGGCGCGTGGTAGATGGTCTGCCCGTGACTGGCGATAAAGTCGACCTCTCCGGGTTTTACGCCCCATTTTTCGAGGGCCTGCAATATCAGTTCGGCATGGAAAGTACCGATGTAGGCGTTGAGCAAAGTGATCTTCTCCAGGTCGACGAGCCGGCGCGAGAAAACCTCGTGCACTTCGCGTTTGAAATGGTCGTGGTAGAGAGTGGTGGTAAAATGCAGCAGCTCGAATTGGGTGTCCGTGCCATTGCCTGTGAAGCGGCAGAGGGCAATATCCAGCCCATCTAAAGACGTACCCGACATTAAACCGATGCCCAGCTTAGTGGGCTTTTGGGCAATATCGAACAGTTTTTGCAGGTTTTGATTGAGCATGGGCATAGCGCAAGTTACGGAATGGGGGTGGCGGTTGAAAGTTTTAAATAATATCCCTGTTGTGCGAACATATCTGATATATTTGTTTTCAACCTCCCAATTATACAACCAACCATGGCGCGATTAAATTTATTAGAAGAAACCCGTTACGAGAAGCTGCCGGTAACGGTATTTGCCAATCAGAAGGAAGCCTCGATATCGGTAGCAAAAAGAATAGCCGATTTAATAAGAACCAAAGCCGACCACGGCGACCAGGCGGTGTTGGGCCTTGCCACCGGCGTAACCCCGGTAGGCGTTTACGCCGAATTGGTGCGCCTGCACAAAGAAGAAGGCCTGAGCTTTAAAAATGTGATCACTTTTAACCTTGACGAATATTACCCCATGAAGGCTAAAGCCGCCCAAAGCTACGTGACCTTTATGAACGAGAATTTGTTCAGCCATATTGATATCGATAAAAAGAACGTACACATACCGGACGGAACACTCAAACAGGATGATATTGCCGCGTTTTGTTTGGAATACGAACGACAGATAAACGCGCTGGGCGGATTAGACCTGCAAATATTGGGTATCGGTCGTACGGGTCACATCGGTTTTAACGAGCCGGGTAGCGCGCCGAACTCGGGTACGCGGTTAGTTACGTTAGATGACTTGACCCGGAATGATGCTTCACGTGACTTCGGCGGTAAAGCCAATGTACCTACCAAAGCCATTACCATGGGTATTGGTACCATATTCAAAGCGCGGGAAATTATCCTGATGGCCTGGAGCGGGAAGAAAGCGCCCATCATCAAAAAAGCGGTGGAAGGTGAAATATCAGGTGATGTACCGGCAACTTATTTGCAGTTGTCTGATCATGTAGAGTTTATTTTGGATGCGGAAGCTGCATCGGACCTCACCCGGTTCGGCACCCCATGGCTGGTGAAGGATTGCACCTGGGATAAGGTCACCAAAAAGAAAGCCATCATTTGGCTGGCGACTACCTTAAATAAGCCAATACTCAAGCTAACCGAAGAGGATTACAACAACCACGGCATGGCCCAGTTGGCGGTAGAACAAGGACCGGTATATAATATAAATATCGACATCTTTAACCAGGTACAGCATACTATTACCGGCTGGCCGGGAGGTAAGCCTGATGCTGACGACAGTCAGCGGCCCGAACGTGCCTTACCGGCAAAGAAACGCTCCATCATCTTCTCGCCGCACCCGGACGATGACGTGATCTCCATGGGGGGAACGTTTATCAGGTTGGTAGACCAGGGCCATGATGTTCATGTGGCTTATCAAACTTCGGGCAATACCGCCGTTTGGGATGATGATGTGCTGCGCTTTGTGGAGTTCGCTATAGATTTTAATCAAAGTATAGGTGATGACAACAGCAAGCTGAAAAAGCTTTACGAAGAGATGCGCACCTTCTTAGAGAATAAACAACCCAACGAGATCGACAGCAAAGAGATACGCGATGTAAAAGGTTTCATCCGTAAAACCGAAGCTATCGCTGGTGCACGCTTCGCCGGGCTACCCGATGATCATATTCATTTCCAGGCACTGCCTTTTTATGAGACAGGAAAGACGCAAAAGAATTCGGTGAGCCAGTTGGACGTCGACCTGACCAGGGAACTCCTTCAAAAAGTAAAACCACAGCAGGTATTTGTAGCAGGCGACTTTGCCGACCCACATGGTACGCACTTGGTTTGCTTCAACATCGTCATCGCTGCATTAAGGCAATTAAGAGAAACGGAAGCTTGGGTGAAAGACTGCTGGGTGTGGATGTACCGCGGTGCCTGGAAAGAGTTTGAGACTTACGAGATAGAAATGGCTGTACCATTGTCGCCGGAAGAGGTTTTACGGAAACGGAATGCAATATTTAAACATCAAAGTCAGAAAGATAGGGCGGTGTTCCCGGGTGATGATGCAAGAGAATTTTGGGTAAGGGCGGAGGACCGTAACCGCGAAACGGCACGGGCATATGACCGTCTTGGTCTGGCTGAATACCAGGCTATGGAGGCTTTTGTTCGTTACAAATATTAATCCGTAGAGACGCAATGCATTGCGTCTCTACATTTCATATATAAACCAATGGCTGAAATCACAACCAACCCTTCAGAACTAAAAAAACGTCTCCTCTCCCTCGACGTCTTCCGTGGAATAACCATCGCTGCCATGGTGCTGGTAAACGATCCCGGCGACTGGGGCCATATTTATGCACCACTGGAGCATTCAAAATGGAACGGCTGTACACCTACCGACCTGATATTTCCATTCTTCTTGTTCATGGTGGGCGTATCTATTGTATATGCCATGGAAAGCAAACGGGATACCGTAGCCCATTCAAAATTGATAGGAAAGGCCTTTAAGCGGATGGTGATCATTCTGATCATTCAGTACACTGTTCAGTTACTTTTCCACCCAAGCCTGTCGCACCTGCGCTTACCGGGCGTGCTGCCGCGTATTGCTTTGGTGTACTTCATCTGCGCGGTATTGTACGTCAAAACATCCCAAAAAACCCGCGATTGGCTTTTTGTAATTGCTTTGGTAGGCTATTACATCATCATGAACTTTATCCCGGTACCGGGTGTGGGCTACGCGAATTTGGAACCAACAACCAATATGGGTGCCTGGATCGACCGATCGATATTTACACCCGATCACCTCTGGTCCCAATCGCATACCTGGGACCCGGAAGGTTTATTGGGAACTATCCCGGCTGCTGTTACCTGCTTGTTTGGTATCCGACTGGGCACGTGGCTTAAACGCAGGGATAGGGATGATAATACCAAGGTAAGCTGGATGTTTACCTATGGTGTGCTGGCTATTATCTTAGGGTTACTGTGGGACCTGTTTTTCCCGATCAATAAAGCCTTGTGGACCAGCTCCTTTGTTTTATATGCCGGCGGGTTGGCCACTATTGGACTTACCATCAGCTACTGGTTTATTGATGTGCAGGGTTATAAACGTTTTACGCCGTTTTTTGTAGCTTTTGGGGCTAATGCTATTACAGCTTATATTTTGGCCGATTTTATCCCGCATTATTTAAGCATGATTCGGGGCGATGCTAAAGGCAATCCATTTTATCATGCGTTTTTTACATCTTTTTTATCGCCTATCAATGCGTCATTAGCCAGTGCCGTATTTATCGTTTTTGCCGTTTGGATAGTAATGTGGATATTGTACCGATTTAAGATCTTTATTAAAGTTTAAAATAAATGAAACTAAAACCATTCCTTATTGCCTTTTGCTGTTTATTATTTTTTACAAATCTGTGTGCAGCACAAACTGATAGTGTTAATCTTACCCCAGCTCACCTGGCCGCAGCAGAACAAATAATCAATACCACCGGTATGTCTGGTTCCAGGTTATTATTGATGAGAAATCAGATGGTAAAATCTATAAGTGATGCGGCCCATATTCCAGAAAAGAACCAAGCTAAATTCATTAATGAGATGTCCGCATTCATGAATAAATACATGCCTGTAGATGTCCTTAAGAAAAATATGATCGTATTATACGCACAAACTTTTACAGAAGATGAGTTAAAGCAATTAAACGATTTTTATAAAACGCCACTTGGTCAAAAGATCATTAGTAAAATTCCCGAGTTGACACAAAAGGCAATGCAGATGAGTCAAGGGGCTTTAAAAGACCATTTTGACGAAATACAAACCATTGTCGCGAATGCAATGCAAGAATAAAATACTTTGAAACTAATATATTCGTTCGCATCTTAGCAAATCATCATTCCTAACATAAATGAACCTTAGAAAAAAACTCGCATTTGCCGCCATGGCGGTATTTGTTTCGGCAAACCTTACGTTTGCCCAGGTAAAGAAAAAACCGGCTGCTTCCGCAAAAGAGAAACCTGCCGCTGGTGCGAAAAGTGCCACGTTACCGACTGACCCGGATGTGATCATCGGCAAGCTGCCGAATGGCTTAACCTATTACATTCGTAAAAATGCCCAGCCTAAAAACCGGGCCGAGCTGTACCTGGTAAACAAGGCGGGTTCGGTGCTCGAAACGGACGATCAGCAGGGTTTAGCCCACTTTACCGAGCACATGGCCTTCAACGGTACACGCGATTTCCCCAAAAACGAACTGGTGAATTACCTGCAAAAAGCCGGTGTAAAATTTGGCGCCGACTTAAATGCCTATACCTCATTCGATGAAACTGTTTACCAATTGCCGTTGCCTACCGATAGCGTTAAAGTATTTGAAAAAGGCTTCGACATCCTGGCTGACTGGGCCGGTCATGTCACCTTCGACCCCAAAGAAATTGATGGCGAACGCGGGGTGGTATTGGAGGAAGAGCGCCTTCGCGGCAAAAATGCGCAGGAGCGTTTACAGCAGCAGATATTGCCCGTCATTTTAAACAATTCAAGGTACGCGTTGCGCCTGCCGATAGGTAAAGAAGATATTTTGAAAACCTTTAAGCCGGAAACTATCAAAAGTTTTTATCATGACTGGTACCGTCCCGACCTTCAGGCGGTAGTTGTGGTAGGCGACTTTGATCCTAAACGGGTAGAGCAGCTGATAAAAGACAATTTTTCGGACCTGAAAAACCCGGCGAACGAGAAGCCGCGCACAAAATATTCGGTTCCGCCTACTCCCGGTACTGTTGTTAAATTTGCAACCGATAAGGAGTTTCCCTACGAGATAGCGGAAATAATTGTAAGGCATCCAGGAACAAAGATCAGGACTGAAGCGGATTACGTACAGAGCATGCGTAATGAATTGTTTAATTCGATGCTTAATTCGCGCTTAAGCGAATTGACTCAACAGGCAAACCCGCCATTTTTATTCGGCCGTGCAAGTTACGGTGGTTTCCTGGGCAACCTTGACGCTTTCACTTCCATCGCGGTAGCAAAACCCGGCGATCTTGAAAAAGCGATAAAAGCAGTTGTTGCCGAAACCGAGCGTGCCCATAAATTTGGATTTACCCAAACCGAATTGGATCGCGCCAAGCAAGATGCATTAACCCAAATGGAAAATGCTTATAAGGAAAGGGATAAAACTAAATCGGTAAATTTTGTACAGGAATACCAGCAAAACTTTCTAAAAAGCGAAGCTATCCCTGGTATAGCCTGGGAATACAATTTCCAAAAGGCAAATATGAGTAAGATCACATTGACCGAGATCAACGCCCTTGCCGGGAAATACATCAGCGATAAGGACCGCGCCGTTATTGTGGAAGCTCCTGATAAAGAAAAGGACAAACTGCCTGATTCAAAAACATTGCTGACCTGGATCAGCACAGCTGGCGAAGGTGTAAAACCTTACGTGGATGAGGTAAGCAACAAACCTTTGTTGGAGAAAGAGCCTACGCCGGGCAAAACGGTGTCGGTACAAAAAGATACCGCTCTTATTACCACCACCCTTACGCTGAACAACGGCGTAAAGGTGATATTAAAACCCACAACCTTCAAAAACGATCAGATACTGATCAACGGATATCATTTTGGTGGCACCTCGCTGGCAAGTGATGAAGATTACACTTCGGCCAGTCTTGCTGCCAATATCATTGGCAGCAGCGGTATAGCTGATATGAGTGAGATAAAGCTCGACAAAATGCTGAGCGGAAAAAATGTAAATATTTCGCCTTATATCCGCGAACTTTCTGAAGGTATTAACGGCAGCTCATCACCAAAAGATTTGGAAACGGCTTTGCAACTGGTTTACCTGTACTTTACCCAACCCCGTAAGGATGCTGATATCTGGCAATCCAATATCACGCAAACCAAATCCTTGCTGGCCAACCGCAGCCTTGACCCTACAGCTGTGTTCCAGGACACGGTTTCGGCTACTTTAAGTAACCACAATTTCAGAAGAATGGTTACCAATGCCGCGTTACTGGACAAAGCCAGCCTTGATAAAGCCTATAACTTTTACAAGCAGCGCTTTGCCGACGCCAAAGGGTTTACATTTACCATGGTAGGTAGCTTTGATGTAGATAAAATAAAACCATTGTTAGAAAAATACCTCGGCAGCCTGCCATCATCGGGCGGTACCGAAACTTATAAAGACCTGGGCATCCATCCGCCTGCAGGCGCTATAATCAAAGATGTTTATAAAGGCATCGGCGACAAAAGCAGTGTGCAATTGGTATTCAGCGGCGACTATGACTATAACGACAATAACAACCTGCAGCTGGATGCATTGAACGAGGTATTGAACATTAAATTGATCGAACGCCTGCGTGAAAAAGAAGGCGGCGTTTATTCGCCGGGGGTAAGGGCCTCGCATACCAAATTACCTGACGGCCGGTACAGTATTACCGTTTATTTCGGCTGTGCGCCGGCCAATGTGGATAAGCTGATAGCCGCTACAATGGAAGAAATCAATAAGATCAAACAAAATGGTCCCGAAGCTGTGGATATTCAGAAGTTCCAGGCCGAAACAACACGGGCTATTGAAGTAAATTTAAAGGAAAATGGTTTTTGGGAAGGACATTTAACAAGTTCAAATCAAAACCAGGAAAACCCTGACCTGGCCTTAAGCTGGATACACGACCTGCAAAAAGCTAATGTGCAAACCGTTAAAGACGCTGCTAACAAATATTTGAACGAAAGCAATTTTATCAAATTGATATTGTTGCCTGAGAAAAAACAATAAAAAGCCTAACCCTGCCTGCCGGCAGGCAGGCCCAGCCCCCCTCCAGGTGGAGAGGGGCTTTTAATATTTTGGTCCTGTAATTGATTGCAGGACTTTTTTATTGTTATTTTTCTATGACCGTCGTATCCGGCATAAGTTTATAAATTTGGATAGATCCCATGAAAAAATTACGACAGATAATTGCCGATGTTAAAACAGCGATTGCCGATACCCCGGATGACCTTAACGATCTGCTTTGGCAATTGATATGCTATTCGCCCAAAATGCCTCTGCGCCTGCAGCAGGAGCAGTTGCTGAATGAGGCAGAAAAGTTTAGCCTGCCTGTTAAGGACGAATATTTTGCCCAAAAGGAATTGCATTTCAATGGCTTTATATGGGGCAGCGGCCAAAGGAAAATATTAATTACACATGGCTGGGGCTCAAAAGCAGCTGATTTTAGCGAGCTTATTACAGCTTTGCGCGAAGTCGATGACGTACAAATTATTGCCTTTGACGCACCGGGGAATGGAAGCTCTGAGGGTGAGTTATCTAACCTTTTATTATACAAGGAAGCCGTTAAGGCCATCATCCAAAATTATGGTACGCCTGATGTTCTGATCGGGCATTCGCTTGGGGGAATGGCAAATGTTGTGGCGCTTAAAGAATTGTCGGTGTCTCCGTCATTGTTAGTTAGTTTGACCCCGCTTATCCGTCTGAAAGAAAACTTTGAAGCCAGTATGAATGCAGTAGGTGTACCGCAGGCTGCGCAAACTAAATTTTTGGACGACTTCAAGGTTAAGTTTAATATGCCTGCATCTCACTTTAACTTAAATAATTGGTACCCCTTTGATGCCCGGCTTAAGCATTGGCTTGCTTACGATAAAGGCGACCTTATTTCGACCTATGATTACCTGGAAGGATTTTTAAATAAATATCCATTTATTGAAAACAGTGAATATCCCGGCACCGGGCACGAGCGAATATTAAAATCACCGCAACTAATTGGGGACTTGATGAGGTTGGTAAAGAGCAATCAATAAACTAAACCGTTAATTATCAGGTCATTGTTTAAATTTGGTTTGCTACTTAGAATACTTTTACTTATTTTGTATAAAAAAAGGCTATTCCTCCTGGAGGATAGCCTTAATCGGACTCTAACGCTTTCGTTTTTTGAATTTGAAAACTTTAGATTTTTTAGGATAAACTCTCTTGCCTTTCACAGTGATGTAAGGAGTGAATATCCAATCGTCCTGAGGTGAATCAATGTTCCTCATGATTAATAGCCCAGTTGTTCGAGCAACTGGGTTTCTTTTTAATTGCTATTAAAATCAAACCGTTTTTTGATTTTTCTTATCATAGCTTCTAATATTATAAAATCTTCTTCTTCTCTGATTGCAATTCTTGAATTTATCCCTGGCCCAGTTATGTGAAACACAAACTCATCTAGGTCGGATAAACTTATAACATTTGAACTGGTTTCATTTATGGAATTGTTACTCTCAGGGATTATTTCTATCTCCTCTATTTCAACAACAGATGAATTTTCCTTTTTATCGGTTTCTATTGCAATTAGATGGTTTTGTGAGTCTAGCAACCCTACAGACTTAGCTCCATCTATAAAATACTTCTTGATTCTACTTGCAGCATTGTCATCAACGGCATATTCTTTGATTAACATTTTTTCCAACATGGAAATAGGAAGTTCCTTACCTTTAAATCTTTCATATAAGCGAAAGAAAACAGGTGGAGAAAGAAAGGATGTGATCAATAGCCTCATCTTTTCTTCTTCAGTGTAAGATAATTTTATATCTCGAAATAAGGAAGACGTAGTTATTTGACCAGATTTATAGTTAATTAATTTAAATTTTTGTGCTGAACTAATTATGTTCGTAAAACCACCACCGAGTTTGTTGCCCATTTTTTCGGCACACAACTCAGATGAACTTGAACCACCGAGGGAGTCAGCTGAATTGGCCAACTCTTGGGCTGCTTTAAAGGAGGCGCTAGGATATTCTACAACTTTTGACATGATGAATAATTTGATAATCCAAAAATGGGTATTAAAAATGGTAATTCAAAATGGAAAACTTTTTTATTTGTGGGTACCGCCAATAGTTATCAACAATTTTATCACTTATTGTTAATAAACGAGCGATAACACTTATCTATGACCCAGGGGCAACAAGTTATACGAGAATGGTACCGGCAGAAGAACTGGCAGCAGTTCCCTTTCCAGCAGGAAATGGAAGAAGCCTATCTTTCCGGCTATTCCGGCTTGCTGAACGCGCCCACCGGTAGCGGTAAAACCTTTGCGCTGTTTTTGCCCTTCCTGGCCGATTACATTAACAAATATCCTGACACCTACACCACCCGCCAAAACAACGGCCTGATGATGCTCTGGATAACGCCTTTGCGCGCGCTTACTAATGACATTAAAAAAGCGATGCAGGAGGTTTGTGATGAGATTGGTATTCCCTGGCGCGTAATGACCCGCACAGGCGATACGTCAGCCGCCGACAAACAAGCTTTAAAGAAAAAACTGCCCGAAGTATTGCTCACTACCCCCGAAAGCCTGCACCTGATGCTGGCGCAAAAGGAATATTTCAGAATATTCCAAGGCTTACAGGTTGTGGTGATAGATGAGTGGCATGAGTTGCTGGGTACGAAAAGAGGGGTACAGGTGGAGTTGGGCTTGTCTCGCCTTAAGGCCCTTTCTTCAGTTGGCAGTTGCCAGTTGGCAGTAGGCAATATTTCAGAGGTGAAAACTGCCAACTCAAAAAAACAAACCAACGACTGCCAACCGCCCACTGCAAACTGCAAACTGCAAATATGGGGTATTAGCGCCACCATCGGCAATCTCGAACAAGCATCAGAAGTATTACTTGGCAATGACTTTCCAGCCGACCAGGTGCGAATGGTGCGGGCGCATGTAGATAAGCGGTTGGTCATCAAATCCGTCATCCCCGAAAATATCGAGAGCTATTCCTGGTCGGGGCATATTGGGGTCAGGCTACTGCCGCAGGTGATGGAGATCGTCGCGCAAAGCAAAACCACGCTGATTTTTACCAATACGCGGTCACAAGCCGAGATATGGTATCATGCCATTTTAGATAACTATCCCGAATACGCCGGCATCATGGCTATGCACCACGGCTCGCTGGATAACGAACTGCGCAACTGGGTAGAGCAGGCGTTGCATGCCGAAGCCTTAAAAGTGGTGGTATGCACATCCAGCCTTGATCTTGGTGTCGATTTTCGTCCGGTGGATTCGGTGGTACAGGTGGGCAGCCCGAAGGGCGTCGCACGGTTTATGCAGCGCGCAGGGCGTAGCGGGCATGCTCCCGGAGCAATATCACGCGCCTGGTTTGTGCCAACGCATTCTTTGGAATTATTGGAGGGCGCCGCCTTAAAGCAGGGCATCAAACAGGGCATCTATGAGAGCCGCGACCCAATGTTGCTCACCATGGACGTGCTGATACAATATATGGTCACCCTGGCGGTCTCTGATGGCTTCAGGGCCGATGAATTGTTCAGGGAGGTTAGAGGCACTTATGCTTTCGCCGATCTGACCCGCAGTGAATTTAATGATCTGCTCGACTTTATCACAAAAGGCGGCAAAGTGCTGGCGCAGTATGATGAGTTTTTGAAGGTTGAGATAGAGAGCGGCGTGTATAAGGTAAACAGCCGCAGGGTTGCAATGCGTCACCGGCTAAGCATTGGTACTATAACCAGTGATCTGAGCATACGGGTGAGATTTTTAAGCGGGAAAAGTTTGGGTACAATTGAGGAGTCGTTCATTTCAAAATTGAACGAGGGCGATGCATTCTGGTTCGCGGGCCAAAACCTGGAGTTTGTACGCATTAAGGAAATGAGCGCCTACGTGAGAAAGTCGACCGCCAAAAAAGGGCTTATACCCAGCTGGATGGGTGGCAGGATGCCATTATCGTCGCAACTATCAGCAATTTTCAGGGATAAGCTCGACCAGGTAGCGCACGGTACGGCTGAGGACGAAGAAGTAATCGCGCTTAAACCCCTATTTGATCTACAGGCCGAATTGTCGCACTTGCCGCAAAGTCATGAATTTTTGATCGAGTCGTACAAATCCCGCGAAGGGCATCACATCTTATTTTATCCGTTTGAGGGGCGATTGGTACACGAAGGGATGGCTTCGCTTCTGGCTTATCGTATCTCCAGGATACGTAATTTCTCGTTTTCCATTGCGATGAATGATTATGGCTTCGAATTACTGGCGGATGAAGATATTCCCATTGAGCAGGCGCTTGAAGATGCAAGTTTTTTTTCGATAGATAACCTTTTGGACGATATCCTGCATAGCCTGAACGCCAACGAGATGGCCCGGCGCCGTTTCAGGGATATTGCGCACATTGGCGGATTGGTATTCACAGGTTATCCCGGGCAGCCGGTAAAAAACAGGCATTTGCAGGCTTCATCATCGTTGCTTTTTGATGTTTTCGAAGAATACGACCCCGGTAATTTGTTGGTGAGGCAGGCTTATAATGAGGCGTTGGCCTTCCAGTTGGAGGAATTCCGTATGCGGGAAGCCTTGCAGCGTATTGTAAAGCAAACTATCATCCTTAAAGAGATCAGTCGCCCGACGCCCTTTGCTTTCCCCATAATGGTCGATAGCCTTGGCCGCGAGCGCCTCACTACCGAAACGATGGAAGAACGTATAGCAAAATTAACACGTCCGAAAAATTGGGAGAGTGATGAAAAACAAAAGAAAGCACCTGCTGTTAAAAAAGGGAGGGGGGAAGGTTTTTAGGCAAACAAATGTCTTAAAAAAGCACAGTGATTTAATTAATAAGCATAACCGCTTCATTATAAGCAATTTATGAAGAAAATGGACGTACTTAGTAAGAAATAGAAAATCGCGCTTGAATTTGCGTCAAACGGGCATACACCTTGACATTTTTTAGATGCAGTGTATCACCCTAAAAGTGAAGAAGGTAGACGTATTAATCAAATAATTTTTTACCACGTACTATTACTGTTGCAATAATTAATACGATTGGTAAAACAGTGATGATTACTCCTACTAATGTTAAGCCGCTGCCGTTCATGTTGGGTCTTTATATTAAATTAAGTATTATAGCAATTTAGTAAGTCAAAAACTATGCCTGTATATTTAAAACAGGCCAATATTACTGTATTGACATATTTAATATGCGGAGGTTTAATTTCCGCTTGTAAATATGTGTATTATATTCTACATAGCCACAAAAAAATAACTTCAACGGGCAATAAATTACCCGTTGCATATCAGTACTATATGATAGATCCCCTAAAGTGTCCATTATTTTATTAGGGTGAATTATCATAAAAGTCTGGATTGCGGTTTACCTCAAAAACACTTCGGGCGGCCGCTATATTTTTTTCTTTAAATTTGTGTAAGGTATTGTTAAGATTTACGACTATAAATATATATAATAAAAATTATAACTTTATGATAATGAGCGCAAAAAAAGTTTTCATCTTAACAAATATGCTGATAATGGCCGTTTTTAGCGCCTGCAGCCAATCTCAGCCGGCCGGAAAAATTGTAAAGGGCAGTTCGGAAGACGTAAAAACCTATCCCGAAGCCAAACCAAATGCCTACTGGAAGAAGGTTTTATCGCCTGACGCCTACTACATTATGGTGGAAAAAGGTACCGAGCAGGCCTTCAATAATCCCTTTTGGAACAACCACGACAAGGGTACTTATGTGAGCGCGGCTACCGGCAAACCACTCTTTAGCTCTGATGCCAAATTTGACTCAGGTACCGGCTGGCCAAGTTTCTTTAAACCATTAGATCCCAAAGCCATTAGGATTGTAAAAGACTACTCGGACGGTATGGAACGCGATGAAGTAGTAGAGCGAAGCACAGGCCTGCACCTGGGTCATGTATTTGATGACGGCCCTGCGCCTACGGGCTTGCGCTACTGCCTCGATTCGTATGCATTGAAGTTTGTCAAAGCGCAGTAACATTAAGGAAAAGGTGGGATTTAAGACTTACAAAGTTTTAAAAACTTCGTAAGCCTGGTCTAATCAAAGTCATTTTACTTTTCTAAAAGCCTAAAAACCAAATAATCCATTTTTTTTAAGACCTTTGAACCGCGAAATTAAAAACTGCGTATTTTATATATAATTCCGATTAAATTCAATGATCATAATAATAATTTTCTTCCTGTCTCACTGGTTTTTATCCCTGTTCTTCCAGACGTTTTTCCTGCATCGTTATGCCTCTCATAAAATGTTTAAAATGAACCCATTTTGGGAAAAGGTATTTTATTTTTGTACTTTCTTTTTCCAGGGGTCGTCATTTTTAAACCCGCGTGCTTATGCCATTATGCACCGTATGCACCACGCTTACAGCGATACCGAAAAAGATCCGCATTCGCCGCATTTTATAAAGGATGTGTTCGGCTTAATGTGGAAAACCAAAGATATTTACCTCGCTTACCAGCGTTATAAAATAGAACCCGAACCACAGTTCATAGACCGTTACCCTACCTGGTCGTTTGTAGACCGTATAGGCGACCATTGGGTTACCCGTGTTTGTTTTGGTATAGCTTATACCGCTTTTTATGTGGCGTTTGCGACCCATTGGTGGCTGTTCCTGTTATTGCCTATCCACTTTTTGATGGGTCCGGTCCAGGGAGCGGTTGTTAACTGGTGCGGCCACAAATACGGCTACTCTAATTTTGACAATGGCGATCACAGCAAAAACACGCTCCCGCTTGATTTCCTGATGATGGGCGAATTGTTCCAGAACAATCACCACAAAAAACCCAACGACCCTAGGTTCTCCAAACGCTGGTTCGAGCTTGATCCTACGTATCCGGTAATGAAGTTGTTCCACGTACTCGGGATCATCAAATTACGAAAGGTATAAACGTTATGATAACCGCACTAAAAGTTATGTTCAGTATCTTATTAGTGTGGATGTGTTATACCGTCATCAGCACCAGCCTGCAAAGTAATTTGTTTAGAGAATGGAATTTCCTGGGAGGCATCCCGTGGATGCGGGCTACACTTTGGGATTTTTACGCCAACGTTACCGTAATATTTGTGTGGGTATGCTACAAAGAAAAAAGCTGGTTGCTCAAAATCCTGTGGCTTATACTGCTCGTATGTTTAGGCAGCATCGCCAGTTGCGTTTATGTGCTGATACAATTGTTCAGTCTTAAACCCGGCGAGGGATTAAAAGAGTTTTTTAGCAAACAAAATGGATAATTCGGTTTGGTGGCTGGGTGCATACAGCCTTATTGCATGTTGCGCAATTATGGTATTTGTTTGGCTATGGGCCAACAGGATCAAAAACACAGGCGTGGTCGATATTTTCTGGTCGTACAATTTCCCCGTTATAGCTATTATTTTATTGTTGTTGGCTCCCGGTTTCGAAACGCGCAGGATCATGATATGCGTTATGGTTATTGTTGCCGGCGCGCGGCTTGGATCGCACATATTGGTACGGACTGTTACGCATTTGCACGGGGAAGAAGGGCGTTATCAGCAATTGCGCAGGGAATGGGCGCCAAATGCCGACCGGAAATTCTTTTGGTTTTTCCAGGCGCAGGCTGTTTCGAATGTTTTACTTGCCATCCCGTTTTTTGTAATTTGCATGAACGCCAGCTATATAATATCGCCATTTGAGTGGGCGGGTTTGATCCTATGGGTTATTAGTGTAAACGGCGAACGAATTGCAGATAATCAACTAAAAAACTTCAAAAAAAATCCCGCCAATAAAGGCAAAGTTTGCAGCGTGGGTTTATGGAACTATTCGCGCCACCCCAATTATTTTTTTCAATGGCTGATGTGGATGTCGTATTTCGTTTTTGCGTTGGGATCGCCGTACGGGTATCTCGCCATCATAAGTCCGGCTATTATTTTGTATTTGCTTCTTAAAGTGACCGGCATACCGATCACGGAAGAACAATCCATCCGCTCAAAAGGAGATGCCTTCAGGGAATACCAAAAAACTACCAGTGCTTTTATTCCCTGGTTTAAGAAAAATAAATAAAATCTCCACAACTTGAAGTTTTAAAAATCCGGCTAACGGTATTTATCGTATTATCTGTAATTTAAAAAACTTATAATTATCTCTTGATAGGACTGACCCCCGAATTTAAATGTGGTACGATAAACTGATCGAACAAAATAAAGTTCCCGATTTTTTGCTGCGTAAGGGCATCCGTAATTTATTAAAGCAGCGTTTGCAGGACGAAAACAAAGGCGGCGTTGAAGCGCAGCAAGCGCACCTGATGTCGCTTATCGCACAGCTCAAAGCCTCGCCCATAGCTGTTAACACAGCCGATGCCAACCAGCAGCATTACGAAGTACCCACCCAATTTTACCAGTATTGCCTCGGCAAAAACCTTAAATATTCAAGCGGGTACTGGAAGGACGGTGTAACCGATATCGATACTTCCGAAGATGATATGCTTGCGCTCACTTGTGAGCGTGCAGAATTAAAAGATGGTCAGCAGGTTTTGGAACTGGGTTGCGGTTGGGGTTCGTTATCGCTGTACATGGCTGCTAAGTTTCCGAAAAGCACATTTAAAGTGGTATCTAATTCGCGTACGCAAAAAATGTTTATTGATCAGCAAGCGCATGATCGCGGTATCAAAAATTTGACGGTGATCACCGCTGATATGAACACCTTTAGTATCGATGAGCAGTTTGACCGTATCGTTTCCGTAGAGATGTTTGAGCACATGCGCAACTATCAATTGCTGATGCAGAAGGTTGCATCATTCCTTAAACCGGATGGTAAATTGTTCATCCACATCTTCACGCATAAGGAATATGCCTACCTGTTCGAAGTAAAAGATGATACCGACTGGATGAGTAAATACTTTTTCACCGGCGGTATTATGCCGAGCGATGACCTGTTGTTTTATTTTAACGACCACCTGGTAGTTGAAAAGCACTGGCACGTAAGCGGCGCCCATTACGCCAAAACATCCGAAGCCTGGCTTAAAAATATGGATGCGCATCAAGCTGAGATCATGCCGCTATTTACTGAAACTTATGGGGCCGATCAGGCTGTAAAATGGTGGGTGTACTGGCGCATATTTTACATGGCTTGTGCCGAATTGTGGAATTATAACAATGGCGATGAGTGGATCGTCAGTCATTACCTATTTCATAAAACGGGCGTATGATAAGGCTGATCATCCTCAGCATACTATTGCTGCTATCCCTGCTGGCTATACTAAAGGCCCCAACTTATCACCTATGGCTGATGGCTATAGCCGTCACCGAATTCCCATTAATATTTGTAGGCGGCACCCTGGTTATGTTTGCAACGGGTTTTTGGGTGAACAAATACCAGCTTTCCGGAACGGTCATAGGCACCGTTGCTTTGCTTTTATTCCTTTCGCCAATATTCAGATCATACCTGGTCTCGCGAAGCCTCAAACAAAATTTGGAGACAGCTTTTGGAAACAATGACATTAAAGACGACATGCAACCTTTCAGCTTTGCTAAGCTTTTCCGGCTTTCCTATAAAGATATCGTGGCCAGTCGTAGCATAACTTATGTCACCTACAAGGATACCTCGCTCACCCTTGATTTTTTCCCGTCGCAGCTACCCGGAAAAAAGCCTTGTGTGATTGTGGTGCACGGTGGCTCGTGGAGCAGCGGCGATAGCAAACAATTAGCTGATTTGAATAGCTACCTCGCCAAAAAAGGCTACAACGTGGCCGCTATCAATTATCGGCTCGCACCTAAATACCAAACACCGGCACCGGTTGAGGATATCAAAAATGCTCTGGATTATTTTCGCAAATATGCTGATGAATTGAATATTGATACCGCCAAGTTTGTTTTGCTGGGTCGCTCAGCCGGCGCACAAATAGCTTTATTGGCGTCCTATACTCTGCACGATAAGGGCCTGAAAGGTGCAATAGATTTTTATGGCCCTGCGGATATGGTTTGGGGCTATTCCATTCCCTCAAACCCGCTCATCATGAACAGCCGCAAAGTAATGGGCGATTACGTTGGCGGTACTTATGCACATGTACCGGATAAGTATGCGGCCTGTTCGCCTTTGTTTTTTGTGGATAAGACTTCGGTGCCGACGTTAATTATTCATGGAACCAATGATGTTTTGGTGTCTGATATTCATTCTGCCAAATTGGATAAAAAACTGACCGAAAATAATATTAAACATTATTGGCTTAAATTGCCCTGGGCTACTCATGGTTTCGATTTTAACCTTTATGGGCCCGGCGGACAATTATCAACTTATGCAGTTGAAAAATTCCTAAACGCAGTAACCAAATGAAAACAGCCATCGTCGGAACAGGCATTGCCGGAATGGGTTGCGCACATTTTTTGCACCCGCAGGATGAGTTGACTATTTACGAGCAGAACAACTACATCGGCGGGCATACCAATACCGTCACGGTTAATGAAGATGGCCGACCGGTTTATATCGATACAGGTTTTATGGTTTTCAATTATAAAACCTACCCAAACCTATGCAAGCTATTTGCCGAACTGGATGCCCCCGTAATAAAAACCGAGATGTCATTCAGCGTTCAGCATTTACCAACAGGACTGGAATACAGCGGCTCGAGCCTGAATCATCTTTTCGCCCAAAGAAAGAACATCTTCAACCCCCGCTACATCAAAATGCTGATGCAGATAGGGCGGTTCAATAAAGAGAGCGTTAAGATACTGGATGATCCGAAGTATGCCAATTATTCCATTGGCCAATACATTAAGGAATTTGGCTATAGCGACGATATGCTGTGGAAATACCTGGTGCCGATGAGCTCGGCGGTATGGTCGGCCCCGATGGAACAAATGCTGGATTTTCCGGCGGTAACGCTTATCCGATTCTTCCAGAATCACGGTTTTTTGGGCCTCGATACACAGCATCAGTGGTACACGTTGCAAAATGGTAGCCAGAGCTACCGCGAGTTGTTAATTAAACCCTTTAAGGATCGCATCCGTGTGAGTTGCAAGGCCATTAGCGTAAAACGCACAAACGGCAAGGTAGAAGTACAAGCATCAGATGGTTCAACCGAAATATTTGACCGGGTGATCATCGCCGCTCATGGCGACCAGGCTTTGGATATTATAGATCAGCCAACCTGGGAAGAACAACGCTTGCTTTCACCATTCAAATACCAATATAACAAGGCGGTGTTGCACACCGATGAAAACACCATGCCCCATGCTAAACTGGCCTGGAGCAGCTGGAATTACCGCATCAAAATGCATAGCGGGCAATTACGGCCCAGCACCATTTACTGGATGAACAGCTTGCAGGGCGTATCTGATAAAAAGAATTATTTTGTATCCATCAATCCGCATGATGATTTGGAGGAAAAGAAGATACTGATAGAAATAGATTATGAGCATCCTTTGTTTGACGTTTCGGCAATTAGCGCGCAGGCGCAATTGCAAACGCTAAACCAAACCGGGCCGATCTATTTTTGCGGCAGTTATTTTAAATATGGTTTTCATGAGGATGCTTTTGCCAGTGCGGTAAATTTATGCTCACAATTATTGGGAAATGCTGTTTATTGATAATCAGTTTTACTTTAATTTAGTGTCCATTTCTAAATCTTAAATTTTGGTATGGTTAAAGCTATTCACGTCAGTCCAATGGTACCATCGTATGATGTGAAGGATACCATTCACTTTTTCGAAGATATTTTTGGGTTTACGGTTTTCGCGGGTGATGAAAACTATGCCGTGTTAAGGAAAGATGATGTGTTTATCCATATCATCAAAGCGGGTGATATAGGTGAGATGTCTTTTTACCTGGAAATTGAGGAGATCGATAAATGGTGGGCCTCCGCAGAATCTAAATTAAAAAGTATAAAAGTTACACCACCCTTTGACCGCGAGTACGGCATGCGCGAGGCGCACATCAATATTCCAAACACCCAAACGCAGTTATTTGTTGGCCAGCCCCTCAATTAGCGCCATCGCTTCTATTGCTTAATACGTATATTCACATAATGCCCAACGCTCAGCTCAATTCCTGCCTATACAAAGCCCGCGTAATGCACAATCGTTTTGCGCCAAAAGTGCACAGGTTTCATTATGATGTGTTTATGTTTTACCTCGATTTGGATGAGATAGATACCCTGCATCAGCGTATGAAATGGATGAGCCGTAACCGGTTCAATTTGTTCAATTTCAGGGATAAGGATCATTTGCAATTGCCTAAGGAAAACCCGGATCAGTCCAAAAATGTCAGTCAGCATATCACGGATTACCTGGAATCAAACGGGGTTAAGATCGGCAATGGCCGTATTATGGTGCTTACTAACCTGTGTACGCTGGGCTACCAATTTAACCCTGTATCCTTTTACTTTTGTTATGATGGAGGTGGTCAGCCGGTTTGCTCTATCGTGGAGATTTGCAATACCTTTTTGGAAATGAAACCCTTCTTTTTGGGCGCTGACACCAAAGCCGGAGATCATTACAAGCTCAACACTATCAAATATTTTTATGTCTCGCCTTTCATTGAAATGGACACCAATTTTGATTTCGACCTGGAAATTCCCGGCGAAAAATTGCAGATCAGGATAGATGATTTTGATAAAGAAGGCAAAAGATTTTTCATCAGCACGCTTAGCGGCGACCGAAAACCGTTGACGGATGCAAATCTTTTAAAATATTTTGTTAGCTTTCCTTTAATTACTTTAAAGGTTATTGGCCTTATACACTGGCAGGCCTTTAGGTTATGGCTTAAAAAACTGCCCTTTCATAAAAAAGAAGCGAACCAGGAATTGCAGCGTGATGTTTACAGGCCTTATAAACCAAATTATGTTGCTGATAAAACCTAAGAGTATAAATTATTCGTAAGTAATAAGAAAGTACCGCTTATGCCAAATACGCTTACCCTTGTCAGAAAAACCAGCTTCTACCAGGACATTGTTTTAAGGATCATGTCGCGCATGGATATGGGCAGCATGCACCTTACCCTGCCCGATGGCGAAAGCATTACCCTGGGTAACGGCAAAGGCAATGTATCCGCAAACGTTACCATCAACAGCAACGAGTTCTACAGGCAGGTTATCCTTTACGGCGATATTGGTTTTGGCGAGGGCTACGTAAATGGTTTGTGGGACACGGATAACATCACCAATGTCATCAAATGGTTTTTGCTGAATGTGGAGAATAATCCAGCGGTTTCGGGTAATAAAACGCAGGCAGTGGCGCTTAACGTTTTGAAATGGTTTAACAAGATATCGCACTACAAAAAGGCAAATTCGATAAGCGGTTCCCGCAAAAACATCTCAGAACATTACGACCTCAACAACGATTTTTTTGGGAATTTTCTCGACCCGACCATGACTTACTCCAGCGCCTATTTTTATAAAGACGGCCTGAGTTTGGAAGATGCACAATTAGCCAAATACGAACGTCTTTGCAGGCAACTTCACTTAAAACCAACCGATCATGTGCTCGAAATCGGCAGCGGCTGGGGAGGCAATGCCATTTATATGGCTAAGAACTATGGCTGCAAAGTAACATCGCTAACCATATCATCTGAACAGCTGAAACTGGCGCAGGAACGTGTGGAAGCCGAGGGGTTAAGCGACAAGGTGAACATTCAAATGCAGGATTACCGCCTGATGGAGGGCCAGTTTGATAAGATCGTTTCAATAGAAATGCTGGAAGCCGTGGGCCATAAGTACCTCGACCTCTATTTCAAAAAATGCCATGATCTGCTCAAAAAGAACGGCATATTGGCATTACAAGTAATTACTTCTCCGGATTCACGATATGACAGCTTACGCAAAGGTGTCGACTGGATACAGAAGCATATTTTCCCCGGCTCGTTACTGCCGTCTGTAGCAGCTATAAACGGTGCCGTTAACCGCACCGGCGATTTGACGATGGTTGATCTGAAAGATATGGGCTTGCATTACGCGCAAACTTTAAAATTCTGGTTCGATCAGTTCAATGCAAATTTGCCAACCGTAAAATCATTGGGTTTTGATGATGAGTTTATCCGCAAATGGAACTACTATCTTTGCTATTGCGAGGCTGCTTTCGTTATGCGCAACATCAACGTGATGCAGTTGGTTTATGCACGGCCGAATAACGTTAGTCGTTAGTTAATTTAGGCCGTTTCTCTTTAAACCTGCTAAAAAACAGCAACGCACCCAAACAAAGTACAAAGCCGCAGATGCCGTTCAGTCTCAGGCCGTGATCGTGGCCGGGGTCTTTGCCATATACGGTTAGAAAGGCAAATAGTGCGATCCCTAAAGTTTGCCCCATTTTTACAAACAGGTATTTCACCGCAAAGAACATCCCTTCTCGATTCTCGCCGGTTTTTTTAGCATCATCCTGGGCTATTTCTGCTAAGATGGCGTTGGGTAAGATGCCCAAAGCTGCCAGCGGGAATGCCGCGCAAAGCACCAACGCATAAACCTGTATGTAAGGTGAAAAAGGAAATTTCCCCAAAAAATATATCGCCACAAAAATGAGGCTCATCAAGCCAAATGAAAATATGACCAGTGGCTTTTTTCCGATTCTTTTGGACAGGTAATTAATGAGCGGGTAAAAAAACAGTGATAATACCACCATGGCGCCCATCAGCGCACCGCCCATTGATTCAGGCAGACCAAGCAATACTGTAACGAAATAGAGCATTCCGCTGGAGATGACGCTCAGGGCCATATAAAATGAGAAATCGGAAATGAGGTAATATTTAAAATTACGGTTGCTGAACGTTTTCCGAATAGCCAGCAGAATAGGCAGATGCGAGGGCTTGCTGTCTGAATATTTTTTTTCATCAATGGCAAAAATTGGGATCAGCATGACGGCGCCCGCTACAACTGCTAAACCCCAGATAGTATATTGTACCGCCGTATCGCGGTTGGCTACGTGGAACCAGTGCTGCAATCCATCAGCGTAATTGTTTACCGAGGCAGCGATGATAATGCCGATAACAAAACCAGCCTGCTGAAAGGACGATAGTTTAACTTTTTCTTCGTTGGTATGGGTCAGTTCGGGCAGCAGTGCATTATAGGGAATAATATAAGCCGTAACACTCATAAAAAATAGCGTCATGGTAACAGCGAGCCAGACTGCGTTATGGCCGCTCTCTTTCATCTCCAATGGATAAAATGTCAGGCAGCAAAACACAACCGCAGGCAATATGGCCCATTTCATAAAAGGTATGCGCCGTCCTTTTGGATTTTTGCTTTTATCGCTCATGGATGCGATGAACGGATCGAACAAAGCATCCACAAACCGGCCCGAAGCAGCAATGATAGACAGGATATTGATAACGCCAAACAGCAGCAATTGCGGTACTAAGGGCACCAGCCCCGCGTTAGAAGGCGGCAGGTAAAAGTAAGGCAGCATCACGATGATAAGGTTCGTCATGATGCTCCAGCCCACCATTCCGCAGGCATAGGCAAGCTCTTTTCCTAAGGGTAGTTTCGCGTGCGGCATTGTACCGCAAGATGCGAAGAAAAGCTTAAAGCGGAAAGCAAAAAGCTGAAAGATAGCGCGGAAAAGGCTTTCTGCTTTCCGCTTACAATCCCAATAATTGTCATAGCTACTTGGCCTTTTCTTCTTTTTTCTTCCCCCTAAAAAGATAAAATACAGATGCTACCACAAATAATCCGCCCAGCACCACTACCAGTGATGACCCGGCTGGAAAATCATAATGATAGGAAACGTACAAACCAAAATATGCCGCTAGCAGGCTGATGACAATTGCTGCAATGATGATATGAAGCTTTTTCCGGCAGAGCATGATCGCTGCGACGGAAGGAATGATCAAAAACGAAAATACCGGGATCACTCCGCTGGTGCGCACCGCAAATACTATGGCAAGGCCTATAGAAATGTAAAAGATAAAATTCCAGAACTTGAACCATTTATTCTCCCTGAAAATTGTAGCGGCTGCATTGCTGTCGTTGTTTTCAAAGGTTTCTGTTAGCCGGAAAAACTTTTTATAAAAGATAAGGTGGACCAGGCCAATAACGCCGAAAATAATTCCGATGATGGTTATTTGTTCCCAATTTATCGAAAGGATATTTCCGAAAAGTACTTCCTGTATGTCCGAATCGCCATGCGGGGTTTTGGAAATGAGCATTACCGTAGCAGCAGATGCCACCGCATAAATTATCCCGATCACTGCTTCCAGTTTCAATCGCTTGTCGCGAATGGTGATAAGCGACATCAATAGCGCTCCCCCAAGCGCGAACGCAATAGGAATGATAGTTTTTCCGTGCCCTATATAATCAGAAAATGCAACGCCAAGTGAGGAGATCTGCCCCAGGGCGAGGTCGACAAAAACAATCCCCCGGCCAACTACATGCACGCCAAGGTAGGATAGTACCACGCCTATAATAATGCTGACGATAAAGGCCTGCACTATAAAACTTAATTGAAACATTTCGAACATAAGACCGGTATTTATGGTTTAGAATAATCGATTTATAAAATTAATTCTGCTTATTTCAAAGCAGCCGTTAGCAATTTGATATCATAATCAAACAAGTCGTAATAAGTTTTGATGGAATCAAAGGCGCCAACCGATGTAGCAAGTACCACTATTTTTGCCCCGGTTTGCCTGGATACTACATCAGATGAAGCAGTAGCAAAATAAGGCGATGAAATGATCACCTTGATGTTATTCTCTTTTACCTCTTTAATGATCTTAACCAATTGTGAAGGTGTTGGCGGAATACCCGGCTTCGGTTCCATAAAATCAACAATATGCAAACCGAAACGGGTTTCAAAATACACCCATTCATTGTGGTATGCAATTACCTTAGCGCCTCTAAAGGGGGACATTGCCGCGCTCCAGGCCTTTATCCTCGTGTCAATTTGTTCATCAAAGGTTTTCAGGTTAGCCTCGTACAAGCCTTTGTTTTCCGGTGAAACCTTTTCGAGGCCGTTGCAAATGTTGCGGGCAATAATTTTTCCGTTTTCCGGGTCCAGCCAGTAATGCGGATTACCAAAAATATGGATGTCACCTTCGGCACGGTTTATGGTCGAGGGCACTTGCTTAAGGGGTATCCCAACCGATGCATCAACATAACCTTCGCTGCCCCTTTGAATTTTTACATTCCGCGAGCTTGTAAGCAACTGGGGCGACCAGCCGGCTTCCAGGTCAAGGCCGAGGGTAACATACATATCCGCGTTTGAAAGCTTGATGATATAACTGGGTTTAGGGTCAACAAAATGCGGATTTTGATAGCCCGTTGCTATGGCAAACACACTTACTGTTTTTCCGCCAATAATCTCGGTAATGCTTCGCGTATCCTGGGTTGTGGTAACAACACGTATCGTTGCCCCAAACGAGAAATTAGCAGTTATGATAGCTGCTGTTAATATGGCGATGGTTTTTATTTTCATTTTATTTATTTAAAAAATATTTAATTTATTCATACTAAGTGTCTTGTTAAGAACTCAAATATCTGTGTCAAAGATGTATTGCGTTGGTAAAAATGTCGTTGCGTTCATTTACTTATCAATACATATGTGCCCCGTGAGAACCAATTACAAATATCCACCTAATAAAGGCCCTGCCAAAATTTTTCTCATAGCTGTATTGTTCCAGCCCTTCATTCATCGTGGTATATTTGGCTTCTATTTCTATTTTCTGAAATTCGGTTGCGTTCCAGCCAAGTGTTAACGAGCCCGATTTTTGAACAAACGACTGAGAAGTTGGTGCGTTTGAGTAATCAATTTTACCTGTCAGAAAAGTACGTCTGCCTACCTGGGTATATACCATCGAATAAAAGCCTATCGCATTTATCACGGTGTTGCCAGGTTGCTGGGCATGGCTATAATAAAACTCGTTCTGAAAAGTAAACATCTTATAGGTATTGAACTGCACAGGTTTCCATTTGTAAGTGAGATCAAACGCAGCCACATTGGTGATCCCGGTCTGCAAGTTTTCGCCATTTATTCCTGTCAGTCCCAATTCAACTGTCGAATTTGCGGATAGGTCCCAAAAGTTTTTAAGGTGCGCCAGGAAGAGATAATTATTCTTGGCGCTTCGTTCAAAACTCGGGTTTCCGGCATTAACATTTGTTGCCTCGAAGGTTAACTCCTGGAAAAAAATGGGGTTTGGTAACAGCCAGCTCAACGACACACCATCACCTATTATTCCATCTTCGCCAAAAAAATTCACATAGGCATCGGGCATATCAATAAAAGGAAGTGCGTGGGGGTGAACCGGGTTTATCCGGCCCAGGTCTTGCCTGAACCTCCCGGCCTTTAACTGCAGGTGGGCAGGGAGCGACAATGTAGTGAGATAACCTTCTTCAATTTCGCTGGTGAATTTCCCCGTGGCGGGGTCCTCGCTTACCGAATAAAAAAAGTCGGCCCGGGCATACGGATCGATCACCGATTGGAATGAAAACTCAGCTTCGTTGAGTACGGCATCAAAATTATGAGTGCCGTAGCTGCGGTATAACCCCCGGAAATCACCGATCACGCTCATATCGGGATTTGCCGATGCGCCGACATGCTGTTGCGGCGCCGGGGCAGCCGGCTGCGGCATTTCTTCCTCTATTTTTTTGAGCATCGCTGAATCAGTTTTTGTGGTATCGACTTGCGCCTGCGCCTTAACTGCTATAAACAGCATGATGAAAAGAAGTATTTTTTTTACATCCATTTCTATATTCTTTATTAAATGAAATTAATTGCCCCTGTAAAATTTGAGCCTGCCCGGGCCTGTAAAAAGGATAGCAAGGTCAAATCACGGACGGCGGGGCGCGCAGGGATAAGAAATCCCTGGTTTGGAAAAGATAATGGTTTTCTGAAAAGAAGAAAGGGACAGCAGTTAATTTATTCAACTGGAACCGGTAATGGTTAAATGACGGGGATGCTGAAAAATGCCTGGTAAAGTCGCAAAGATTGCAATGATGTTCGGCTTTGTGAAAATGTAAGTTGTTGGCGGTGCAGCGAAAGTCGTTCCGGTGAGCATAGCAATGTATGCCGGATTCGGCAAGCGGGAAAAGAAAAACAAGCAAAGAGAAAACCGCGATCGTTTTTTTCAGTTTTTGCACCGCTAAAGATAAGTAATACCAGCTAAATTAAAACCCCCTGGTAATCACCGTCACAATATCAATACAAACGCTGGGTTCTTCTATATGTTTAGATGAATATTTACGCTTCCTGAATTCCTCCTACAGTCCCGAATAATAATCATATCCCTGTTCGGCCCAGTAATCGGGCGGGCGGGTATTGCTGAAAGTGATACTGCCAATGCGTTTTAGGTTTTTGATGCCATATTTTACCGGGATAATGAGTCGCAATGGCTGACCGTGATTGCCATTCAGCAGTACATCATTCATTTGATAAGCCAGCAAGGTTTGCGGGTGCAGGGCGCTGGGCATATCAATACCTACATAGTATTTTTTATCCGGTGTTTCGAGCCCAACATACTGCGATTTAGCCTCAAGCTCAAGGCCATAATGTTTGATAAAATCGCTAAATTTTACCCCGGCCCAATGCGATATCTGGTCCCAGCCCTCAACACATTTAAAATCATAAGTGATCTCAGTTTTAGGCAATTTCATGATCTCATCCAGCGTGATCTGCAATATTTCGCCTGAGTTTTTCCGCACCTGCAACTTCCAATTCTCTGGCGGTAGCTTGCCTTCCGAACCAATATCGCTATTGTGCCTTATCACTTTAGCAGCCATCTCGCGGGGATAGGTTTTTACTAAGTGGCTCTCATTAAATGCCAGCCTTCTGAAAAAAAATTCGGTTTTATTTAGCGCCCTGCGCAGCGGCCTGCGTGCACCTGCAGTAATTCCAGCAGGCTCTTCAGCAGAATTGTACAACCACTTCCAGCCGCCTACCGCGCCAACGGCAAACGCGCCAAAAACGGTGAACGAAATAAAGTTCCTCCGCTTTATTTTTTGCTCAACGGTTAATTCTTTTTTAGACTTTTTCATCTTCGATGCTCCTTTCTACCATCGGTTTGGCTTTTTCATCGGTCACCTCAAACCCTGATATTACCGATCTGAAATTATTCCACCCGGCTAATATCACTTGTATAATATGTATCAGGAAAAACAAAACATAGCCCATGGTCAATGCAAAATGCCATATCCGGGCCAAATGATAGCCCCCGCATATCCAGGTAAAGTAATAAAATTGAACGGGCTTGTAAATCGCCAGCCCGGTAATAACCGAGCCAAAACCCATTACAATTATAGCAGTGTAAGCAATACGCTGCGCCGCGTTGTATTTATCCTGCGGTGGCGCAGTTTTGCGGATATGCAGATCGTGTAAAAGCACCAGCCAGGCTTCTTTAAAGGATTTTTTTTGTGGGACCAATTGCCGCCATTGGCCGGATACGATGGTATAAAGCACATAGAATATCCCGTTAAGGGTAAAAAACCACATGAACAGGAAATGGAAAGCCATACCCTCGGCCAGGCGCGATGGGATATGCAGTGTGTTATAGAACCAATCCGGGAAAAACCGCACAAAAGTATGTCCGAAGATAGTGATATGATATTCGTCATTGGCCCAATAGATCAGCATCCCGCTCCATATCATAATAGTGAGTATCGGGAAGTTGATCCAATGCGTCCACCGCATCAGTAAGGTGTGTTTTTCTTTGATAACTTTCATGGGAAATTCTGCTTTACGAAGCTACTAATCATTTTGAATTTGCGGTTGAGGCGGTAAGTTCAATTTTAGATGCACCGGTGATCTCGCCTGTTGAAGTGTCCTGGACAAAGGCAATTACTTCAAAGCCTTCGGGGTTAAATCCTGCCGGCAGGGCGATATCCGCTTTACCATTATTCTTGCCATCCAACGTTATGGTTTGTAATTTATTTACAATCTGTACATGCGTTAAAGTACGACCGCCGTTTTCCCCGCGCTGTACCTTCGTTGTTGCATTTTTTTTGATCAAGGCCACTAGTAATGATGCGTTGGTTGTTGAACCACTTATATGATATTGGATGCCGGCCTTGTTGCCACCCGTCTTATCTTCACTTAAGGCAAGTGGCGTGGCCGCTGTTTTTTGCAATCCGGCCTGTATAGCTTTGCGCAATGTTCCTTCTTCCGAGCCGACAAACTCGGTATGACCATTTACAATGGCTTGGGGTGTATATACTTCTGACGATTTGAGCCAGCGTGCATATTGCTGCTGGCGGGCGGTGTAATCAGCGCCGCTGAACACATCCTTCCATCCCAAACGGTTCCAGTAATCTACATGGAAAGCCAGGATGTAAATAGGTTTATCAGCACTTTCCTTCTCAACTTTGGCTACCAAGGCATCTGCAGGCGGGCAGCTTGAGCACCCTTCAGAAGTAAAAAACTCAACCACAGCAAAGCCTTTATCGGCATTTGATGGTTTGAAGGAGTCGTTATTTTTGAGCGTGATAAAGGCTTCGGTCAACATGGCCCCAAAACCCAGGCAGGCTACAGTAATGAATATTCTGAACGTTCTCATTTTTTGATCATGAATTGTGTAATGATTTAATTACGAGATTAGTCGGGCCGCCGGTTGATTCCTTACAATAAAATTAAATCTTTTTTAGGAGTAAATTTCGGCAATGATATTTTATTCATACAAGCTGTAAGGTTTTAGATAATTTTACGACTAAAGATACGACAATACTATATAAATGACAGCCGAAGACAATCAACTGGACCCCGATCAATGGGTACAGGCACATGCCGATTACTTGTATAATTATACCCGTGCGCGCTTAAACGATGAGGAGCAGGCACGCGACCTGGTGCAGGAAACTTTCCTGGCTGCGCTCGAAAAAACAAAGAGTTTTGAGGGCCGAAGCTCCGAACGTACCTGGCTGACTTCAATTTTACGGAATAAGATCATTGACGTGTACCGGAAACGATCATCAAAATTAGCTGCGACCGACATTATTCAGGCCGAAGAGGAGCAAGCTGATTTCTTTGATGCTGATGACGGGCACTGGAACAGGAAACGTGCACCACAACCATTTGGCATAGATGATCATGACCCACTGGCGAGTAAGGAATTCAACCATATCCTGATGAAGTGTATGCAAAAGCTGCCTGTGTTGTGGATGTCAGTTTTTACAATGAAACATATTGATGAGGAAACTACCGATATTATTTGTACCGAACTGAAGCTGACATCATCCAATTTTTGGGTGATCATACACCGTACAAAACTTAATCTGAGGGCCTGCCTTCAAAAAAACTGGATCTGACTATGGAAGCATTAAAAAAGATCACCCACAACTGTAAACATGCTACTTTGCTGATCGAGAAGAAACTGATTAGCCGTCTTACTATTCGCGAAAAAATATTTTTAAGGATACATCTTTTTGGCTGTGGGGTATGCAGGCTTTACCAGCAACAAACTGGCAAAATAAATGAGATAGTTCGCCAGCTTTTTCATAGTTCTGTTCAGGATGTTAAGCTTGATGATAACTTTAAAAAAGATCTTCAAGACCGTATTGAAGAAGAATTAAATAAAAATTGAAATTTTTGTAAGGCTTGTTGGTTATGCCCGACAAAGGGGTAAATGTTTAAAAAACTAAAAACACCAACAGTATGAGATCAATTTTTTCAAAAGCGGTTATGACCGCTGTCGCACTATCAATTTTTGCAATCAATGTTCAGGCAACTACTACACACGGTATGGCAGCGGATACCGGCAAAATGGCCAAAATGGACAAGATGAGTAAAATGGATAAAAAGAAAATGGACAAAAAGAAGATGAGCAAGATGAAGAAAGACACCACAAAAATGTGAGTTTTTTTTGTTTTAAGATGGAGAGGGGCGCAAGCCCCTTTCTTATTAAGTAGACAGACTGCTTAACCCGAGGCTGAAATGTATAATTCATTATCCGTCAATCCTCCCAATTCCACCGGGTTATGGCTTACGATCAAAACCGTTGTACCCAATTCATCCCAAAGGATTTTCAGACCAGCGATCAATGCCGCCCTCATTTCAGGATCAAGTGCCGAAAATGGTTCGTCCATTAACAATAGTTTGGGTTTAATAGCCATTGCTCTAAGTATCGAGAGCCTTTGCTGTTGTCCACCGGACAAATATTCCGGTTTGTGTTTAGCGAACGACTCCAGTTTCCCGATAGCAAATAGCCGCCGTATCCATTGCTGATCTTCGGTGGCATATTCCAAATGTTGCTGAACCGTCATATTAGGGAACAGTGCGTAATTCTGAAAAACAAAGCCTGTTTTTCTTTTTTGAGGTGATAGCGAAATTTTAGAATTAGTGTCCAGCCAAACGGAATCATCAACTATGATCTTTCCTTTTTCCGGTTCTATCAGCCCGGCAATGATCTTTAAAAATGTGGTTTTGCCCGCACCGGATGGCCCGTATATTTTGGTAATACTACCTAAAGGAAATTGTGCCGCAATTTTCAACACCTGTTGCCCGCTATAAGCCTTTAGCTTTTTTTCGATGTCGACGCTGATCATTCTAACGGGCTTTTGGCTTTATATTTATTAAACACGAAAACCGATATCACCAGGATAAATGTAATACTAAACAATACCAGCGAGTAGTTATTGGCCGACGTATAATCCATATTTTCGGTTGCGTCATATATAGCGATGGACGCGACCCGCGTTACACCGGGTATATTGCCGCCTATCATTAGCACCACGCCAAATTCGCCCAAAGTATGCGCAAAGGTGAGTATAACTGCCGTCAATACTGACGCCCGGATATTGGGCAATAATACTTTTATAAACGTCTGCCTTTCTGTCTTGCCGAGGGTGTATGATGCCTGTGAGAGTGATACTGGCAATTGCTGCAATGCCGATTTGATCGGTCCGATCATAAATGGCATGCTGTAAATTACCGACGCTAATACCAAACCCTGAAACGAAAAGACCAATTGTAAATTCAAATGCTCATGCAGCCATCGCCCCACACCGTGTTGCGGACTAAATGCCATCAGCAAATAAAATCCCAATACTGATGGCGGCAACACCAAAGGCATGGTGATGATGGCTTCCAAAATAAGTTTAGTTATGGAACGTCCCTTTGACAGCCAGTAGGCCAATGGCAAACCTATGAGCAGTAACACCAGGGTGGTGATACTGGCTAATTTAAGAGTAAGCGCTATTGGGGTAAAATCCATCTTTAAGTCAAAAGTAAAAATTTACCCGGCATTCCGTCGCGGGCGGTGTCACCCTGAGGCACTCGAAGGGTGGGCGTAAAGGCCTTTGCCCGCATACTTCGAGTCCGCTAGCTAGCGGATGACACCCTATTATATGCCGTACCCGTATTCCTTCAATATCGCTTTCGCCGCAGAACCCAACATATACTGATAAAACTTTTCGGCGCTTTTGGCTTCTTTGGTTGCTTTAATAACGATCATCCCCTGTTTTATCGGCGCATAGCTTTTGGGATCGACGACCTTCCAGTACAGCTTAGTTTTTCCTTCCGAATCTTTAATTAAGGATTGCGTCGTAAAGCCCACATCAACCACACCCGTGGTAATATAAGTGTTCACTTGGGCGATGCTTTCTCCCTGAACCATTTTCGACTGTATATCATTCCAGATGCCCTTTTTCGTCAGCGACTCCTGCGCGGCTTTGCCGTAAGGCGCTATGGCCGGGTTAGCTATGGCGATCTTTTTCACACGGTCGCTCATTAAGGTGCGTTCCCAATTCTCAAAACCAATATCCTGTGTGCTACAGATGATCAAACTACCAAAGGCATAAACAGCTGGTTCTTTCGCGCTAAATCCTCCTTTGTATAATTTTTCAGGGAAACTCATATCCGCCGACAAAAAAATATCATAAGGCGCTCCGTTTTTTATCTGGGTGGTCAGGTTGCCGGATGAGCCTACGATAGGCTCGATATCGATACCCGTTTTTTGCTTAAAGTCTTTGTCCAGTACTTTAATTACTCCCTGTAAATTGGCTGCTACGGCAACTCTCAATCCCTGGGCGAATGATGCGACATAGAACAACAAAAAGGCGGGGGTTATTAAAAACAGCCTTTTTAACCGGCTGCTGCGTGCTGTAGTTTCCATATCGGGATATTTACTCCTCTAAAATTAACAGTATCCGGGCATAAAAGACTCATTTAAAAAACATTTTAATGATGTATTTTATACACTAAGTAGAAATTAATACTATATTAGCATTTACAAATACCAAATTGCCACGGCAATTATAAACCAAAAGAATATTTTTCATGAAAAAAGCCTTACTCTCCATCGCGTTTTTGGCTATGCTTTTGCCTTTTGGCCTTAAGGCGCAAACCGGTTTTATCGGCGTTAACGGGAAAGAGATCGTAACGCCTGACGGCAAACCCTTTATGATGCGCGGCACCAACCTGGGCAACTGGCTGATGCCGGAGGGGTATATGTTCAAATTCAACAAAACAAATTCTCCCCGACTAATAAATGAAGCCATTACTGAATTACTTGGTCCGGCTGAGGCTGCCACTTTTTGGAGAACCTACCAGGATACTTATATTACTGAACCGGATATTCATTACCTCAAAAGCATTGGCGTTAACTCTATCCGCATACCGTTCAACTACAGGCTTTTTACCCACGAAGACTACATGGGGCAAAATGATCCGAACAGGGGATTTCAGTTATTGGATAGGGTAATAGGTTGGTGTAAAAAAGAGAATATCTATGTGATACTGGATATGCACGCTGCACCTGCGGGACAAACCGGTGATAATATTGATGATGGTACAGGCTATCCTTTCCTGTTCAAAAGCGAAGCCAGTCAAAAGGTTTGTGCAGAAATATGGAAACGCATCGCCGATCATTATAAAAATGAAACCATCATACTGGGTTACGATTTGCTGAACGAGCCTATCGCAACCTATTTTGATGCGAAAGACCTTAATCCTGCGCTTGAACCTACTTTTAAACTCATCACCGCCGCGATACGGACTGTAGATAAAAACCACATTGTGATATTAGGCGGCGCGCAATGGGATAGCAATTTTAAACCATTCGGCGCGCCGTTTGATTCGAAGTTGGTTTACCAGTTTCATAAATACTGGACGCCGCCCACCAAAGCCGTGATACAGGATTATATCGATTTCAGGGATAAATACAACGTGCCCATCTATTGCGGCGAGACCGGCGAAAACACCGACGGTTGGGTGGATACCTTTAAAAACGTGCTGGAACAAAATAAGATAGGCTGGCATTTTTGGCCCTATAAAAAGATAGATAACACCCGTGGCTTTGTCACTTTTAATGTGCCTGCAAATTATAACCAGGTAATTGAATACGCCGAAAAGCCGCGCTCAACCTTTGACGAGATACGGAAGGCTGCACCTGCCAACCGCGAGCAGATCAAAAAAGCGCTGTACGATTTTATCGAGAATAGCAAGTTCGCAAATTGCCGCGTAAACAAGGGCTATGTTGGCGCTTTAGGCTTTAAAACAGAAAAATAATAAGCCGCCAAAAACCTGGCGGTCAAACAAAAACGTATATGAAATTACCAACTAATAAAATCTTTCTCATGATCAATAAATCATCAATCTCTGTCGCGGCAATATTGCTTGCCGTTTGTGTATTTGCTTCCTGTAAAAAAACAGATACCAATACTGGTAAGATCACCATTGTAGGCGTAGATACCACGCCAAAAGTTAAACCTGTTTATTCACTCGTATGGTCGGATGAATTTGACGAGGCCACTATTGACACCACCAAATGGGGATTCGATCTGGGTAACCTTCATGTGAACAACGAAAAAGAATTTTATCAAACCCAAAACGCTACCATAGCTAACGGCAACCTGGTAATCACCGCCAAAAAAGAATTAGTTGATGGGCAGCCTTATACTTCTGCACGCATGACCACCTTTGGCAAATTCACACAAACTTACGGCCGTATAGAAGCTAATATTAAATTGCCTACCGGGCAGGGCATGTGGCCTGCATTCTGGATGCTGGGCGCTAACATCAATTCCGTATCGTGGCCGCAATGCGGCGAACTCGACATCATGGAGACCGTTAATAACACAGCTTTAAATTATGGCACCATGCACTGGAATGTGAACGGTCATGTATCGTATGGCAGCACAACGCCACTTGTCAATAAAGATTCGTATCATTTGTATGCGCTGGAGTGGGATGCAAACGAGATGAGATGGTATGTGGATGGCGTACTTTACCAAACCGGCAACATTAAGGATAACATTAATACTACGGGCGCTTTCCATTTGCCTTTCTTTATCATTTTAAACCTTGCCGTGGGCGGCGATTTCCCTGGTGCAACCGTGGATGAAAGCTTGCTACCCGAAAGCATGTATGTAGATTATGTAAGGGTTTATAAACAGACAAATTAAAGAACACGAATTTCACGAATTGATTGACACGAATTCCACGAATTTTTTAGGCGAATCCCACTAATTCAATTTGAGAGTATTCGTGTAATTCGAAATAATTCGTGCCTATTATTATTGTCAATCCTACGGTTTTTATTTAGTTTCGGAACCACAAACATTCTAAACAAACCGTAAACTAATGAGAATCCGCACTTTATTTGCCGCCTGTTTATTATTTGGCTTAAACACAGCATTCGCACAAACCGCTAAAATATTCCATGTAAAATCACCTGACGGAAAGGTCGATCTAACTATATCCGCCGGAAAAACCATTGAATGGTCGGTTAATCACGAAGATACTCAAGTGATATTACCTTCATCGGTATCTCTTATTTTGGGCGATGGTATGGTGTTGGGTACCGATGCGTCGGTAAAAAGCGCCAAACCGCTTTCGGTTAATCAGGACATCAGCACACCCATCTATAAAAAAGCCAAAGTAACTAACAACTACAACCAGTTGACGCTGACTTTAAAAGGCGATTATGGTTTGATATTCCGTGCCTATAATGATGGTGTTGCTTATCGTTTTTTTACCACGAAAAGTTATGGGATAACCATCGCCAACGAGGAAGCCAACTTCAACTTTAAAGACGACGACAAAGCTTTTTTACCTTTTGTGAATGATTACCGTAATCACGATAAATTCAATACGTCTTTTGAAGCACTTTACGATCAGCTCAATATTTCAGCTATAAAAAAGGATACCCTGGCATTTATGCCGGTGCTAGTCGACTTGGGAAATGGCAAAAAAGCTGCTCTTCTGGAGGCTGATCTTCAAGATTATCCGGGTATGTATCTTACCCCGGGTTCCACAGGCCATAACCTGCATGGTGTGTTCGCACCTTATCCTTTGGAGGAACACATTACAAGATTGAATTATGTGGTTGACAAACGCGCCGATTATATCGCTAAAACAAACGGCATACACGCTTTCCCATGGCGCGTAGTTGTTATCAGCACAGAGGATAAGCAATTAGCAAATAATGATATGATGCAAAGGCTGGCCGAGCCTTCAAAGATCACAGACCTTTCCTGGATAAAGCCCGGCAAAGTGGCCTGGGACTGGTGGAACGACTGGAACATCAGTCATGTTGATTTTAAAGCCGGTATTAATGTGCCGACCTACAAGTATTATATCGACTTCGCGGCAGCAAATAAACTGGAGTATATTATTATTGACGAAGGCTGGTCGGATGACCAGGATCTGAATAAATCGAAACTGGATGTGCAAACCATCGTGGATTACGGCAAGCAAAAGGGTGTGGGTGTGATCTTATGGTCGACCTGGTACGCCATAACCCGCAGTACCGACGACCTGTTTGCCAAATTCGCCGCGATGGGTATAAAAGGTTTTAAGATAGATTTTATTGATAGGGACGATCAAAAAACGGTAAACTCATTATATGAGATCGCCGAAAAAGCAGCAGCCCATCATTTACTGGCCGATTTCCATGGCATGTACAAACCGTCCGGTTTGGTAACTACCTGGCCTAATGTGATCAACTGCGAGGGCGTTAAGGGTATGGAAAACGAAAAGTGGGGCGTTAAGGACCACCCGGGTTACGATGTGAGTGCGCCTTACATCCGCATGATGGCCGGCCCGATGGATTATACGCCGGGTGCAATGAGGAATGCCACTAAAGAATCTATCCGTCCTGTCAACAGCAATCCCATGGCGCAGGGTACGCGCTGCCATCAATTGGCCATGTACACCATTTTTGAAGCACCGCTGCAGATGCTGGCGGACAATCCAACCATTTACATGAAAGAACAGGAAAGCACTGACTTTATTGCGGCCGTGCCCACCACCTTTGATGAAACCGTAGCGCTTGATGGAAAAGTAGGTGAGTTTATCAGTATAGCCCGAAGGAAAGGGACAACCTGGTATGTTGGTTCTATGAGTAACTGGACAGCGCGCGAAACAACCATCGATCTATCCTTTTTGGGTGACGGAACTTATAAAGCGACCATATTCCAGGATGGCATCAATGCCGACAAGGATGCAACCGATTATGTAAAGAAAGTGGTTAATGTAACTTCAAAAGATAAGATAACGGTGCAACTTAGTTCCGGGGGTGGTTGGGCTGCAAGGTTTGAAAAGCAGTAATATTGAGCATTGGACAAGACTTACGAAGTTTTAAAACGGCAAAGCCCTCAACGAGGCCATTGAAAACAGACAACCCGAGTTAAACTTCGTAAGTCTGTTGTATCAGAATTTCAGGTTCGCTTTAAGCCATTGCTGCACATCTTCCTGCGAAACAATATCTACAGGCATCTTATCGTGGATCAATTTTTCCATTTTATTGCCGGTGTTTGAGAAGCGGTAATCCCAAAGCATCATCAGCCTGTTGATGAGGTAAACCACCTCGTTGCCTTCGTCTTTGGCAAAAGGCGTTTCATCAGGCTTGCCGTTGGTGCGCGGGTCGTTTGGCACGTAGGTACTCCATTTATAATCGCTGTAGAATAAGTTTCTTCTCGAAAAGAGTATCATGCGGGCTAATTTTTCTAAAGATAGTATAATTAATCAGTTGGCAGTTATTAGTTACGGGTTTGGTATGGCTGGAAACGAAAGGCATAAAAACAGCAAAGCCCCTGATGGGCAGGGGTCTTTACTAACCAATTATAAACCTAAATTATGAGAAGGGCTGTAGGAGAAGGAGTCGAACCTTCACGAAGTGCTTATTCTTATTGCTAAGAGTTTCGCAAGACCTTCGCCACCGCGACAAGGAGGTGTGTCTGCCATAAATTTCACCATCCTACAGTATATAATCCCGCATCGCGCGGGAGTGCTGTTGGGGAAGGGGTCGAACCTTCAAGGAGTGGTTAGTCAGCCGAAGCCAATTTCCCATGATCTCCGCCACCGGGACAAGGAGGTGTGTCTGCCATAAATTTCACCACCCAACATTATTTTTTATTTAAAGAACGGAAAGCATCATCCCGACGCTTAATACAAATCTAACAGGAGTATCAATTTCTTGCAAATATTTCAATAATATATTTGCATTTTTAATTTTATTTTAATTAAACTTGTATTTGAATACAGAAATCAAAATTTATGTCCCACAGAAAAGCTCAAAATTTAGAAATTGATAATCTCGACATACAGATTTTATCGATATTAATGAAAAATGCGACCACTCCTTACACCGAAATCGCCAAGGAATTGATCGTTTCCGGCGGAACTATCCACGTCCGCATGAAAAAATTAGAAGAAATGGGCGTCATCAAAGGGGCCAGTTTAGAGGTCGATCCGCAGAAATTGGGCTATGATATTACGGCATTTTTGGGCATTTACCTGGAAAAGGGTTCGCAGTACCACGAAGCCGTAAAACAACTGAAAGCCGTAAAGGAAATTGTGGAGCTGCATTACACCACCGGCAGCTACAGCATCTTCGCCAAAATTGTGTGCCATGATACCAATCACCTGCGCGAGGTATTAAACGAAAACATACAAGGCGTAAAAGGTATTCAGCGCACTGAAACGTTTATTTCATTAGAAGAAAGCATCAGGAGACAGATCACTTTGGAATAAAATTTTACTTAAATTTTTCTTTTTTGGCGGGTAGAGACGCGATGCATCGCGTCTCTACGAAATCCCATTTATTTAAATTTCCCCCTCAACGCCGCCAGCTTTATAGCCATGTCCGTTTCCGGCTGCTCCTGCGTTTTCTTTTGCGGGGCGGGTTTAGGCTGATATTTCTGCTGTTCCCGAGGTTTAAATTGTTCGCGCAGTTTCGGCTGTTCACTTGGTTCGTTCACTTTCATTGATAGCGATATCCTTTTGCGGTTTGCATCAACCTCGGTTACGGTTACTTCCACCTTTTGGCTTACTTTTAAAACCTCATTCGGATCTTTAATATAGCGGTGCGTGATCTGGCTCAAATGCACCAAGCCATCCTGGTGCACACCGATATCTATGAATGCGCCGAAGTTGGTGATGTTAGTTACAATACCGGGCAGTTTCATGCCGATCTTTAAATCACCTATAGAATTCACGCCTTCTGTAAAGCTAAAGGCCTCGAATTGCTCGCGCGGGTCGCGGCCAGGTTTGGCCAGTTCGGCTATAATATCATTCAGGGTAGGCAGGCCAACGGTATCGGTTACATACTTTTGCAGCGGGATGCTTTTGCGCATTTGGGTATCGCTCATCATTTCCTTTACAGAGCATTTGAGATCTTTAGCCATTTTCTCCACCAAAGCATAACTCTCGGGGTGCACGGCACTGGTATCCAACGGATTTTCTGCATCGCGGATGCGCAAAAAGCCTGCGGCTTGTTCGAATGCTTTATCGCCAAGGCGCGCAACTTTCTTTAACTGTTCCCGGCGTTTAAACGCGCCATGCTCATTGCGATATTCAACAATATTTTGCGCCAGTTGCGGGCCAAGGCCCGACACGTATGCAAGTACCTGTTTGGATGCCGTATTTAACTCAACCCCAACGGCGTTTACACAACTGATCACCGTATCATCCAGTGAAGTTTGCAGTTTAGCCTGGTCCACATCGTGCTGGTACTGACCGACTCCAATAGATTTTGGGTCGATCTTTACCAATTCGGCCAAAGGATCCATCAAACGGCGACCGATTGAGACCGCACCTCTTACCGTTACGTCTTTATCCGGGAATTCCTCGCGCGCCACATCTGACGCAGAGTAAATGGATGCACCGCTTTCATTCACCATCACAATATTGACGCTTGTTAAACCCAGGTTTCGCACAAAAAGCTCAGTCTCACGGCCCGCCGTACCATTACCAATGGCAATGGATTCGATGTTGTATTTTTCGACTAAATGGCGCGTTGTTTTTTCAGCTTCTTTTTGACCGCCCGCACCGGTATGCGGGAAAATAGCTGTATATTCTAATAGCTTACCCTGTTCATCCAAACAAACTACTTTGCAACCGGTACGAAAGCCCGGATCGATAGCCAGGGTGCGCTTTTGGCCAAGCGGCGCAGCCATCAATAACTGCCTCGCATTTTCTGCGAAAACCCTTATGGCTTCTTCGTCCGCTTTCTTTTTGGTAAACAGGCGTATCTCGGTTTCCATCGAGGGTTTCAGCAAGCGCTTATAACCATCGGCAATGGCCAGTTTTACCTGTTGTGCCGACTCATTATTTCCTTTTACAAACAGATTTTCCAACAAAGCAATCGCAGCATCCTCGGGTGGTTGTATATCCATCCAAAGCATTTCTTCTTTTTCGCCGCGGCGGATGGCGAGTATGCGGTGCGAGGGGATAGATTTAACCGGTTCCGTCCAGTCGAAATAGTCTTTATACTTGATGCCGGTTTCTTCCTTACCGGGAACTGCTTTAGATAGCAGTGTGCCCTTTTCTAAAAACAAAGCCCGCATTCTAGTGCGCACTTCGGCATTTTCGCTGATGTGTTCGGCAATGATATCCCTTGCACCGGCAAGCGCTTCTTCAACTGATTTTACACCTTTTTCTTCATCAATATATTTGGCAGCTTCCAGCTCAAGGTCTGTCCGGCCTTGCTGTAAGATCAGATCAGCCAGTGGCTGCAGGCCTCTTTCACGTGCGGTGGTGGCACGTGTTTTCCGTTTTGGGCGATAGGGCAGGTAGATATCCTCCAGTGCAACCATCGTTTCCGCTTCGTTTACTTGCCTTTCCAGTTCCGGTGTCAGCTTGCCCATTTCGGTTAGCGACTTCAGGATGGCTTCGCGGCGTTTATCCAGTTCGCGCAGTTGCTCCACGCGGTCGCGGATGGCGGCTACCTGTACTTCATCCAGGCTGCCGGTCATTTCCTTGCGGTAACGGGAAATAAAGGGAACGGTTGCCCCTTCGTCCAGCAGGGCGGCAGTGGTGCTAACCTGCTTTTCAGCTATATTCAGTTCTAAAGCTATCTTCTTATAATGGGTGTTCATATCTCACAATATCGAGGTCGCAAGTTGCCACTCCTTGGGCGAAATTGGAAATGGTGTTTAAAAGTATTTTGGTTAGTTACGCCTACTGACAAAACACTGTCACCACTTTATCCAAAGGGCTTTCGTAAATTTGTATATATACCGGGTAAGGGTCTAAGACCAGATCTGGATATCGGTCATTCGTGATGAACGATCAAAATTGTTCTTTGAAATTTTTATTTGGCGGAAATTGGAAATGGTGTTTAAAAGTATTCGAACAATGGTGAGAGGGTAAATAGCAAGTGTCCTTAATGGCTTTTAAGGGGCAGGCTAAATAATAGGCATATTATGTGCCTTCATATATAAGTTTATTAAAATACCTATCATGAAAGCGAAAATAAATGAAAGCGAAAATATTGCCATAATAGCAAAAAAATTAGGACGGGTAGTTGATCGTAACCTTGTATATTCTGATGATTTAATAAACTCGTAACGTTTTTTTACGATATATATGTAACGTATTACCTGTATGATCACAACTACAAAGAAAATTAAAATTAACCCAGCATAATTTAAGTCTAAAAAATTTCTTTTAGTGATAAGAAAATAAAAGATTTCAAAAAAAGTGAATAAATTCAATGATATAATTAGCCCAACGCTAAAAACAGCCCGCCTTAATTTTGAACTCCACTGTCCTCTATCTATTTTCTTTTTTCCATAATACTCAGTTATGTAATACAATAAAAAATCTGGCCATCTCATATTCAAACTTAATAAATTTATTTGTTGGTGTTGTCATCAACAAGCTACGCAAGGATTAATTAAAAGATATAAGATAGTTTATAGCTTTGTTGGCAACAACAACCAAAAAGGCGAAATACCCGCTGTCCGAAGTTTAAAACTTAGGACGTGACAACCTGTAGTCTGCAGACTACAGGCATAGCAAATTCGTAGACAAAGTCTACGAACAGCAGGTGTTGCCACTCTTCGGGCGAAATCGGAAATGGTGTGTAAAAGTATTTTGGTTAGCTACCACTACTGACAAAACACTGTCACCACTTTGTCCAAAGGCCTTTTGTAAATTTGTATATATCCCGGTTTTTTTTCTAAACCCCGCTCAGGATATAGATTATTCGTGATGAATGATCAAAATTGTTCTTTGAAATTTTTATTTGAGTGAAATTGGAAGTGGTATTTAAAAGTATTCAAGCTACCGGCGAAATTTAATCGTTTTGCGAAATTGCAATTTGAAATTTAACATAATACTTTATCGCAGTATCTTAGCAAAAATTCAAAAATATGAACTGGGCAAGACTCAATTTAATCGTTTATAGATTAATGGGTATTTTGATTGTGTTATTCCTTTTGGCGGGTTCTATCGGAATCATAATTAATAGATTGTACGGCAGAGGAATCGTGGGGTTAGTCGCCGCAGGAATAATTAGCTGGATGATGTTTAAAGTGCCTACAATGAAATCCTGGGGAATAATCCTTAGTGTACTATTCGCCGCGATGTTTCTGGTGGGTTTAATCACTAATTTTGAGTTAAAAGGTCACTTCTAACTTAACATTGATGCTTGACGTTGCTTTATCTTATATTTAGCACATCGCAAAACTGACACTCTCTCAACACAAAGCCCGCCCGCTCTATTTTGATATTACAACCTTATTGTGCAAATTTGCACTGCTTATAGAGAAAGACGGAGGGATTAGACCCTGCGATGTCTTAGCAACCTGTGCTTACAAGGTGCTACGTTCTACTTAACCGCCTCAAAAAGGGTTAGGAAAGATAAGCGGGAGTCAACATTATATCCGACTTTTCGTTATAAGCTGTTGTTAGATATGAGATACTAGATTTGAGATTTGAGATGGATTTTTTGCCGTTTCTTTTGTCTCACATCTCATATCTCACATCTCATATCTATAAAAATGGACATTAGAAAAGAACTACAAAAACGCGTATTGGTAATTGACGGTGCAATGGGTACCATGATACAACGGTACCAATTGACCGAGGAGGATGTTCGTGGGGAGCGTTTTCGTGACCATATTTCTGACCTGAAAGGCAATAACGACCTGTTGAATTTGACCCGCCCGGATGTGATCAAAGCCATTCACCAGGAATATATTAATGCCGGTGCTGATATAATCGAGACCAACACCTTCAGCACGCAGCGCATTTCATTGGCCGACTACCACATGGAGGAGCTGGCTTACGAGTTAAGCTACGAAGGTGCGCGTTTAGCCCGCGAAGTAGCCGATGAACACAACGAAAAGCACCCCGAAAAGCCGGTATTTGTGGCAGGCGCTGTCGGGCCGACCAATCGTACGGCTTCTATGTCGCCGGATGTAAACGATCCGGGTTACCGTGCTGTCAATTTTGATGACCTCGCCGAAGCTTATTATGAACAGGTTCGCGGGTTGGTCGATGGGGGATCTGACTTGTTGCTGATCGAAACCATATTTGATACACTGAACGCCAAGGCGGCTTTGTTCGCCATCAAACGGTATGAAAATGAATGCCGCGCTGCCGGGAAAGAGCGCTCTTTATATCGCAGCACGGGCAATATTATGATCTCGGGTACTATTACCGATGCTTCGGGACGTACGCTTTCGGGGCAAACGGTTGAGGCGTTCTGGAATTCGGTGCGTCATGCCGGTTTATTATCTGTAGGCTTGAATTGTGCTTTGGGTGCCAAAGAAATGCGCCCGCATTTACTGGAGCTTTCAGAAAAAGCCGATGTGTTTATTTCGGCCTATCCTAACGCCGGCCTGCCTAACGAATTTGGCGGTTATGACGAAATGCCGCACGAAACAGCGCATTTAGTTGAAGATTTCCTTGATTTTGGAATGGCTAATATCGTTGGCGGTTGCTGCGGTACCACGCCCGACCATATCCGCTGCATTGCCGAAAAAGCGGCACAGGCTACGCCGCGCATAGTACCAACAATTGAGCCTTACATGCGCTTAAGCGGATTGGAATCCGTTACCCTGACGCCTGAAACAAACTTCGCTAATATTGGCGAGCGTACCAATATTACGGGTTCGCCCAAATTCTCTAAGCTTATTTTGGGCGAGGATTACGAAGGTGCTTTGGTTGTAGCACGCCAGCAGGTGGAGGGCGGTGCGCAGGTAATAGACGTGAACATGGATGAGGGGATGATCGATTCGGAAGCGGCCATGGTAAAGTTTTTAAACCTTATCGCCTCTGAACCGGATATTGCCAAACTGCCTATCATGGTGGATTCCTCCAAATGGACAGTAATCGAAGCCGGGTTGAAATGTTTGCAGGGAAAAGGTATCGTTAACTCCATCTCACTAAAAGAAGGCGAAGAAAAATTTAAGGACCAGGCACGTAAAATACAAAGCTATGGCGCCGCCGTGGTGGTAATGGCATTTGACGAACAGGGCCAGGCCGATTCCTTAGCGCGACGTATCGAAATTTGCAAACGCAGCTACGATATACTTGTTGATGAGATCGGTTTCCCGCCGCAGGATATCATTTTCGACCCCAATATCCTCACGGTTGCAACCGGTTTAGAAGAGCATAATAATTACGCGGTCGACTTTATTGAAGCTACCCGCTGGATAAAACAAAACCTGCCTTTTGCCAAAGTGAGCGGTGGGGTAAGTAATATTTCCTTCTCGTTCAGGGGTAATAATACCGTGCGCGAGGCCATGCACTCGGCATTTTTGTACCATGCCATTAAGGCGGGTTTGGACATGGGTATTGTAAACGCCGGTATGCTGGAAGTCTATGAAGAGATACCGAAGGACCTGCTTGAGATGGTGGTAGACGTTTTACTCAACCGCCGTCCGGATGCAACCGAGCGTTTGGTGGAGTTTGCCGAAACCATCAAATCAAAAGGCAAAGAGATAGTTCGCGATGAGGAATGGCGTAAGGCTCCGGTTGAAGAGCGCCTGTCACACGCCCTGGTAAAAGGAATTATCGAATACCTGGATGATGATGTGGAAGAAGCCCGTCAAAAATTTGCCAAGCCATTGGAAGTAATCGAAGGCCCATTGATGGATGGTATGAACGTGGTGGGCGACCTGTTTGGTTCAGGTAAGATGTTTTTGCCGCAGGTGGTAAAATCGGCGCGCGTAATGAAAAAGGCGGTGGCTTATTTGCTGCCTTTTATCGAACTGGAAAAACAGCGCGTGATAGATGCAGGTGAAGATAGCAGCGCGAGCCGCGCCAATGCGGGCAAAGTATTAATGGCGACTGTTAAAGGCGATGTACACGATATTGGCAAAAACATAGTAGGTGTTGTACTGGCTTGCAATAACTTCGAGGTTGTAGACCTTGGGGTGATGGTTCCCGCGCAACGCATTATTGAAGAAGCCAAAAAACAACAGGTAGATATTATAGGGTTGAGTGGTTTAATTACGCCGTCGCTGGACGAGATGGTGCATTTCGCCAAGGAGATGGAGCGCGAAGGGTTTACTATTCCGTTAATTATTGGCGGAGCCACAACCTCGCGCATTCATGCCGCTGTAAAAGTAGCGCCCCATTATCAGCATGGTGTCATACATGTGCTGGATGCCTCGCGCAGCGTGGGCGTTTGCAGCAACCTGATGAATAAGGACCTGCGCGATGAATTTATAAGCAATACAAAAGCTGAGTACGAAAAAGCCCGCGAAGCGCACTTAAATAAACGCTCGGATAAGCGCTTTGTAAGCATTGACGATGCACGTAATTCGCGGTTTCAGATCAATCTGAATGGTTCTATTCCACCAAAACCAACCTTTACAGGAACCAAAGTTTTTGAAGCATTTACGTTGGAGGAATTGGTGCCTTATATCGACTGGACGCCGTTTTTCCATACCTGGGAATTACGCGGCAGCTATCCGAAGATATTTGATGATAAGTACGTGGGTGTTGAAGCCAAAAAGCTTTATGATGATGCCCGAACGCTGTTGGATAAGATCGTAAGGGAGAAATTATTGCAGGCAAATGGTGTCATTGGCTTCTGGCCTGCTGCAAGTGTTGGCGACGATATCGAATTATATACCGACGAAAGCCGCAAGCAATTGCTGACGCGAATTCATACTTTACGTCAGCAAACAGAAAAAGTTAAGGGCGAACCTTATTATGCCTTGTCGGATTTTGTCGCACCAAAAGAAACCGGCATACCAGATTATTTTGGCGGTTTTGCCGTAACGGCTGGTATTGGCTGTGATGAGTTAGTGGCAAAGTTTGAAAAGGACTATGACGATTACAACAGCATTATGGCCAAAGCCCTTGCCGACCGTTTAGCAGAAGCCTTTGCTGAAAAAATGCATGAATTAGTACGCCGCGAATATTGGGGTTATGCCAAAGGTGAAAACCTGGGTGCCGAGGAATTGATCAAAGAAGAATACCAGGGCATACGCCCGGCACCGGGTTATCCTGCTTGTCCGGACCATACCGAAAAATTGACTTTGTTTGATTTGCTAAAAGCTGAAGATAATGCCAAAATGCACTTGACCGAAAGCCTTGCCATGACACCGGCAGCATCGGTAAGCGGGTTCTATTTCGCACATCCGCAGTCGAGGTATTTTGGGTTGGGTAAGATCAGCAAGGATCAGGTTGAGGATTATGCAAAGCGGAAGAATATGGAACTGGCGACGGTAGAACGCTGGCTTGGACCGAATTTAAACTACTAAAGATATTGTCATTGCGAGGAGGAACGACGAAGCAAACTCGTCGCTAAGCTTACGAAGAGGTTGCCTCCGCTGGTTAGCGGATCGCAATGACATAGTTTGATATGATATTATTATATATTTGATCTGCACTGAAGTCACTAATGAGAATAACAGAACATATTGGGGCCTCCAAAGGCAAAACACTTTTTTCATTTGAGCTGCTGCCGCCGGTTAAGGGCAACAGTATTCAAAGCATCTATAACGCCATTGATCCGCTGATGGAGTTTAAGCCGCCGTTTATTGACGTTACTTACCATCGCGAAGATTATATCTACAAGCAGCATGATAACGGCTTGCTGGAGAAAGTATCTTATCGTAAACGCCCCGGTACAGTTGCTATTTGTGCCGCCATCATGAACCGTTATAAGGTGGATGCCGTACCCCATTTGATCTGTGGTGGTTTTACTCGGGAAGAAACGGAAAATGCATTGATCGACCTGCAATTTTTAGGTATCGATAATGTGCTGGTATTGCGCGGTGACGCGCGTATGGCTGATTCAGGATTTATACCTACACCCGGTGGACATGCTTATGCAACGGATTTGCTGGAGCAGGTGGTAAACATGAATAAGGGTAAATACCTGTACGAAGATCACGAGGTGATGAATGCCGATTTTTGCATTGGCGTAGCCGGTTACCCCGAAAAACATTTTGAAGCCCCTAACCTTAAAACGGATTTCAAATACCTGAAACAAAAAGTTGATATGGGCGCCAATTTTATTGTGACCCAGATGTTTTTTGACAATAATAAGTACAAAGAATTCGTAAAAAATTGCCGCGAAAATGGTATCAATGTGCCTATTATACCTGGGTTAAAACCGATCACCTCATCAAAGCAACTCATCAACCTGCCTAAAATATTTCATATCGACATTCCGGAAGACCTTAGCGAGGCGGTGCATAATTGCAAGTCGGAAAAAGAGGTTAAAGAGGCAGGTATTGAATGGATGATCAGCCAGTGTAAAGAATTGATGGATTTTGGTGTGCCGGTACTGCATTTTTATACGATGAGTAATCCCGGGCCGACAAGGAAAATTGCCGAGGCTATATTTTAAATAAAATCCGGTAGAGACGCAATGCATTGCGTCTCTACATTAATATACCTTGTTTTACTAATTCCTCCTCCAACTGTTCCGCCGAAGTAAAGTGAATACAGTTAATGCCGATCTCTTCCGCAGCCAAAATATTACGATAATTATCGTCAATAAATAAAGCCTCTTCCGCTTTAACCTGGTACCGGTTAAGCAGGATGTGATAAAACTCAGTCGTTGGTTTGCGCATTTTTTCGGCACCCGAAACTACGATACCATCAAACCAATTCAAAAATTCAAAACGCTCAAAAGCAACAGGAAATGTTTCCGCCGACCAGTTAGTGAGCGCATATATCTTATATTTCCCGCTATGTTTTAATTTCCCAAATATTTCAACAGTTTCATGGAAAGCCTCGCCAAGCATCTCGTTCCAGCGGCCATAAAAGGCGCGGATATTAGCTTCGTGTTCCGGAAATCGCCGTACTAATATTTCGGTGCCATGCGCCAGTGGTCGGCCGGCATCTTGCTCTTCATTCCAATCAGAAGTTGTTATATCGGCCAGAAATTTTTCCATTTCAGTCTCATCGCTGAAAATGGTACGGTACATATAGCGCGGGTTCCAGTCTATCAGCACTGCTCCAAGGTCGAAGATGATGGTATTTATCATAGATTATGCTGGTTATTTGTAGCGCTCCACACAATATTCACTGCCGACAGCTGGTCCGTTTCCAATCGTAGTTCGCTATTGATGGTGAAGCCATTTTTCCTATAAAAATCAAGCGGCGAACGGTAGAAAGTGCCGTCGGCTTTGACGTCATCATTATGGTCTATGGCCCAGCCAAACAAATGCTTTTCATGCTTTTTTAATTCATTTAGCAAAAGCGTACCATAACCTTTACCGTGCGAATTGCCGTCTATCATAATAAAAAAGCAGTGGGCACTTTCAATTGTAAACAATGCGGCCCAGCCCACAATATTGTCACCTTCATTTACCAGTAAATAATGCTTTTGGTTGATGAGGCTATCCAGGAAATGTTCAAATTCCAGCAAATTCGGCAATTGCAGTTTCGCAGCATATTCGGCGTTCCAAATATTTAAAAGGTTCTCCTTTTGGGTATCTGAAAAGCTTGTAAGGGTAATTGTTTTCATAAACAAGCCGATTATTCCCGAGTGCCTATTGTATAGTATTAACTACAAACGGTTGTTATCAATATTCACTAAAGCTTTTTTCAAAGTGAATACCACATAGGCACGATCGCGCTTTAACAGGTCCATTACGCGGCTGATCAGATCGTCTTCCTGCCCTTCGGTATATTGAAGCTGTTCATCGGTAAGGCGGTTATATTTACGTTGTAATTTGATCTTTACGCGTTGCCAATCCTTATTGCTGATGCTGATCTCTGCCATAGTTAAAAGTATTTCAGCAAAAATAGAAAAAATCTGTTTGCTGCAATGAGCATAATTTGGCTTAACAATTGTTTAAACCTTAGTAATGGTTATACAGCTAACCTATTTATAAACTAAAATAACTAATTATGAAAAAGTTTCTTTTAAGCGTCGCAATGGTGGTAGCGGTTGGTATCAGTGCAAAGGCGCAGGTTTCATTTGGCATTAAAGGCGGTGTGAACTATTCGCACATTGATGCTGATAATTTTCACTCATCAAATGTTACGGGCTACCAGGCCGGCTTGTTTGCCCGTTTCGGCACCGGGTTATATCTTCAACCCGAAGTTTATTTAAATAGTACCGGAGGCGATTTCGATTCAAACAGTAACGGCACAATTTACAACGCACACGTTAAATTCACCAATTTAACCGTGCCTGTGCTGCTGGGTTACAAATTCGGTCCTAAAAATCTAAATTTTAGAATAATGGCCGGACCGGAGTATACTTATATGCTCAGTAAGAGTGAGAGTTTTTCCGATAATTTCGAAACGGCTTTTAATGACTTCGGTAAGTACAATAACAGCACCCTGGGTTACCAGGCCGGCTTTGGGGTCGACCTGGGGCCGATCACTGCCGATTTGCGTTACCAGGGCGGTTTAAACAAAGTAAATTCCGATTTTGGCCAAACCCAAAAACTGTGGGCGCTAAGTGTAGGCTTTAAGTTTTTCTAATAAAAAAAATTCAACAGAAAAAGCCTCTCAACACCCGGGGGGCTTTTTTGTTGGCTTGGGCGCTAATTTGCCCTATTGGTTTAAACAAACGGAGAT